>NZ_JBXXZI010000005.1:0-313591 GCF_057369555.1 Comamonas sp. FUJ_7
ATGCTGGTGCTGATGGGCACCCGCGAAGCGGCGGCCGTGGCGGCGCTGACCCCGTTCGGGGTATCTGCTGTTTTAGCGGTTGGGTTGGCCTCTTGTATGGAGTCTTTGCGTTGGGGCAGGGCGCATTGGGAGCGATCGCGACTGGTTTGCCTTTACGAGATCTCAAGTCATGAGTATTTATAAGTCTGCTAGCGCAGTCTCTGAGGCATCTCCGCTTCGTTTTGTGTACTCTTGTACTGCTCTTGATTTGTACCTTATTTAAGTAATAGAGATGCGACTTAAATATTTGTCTATGATTTCTATTGGAATTTTATTATGCTGTACATAATAACAGATATAAACAATACTTTGGCAGGATTTATCCTTGAACCTTTAAAAAAAGAGAAGGAAGTTGAGATTGTTCAATTCTCAAAAAAAAGAAAAAGTTTTTTGAAGAAAATAATAAGATATTTTGAGTCTAGGTTCATGCTTATCAATGGAGGATTAAGTCTCCAAGATGAGACAAAGTCTGCATTGCAAAAAATATCGAAAAATGACAGCGTATTGTTTTTTGATGTAGATTACATAAGAGATATCCAGGTTATATGTAAAGCTATACCAGCTGCGAAAAAAAGAAGTATATTTCTTTGGAATCCCTTGCAAACCCATGATGGGAAAATATCTAAGGTTCAAAGAAATTTAAAAATTCTCAAAAAACTTTTTGACCATGTTTTTACATTTGATCCAGAAGATGCAAATCAATATGAGCTAGGATTAATGGCCCAGCCTTTTGTTGAAATTGAAAATAATTGCATTGAGAAAAATAACGATATTTATTTTGCTGGCTCAGACAAAGGTCGGCTGGAAAAATTAATTTTTATTAAGAAAAGTGCTGTTAATCAAGGTCTGCATTGTAAATTTCATATAACTCCAAGCAAAAGAGCTAAATACTCTGAAGAGGAAAAGGAGTATTTAAGTTATTCAAATATTTCCTACGTGGAGAATATAAATATAGCCGAAAAATCAAAATGCCTTCTTGAAATTGTACAGGAAAACCAATCAGGCCCTACAATGCGCAGTATGGAGGCCGCTTTTCTTGGTTGTAAGCTGATTACGAATAGAAAGTCTGCAAGGCAGGATATATTCTACCATCCTAATAATGTGTTGATTATTGAGGATGGCATAGATTACGATTTAAAATCGTTCATTAATTCTGAAAGCGTTGATCTCAAAGAGAAGATTCATAAAAAGCACTCTATAAAAAATTGGTGGCATCATTTTTTATAATTATTATCTTGAGAATTTTTGAGTAGTGAGTAAGCCAAAGGTATGCATAATAAGAAAAATTGATACTCTCTTCTGACGTAAAAAGGAGAGTTAATAAAACTATCAACCAATAAAATTACTGTTAGTGATAGTAGTACTCCACCATTTTTATTGTCTTTGATGCCTTTATTAATTAAATAAAATATCATTACTAGAAAAATTAATAATCCTGCTATTCCTAGTTCTACCCAAAACATTAAATACTGATTGTGCGGATGGTATTTTGCTGTTTCATTGCACCAAAAATTAGGAACATTTTTGCACCATTGATGTGGGTAGCTTCCTACTCCCCAGCCTTTTAAGGGCTTTTGAGTAATGATCTGCCATGTTTGATCCCACATATAGATGCGTGCACCAATACTGGTTAGATCGGGTACTTGATTGTTTTTTATAGAAGCAATTGCAGTATTGGCCTCACTAAGTGCTAGCTTTACTCTGTCTGAGGCATGCTGTGAACTATGAATCGCGATGGCTACTGTGCCAATCAAAGTAAATAGGGTGAGCCATTTCCATCTTGATTGGATAGCCCATAAACTATAAACGCCCAGTGCGATAGTAATTAGTAGGTATCCTGTTCTTCCGATTGAAAGAAAAAGAATGGCATGAACCCCTGCTATAAAAGTAATTAAAAAAAATATTTTTTGATATTTGAATTTGGAATTTCTGAAGAAATCAAGAGAAAGAATAATAAAAAGGCAGACGAAGAGATTTTGCGTAATGTAGTCTCCGACTACGGTCTGATCGTTACCCCATCCTTTTATGGTTGTATTTGACCAAGGAAGATTCCAAAAAATATTCAAATGCATCGATATTACAATTAATAATATAGATGAAAAAAAAGCCTTGACGCTGATATTTCGTATGCGCTGATCACTCATCGCTGCAATCGCAATGATCGAAAATAAGTATTTGTAATATCTGGATATGGAGTCAGCTGCGCTGGCTGACCAAGCTTCAGGAATTTTTATGGACTGTAGGATACAAATTAACAAAAATACAGATATTAAGATTATTAATGGGTCTTTGAGGGTTTTTTTTGTATTTTGATCTCTTAAGTTGCAAGCTAACCATAAAATTAAACCGGAACCGACAACTGCCGTTCCCTGATTAATTTTCCAAGGAAATAAAAAATATCCAAAAGATATTGCTGTTAAAGCGATAATATCAAAAAATCTTTTAAATGCCGACATTTTATTTATTAAAAATCTTATGATAAAAAGCTATCATTTTTTGACGCCAGAGTCTCCATTGCTTTCTAAATCCATATGAGAAAAGGCGTCCTTGTTTGCTTCGTGCTTTTATGGCTCCGCTATCAATATCACTTTCTGCACCAGTAGTTGATACCAACGGTGGAACAATAGAAATACCGCTATTTTTATAGCATTGCCATTCTCTCAATGTATTATCAACTGGAGCATAAATGGATTTAGAATAATCAAGGAAATTCTGGGCGCCATCTCTTGTCCAGACGATACCTGTTGTTGTCATTGGAAAATAGTGTGCCTTGATTATTTGATGGTTATCAATGTCAGCTAACTTTGAGTAAATTTTATTTTTTTGCGCCCCAAAATTAATGATATCCCATGTGATTTTATTTTCTTGAAGCCAAGAAATTATTTTCTCTAGTTTTTTGATGGATTTTTCAGGAATTAAAACGTCGTCTTCAATGACGACAGCGTGTTCATATGAACTTTCTAAAAATTCTCGAATGCATTGCAAGTGACTGTAGTAACAGCCCATTTCACCTCCACGCAAACCACGTCCCATATATGACTCCGCTGCATTTTCATCGTAGTCTTTAAAATCGGCCATGGATTTACCTCTGCCATCAAAGGCAGATACCCGAATGAAATTCACGCCTTCTCGAGTGAGTTGTTCAGATGCACTTCGCAGGCGATCGGTGCTATCGTCCAAGTTGATTAAATAAAAGGCAGTACTCATGGTGAATAAAATAACAGTAAAGACGAGAAGCGCTTGAAAGTCTGCAGCAGATGTGAGGGACTGGAGAGCCGACGATAGTAGTCGTTGAAATAAAAATGGCACCTATCAGGTGCCCTTCGGATTAAGAGATTACTCTCAATGCCCACCAGCAAACACCTCACCCGCCTTCAGACGGTAGGTGGTGCCGCAATAGGGGCACTTGGCTTCGCCAGTCTTGGCCAAATCCAGATAGACCTTGGGGTGGCTGTTCCACAGTTTCATGTCGGCCTTGGGGCTGGGGCAGAACACGCCACCTTGGGCGTTCAGGTCTTTGGCGGCCAGTTCGACGACGGCGTTCGTGGTCATTTCTTGTGTCTTTCTCTTGATTTTCGATGATCGCAGTCCTCAGGTGATTGCGCCGAGGACTGTGGATTTTCACACTTTGGTGAGCCAGTGTGCGTATTTGGGGTTACGACCGTTGACGATGTCAAAGTAGGCGGTCTGGATTTTCTCGGTGATGGGGCCGCGGCGGCCTTCGCCGATCTGCACGCGGTCCACTTCACGAATGGGGGTCACTTCGGCAGCCGTGCCGGTGAAGAACAGCTCGTCAGAGATATACAGCTCATCACGGGTGATACGCTTTTGTACCACTTCAAGGCCCAGGTCCTTGCAGATGTGCAGCACGGTGTTGCGGGTGATGCCGTTGAGGGCACCTGCCGAGAGGTCGGGGGTGTAGACCACGCCGTCCTTGATGACAAAGATGTTCTCGCCAGAGCCTTCGGAGACAAAGCCCGATGCGTCCAGCAGGATGGCCTCGTCGTAGCCGTCATCCAGCGCTTCGGTATTGGCCAGGATGGAGTTGGTGTAGTTGCTCACCGCCTTGGCTTGGCTCATGGTGATGTTCACATGATGGCGGGTGTAGCTGGAGATCTTGGTGCGGATGCCGCGCTGCATGGCTTCTTCGCCCAGATAGGCGCCCCAGGCCCAGGCCGCGACCATCAGGTGGATGGTGTTGCCCTTGGGGCTCACGCCCAGCTTGCGGTCACCAATCCAGGTCAGCGGGCGCAGGTAGCAGGACTTGAGAGCGTTGGTCTTGACAACCTCAACCTGTGCCTGATTGACCTGATCCTGAGTGAAGGGGATCTGCATGCGCAGAATCTTGGCACTGTTGAACAGGCGCTTGGTGTGTTCTTCAAGCCGGAAGATGGCCGTGCCCTGTGCGGTCTCATAGGCACGCACGCCTTCAAAGGCGCCACAGCCGTAGTGCAGCGTATGGGTCAGCACATGGATCTTGGCGTCACGCCAGTCCACCAACTGACCATCCATCCAGATCTTGCCGTCGCGGTCGGACATCGAAGGAACAACAGGGCTCATAAAACCATCCTCTATGGGTTGTGTATTTGGCGGGCACTGCTGCGGTGTCTGCGGCAGCGCTTGTCTCCTGCAGCTGCCATTTTAGGGGGTGGTGTCGGGCGTTTTCTGGGCTGTTGTTTCGGGGGCAGCCAGCACAGCCTCTTCAGGTTGCTGAGGGCGTTGCAGTTCCCACTTTATCAGGCGGCCGCCGACAAATTCGCAGGTCACATGGGACTGTGTGCCGTCGGTCCAGCGGTAGATTTCGGGGTCCAAGCCTTCTTCGGACAGTCGCTGGCCCAGCGATCGGGTCATGGCGACCACATGCACCAGCGGTACCTTGGGCTTGAGCTTTGCGTTGAGCATCACGGCGCTGCCAACATAGCCAATAGGGCGCTGGGAGGCCTTTTTCATGATGGACATCAGGCGCGTGAAGTGCAGGAGTATCCACATGATGATGCCTCCCACGACGGCGGCAACGCCAGGCCAGCCAGCAGAGTTATAGGCCGCGACCACCAGCACGATCAGACCTAGGGGAACCAGAATATTGCGCAAATTCATAGGCTTATTGTGCTGCTTCTACTTGGCTCGTGCGTTGCGGACAGTGCGTATTCGTGGGCTCGAGAAGTCTGCCGGCCGTGATGGGGGATTTCCCGCCGGCTAGACTAGCGCAGCCACATGGCTACCCAAGCAAGACTTGGAGCAGTTGTTGGAAATTATTGTTTTTTTGTTTATCAATATGATTTTAAAAAAAATTGCCTTATCAAAGCAGCTTCTGAGTTTTATAGTTGTTTTTTATCTTTATGTCTTTAATTTTTTAACTACTGAAAATAAGTTTGACTCTCTCTTTTTCGGGCTGTGGCCTGCCTTGCTGCTGCTTTTTTTTGTGTTACTTTCATCTCTATTTCACAGATACTTATTTAAGACTTTTCTATCCTTTCTTGTCCTAATTTGCTCATTATCATTATTTTTTAAATTTAATTACAATACTGTAATTACAGATGATATTGTTCTAAGTACTTGGATTAATGATGCTTCATTGAGCTTGGAGATGGTTTCCTGGAATCTTGTTTTATGGGTTCTAGTGACTGGGATTATTCCGATTTTCATTATTTTCTCTCTTGAAATAAAAAAATCAACCTTTATTAAGCAAACGCTATTTGCGGCAGTGGGCTCTGCTGCAGCATTGGCATTGATTGCTTTGATATTTCATTTTGGTGAATTTAAACTGGAAAAAAAAGGCCATATTCGTGACCCGAAACTGGCCCAGTCGATTGCTTTTTTCTCACCGGTGGATGTGCTGTATTCCTCACATGTTGCGCGCAAGAAATATCGTGTTTTTCAGCGCTCGTTTGCAGGCCTTCCACAACTCAGTGAGAAATATGAATACAGTCTTGCTTCAGGACTAGATGACTTGCTCGTACTTGTGATTGTTGGTGAAACTGCACGAGGAGATCGTTTCGGCATCAACGGCTATGAGAAGCCTACAAGTCCGATGCTGTCTACGGTGGATGGACTGACGAGCTTTCGCAATGTGACATCCTGCGACACTATCACTATTAGCTCTATCAAATGTATTTTTTCGAGAGTTGAGCCTAGCCAGCGACTGGAAAACTTCAAAGAGTCAGCATTTACCGATGTTTTCCGTTCTTTGAATTTTGGAGTAGATATTTATAGCCTTCAGGGACTCAATGAAATATATAGCTATCTGGGCTATGACAACTTAGTATCAAAGTATGCAGTTCTTCAAAATTCGACTGTGGGCGCAAGAGATATGGCCTTGCTTCCCTATTTAAAGGAGTCAGTCGCAGAAAAAAACAAAAAGCTCGTAATCTTGCATACACTGGGCTCGCATCAGACATATTCTGATAGAAGCATGCCAGAAGATCAGCTGTTCAAGCCTGCTTGCAGTAATCCAGATGTCAAAGCATGTGGCCTTGAAGAGCTGAGTAATGCTTATGACAACAGCATAGTTACCACTGACAATTTTATCTTCCAGAGTATTTCAGCTTTGAAGGGTAAAAAAGCTGTCATGTTGTATACGTCCGATCATGGCGAGTCCCTAGGGAAGAATGGAATTTATTACCATGGCGCGCCTGTTGAATCTGCACCATCAGAGCAGTTGAATATTCCTTTGATGGTGTGGATGTCTCCTGAGCTTCTGGAGACAGAGGTGGGCCAGAAAATGCAGCAAAACCTGCAAAATCTGGACAAGTACACACGGTTATCTCATGCCAACTTTTTTCACTCGGTACTGGGGTGTGCTGGTATCTCTTCCAAGGACGGAGGGATGGATGAGTCTTTGAACCTGTGCGGAGCAAAGTAAATGCTAGAGAGGGGACATGAGTGACACTTATCCAATGCCTCGCACGATATTCATGGCGTCATCCACGCGTTCTACTGCATGGATGGTCAGGCCGGGAATGGCTTTCTTGGGCGCGTTGGCCTTGGGAACAATGGCGATGGTGAATCCTAACTTTGAAGCTTCCTTCAAGCGCTCCTGACCGCGTGGGGCAGGGCGCACCTCACCAGCCAGACCCACCTCACCAAAGGCGATAAAACCCTTGGGCAGAGCCTTGCCTCGCAGGCTTGAAGTAATCGCCAACATCACGGCTAAGTCAGCAGCAGGCTCGTTGATGCGCACACCGCCCACGGCATTGACGAACACATCCTGATCCGCACAAGCGACACCTGCGTGTCGGTTGAGCACAGCCAGCAGCATGGCCAGACGGTCCTTGTCTAGGCCCACGGACAAACGCCGTGCTGCGGGGCCGCCCTGGTCCACCAGGGCCTGAATCTCCACCAGCATGGGCCGCGTGCCCTCCAGCGTCACCAGCACGCAGCTGCCAGGCACGGGTTCGCTGTGCTGGCTCAGAAAGATGGCGCTGGGGTTGGTCACACCCTTGAGACCTTTTTCCGTCATGGCGAAGACGCCAATTTCGTTGACGGCGCCAAAACGGTTCTTGATGGCGCGCACCAGGCGGAAGTTGCTGTGCGTGTCGCCCTCGAAGTACAGCACCGTGTCCACCATGTGCTCCAGCACGCGGGGGCCGGCCAACGCGCCGTCCTTGGTCACATGGCCTACCAGAATGATGGTGATGCCCGTGGTCTTGGCCGCCCGCGTCAGGTGTGCGGCGCACTCCCTCACCTGGGCGACGGAGCCGGGCGCGGAGGACAGCTGGTCCGAATAAACGGTCTGGATCGAGTCGATCACCACCACGGCGGGCTGGGTGGCCTCTACGGTGGCCAGGATTTTTTCGAGCTGAATCTCGGCCAGCACATTGACCTGACTGTTGTCCAGCCCCAGTCGGCGCGAACGCAGCGCCACCTGCGCACCGCTTTCCTCGCCCGTCACATACAGTGTAGGCAGGCCAATACGGTGCAATGCATCCATGGCCTGCAAAAGAAGTGTGGACTTGCCTATTCCTGGATCTCCGCCAATCAAAACCACCCCGCCTTCCACCACGCCACCGCCCAGCACACGGTCGAGCTCTTCGATGCCGCTGGGAGTGCGTGCCACATCCTGTGCCTCAATAGCCGACAGCGGGGTCACTGGCTGCGCATTGGCCAGACCGGCATAGCCCTGGGGCTGGCTCAAGCGGTTTTTGCCACCCGAAGCGGAGTCGGACACGGTCTCGACCAAGGTGTTCCAGGCGCCGCAGCCCGGGCATTTGCCTAGCCAGCGCGGGCTGGTGCCGCCACAGGCATTGCAGGTAAAGGTGGTTTTGTCTTTGGCCATGGGCGGCAACTATACCGACGGAGTCCTAGCGCAAATGCCGTGTGTCTCAGTAGCTGGGCGACAAATCTCAGAGCGAATAACCACAAAAGACGCGCATTTACATAACTGGTCCGCATGACGAACCAATATGCGCTACAATTCACCTCATCGACACACACTCTGTGTAGAGAAAAAATTACCGCGCGATGGAGCAGTCTGGTAGCTCGTTGGGCTCATAACCCAAAGGTCGTAGGTTCAAATCCTTCTCGCGCAACCAATAAAAAGCCTTCTGAAATTCAGAAGGCTTTTTTCGTTTTGTTCGTACAAAAACTGGCGCGAACTAGCAATGAGATGCCGAGCAAGAGCCGCCTCGCGGCGAGGGCATCGTCCCCTCCCGAAGAGAGAGGGGGAAGGCGCGATAGCGCCTCAGGGGGAGTTCATAAAGAGCTTCAGGGGGAGCTTACGGATACAGCCCGCGCATCTCACGCGCATGCAAGATGCGCTTGCAGGCCACGATGAAGGTGGCAGTGCGCAGCGACACCTTGTGCTCTTGCGCCACAGCCCAGACGCCGGCAAAGGCTTCTTGCATGATGCGCACCAGGCGGGCGTTGATCTCGTCTTCGGTCCAGAAGAAGCTGGAGAAGTCCTGCACCCACTCGAAGTAGCTCACGGTCACGCCGCCGGCGTTGGCAATCACGTCGGGCAGGACCAGCACGCCCTTGTCGGTCAGGATGTCATCGGCCTCGGGAGTGGTGGGGCCGTTGGCACCTTCGATCACCAGCTTGGCCTTGATCTGGCCCGCGTTGTCCTTGGTGATCTGGCCTTCCAGTGCAGCAGGGATCAGGATGTCGCAGTTCACGGCCCAGAAGTCGGCGTTATCCATGGCTTCGGAGTCGGCAAAGCCGCCCACGCCACCGGTGTTGCCCACATGCTCCAGCAGCGCAGGTACGTCAAAGCCGTTGTTGTTGAAGATGGTGCCGGTGTGGTCTTGCACGGCAACGACCTTGGCGCCGGCTTCGGCAAACAGCTTGCCGGCCGTGCCGCCCACATTGCCAAAGCCTTGTACGGCCACGCGTGCGCCTTGCAGGTTCAGACCGGTCAGCTTGGCGGCTTCCACGCCCACGGTGAATACCCCACGGCCCGTGGCTTCCACACGGCCTAGCGATCCGCCCAGGTCAATGGGCTTGCCCGTGACCACGCCGGTGGCCGTGGCACCGGTGTTCATGGAATAGGTGTCCATCATCCAGGCCATGACCTGGCCATTGGTGTTGACGTCAGGTGCAGGGATGTCCTTGGTGGGGCCGATGAGCAGGCCGATTTCGCTGGTGTAGCGGCGCGTCAGCCGCTCCAGCTCGGCGGTCGACAGCTTCTTGGGATCGACGCGGATGCCGCCCTTGGCTCCGCCATAGGGCACGTTCACAGCGGCGTTCTTGATGCTCATCCAGGCGGACAGAGCCATCACCTCGGACAGCGTCACATCCTGATGAAAGCGCACACCGCCCTTGCCGGGGCCGCGGCTCAGATTGTGCTGCACGCGGTAGCCTTCGAAGTGGGCGATGCGGCCATCGTCCATCTCGATGGGGACGTCGACGACCAGAATGCGCTTGGGGCGCTTGAGCGTTTCCACCCAGCGGGCGAGAGAGCCCAGATAGGGCGTGACGCGATCTACCTGTTGGAGATAAATGCCCCAGGGGCCGACATGGCTGGGGTCCAGGTAGGACGGTAAAGCATGCGTGGCAGCAGCGGTTCGAGAGTCTTTGGCTTGCATGGTGTAGGCCTTGTTGACTGTGATGAAGCAAGGCCTCTGAGAGGGCTTGCACTCCGGGATGCTCAGTGTGGGCGTGCTCGGTCGGGCTGTCCAAAGCTTCTTGCGCAACGGGGCAATGCATTTCTTGCATAACGAAGAAAATCTGCTGAAGTGCTGTATCTGCCCCACGGAAATCAGAAATTTGCCATCATCACCACCATGTCTGAAAACAATGATTGCAAGAGCGGCTGGTGCGGGCCAGCCCCGTTTGCCAACACTCCTCCAGTAGGTCTCGCTCCAGAACTGCAGACGCAGGAAGAGGTGTTGCCCGACTGGAAGACGCTGTGGCCCGATCTGCCCGAAGACAGTTACGCAGCAGCTGATGCGCTGTGGTGGTCGCGCAAGCTGGGGGCAGTGCAGGCGCTGGGGGCTGATGTGGCCGCGCTGATGGGCGAGGCTGCCGATGCCCGCGCCGTGCAGAGTGCGCTGGCGCGCACCTGGAACTGGTGGCCTGCCGACCGCGCACCGCGCTACTGGAAGTCCGGCGGCCCCAGCCGCGATGGTGAGTTGCTGCACGTGCCACTGCCAGAAGACGGCATCCGCCAAGGATTGACGCTGGTGCCAGCGCCCGAGACGGTGTTCAAGCTGCGCTGTGCCGAGGCCGAAATTGCCCTGCGCATAGGCCAGGATGTGAGCGCCGAGCAGGCCGCAGCTCTCGATTACGACAGTGCGCTGGCGCTGGTCGATGCGGCCTGCGTGGCCGTGGAATGGGTGGATGTGCGCTGGCGCGACGGCCTCAAGGCTCCGGCCCTGGCTTTGCTGGCCGATGGTCAATGCCATGGTGGACTGGCGCTGGGCGAGTGGCTGCCCGCATCTCAAATCCTTGGCCGTGACTGGAGCCAGCAGCTGTGCACGGTGACGGTGAATGGCGGCGAGGCTCAGCGCTTTACCGGCACGCACAGCCTGGGCGACCCGGCCTGGTTGCTGGTGGACTGGTTGCAGCATGTGGCGCGTGAATACGGCAGTGTGCCCGCTGGCACTGTGGTGACCACGGGCACCTGGTGTGGCTGCATGCCGTTGCAGACCGGTGATCGCTTTGAGATGGAATTCGAAGGGCTGGGCGGGCTGGGCTGGCAGTTCTGAGGCTTGGCTGCCTTCAAAAAAAAAGGAGCAACTAGCGCTTGCTGAATAATGATTTGAATACTGTTAAATATTCAAATCAAGACAGGCATTGCGCTAGCCGCTCTTGTTTTTATAAGAGCTAAAGCGGTTTTACTTCACCGTAATTTTGTCCAGCGCCGGGGAGCCGGGCGGATATTTCAACTCCAGCTTGCCCAGCATCTCGCACAGCAAGGTGGCAATCATTAGGTTGCGATGCGTCTTGGAGTCGGCGGGCACGATGGTCCACGGCGCCCAGGGCGTGTGGGTGGCAGCCAGCAACTGGCCATAGGCCTGCTGATATTCGTCCCACTGAGCGCGTACCTTGAGGTCGCCCTCGTCAAACTTCCAATGCTTGCAGGGGTCATCCAGACGTTCTTGCAGCCGCTTGCGTTGCTCGTCCTTGCTGATGTGCAGCATGAACTTGACGATGACCGTCCCGGTTTCGCTGAGCATGCGCTCAAAGTCATTGATCTGCGCGTAGCGCTGGGCCTGCTGCTCGGACGTCAGCCAGCCATTGACCACGGGCACCAGTACATCCTCGTACTGACTGCGGTTGAAAACCACCACTTCGCCAGCCCCTGGCATTTGCTGATGAATGCGCCAGAGGTAGTCGTGGGCCTTTTCGGTTTCCGTCGGGGCCTTCCAGCCTACGGTGCGTACGCCCAGCGGCGAGGTCTGGCTGAACACGGCGCGCAGGGTTCCGTCTTTGCCGGCGGCATCCATGCCCTGCAGGATGACCAGCAGCTTGAAGCGACGATCGGCATAGAAGACGTTTTGCAGACCGTCCAGCGCTACAGCCAGCTGATGCACGCTTGCCTTGTCGTGCTGCTTGCCTTTGCTGGAGGAAAAAGGCTTGGCTGCCGGGTCGTATTGCAGCAAATCGACGGGCGTCACCGGTGAGGCGTGAGGTATGCGGCTGTCCCGGGGCTGGCCGGGCTGCCACTGCAGCCAGAGCTGGCGCAAGGCCTCGTCCTGAAGCTCAAAGGGATAGACACAGGTTGCTGCGGGCGGAGTCTCTTCGGCTGGAAGCACCGCCTTTTTGGGGGCTCGCTTGATGGGAGCGGAGGGCTGCAAGGCTTTGACCGAATCGCTGGTGGGAAATGGCAAATTCTTGCCGGACTTTGGCGATGGGGAGGTGGCTGGCTGGGAGGTGGCTGCTTTGGCGCTCTGACGGGGCATACAAAAACTCCTGTGCAGTGAGGCGATTGGTGAGGCTGTGAGGCAGCAGGCTGCTCTTGTGCTGGTACTGGGCTGCCGATGCATTTTGAACCCCAGGTGCCGGCCGGTTGCGTCAGTTTTTATCGGCGGAACTCTCGCGCAGCAATTGCACAAAACGTCTGCTGGCCAGCCCCTGTGGGCGCTCCTTGGACCAGACCCAGTCCACAAACAAGGTCGTGCCATTGCTGAGGTTGAGCACGGGAATCTCCATCAAGGCCCCGGCGCTGATATGGGGCTCTACCAGCCCCTTGGGCAGCCAGCCCCAGGCCAGCCCGGCGCTGATCAGCGACAGCGCAGCCTGGTGGCTGTCCGTGCGCCAGAGCTGACGCGCAAAGACAAAGCGCGGGTCGGTCTGCTGCGGGTCGCGGCTGGCGACCAACACCTGGCGTGTGGCGGCGAGCTGCTCCACCGTGAGCCGGGGTGGCGTCGTGTCACTGGACGAATGCTCCGTCAGAACCTGTTGCCAGGGGGCGAACTGCGGCGACATCACGGCGACCAGCGTTTCGCGGCCCATCTCCTGAAAGCCTTCGCGGCCGTCCATGGCGGGGCGCTCGAACGCCAGCGCCAGGTGGGCGCGGCCGGAGTGCAGCAACTCCAGAGCATCCGCCTGCGGAGCCGCCAGCACTTCGATGGGCAAGGCTGGAAACTCCTGCACCAGCCGGGTCAGGGGCTCGCTCCAGTGCGTGGCCAGCAGCTCGGGGGCGATGACCAGCGTCAGTCGCTCTTCCAGCCCTTCATGCAGGGCCTGTGCCTGCCAGTTCAGCAGCTGAAGCTGCTCGGCCAGCAGCCGCGCCTGGGGTTCCAGCGCACGGGCAATGGCGGTGGGCGCTGGTTCACGGCTGCTGCGGTCAAACAGCTGCAAATCCAGCTCGGCCTCCAGCTGGGCAATGGCCATGCTCACGGCAGAAGGCACTTTGCCCAGCTTGCGTGCAGCTGCGGAAAAGGAGCCGGCATCGAGGACGGCCAGAAACAACGGGACCTGATCTGCGGTGAACGACATGGCTGATTTATCAGAAAAATTGAAAGGAACTGACTTTTATCTTCAATTTTCAGAACATACACTGCCAACCATGTCTCAACAAGCTTCAGCGATGGCATCCGCTTCTTCCTCTGCCAACTCTCTCCATCACCGCAACGCTGCTGCTCCTGCCAAGGCTACAGGTCTGCAAGGTACCAAGCGCCGGGTCATTTATGTGGGCCTGTATGAGGCGATTGCCATCATCGTCTCCAGCCTGATCTTTATGGCGATTGGCCAAAAAGCCAGTGACTCTGGGGTGATGGCAGTCGCAGCCTCTGTGATCGCCATTTGCTGGAATCTGAGCTTCAACTACCTGTTTGAAAAATGGGAAGCGCGCCAGACCGTCAAGGGCCGCTCCATACTGCGCCGGGTGGTGCATGCCATCGGCTTTGAGGGCGGTATTGCCGCCATGCTGATTCCTCTGATGGCATGGTGGTTCAATATTTCGCTGTGGGAAGCTGCGGTCATGGAGGCTGGCCTGCTGGTGTTCTTCATGGTCTATACCTTTGCCTTCAACTGGGCGTTTGACCGCATCTTTGGCTTGCCGGCTTCCGCCCAGGCTCTGTCTGCGTCTGAAGCGGTCTGAACGAACAAACGTCTGCTGCACTACCTATGCAGTGGACTTTGAAAGCCGTCTGGCAGCGAGCCTGAAGACGGTGCAGCCATAAAAAAAGCGTGTTCCCCTGGAAGGGAACACGCTTTTTTGTGTGCGGACGCAGTTATCAGCGGATGAGGCTGATCATGGCCTGCAGCAGGAAGGCGTTGATGATGTCGATGAAGAAGGCGCCCACCAGCGGCACGATCAGGAAGGCCTTGTGCGAAGGGCCGTACTGGTTGGTAATGGCCTGCATATTGGCGACGGCTGTGGGTGTGGCACCCATGCCAAAGCCGCAGTGGCCAGCAGCCAGCACGGCAGCGTCATAGTTCTTGCCCATGATGCGGAAGGTGATGAAGGCTGCATACAAAGCCATGACGATGGTCTGAGCCGCCAGGATGACTATCAGCGGGCCAGCCAGATCGGTCAGCTCCCACAGCTTGAGCGACAGCAGGGCAATGGCCAGATAGATGGACAAGGCAGCATTGCCAAAGACGTCGATGGCACGGTCGAAGACCTTGAAGCCAAAGACATAGTCCAGCACGTTGCGGATGATCACGCCACCGCCCAGAGCCCAGACAAAGGTTGGCAGCTGAATCGCCGTGCCCTTTGTCAGGCCGGTCATGAATTCCGCAAAGGCCAGGCAGGCAGCAAACAGTGCCAGCGTTTCCACGGCGGCATCGGCCGTGATCAGGCGAGGGGCCTTGCTGGGAGATTCGAAGTTGGCAACGTCGCTGCCTTCGCTGACGGCAGGGGCCTCTGAGTGCAGCTGTTCGGACTCTGTGCGTGGTTGTGCCAGCTGGTGCTTGGTAATCAGGCGCTTGGCCAGTGGCCCACCCAGCAGACCGCCAATCACCAGGCCAAAGGTCGCGCAGGCGATGCCCAGCGTGGTGGCGCCTGTCAGGCCGTACTGGTTTTCTAGCACCGAGCCCCAGGCGCCGGCAGTGCCGTGGCCGCCGACCAGGGTGATGGAGCCAGCGACCAGGCCGATCAGCGGATCCAGGCCCAGAATCGTGGCCAGGCCCACGCCCACAGTGTTCTGAACCATGATGAAGGCCGCAATGACACCCAGGAAGATGAACAGGCCTGAGCCGCCCTCGCGCAGCTTGGCAAAGTTGGCGCTCAAGCCGATCGACGAGAAAAACACCAGCATGAACGCGGACTGGAGGCTGCCTTCAAACGTCAGGCTCAGGCCAAGGGTCTGATGCAGGGCAAAGATGATGGCTGCGACCAGCAGGCCGCCGGAGACGGGCTCGGGGATGTTGAAGTCGCGCAGAAAGCGGATGTGCCGCGTCATGAGCTTGCCGATCAGCAGCACAAGCACGGCCATGATGAGTGTGTAGTACGCGCCAAAGGTCACGTTCATAGATTTCTCCGGTGAATTGCCCGCCGTGACCGCAAGAACTGCCGGTGTAGCAGGACTTGCGGCAGTGCGTCGCTGAGTACGATGACGATGGTGCCAAAGACTCAAAAATAGGGGCTGTAGGTACTCGTCCAGTTGTGGCGACAGCAGGTCCGGGTATCCCGGTCTGGGGCCAGCTGGTAAATCAAGAGCGATGCCACTGCAAGCGGCACCATATTGCAAATATGCTTGAAATAAGATGGCTACATTCGCTGTTAGCGAAATTACCTTGAGCTCAGCTGCTGTTTTTTGAGAGCGCAGTGAGCACTTCTGGTATAGCAAAGCGCGTCAAAGAAGCATTTTTTATGGGCAGCGCGCTCTGCAGCAAAGCAGGGAATATATGGATGGCCTTGATGCGGACCTGTAACGCTTCATACAGGGCGATGAACGGCAGTGATGCAGGTGCGCTATATGAACAGGCTCTAAAATGCAGGGCTTCACCCCGAGGAGCGCTGCAGCCGGTCATCACAGCGATGCATGACCCGTCAGGCTCGGGCTGGCAGATACCTTGTGCTATCTGCTCACCATCTACAACGGCGCTCACCTGTTTCCTTTGATTCTGGTTTTCACACAGGTGAGCTGATGTCTGCTGCTACCCCTTCCTCTGTCATTCCTCCCATGCGCCTGTCGGGCCTGGAGCCCGTGTTCATTGGCGATGACACGCTCTTCGTCAACGTGGGTGAGCGCACCAACGTCACCGGCTCCAAAGCGTTTGCACGCTTGATCCTGAATGAGCAGTACGAAGAAGCCTTGGCTGTGGCCCGCCAGCAGGTGGAAAACGGCGCGCAGGTCATTGACGTGAACATGGACGAAGCCATGCTGGACAGCAAGGCCGCCATGGTGCGCTTTCTGAACCTGATCGCCTCCGAGCCCGACATTGCCAAAGTGCCGGTGATGGTGGACAGCTCCAAGTGGGAAGTGATCGAAGCCGGCCTGCGCTGCTTGCAGGGCAAGGGCATCGTCAATTCCATCTCGATGAAGGAAGGCGTGGAAGAGTTCAAGGCCCATGCCAAACTGGTCAAGCGCTATGGCGCGGCTGCCGTGGTGATGGCTTTTGACGAGAAGGGTCAGGCCGACACCTTTGCGCGCAAGACCGAGATTTGCGAGCGCGCCTATCGAATCCTGGTCGATGAAGTTGGCTTCCCGCCCGAAGACATCATCTTCGACCCCAACGTGTTCGCGGTCGCCACCGGCATTGAAGAGCACAACAACTACGGCGTCGACTTTATTGAAGCCACTCGCTGGATCAAGCAAAACCTGCCCGGTGCCAAGGTCAGCGGCGGCGTCTCCAACGTGTCGTTTTCCTTCCGTGGCAACGACCCCGTGCGTGAGGCGATTCACACCGTGTTCCTGTACCACGCGATTGCGGCGGGCATGGACATGGGCATCGTCAACGCCGGCATGATCGGCGTGTACGACGACCTGGAGCCGAACCTGCGCGAGCGCGTGGAAGACGTGGTGCTCAACCGCCGCCCTGATGCGGCCGAGCGCTTGCTGGAGATTGCCGACCAGGCCAAGGGCAACGCCAAGGACGACAGCAAAAAGCTGGAGTGGCGCGGTACTCCCGACAACCCCAAGACCGTGAACGAGCGCCTGACCCACGCGTTGGTGCATGGCATCACCGACTTCATCACCGTAGACACGGAAGAGGCTTACCAGCAGATCGTGGTGCAAGGCGGTGGCCGCCCGCTGCACGTGATCGAAGGCCCGCTGATGGACGGCATGAACGTGGTGGGTGACCTGTTTGGCGCCGGCAAGATGTTCCTACCGCAGGTGGTCAAATCCGCCCGCGTGATGAAGCAGGCCGTGGCCCACCTCGTGCCCTACATCGAAGAGGAAAAGCGCCAGCAAGAAGCCGCTGGCATGGACGTGACCAGCAAGGGAAAGATCGTCATTGCCACGGTGAAGGGCGACGTGCACGACATTGGCAAGAACATCGTCACCGTGGTCTTGCAGTGCAACAACTTTGAAGTCATCAACATGGGCGTGATGGTGCCCTGCCACGAGATTCTGGCGCGCGCCAAGGCAGAGGGCGCGGACATCATTGGCCTGTCTGGCCTTATTACGCCCAGCCTGGAAGAGATGCAGTACGTGGCGGGCGAGATGCACAAGGATGACTATTTCCGCATCAAGAAGATTCCGCTGCTGATCGGCGGCGCAACTTGCTCGCGCGTGCACACGGCTGTGAAGATTGCGCCCAAGTACGAAGGTCCCGTGGTCTATGTGCCCGATGCTTCGCGCTCGGTCAGCGTGGCACAAAGCCTGCTAGGCGAAGGCAAGGACAACTATCTGGCCGAGGTCAGCGCCGATTACGACAAGGTGCGCACCCAGCACGCCAACAAGAAGAAGACGCCGCTGTGGACACTCAGCCAAGCCCGCGCCAATGCCGCCGTGGTGAACCATGCCCCCGTGATACCGCGCACGCTGGGTCGCCGCGTTTTCAAGAATTTTGACCTGGCTGAGATTGCCCAGTTTATCGACTGGGGCCCGTTCTTCCAGACTTGGGATCTGGCCGGCCCTTACCCCGCGATCCTTGACGATGAAGTGGTCGGTGAGCAGGCGCGCAATGTGCTGGCCGATGCCAAGGCCATGCTGCAAAAAATCATCGATGGCCGCTGGCTGCAAGCCAATGGCGTGATGGGCCTCTTCCCCGCCAACCGCGTGGGCGACGACATCGTCTTCTACACCGACGAATCACGCAGCCAAGTGCTGATGACCTGGTACGGCATGCGCCAGCAAACCGAAAAACAGGCCGTGGAAGGCGTGATGCGCCCCAGCCGCTGCCTGAGCGATTTTGTGGCGGACAAGGAATCAGGCATCAACGACTACGCCGGTCTGTTTGCCGTCACTGCAGGCATTGGCGCCGAAAAGAAAGACAAGGAATTTGAAGCCGCGCTGGACGACTACAGCGGCATCATGTTCAAGGCTTTGGCCGACCGACTGGCCGAAGCCTTTGCCGAATGCCTGCACCAGCGCGTGCGCACCGATTTGTGGGGCTACGCCGCCGATGAAAACCTCAGCAACGAGGAACTCATCAAGGAAAAATACCAAGGCATCCGCCCCGCACCCGGCTATCCTGCTTGCCCCGATCACACGGCCAAGATCGACCTGTTCAAGGCGCTGCAAGCCGATGAAATCGGCATGACGCTGACCGAGAGCCTGGCTATGAACCCGGCATCCAGCGTCAGCGGTTTCTACATCGGCAACCCCGAAGCCGTGTACTTCAACGTGGGCCAGATTGGTGAAGACCAATTGGTGGACATGGCCGAGCGCCGTGGCATGGATGTGGAAGAACTGCGCCGTTTTCTGGCGCCAAATTTGGGCTAATGGAGCACAACATAAAAGGCCGCTGACGCGGCCTTTTATAGTTCACTACCAGCTAACAAGCCTCACCCCAAATCGTGTCGGGGTTGGACATCATCAAATCAATCACCACAGGCACCAGCTTGTTCATGCTGCTGGCGCAGTCTTTGACTTGCGCGCGGTTGATCTGGCTGTTCCACGTTGCGCCGCCGTGCATGATTTGGTTGCGCAAGGTGTAGATGCGGTGCAAGACCAGGGCCAGCAGGTCTGGAGTTTTGCCAGCGGCCAGCAATTGGGCGGCTTTGCGTTTACCGGCGGCAAAGCGTTGTTGCCAAGTGGCTTCGTCCATATCGCCACGCTGGAAGCTCCAGAAGGCTTCAAACACATAGGGGTTGTCCAGCAGCATGCGGATGGGCCGCTGAAGATGTACCCAAACAGGGTATCCAGCTGCTTGTCGCTATCTAGCGCGTGCAGCTGGTGCAAAAAGTGGTGAAAGCTTCTGGCTGTGACAGGTGCACGCTGCGTGGAATTTCTTGGGCGTAAGCGGCATTGAAGGCAATCCACAGAAAGACAAAACGTCCATCCTGGTCATCGCACTGGGAGGCGCGCTGCAGCCAGCTGAGCGAACGGTGAATACGCAGACTGAGCGCTTCTGGCATGCCATTGCGAATGACCCTGTGGCGGTCTTTGAGTGTTGTGTATGTGATTTGCATAATCTCTCCCTCTTTGGCGCAGCAGCTTAGAGAGCGATAGAGAGCAGAGTAACGCCTTACATTGCAAACCTTTGTTTTCTATAGCTTTTTGCGTTTTCCTGTAAAGCGTTTGAGGTCGATTTCGTGTCAATAATGAAGAGGCGACTGAGAGGGTGCAAGTGGGTGGGAGCGGCCTTTACGGGAACTTCTCCGACGATGCTTCCCGACAGGCGCACTTGATCTTTGGGCTCGGCTGGCTAGATTGGTCGGGCAATTTCGCAACGGTATTGACAGCAGGAAACCAAGACATGAGTGAAAACCTGGATCTAATCGCCAAGGCACAGCAAAGCAAGCAACCCAAGGAGGTGCTGCAGGCCTTTTTGGTCAACAGCGGCAAGGCCACCGTCAAGCAGGCCGCAGAGGCGCTGGTGGCTGAAGATGCCATCTATATTTCACTGAACTTCGATAACCCCGAGCTGGCGCAGATCGAGCCATGGACGGGCCGCCGTCAGGGCCGCCAGATCTATATCGACACCTTCTCTAACGTGGGAACCTACTGGGAGGTGAATGACTTTCAGATCACCGACATGATCAGCGAAGGCGAGACGGTGGCGGCGTTCGGCCAGTTCACCTATACCTCGGTGGAGGTTGGCCACCACTTCACCTCGCCCCTGGCCATCAAGGCCACGGTCAAGAATGGCCTGATTACCTTCTTTCAGTTCATGGAGGACACCTACGCTTCTGCACGCTCTTTCCGAAAGAGCGGCAGCTGGGAAATTCAGAACAACGGTCGTACCTTTCAGGTCGGCTGAGCGTACAAACGCAGCGCACAAAAAAGCAGGCCTTGAGCCTGCTTTTTTGTGTCGCTTCGGGTTTACAGCCCCAGCTTCTTGGCCACGTAATCGGCATCCTTGTCGCCGCGCCCGGAGAGGTTGACGAGGATGTGCTGGTCCTTGCCCAGCTTGGGTGCTTCGCGCATGGCCCAGGCCACGGCATGGGCACTTTCCAGCGCGGGGATGATGCCTTCCACGCGCGACAGCGTCATGAAGGCGTCCAGGCACTCCTTGTCGCCCACGGATTGATAGTCCACGCGGCCTATGTCCTTGAGGTAGCTGTGCTGCGGGCCCACGCCGGGGTAGTCCAGGCCCGAGGCAATGCTGTGCACTGCTGCGGGCGTGCCGTCTTCGTTTTCCAGCACATAGCACTTCATGCCGTGAATCTCGCCGGGTTTGCCCATGGTGATGGTGGCTGCATGACGCCCGGGCTTGTCCGCACCTTCGCCAGCGGGCTCTACGCCCACCAGGTGCACGTCGGCATCATCCAGGAAGGCAGTGAAGATGCCCATGGCATTGCTGCCGCCGCCCACGCAGGCCGCCACATGGTCGGGCAGCCTGCCATGCTTGGCCTGGAACTGCTCGCGTGCCTCCCGGCCCACGATGGACTGGAAGTCGCGCACCATCATGGGGAAGGGATGGGGGCCGACCACCGAGCCAATCGCGTAGATGGTGTTCACAGGGTCTTGCAGATAGACCTCGAAGGCGCTGTCCACAGCCTCCTTGAGCGTGGCCGCACCGCGTGTGACGGGCACCAGATTGCAGCCCAGAATGCGCATCTTGGTGACGTTGGGGTGCTCCTTCTCGATATCGACCTGGCCCATATGAATCTCGCAGGGAATGCCCACCAGCGCGCAGGCCGTGGCCAGAGCCACGCCATGCTGGCCGGCGCCGGTTTCGGCAATCACTTTTTTCTTGCCCATGAACTTGGCCAGCAATGCTTCGCCAAGGCAGTGGTTGATCTTGTGGGCGCCCGTGTGGTTCAGGTCTTCGCGCTTGAGATGAATCTGCGCGCCGCCCAGTTGGTCCGACAGGCGCTTGGCGTGAAAGATGGGGCTGGGGCGACCCACATAGTCGGCAAACAGCGAAGCCAGCTCGTCCTGAAAGTCCTTGCGCTGCACGATTTCTTCGTAAGCAGCAGCAATTTCGTCCATGCACTTCTTCAGCTCTGGCGGCACCAGCTGGCCGCCATAGGGGCCAAAGAATCCTTGTGCATCCGGCATGGCTTGAGAACCTGTGCTCATGTGTGTCTCCTGGGTGTGAATGGCTGCAAAGCTGCATTCATATCACAGCGCAGCCGGAGGGCGCTTGCAGGCAAGTTCGAGGAGATTTTTCATGAAATATGCCTCTAGCCCTTGATGAGAAAGGGCTTGCAGCTATTGTTTTTATGTTTTACAGAGCCGGCGGCTGGCTGAAACACAATAGCGGCATGAAAGCCAGCTCTGCCCGCGATATTGTTTTTGCCCATGCTCTGGAAACAGCAGCGCCGCATGAAGCGCTGCCCTCGGCCGAGCGCTGTACTGCCATTACGCAGGAGTGTCTGCATGCTCAAGGGGCGGCCAAAGGCAGCGGACGCTCCGCTTTCGAGCACTTTTTGCAAGAGCGCGCCAAGCGTGTGATCGCCGCTGCACAACTGCCTGCCGACCTGCGAGCGCTGGCGCAGCAAAGCGCGGGCGTCTCGCGCTGGGTGATGCTGGCTGTGGTCGTGGCTGCCTTTGCACTGGGCTTTGCCGGTCACGCCATCACCGACCCGCACCGTGTGGACTTGCTGTCGCCATCGCTGATTGGCATTGTGCTGTGGAACTTGCTGGTGTATGCAGTCTTGCTGGTGCTGGGACTGCGCCGCCTGCTCAAGCGCTCCCGGCGCGTGATCGCGCCGCTGGAGCCTGTACAGGGGGCGGCAGCAGCGGTGCGATCTTCAGCGGAGCCCAGTGGATGGCTGCAGAAATTGAATGTGAAGAAGTGGCCGGGCTCGCGTGGCACCGGGTTGCGAAAAATGGCGCTGAACTTTGAGCGAAACTGGTGGCAGCTCAATCAAAGACCACGCCAGGCGCAATGGGCCATGCTGATGCATCTGGGCGCCGCCATGCTGGCCCTGGGGGCGCTGGCATCGCTGTGGGTGACAGGGCTGACCAAGGCTTATCAGGTGGGGTGGGAGAGTACGTTTTTGTCGCCCACAGCGGTGCAAACCTGCCTGAACATGCTGTTTGCACCCGTGCATGTGCTGGCGGGCTTGGCGCCGTGGACGCTGGAGCAGATTCAAGCCCTGCAAGGCTGGGTGCACGATGGTGCGCCTGAGCTGGAAACCAGTCTGAACCAGATGATGAAATTTCCCACGGCCGGCCAACGCTGGGTGCAGCTCTATACGCTGCTGCTGTTGATGGCGGTGATTGCGCCGCGCTTGGTGCTGGCGCTGTATCAGGGGGGCAAGCTCTGGTGGCTCAAACGCCATATGGATCTGCCGCTGCAGCAGCCGTATTTTCAGCAACTGCAGCGTGACTGGGCCGGTCGCGCCACGGTGCTGCAGGTGCAGCCCTATAGCCTTGAGATCACGCCAGAGCGAGAGGCCGCATTGCGCGGCTATGTGACCGCCCATTACGGAGCCGGCGCGCAGCTGCAATGGCTGCCCGTGCTGGCCTATGGTTTGCCCCTGCCCGATGCCGATCAGGGTAGCGTGCAGCAGGTGCTGCTGCTCAATCTGGCGGCGACGCCCGAGGCAGAAATACATGGTGCTCTGCTGGCACAGGTGTTCAACCTCTGGGGGCCGCAGACGGAGATATGGCTGTGGGCGGCAGACTTCAGAAGCCGCAATCAGGGGGCCGTGTCACGGGTCAAGGAGCGCGAGCAGCTATGGATGGAATTTGTGCGCAGCACAGGCCTCAATGCCAGCCTGGTGCCTGCAGCAGGAGATAAGCAATGAGCGAGAACACAGCGCTGGTCGCCGACGACCGCAGCATCCAGTGGTGTCTGCTGTCGCACACCAATATTGGCAAGACCACGTTGACACGTACCTTGATGGCCGACGACGTGGGCGAGATTGAAGACGCGGCCCATGTCACCACACAGTCGCAGCGTTACCTGCTGCAAAAAACCGCCCAGGGCGACGAGCTGTGGCTGTGGGACACACCGGGCTTTGGCGATTCGGTACGTTTATACGAAAGGCTGAAGCAACAGGGCAATCCGCTGGGATGGTTTCTCAGCAATGTCTGGGACCGCTGGCGCGACAAGCCGTTTTACCTGAGCCAGCGCGCGCTGCTGGCTGCGCGTGATCATGCCGATGTCATGCTCTATCTGGTCAATGCGGCAGAAGACCCTGCAGATGCAGGTTACTGGAGCGCGGAGATGAGCATTCTGGCGTGGATGCGCAAGCCGGTCATTGTGCTGCTCAACCAGATCGGCAGCGACACCACCGCAGAGCAGACCCGGCAGGATCTGCAGCGCTGGAAGCAGGCCACGCAAGGCTTTCAGGATGTGGTGCGCGAGGTGCTGGTGCTCGATGCCTTTACCCGCAGCTGGTGGCATGAGCGCAAGATGATGCAAAGCATTGCGCCGCTGCTGCCAGCGACCAAGCAGCCTGCGTATCAGCGTCTGCTGGAGCAGCGCGCCCTGCAGCAAAAAGAGCGCGAGAGGGACAGTTTGCACGTCATGGCGCATCAGCTTCTGGCGGCGGCCGAGCTGCACGAGGCGCTGGATGCAGAGCAGGGCAAGCTGCTGGCGCGCGCATGGCAAAGCCTGAGTCAACTGGGCAGCAAGCTCAGCAAGTCCGCTGAAGCCGAAGATCGCCTCAGTGCGCAGGCCAAGGCGGCTGTACAGCGGCTGATGCAGGCCCTGCAGCGAAGCGATGTGCAGGCAACACAGCGTTTGCTGGAGATACACCATCTCGATGGTCAGGCGGCCAGCCAGATACAGGAGCAGTTGCGCAGCCAGCTCAAGATTCGCACGCCTGTGGATGCCCCGGCAGCGGGCTTGTGGGGGGCGTTGACGGCAGGTGCTGCGACAGGACTGGGGGCAGACCTGATGGCCGGTGGCTTGACGCTGGGCACCGGTGCGTTGGTGGGGGCCCTGGTGGGCGCCATGACCTTTGGTGGTGCGGCCTGGGGGGCGAACAAGATGTTCGATCAGGAGCAGCAAAGCTTTCAGCTCTCCAGCGACTACCTGAGCACCCTGGTCAGTCAGGTACTGCTCAAGTACCTGCTGATCTCGCATTTCGGGCGTGGGCGTGGTCGCTACACCAGTCCTGCGGCCTCAGAGCATTGGAGTGAAGCCGCTCAGGCCGTCGTTGAAGAGAAAGCAGGCCAGTGGGCGGGTATCTGGGCGCAGCTCAGGGCCGAGAGCACGGTGGATGCGGTGACAGAAGCACAGCAAAGCCTGAAGGAGCTGCTGGCCCAAAGCCTGCATCAGATCATGCTCCGCCTTTATCCAGACATGGGCGATGACGAGTGCCTCAGGGCCGGTGAAAGCGAATCGTAAATCGTGTGCGCCATGCGCCCTGTGCGGTGGCTTCTTGCGCGCTCCGCAAAGCCTTCTCAAGAGGCGTGCATAAATATCGATGGTTTGCGCTTGCAATATCTGCAGGCTTTCGAGTGTTGCTGCGTCGCTTGTGGGCCAGGTGGCGATCTTCTGCAGCGGAGCGCTGAAGTAAGTACAAACGAATTTCCACCCGGCGCAAAGCTATGGCAATCCCGGTATAGCTGATGTATGGAAAAGCGGCGTGCAACTGAGCGCTGCGATGGTTTGCGGCACTTATGCTCTGCGCGCCCATTGCCTGGGCATTCATGCGCAACACATAACAGCCCCGGAGACGGGCGCAACACGATGAAAAAGCAACTCACAACTCTCGCGCTGGCCAGCCTGGCCTTGTTCAACTCTGCCCATGCTGAAGGCCACTATGTGCCCGGTGTGGAAGGCATGCAAGCGGCCAGCGCTCCGCCCCCAGGGCTTTACTACATTGGCTATCTGGTCAATTACGACATCCACAGCTTTCGTGCCCCTGGCTCCAGCAGCAATCTGCCGGGCAGCAACAAGGGCAACGTCACGGCACTGGCCAATCGCCTGGTGTGGATGACGGGCACCAAGGTGTTGGGTGCGGACTACGGTGTGGAAACCATCATCCCCGTAGTCGGTACCTCACTGCATATCAATGCAGCCGGTATTCATGACAATCACACCGGCGTGGGCGACGTTTATGTGGGTCCCGTGGTGCTGAGCTGGCATGGCAGCAACTGGGATGCGGTGGGCGCTGCCGGTGTGTGGCTGGACAATGCCCGCGCCAACACGCCTGCAGACCCCGGCAAGGGCTTCAAGAGCTGGATGCTGACCGGCGGCGGCACTTATTACTTTGATGAAGCCAAGAACTGGTCTGGCTCGGCGCTGGCGCGCTTTGAGCGCAATACGAGAAGCGATGCAGGTCTGCGCTTTGGCAACCAGCTCACTGTGGAGTGGGGTGTGGGCAAGCGCTATGGCGTAATGCAAAGCGGCATTGTGGGTTACAGCCAGTGGCAGCTGACCAATGACAGCGGCGTGGGAGCCAGCGATGCCAAGGGGGCTCGCCACGCCATTGGTGCCGAGTTCTCCTACGCCATCCCTTCGCAGAAGATGAACCTCAAGGCAGCGCTGTACCAGGAAGTCAGCGCCAAGGCCGGTTCTCTGGGCCCGCAGTCCAAGGGGACGTTGCTGCGCTTTGGTCTGGTCAAGGCTTTTTAAAAAGCCTCTTTGTAATTAGCCGAGTGCCACAACTCTGAGCACTTCGGCGCCGTAGGCATCCAGCTTTTTGGCGCCCATGCCGCTCACCCCTTTCAGCTCTTGCAGGCTCTGGGGGTTGAGCTCGGCAATCGATGCCAGCGTGGCATCGTGAAAGATCACATAGGCCGGCAGATTGTGCGACTTGGCCACTTCGGCACGCCAGGCCTTGAGGTTGATGAAGCGCACTTGCGCATCCGGGCCCAGATTGACGGCGGCCGCATTGGCCGCTGACTTCTTGCTCTGCTTTCTGCTGCGCGATGCGGCCACGGCCTCGCGCAGCTGAACCTGCACCTCGCCCTTGAGCACGGCGCGCGAGCCGGGTGTCAGGCACAGGGTGTCGAACACATGGCCGCTGTTCTCGCTCACCACCTTGTGCAGGCCGAGAGCGCCCGTAGCCAGCAGCTGGCGCATCACGGCCCGCAATTGCTGTTCTGAATACTCGCTGCCCAGGCCAAAGGTAGATACCTTGTCGTGGCCGAATTGCGTGACCTTGTCCGTCACCTTGCCGCGCAGCACATCCATGATGTGGCCTGCGCCATAGGTGAGCTTGCTGGCCTCATGCACGCGATAAATGGTGGACAGCAGCTTGCGCGCTGCATCCGTGCCATCCCACAGTGCAGGCGGCTCCAGGCAGTTGTCGCAGTTGCCGCAAAAGGTCTTGGCAGCGGCTTGCAGCGGCTTGCCATCCACGCTGGGCGGCTGGCCATACTGCTCACCGAAATAGGCCAGCAACCGCACGCGGCGGCAGTCCGTGGCTTCGGCCAGGCCCAGCAGCGCATCGAGCTTGCCGCGCATGACCTGCTTGAACTCTTCCTCGGCCGGGCTGTCGTCAATCATGCGGCGCTGGTTGACCACATCGGAGATGCCGTAGGCCATCCATGCGTCGGCGGGCAGGCCATCGCGGCCCGCACGGCCGGTTTCTTGGTAGTAGCCTTCGATGTTCTTGGGCATGTCCACATGGGCCACAAAGCGCACATCGGGCTTGTTGATGCCCATGCCAAAGGCAATCGTGGCGCACATCACAACCCCCTCTTCACGTAGAAAACGGTCCTGGTGGTTCTGGCGCATCTCTTGCGGCAGGCCCGCGTGATAGGGCAGGGCGTTGATGCCGTTTTGTGCCAGCGTCTGCGCCAGCTCTTCCACCCGCTTGCGCGACTGGCAATAAATCACACCGGCCTCGCCTTCGTGCTCGCGCTCGATAAAGCGCAGCAGCTGGTTGGTCACGTCCCTTTTCTCGGCAATCTTGTAGCGGATATTGGGCCGGTCAAAGCTGCTGACGAAGTGCTGGGCGGCTTCCAGATGCAGGCGTTCGATGATGTCGGCCCGCGTCAGCGCATCGGCCGTGGCGGTGAGCGCAATGCGCGGCACGCCGCTGTAGCGCTCGTGCAGCACCGTCAGTGCCCGGTATTCGGGGCGGAAGTCGTGGCCCCACTGGCTCACGCAGTGCGCTTCGTCAATCGCAAACAGCGACAGCTTGCCCTGTGCATGCAGGTCGTCGAGCAGGCCCAGAAAGCGAGGTGTATTCAGGCGCTCAGGCGCGGCGTAGAGCAAGGTGATGTCGCCGCTTTGCAGGCGCATCTCCACCTCCTGCGTTTCGTCGTAGCTCAGGGTGGAGTTCAAATAGGCCGCGCTGACGCCTGCTTCATGCAGGGCGCCCACCTGATCGTGCATGAGCGCAATCAGCGGCGACACCACAATCGTCACCCCATGACCCGCCTGCTGGCGCGCAATGGCCGGTACCTGATAGCACAGCGATTTGCCGCCGCCCGTGGGCATGAGCACCAGCGCATCGCCGCCATCGATGACATGCGAGACGATGGCCTGCTGAGGGCCACGGAATTGCTCGTAGCCAAAAACGGCTTGCAGAATGGATTGCGCGGAAGACACCGGGTACTCTTGAATCAATAGCTGGTCGTGCTTGCTGTGTATGGGCTAGAGGTCAATTTGACTTTAAACAACAGCATCGGAAGGTGCTCTATTGTGCGCCCCGCTCTTGTGTGTTGCCCGAAGCGGGGTATGGACCATCAGTGCTGCGAGAGTGATCCTGGACGCCAAAAATTGGCATCCTGGGCCAGATGCGCAAAAGGGATAAGGCTTTGCCCCGGCTTGGTGCGGAGGCCAGGCACCTGATAGAGGGTGCCTGGCTTTCTCTCTCGCAGAACTGTTCTCCAGAGCTTTGCCCAGCGGTATGAGCGGGGATAGACAATGAATGAGCAATGAACTGCTCCTTGGCTTCATGCCCGATGGAGCTTGAAATTTGTGTAGCAGCTCAGGGCAAGACTGCACTCAGGCCGTGCCGCTCAGCTGCTGCAAAGAGGCTTATGAAGACAGCACGGCACGCGCAATGATGGTGCGCTGTATTTCGGAGGAACCCTCATAGATGCGCAGAATGCGGGCATCGCGCACATAGCGCTCCAGCGGCATTTCGCGGGTGTAGCCGTAGCCACCATGAATTTGTAGCGCCTCGTCCGTCACAAAGCCCAATGGTGCCCGGCCGCAGCGCTGCGGGCCTGTGCCTGGTGCTGCAAGGCCGCTTTGCGCAGGGGCAGGAGTGGCTGCAGGCGGGGCAGGGCCTGTGGTGGGAGAGTGCGCAGGATGCCGCAGTTTTGCAGCCCGAAGATGAGAGCTGCAGATTGCTGTGGGTGGGCTTGCAGAGGTAGGTTTAGATTGCTATTAAAAGAAGAGCATTTAGCGCAAGATATTCAATAACTTCAAAAACAATTGATAGTGAAAACGTTTGGCATCAAGCGCAAACAGCTATCAAATCAGAATTACTCAAAGGAGATCATTGCATGACGCCTGTCGCCACCCACCGTCCCAGCGCAGATGGATGCTGGCGCAATCTGCGTCTGGCTGCCGATTTGTTTGTGGCGGATGCAGAGATCGCCGCAGCGCAACTGGCCTGCATTGTGGTGCAGGGCGGGCGCATGGTCTGGGTTGGGCCGCAGGATCAAGTCCCGACGGAATACAGCCATCTGCCGCAGCATGAGGGCGCAGGTCACCTGGCAACGCCGGGGCTGGTCGATTGCCACACGCACCTGGTGTACGGCGGCGAGCGTGCCAACGAATTTGCGATGCGGTTGGCAGGCGCCAGCTACGAAGAGATTGCCAAGGCTGGTGGCGGCATTGTCTCCAGTGTCAAGGCCACGCGTGAGGCGACGGAGGACGAGCTGGTGACGCAGGCGATGCCGCGTCTGCAGCAGTTGCTGGCCGAAGGCGTGACGGCCATCGAGATCAAGTCCGGCTACGGTCTGTCGCTGGAGCATGAGCGCAAGCAGCTGCGGGCAGCGCGCCGCCTGGGGGAGCTGTGCGGTGTGACGGTGCGCACCACATTTTTGGGCGCTCATGCATTGCCGCCGGAGTACGCCGGTCGCAGTCAGGCATATATCGATCTGGTCAGCCAGCAGATGCTGCCCGCTCTGGCCGCTGAAAGGCTGGTCGATGCGGTGGATGTGTTTTGCGAGCGCATTGCGTTTTCGCTGGCCGAGACCGAGCAGGTGTTTCAGGCCGCCAAGGCGCTGGGCCTGCCGGTCAAGCTGCATGCCGAGCAGTTGTCGAATATGGAGGGTGCAGCCCTCGCGGCCCGCTATGGCGCGCTGTCTTGCGACCATATCGAGCACCTCTCGGAACAGGGCATTGCGGCCATGAAAGCCGCAGCAACAGTGGCTGTGCTGCTGCCGGGGGCCTTTTATGCGCTGCGTGACACCAAAGTGCCGCCGGTTGAGGGTTTAAGAGCCGCCCAGGTGCCCATGGCCGTCTCTACCGATCACAATCCCGGTACTTCTCCATGTCTGAGTTTGCTGCTGATGGCCAATATGGCCTGTACCTTGTTTCGACTCACCGTCCCGGAGGCGCTGGCTGGCATCACTCGCCATGCTGCGCAGGCTCTGGGGCTGCAGGATGAGCAAGGCTTGATTGCCTCGGGCCGCCCTGCCAACTTTGTGCTCTGGCCCGTGCAGCACGCCGCAGAGCTGGCGTACTGGTTTGGCAAAAAACCCGATTGCACGGTGGTGCGTCAGGGGCGGATTGCGCAGCAAGCTCGAATCTGATCGCGGGGAACGCGAAAGGTATCGATGTCTCAAGAACAATTTCTCTCCGAACTGATTTCCACACTGGGTGCCGATGTGGTGCTGCGTGGCTCCGAGGTGCCCGAGCACTATCACACCGACTGGAGCGGTACGCCGCCACAGCGTCCGCTGGCGCTGGTGCGCCCACGCACCACGGACGAGGTCAGTGCCGCGCTGCGCCTGTGCTCGGCGCACAAGGTGGCGGTGGTGCCCCAGGGCGGCATGACGGGTCTGGCGGGCGCCGCCACGCCAGCGCAAGGCGTGGTTGCCTTGTCGCTCGATCGCATGAATCAGATCGAAGAAATCAACACCCAGACCGGCCTGATGCAGGTACAGGCCGGTGTGACGCTGCAGGCCGTGCAGGAAGCGGCCGTGAATGCCGGCATGGTGTTCGGCGTGGATCTGGGTGCACGCGGCAGCTGCCAGATTGGCGGCAATGTCTCCACCAACGCAGGCGGTAACGGCGTGCTGCAGCACGGCATGATGCGCGAGCAGGTGTTGGGCCTGGAAGTCGTGCTGGCCGATGGATCGGTGCTGCCCATGCTGCGCCCCATGATCAAGAACAACACGGGCTACGACCTCAAGCAGTTCTTTATCGGCGCCGAGGGAACGCTGGGCGTCATCACCCGCGTGCTGCTGCGTCTGCGCCCTGCGCCCAAGGCCACGGCTACCACGCTGGTCGCCATGCCTGACTTTGATTCGGCGCTGGCCGTGCTGGCGCGCATGCAATCGCACTTTGGCAACAGCGTGGCGGCTTATGAGCTGATGTGGGACAGCTTTGTGCAGGCTTCGCTGGCCTGGCTCAAGCTCTGCGCACCGTTTGCAGAACGCTACCCGCTGCTGGCGCTGATCAATGTGGACGGCAAGAGCGAAGCCCAGTTGCAAGACGATGTGCAGCAGGTGCTGCAAGAGTGCATGGAAGCGGGCGAGGTGCTGGACGCCATCGTGGCCCAGTCGGGTGCGCAAGCACAAACGCTGTGGAAGCTGCGCGAAGCACCGGCCGAGCTCAACAACAATATGCACCCGGCCATCAACTTCGACGTCAGCCTGCCACAGGCCGATATCGGGCGCTTTGCCGATGCCTGCGAAGCCGCCTTCAACGCCCGCTGGCCCGGTCAGCATGCGCTGTACTTCGGCCATGTGGGCGACGGCAATCTGCATGTCTCCGTGGACGGCAAGACCGTGGGCGGCGAGTGCGATGCCGTCGAAGCCGAGCTGTACCGCCTGGTCGGCGAGTTCAAGGGCAGTGTCTCTGCCGAGCACGGTATCGGCCTGCACAAAAAGCCTTATTTGAGCAACAGCCGCACACCCGCTGAAATGGCTGCGATGCGCGCCATCAAGCTGGCGCTGGATCCTCAAGGACTGATGAATCCCGGAAAGGTGTTCGATCTATGAGTGAATCTTTGGTGATCTCTCTGGCGCGCCCTGAAGTGCGCCCTTTGCCGGCCTATAACGCCGGCCTGTCCAGCGACGCCGTGCGCCAGCGCTATGGCGTGAGCGATGTGGTGCGCCTGGCCAGCAATGAAAACCCGTTCGGTGTCAGCCCTGCCGTGCGCAAGGCGCTGGCAGCGGTGGTGGATGACGTGGGCAACTACCCAGACGCCAACTGCACAGCCTTGCGCGAGGCGATTGCCCAAAGCTGCGGCGTAGCTGCGGACCGGCTGGTGTTTGGGGATGGCTCCGAAGACCTGATCAAGATTCTTTGCGAGGTTTTCCTCTCGCCCGGTGACCGGGTGGTGACGCAGCGCCCTGTGTTCGGCCTACACGAGATCTATCCCAAGATGATGGGAGCCGAGGTTGAGCTGCTGGAGCTGAATGCCGACATGGGCTTTGACATCGACGCCTGGTGTGCGGCGGTGAGCCAAGCTCCCAAGATCGCCTTCTTGCCCAACCCGTCCAACCCCGTGGGCTGCATGATGGATGTGGCGCAGTTTGCCCGCGTGCTGGAAGCTACGCCCCAGGGCACCGTGCTGGTGGTGGACGAGGCCTATTACGAGTACGCGCTGCATGACGATGACTACCCCGATGTGCTGGCCATGCTGGCGCAGCGCCAGGGGCCGTGGATTGTGCTGCGCACCTTCTCCAAGGCCTGGGGGCTGGCGGGTCTGCGCGTGGGCTATGGCATGGCTGACAGCGCCGCTTTTGTCGCTCTGATGGACAAGGTGCGCTCGCCCTTCAATGTGAATATGGCGGCCCAGCGCGCTGCGCTGGCGGCGTGGAGCGATCCCACTCACATGCGCAGCGGCGTGGCGAGCACGGTGGCGTTGCGCGAGGATCTGCGTCGCCAGCTGCTGGCGCTGGCCGAGCCGGGACAGCCGCTGCAGGGGTTGCGCATTGCTCCCTCCGTGGCGAACTTCCTGTTCCTGGATCTGGGGCGCCCCAATGGGCCGGTGACCGAGGCTTTGCTCAAGCAGGGCATCATCATCAAGCCTTGGAAGGAGGCCGGGTTTGAGCATTTCCTGCGCGTCTCCATCGGTACCGAGCAGGACAACGCGCGCTTTGTTCAGGCGCTGGTGCAGGCCATGGCATAGCCGGCCTGAGCTGACTGGATTGTCGAGACGCCTTTCGCTTGCTTCAAAAGTTGCCTTTATGACCGCTCACGCTTTGCCCATGCTTTTTGCCCAAGATGCTTTGTTGCCCACGGGCTGGGCGCGCAATGTGCTGCTGCGCTGGAATGCGCAGGGGCAGCTGCAGCAAGTGCAAACGGATATCGACTTGCAAGCGCTTGGGGCCGACGTGCTTACCCGGACGCACAAGGCCGCAGGGCCTGTAATTCCGGGCATGCCGAATCTGCACTCCCATGCTTTTCAGCGTGGGTTTGCGGGGCTGACCGAGTTCCGGGGGCAGGCGCAGGACAGTTTCTGGAGCTGGCGCAATCTGATGTACTGCTTTGCCAACCGGCTGACGCCGCAGGCATTGGAAGCGATTGCTACCTGGCTGTATCTGGAGATGCTGGAGGCCGGCTACACCTCGGTCTGTGAGTTCCATTACGTGCATCACGACATGGGCGGAAAGCCCTATGCGAACGATGCCGAGCTGTCGTTGGCACTGCTGCGTGCCGCCGAGAAAACGGGCCTGGGCATGACGCTGCTGCCCGTGCTCTATCAGACCAGCGGGTTTGGCGGCCAGCCCGCGCGTGAAGACCAGGCACGCTTCATTCGCAGCACGGACAATATGCTCTCACTTCTGGAACGCCTGAGCGTTGCTGTAAAAGCGCAGAATGCCGCTTTGGGGCTGGCTCCACACTCGCTGCGCGCCGTGCCACCGCAGAGCCTGAGCGCCAGCGTGGCGGGACTGCATGCCTTGCTGCCCGATGCGCCGGTGCACATCCATGTTGCGGAACAGACGCAGGAGGTCGAGGACTGCCTGGCCTGGAGCGGCATGCGCCCCGTGCAATGGCTGATGGCACATGCCCCCGTCGATCATCGCTGGTGCCTGATTCACGCCACCCATATGACGCCGGACGAATACGCCAGCGCTGCCCGTAGCAAGGCGGTGGCCGGCATCTGCCCCACGACCGAAGCCAACCTGGGGGATGGCATTTTTGATATGCGGCTGTGGTTGCAGCATGGCGGCCGCTGGGGCGTGGGCTCGGACAGTCACGCAACGGTCAATGCAGCAGAAGAGCTGCTGATGCTCGAATACAGCCAGCGCCTGCATTTGCGCCAGCGCAATGTGCTGGGCAATGCTCGTCATCCTCAGGTGGCGACTGCCATGACCTTGCAGGCCGTGGCGGGTGGCGCGCAGGCCGCGGGCCGCGCCATTGCCGGGCTGGCCGCCGGGCAGCAGGCCGACTTTGTGGTGCTGGATGCGCAGCATGCGGCGCTTGCGGGTCTGCCTGCAGAGAGTGCCCATGCCGGCCATGTCTTTGCCAGCCACCGCAGCTGCGCAATTGCCGAGGTTTGGGTGGCCGGAAAACAGCAGGTGGCTTCGGGTCGACATGCGCTGCATGAATCAGCCAAACAAGGGTTTATTCAAGCTCGCACGGAGCTGTTGAAAGCGGCATAAAACGCAGCGGCAGCCTTATCCGAGACAGTATTTGCAGGAGACATAGGCCATGAGCCAGCACATTCCACCTTTCATATTTCACCAGGGCACAGCGCCACTGCTGATTTCCATGCCGCACACAGGCACCCATGTGCCCGATGACATTGCCGCCAAGCTCACACCCGCAGGCCGTGAGGTGCATGACACCGACTGGCACATGCCCCAGCTCTATGACTTTGCCAAGGCGCTGGGCGCATCGGTGCTGGTGGCCACGCATTCGCGCTATGTGATTGATCTGAACCGTCCGCCGGATGGTGCCAGCCTTTACCCAGGCCAGAGCGTGACCGGCCTCTGCCCGGTTGATGGTTTTGATAGCGCTCCGCTCTATGCCAGCAAGGATTTTGAGCCGGATGAGGCTGAAGTTGCACGTCGCCGTGCGCTGTACTGGCAGCCTTATCACGCTCAGCTGCGTGCAGAGCTGGACCGCATCAAGGCTCAACATGGCGTGGCCATGCTGTGGGATGCGCACAGCATTCGCTCGGTGCTGCCGCGCTTTTTTGAGGGAAAGCTGCCCGATCTGAACCTGGGGACGGCCGATGGCAAAAGTTGCGACCCTGCACTGGCGCAGCAACTGCTGGAGATTGCCAAGCAGTCGTCCGAGCACAGCAGCGTGCTCAACGGGCGCTTCAAGGGCGGCTACATTACGCGCCACTATGGCCAGCCCGAGCAAGGCTTTCACGCCGTGCAACTGGAGATGACGCAGTCCAGCTATATGCAGGAGCAAATGCCGTTTGACTACCTGCCGCAGACCGCAGCGCGCATTCAGCCCACGGTGCAGCGCCTGCTGCAGGCGGTACTGGCGTTTGCACAGCGTCAGAACCAGCCTGCCTGAAGGAGGCTTTCTGTTGGGCCCGGCATTGCCCCACGCAAGCTTGCATTGGGCGATGATGGGGGCATGAGCCTGCCCCTGTTCGAGACTGAAGCGCAGCCCCCCGAATACTTTGATAAGGGGGCAGTGCTGCTGCGCGGCTTTGCCGCAGAGCAAGGCGCCCGCTGGGTGGCGGCTGTGCAGGCGCTGGAAGCACAAGCTGCATTTCGGGTCATGCAGGTGCCGGGTGGCAAGTTCATGTCGGTGGCCATCACCAATGCCGGAGACTGGGGCTGGGTGTCGGATCTGCAGGGCTATCGCTACAGCGCTCAAGACCCGCAGAGCGGCAGGCCCTGGCCTGCCATCCCTGCTTTTTTACGTCAGCAAGCCAGTCAGGCTGCGGCTTTGGCCGGCTATCCGGGTTTTGTGCCCGATGCCTGTCTGATCAACCGCTATGTGGCCGGAGCACGCATGGGCTTGCACCGCGATCAGGACGAAAGCGATCTTGCTGCGCCCATAGTGTCGGTATCGCTGGGCCTGGCCTGCAGCTTTCTCTGGGGCGGGCTGCAGCGGCAAGCTCCCACGCGGCGTATTGCACTGACCCATGGGGATGTGCTGGTCTGGGGTGGGCCTTCAAGGCTGGTGTTTCATGGCGTCAGCCCGCTCAAGCCCGGACTGCACCATTTGCTGGGCGAGGAGCGCTGGAATCTGACTTTTCGCATGGCCAAGGCTCGTTACCCGGCGGGTCTGTCATCGCCATAGACGCGGGCGTGTAAACAATGCCCAGCTGGCCTGCAGAAGCCGCCAGCTTTCCTACAATGGCGGGCTATGAGCCAGACGCACCATACCCCCGCCTATACCCGAGCCCAGGAGCTGCCCGCCACGCTTGCCAAGCGCCTTGTCATTCTGGACGGTGCCATGGGCACCATGATTCAGCGCTTCAAACTGGGGGAAGCCCAGTATCGCGGCGAGGGCTATGCAGGTGCCGACGGAGCTGGTGAGCGCTTCAAGGACTTTGCCTATGACGTCAAGGGCAATAACGAGCTGCTGTCGCTGACCCGCCCCGACGTGGTTCGCGACATTCACGAAAAATACCTGGCCGCTGGCGCGGATCTGATCGAAACCAATACCTTCGGTGCGACCACGATTGCGCAGGACGACTATCACATGGCCGATCTGGCTTATGAGATGAACCTCAAGAGCGCCCAGCTGGCCCGTGCCGCCTGCGACAAGTACAGCACGCCCGAGCACAAGCGCTACGTGGCCGGCGCCCTGGGCCCTACGCCCAAGACGGCCTCCATCAGCCCCGATGTGAACGACCCTGCTGCACGCAACATCACGTTTGAACAGCTGCGTGAGGCCTATCTGCAGCAGACGCTGGCGCTGATTGAAGGCGGTGCCGACGTGATTCTGGTCGAGACCATCTTCGACACTCTCAACGCCAAGGCTGCCCTGTTTGCCGTGGACGAAGCCTTTGAGCAGACCGGCGAGCGCCTGCCCATCATGATCAGCGGCACGGTGACCGATGCCTCGGGTCGTATCCTGAGCGGCCAGACCGTGACGGCCTTCTGGCATAGCGTGCGCCATGCCAATCCGCTGTCCATCGGCCTGAACTGCGCTCTGGGTGCTACCTTGATGCGCCCCTATGTGCAGGAGCTGGCAAAGGCTGCACCCGACACATTCATCAGCTGCTACCCCAATGCCGGCTTGCCCAACCCCATGAGTGACACCGGTTTTGACGAAACGCCCGAGATCACCAGCCGTCTGGTGCATGAGTTCGCCGCCGAAGGGCTGGTCAATATCGTGGGCGGCTGCTGCGGCACCACGCCGGATCACATTGGCGCCATTGCTGATGCCGTGAAAACCACTGCGACACGCAAGCTTTTCTATCCCGCTGAAGCTTGATTCAGGAATAAAAGTGAAAAAGGGTTGAAGCGCTTTCTCCTCAAGCGCTTGCAGCTCTTTTTTTGATAGTTGCAGACCTGGGCGGCACAATGGGCTGACCCTGACCTTGTCGTTTCCACGCAGACTGCTGCATGACTGCACCTCTTAGGCCCATTGCCCCTGTGCTTCCCGTGACCTTGGCCGCAGGGCAGGACGCGGCTGCATCGGGCAGGGCCGAGGTGGATGTGGGGGTGGTTCAGGCAGCAACTCTGGCCGCTGCACAGCAGATAAAGAGCGCGCCGCCCGCGCCTGCGCCCGTGGCTGGCAGCGCAGTGCAGTGGTCTGCGCAGGCACTGCAAAACCTCAAGCTGCAGGCGTTTGAATATCTGGTGGCGCAACTGGCTTTGCAGGTGCAAGGCCAGGCCGGTGCGCCTGTGGTCAGTTGGCCTAGCCAGGGCTTGCCAGCAGCGGTGCAGCAGTTTGTGCAAAACCTGCTGGCGCAGATTCAGGTCAATCTTCAGGGGCAGAGCGTGCCGCTGCAATTGCTGGCGGGCCAGCAGGGCTCGGTGGCGTTGATGCAGACACTGGTGCAGGCGTTGGGGCAAGCCGGCGCAGCTTCGGGCGATGCTCTGCCCAGCTCGGCCTTGCAGACGGCAGCAGCCCTGTCGCCCACGGCTGCTGCTGCGCTACAGCAGGCGGAGCAGGGTACGCCGCTTTCAGGCAGTGCTGCGCGCTTGCCGCAGTTGCAGAACTGGCTGGTACAGCAAGGCACCTTGGTCACCGCGCAGGGCGAGCGCGGCTTTTCAATCACCCTTCAAGTTCCAGCTGCCTGGGCGCAGGCCGTGGGCGCTGCGCTGATCGCTCTACCTTCCTCCACTGCCGGGCAGGGGGCTGCCTTGCGCTTGCCTGTGGCAGATCTTCACGCCTTGAGCAGCGGCCCCCTGGCGCTGGTGCTGCAACCTCAATCCTCCGGGAGCAGTACGGCCACGCTGGCAACCAGCGCCCTGCTATGGCTGGAGCTGCAAGCTGTGGGCGATACGGCTGCGAAGCCTACATCCTTGCCAGCGGGTTTGTCGCTGGCCATGCCGGCCACCGCGCTGGCGCAGGAAGTGCAGCAGCTGCTGCAGAACAAGTCAGATCCCTGGCTGATGATGGCGACGGCCCAGGCGGCCAATGCCTTTCCCATACCGCGCCGCAATAGCGAGCATCGCTCGCATCTTTGTACGACCGAGGACTGTCAGTACCAGGGATTGGCACCTTGTGCCCAGCCGTTTTGCAGCGAGATGAACCGGATCTGGGCCGCAAAGCGCATAGGTCCCAGTCGCTGATTGCGGGCCTGAACCAAGCTGACGCGGGGGTGGACGCTGGCTTGGCTCTACTTTCATAATGCCCAGCTGCCTGCTTTTTGAGCAGGCGCCTCCAACCGGGCTTTGCAGTTGCACTGCTCTTTCTGTCCCGGCTGTCTTCAGTTCAGTCAACCTGGCTGACTGCCTTTTGTCCCACTCACAGGTCCACGACCTGTCTGCGCTCAGCGGTGCATTGCTGCTGCAGGGCAGAGCGACTTCACAATTCAAGGAGAACCACCGGCATGCGTCTGCGTACTGGCATTGCTTGTTCCACATATTTCACACTTCTGACGGCAGCCGTACCGGCGCTGGCTCAGTCTTCCAATGTCAGCATCAATGGCCTGATTGATGGCGGCATCTACCGCAGCTTTGACGGTACGGCCCAGGCGGGGACGATTCAGCGCAGCAATCTGGCTATTGCTGGCTGGGAGGACCTGGGGGGTGGCCTCAAGGCGACGTTTCGCCTGAGCACCCGTTTCGATATCGACACCGGAACCATGGAGGATGCCGGCAGCAAGCCGTTCTGGCATGACGAATCCACCGTGGGCCTGCAGGGAAGCTTTGGACATTTGCGTTTGGGCCGTGCCCTGTCGGCCATGTGGTCGCAGGACTGGAAGTTTGACCCCTGGGCCAATTTCAACCGCATCTCCTCGCCCGCCTGGCACCAGTGGCACGCCCTCACGCCAACCGACCGCTACAGCAATAACGGTACTGCCGAATATGGACGCATGGCCAACGGCATCTTCTATGACTCGCCCACCATTGCTGGCTTCACGCTGCGCCTGAGTGCATCGCCCGAGCGCACCGAAGTGCCAGTCACCTTGCGCCGTGAAGGCCGTGGCTACTCGGCGGCGCTCAACTATGACTCGGACAGCCTGAGCGGCATGCTGGCCTTTGAGCGCAACGGCAGTGGCGACAAAGATACCTTCGTCGCAGCCAAGTACAGCTTTGGAGCGGCAGCTGTAATGGGAGCCTGGGACTACACGCGTGTCGCGCATACCGGGCTGTCGGCCAAGGCGATGACCCTGGGTGCGACTTACCAGATGGGAGCCACCACGCTGAAGGCGGGATACGGCCGCCAGCGCATGCAGGAACAGACCAACCATTTCTACTCCGTCGGTGCGGACTATGCGGTGTCCAAGCGCACCACGCTGTATGCGAGCCTGGGCCGCAAGAGCTACGAGTACGGGGCAGATTCAGGTACCTCGTTTGGCGTGGGGATGGCACACGCGTTCTAAGGTATTTTTCGTCGCTAAGCCGCAGCTCTCGCAAGGGCTGCGGCTTTTTTATGCGCGCGTGCAATACCCCCTAATTGCTGGCGGGATTAAGACGGCCTTTTTGGGTGCATAGGCTGACTTTTTTTGCCATGTTGAAGCTTAATCCAGGGGGGGGGACGCCTGTTGTGAAGGTAAAAGTCATCAAAAATGCGATTTTTTGCTCCTAACGTCGCTCTTTGACCTCTATTTTTTGAGTGCTTCAAGAAAGAGATTGCTTGCGTTGAATGCATAAGCCGGTGGGTTAACGGAAGTTGTGAGTGGTCGTTTTGAATATCGGCTTAAGTTCGCTCTTTGTCGGCTAATTTTGGTTGAAAGTTGGTGCAACTTGCGGCATCTGTCTTGGGGGTGATTATTTGCATCTTGGTCCTGGGAGTTCATGGTTTTTTTGACCAAAATGCGCTGCATTCCCCTGATTGAGGAGAGACCGCGATGTCCCATACCGAGCAAAACACCACTTACCGTGCACCTGGCGCGGCGTGTTCCAGCCAACCCGTGCAGTGGCATGCGCCCGCCAAAAGCCTTGCTTCCCTCGAAACGCAGCGCTGGTCGGCAGAGGCTGTGCAGCAATTGCTGGATATGCCTTTTCTCGACTTGTTGCACCGTGCCCAGAACGTCCACCGTGAGCACTGGCCTGCGGGCGAAATCGAGCTGGCTACGCTGTTATCCGTCAAGACCGGTGGCTGCCCCGAGAACTGTGGCTACTGCCCGCAGTCGGCCGAGTTCGATACCGGCGTGAAGGCCGAGAAGCTGATGAGCGTGGAGGAGGTCACGCGCGCTGCCCAGGCGGCCAAGGATGCTGGCGCCACCCGTTTTTGCATGGGCGCGGCCTGGCGCGCCCCCAAGGACCGCGATATCGAGAAGATGAACGAACTGATCGGCGCAGTGAAGGGCCTGGGCATGCAGACCTGTGCCACGCTGGGCATGCTGCAGCCGCATCAGGCCGAGTCTTTGCGCGAGGCGGGGCTGGACTACTACAACCACAACCTCGACACCGCTCCCGAGTACTACAAGGACGTGGTCAGCACGCGCCAGTACCAAGACCGCCTGGATACCTTGGCCGCCGTGCGCGGCGCGGGTATCAGCGTGTGCTGCGGCGGCATCATCGGTATGGGCGAGACCGAGGTGCACCGTGCCGGACTGATTGCTCAGCTGGCCAATATGCAGCCCTACCCCGAGTCCGTACCCATCAACAGCCTGGTGCCTGTGCCTGGCACGCCGCTGGCCGATAGCGAACCGGTGGACCCGCTGGATTTTGTGCGCGTGATTGCCGTGGCCCGCATCACCATGCCCAAGGCGCGGGTGCGCCTGTCCGCTGGCCGCCAGCAACTGGGCGAAGCCGTGCAGACCTTGTGCTTTATAGCCGGGGCCAACTCCATTTTCTATGGCGACAAGCTGCTGGTGACCGGCAATCCCGATGTGGAAGCCGATACGCAGCTGATGCGCAAGCTGGGTCTGCGTGGACTGAAGACAGCGCAGGCGCAGAGCTGATTATCAATTTTGATAGCTGTTAGCGCTTTTTTACATAAGCGCTAGAGCCTGATTTCACTCTAAAAACTGGCTCGCTGTTCGCGGGGCAGATATGTCGTCGCGGCGTACGGTTTTATCGTCGCGGCTTCCCTTCTTTTTGCCTTGATGCTGATCGATATATCGGCAGGGGCAGGCTTTGCCTGTCGATGGACAGGCTGGAGCGAATGTTGATGAATTTCACCCGTAGTTTGGCCATTGTGTGGCTCGCAGTCATGCCCATGGGCGCTAGCTGGGCGCAGGACTCCAAAGTACAGATCAGCGGCTTTCTGGATCTGGGTATTTACCGTGACTTCAGTGGCACGGCCCAGCTGGGCACGATTCAGCGCAGCCACATCACGTTTTCGGGTGTGGAAGATCTGGGCGCAGGTCTCAAGACCACGTTTCGCCTCAGCCACCGGCTGGATCTGGATACGGGCCTGAACGAAGGCTTTGGCCAAAAGCCGTTCTGGCATGGTGAATCCACGGTGGGTCTCAAGGGCGACTGGGGCCATGTCCGCTTGGGGCGGGCGCTGTCGGCCCTGTGGGCCCATGACTGGAAGTTTGACCCATGGGGGCATATCAATCGCGTGGCTTCCTCGGCCTGGTACCAGTGGTTTTATTACGTGCCCACCGATAGGGTCAGCAACAACGGTGCGCCGGAGTTTGGGCGTATCAATAACGGCATCTTCTATGACTCTCCCACGATTGCCGGTTTTACGCTGCATCTGAGCGGCTCGCCCGAGCGCACACAGGGCCCCGGTGGTGGCAAGCCTTATGCTGCATCCCTGGAATATGCACAGGGGCCGCTGGCAGGCATGCTGGCCTTTGATCGCAATGGCAGCGGTGACCGGGCTTCGTTTGCCGCTATCAAATACAAGCTGGGCGAGACCACGCTGATGGGCTCTTATGACGACAGCCGCAAAGCCCAGAGCCAAGGTCGCTCGCGTGTGATTTCTGTAGGGGCGGCGCACAAGCTCGATGCGCAAACCACGCTCAAGGCGGGCGTGGGGCGGCAGAAGCTCGATAGCGATGTCAACCTGTTTTACTCGCTGGGCGCGGACTATGCGCTGTCCAAGCGCACCACGCTGTACGCCAGTCTGGGCCATCAGCGACCTGGCAGCAGCGGAGCCAAAACTTCCTTCGGTCTGGGCATGTCTCACGCCTTCTAAAAACAAAAAAGCCGCTGCAGCAAGCTGTCAGCGGCTTTTTTGACGGGGTGGCTTATTTGCCGGCGCCTTCCACCACTTTGGGCACGCGCTGTGTCACATGGCACATCAACTCATAGCCCAGCGTACCGGCGGCGGCGGCGATTTCATCAATAGGCAGCACCACGCCATTGCTGGCACGGCCCCAGAGCGTGACTTCGCTGCCCAGCTTGGCTTGTGGCAGGTGGGTCAGGTCCACGGCCAGCATGTCCATGCTCACGCGGCCCAGCGTGCGGGTGCGAATGCCGTCCACCAGCACGGGCGTGCCTGTGGGGCACAGGCGCGGGTAGCCGTCGGCATAGCCGCAGGCCACTACGCCCAGGCGCATGGGCGCCTCGGCCTTGAATTTGGAGCCATAGCCCACGGTGTCGCCGGCCTGGAGGTTTTGTGTGCCGATGATTTTGGACGACAGCGTCATGGTGGGCTGCAAGTCCCAGTGAGCGATGTCATGCGCGGGGAAGTCAGGCGAGCTGCCATACAGCACGATGCCGGGGCGTACCCAGTCGCAGCGCACATCGCTTTGCGCACCATGCAGCAAGGTGGCCGCGCTGTTGCTGATGCTGCGCTCGCCGGGCAGGTCGCGGGTGGTTTCGTGGAAAACCTGTACCTGATGATCGAGACCATGATCGACGTCGGCATCGCTGAAGTGGGTGATGAAAGAAATTTCGTCCACTTGCGTCAGCGCATTCAGGCGGGCATAGGCGGCTCGAAAGCGGTCGGGCGTGAATCCAAGGCGGTTCATGCCGCTGTTCATCTTGAGAAAGATGCGGTGGCCAATCTGGGTCTTGTGAGCGGCCAGCCAGTCGATCTGCTCATCACAGTGCACGGCATGCCAGATGCCGAGGCGCGAACACAGTTCCAGGTCGCGAGGCTCGAACACGCCTTCTAGCAGCAGGATGGGGCCGCGCCAGCCAAGAGCGCGCACGCGCTGGGCTTCCTCCAGCTCCAGCATGGCGAAGCCATCGGTTGCTCGCAGGCCATCAAACACATTTTCGATACCGTGGCCATAAGCGTTGGCTTTGACCACAGACCACAATTTGGCATCAGGCACGGCTTGCCGTACCCGCTCCAGATTGTGGCGAATGGCTTCAGGATGGATGGTGGCAGTAATTGGACGCGGCATGGTTTTTCTCAATCAGACCTATGGGATTCTGGCACTGTCAGACAAAGACTGCGTGATATAACCGCCAGTCACTTGACTCGGGGTTTCTTATTTCCTTGGCATCGGCATAGCCGGTGCCAGTTACAGCTATTTCATGAAGCGCGGTTTCTACACCATCATGTCAGCGCAGTTTTTCAGCTCGCTGGCAGACAACGCCTTGTTTGTGACTGCTGTCGAGCTGTTGCGTGCCAATGGCGCCCCCGAGTGGCAACGTGCTGCCCTGGTGCCCATGTTCGCTCTGTTCTACGTGGTTCTGGCACCTTTCGTCGGGGCATTCGCCGACGCCTTGCCCAAGGGCAAAGTCATGTTCATCAGCAATGCCATCAAAGTGGTGGGCTGTCTGATGATGCTCTTTGGGCACCACCCGCTGGTGGCCTATGCCGTCATCGGTCTGGGAGCCGCCGCCTATTCACCCGCCAAGTACGGAATTCTGACGGAGCTGCTGCCTGCCTCGCAGCTGGTCAAAGCCAATGGCTGGATCGAGGGGCTGACCATTACCTCCATCATTCTGGGCGTTCTTGTGGGCGGGCAACTGGTAGGACCGTTCATCTCTCAGCACCTGCTGGCCTTTGACTTCCCCTATATTGACACCGGCGTAGATACGCCAGCTGAAGCGGCGATTGTGGTGCTGATCCTGATCTATGCCGTGGCGGCCTGGTTCAATCTGCACATTCCGCTGACGGGCGTGGCCATGCGCCCCCTGCGTGAAGACCCGAGCAAGAGCCTGGCGGCCAACCTGCTGAGCCTGCTGCCCGACTTCTGGGGATGCTGCAAGCGTCTTTGGTCGGACAAGCTTGGCCAGATTTCGCTATCCACCACCACCTTGTTCTGGGGGGCCTCGGGTAATTTGCGCTACATCGTGCTGGCCTGGGGAGCTGCAGCACTGGGCTACAGCACCACGCAAGCGTCGGCGCTGGTGGGGGTGGTGGCCATTGGCACGGCCGTCGGCGCGGTGCTGGCTTCCATGCGCATGCGCCTGGACAACGCCACACGGGTGATTCCTATGGGCGTGCTCATGGGCCTGCTGGTGGTTTGCATGATTTTTATCGACACCCTCTGGGTGGCTGTTCCCTTCCTCATCTTGCTGGGCGGGTTGGGCGGTTTCCTGGTGGTGCCCATGAATGCGCTGCTGCAGCACCGTGGCCACAATCTCATGGGCGCAGGCCGCTCGATTGCCGTGCAGAACTTCAACGAGCAGCTGGCCATTCTGGCCATGGGCGGCATCTACAGTCTGTCCACTAAGATGGGGCTGACGGCCTTTGGCGCTATCACCGTCTTTGGCCTGCTGGTTGCAGGCACCATGATCCTGATTGGGCTGTGGCATTTGCATAACCGCAAGCACCACAAGGCAGAGCTGGAAAAGCTGCTGGACGTAGCCCGCCACGATTGCCACTGACGCTGCAGCCTCAGCAGGCTGCATTCACTACAAAATGAATCGCTTCTAGCGCTTTTGTATCAAGCGCTAGAAGCCTTTTTTATGCATAGTCCACTGCCTGTTTTTGCTCTGCTGCTCAATGCCCTGATCTGGGGGCTGTCCTGGTGGCCGTTTCGCCTGATGCATGAGTCTGGCCTGCACCCCTTGTGGGCGACGGCGCTGATGTATGCGCTGGTGCTGGCAGGCTTGCTGGCGCTTCGCCCGGCCAGTCTCAGGCTGGCATGGCAATACCCGGTGCTGTTGCTGCTGGCGGCCAGCTCAGGGCTCAATAACGTGGCTTTCAACTGGGCGGTGACGGTAGGCGACGTGGTGCGCGTCATCCTGCTTTTCTACCTCATGCCGGCCTGGGCTGTCTTGCTGGCCTGGAAGCTGCTAGGCGAAAAGCCCACGCCCATGGCGCTGCTGCGTCTGCTGCTGGCCTTTGGCGGCGTGGTGCTGGTGCTGCTGCCCGCCGATGCATCACTGTCCGGCCTGTTTGCCGGGCTGTCGCTGGCTGATGGACTGGCCGTATTTGGCGGCTTCATGTTTGCGCTGACCAATGTGCTGCTGCGCCGTTTTCAAAGCATTCCTGCACAGGCTCGCATGCTGGCCATGTTCGCGGGCTGCATGAGCATGGGGCTTCTGACGGCGCTGTTCGCCAGCGGTGTGGGCATGGTGCCCGGCTTTCCTGCTTTTGATAGTGCTTGGGCCACGGTGGCATTGGGCTTGGCCATTCTTTTGATGCTGGGAAACTGGGCGCTTCAGTTTGGTGCTGCACACCTGCCTTCGGGTGTGACCTCGGTGGTCATGCTCTCCGAGGTGGTATTTGCCAGCGTCTCTTCGGTGCTGATTGCCCATGAAGCCCTGTCTGGCCGCACGCTGGCGGGCGGTGCACTCATCATGAGTGCGGCGTTGCTGGCGGCGATGGGCAGAGCCCCAAAACAGTAAGCTACTCAGGTCGGAAACACCGAGGAAGGGCCGCCCCGCACCGAGGGTGTTGTCCCCCTCCCGCGAAGCGAGAGAGGGGGAAGGCGCACAGCGCCTCAGGGGGTCAGACGAGTTTGCCGGCCAGAATCAGATAGCCGGGCAGCCAGCCGGTCAGAATACCCTGCGCAATGCACAACCAGCCGGTGGGGCGGTCGATGCGTTTTTGCAAAGCCAGCAGCACAAAGAACAATCCCCAGAGTACGACCCAGGCCGCCCAGTTGATGCCCATCCACCAGTCCAGCGTGGATTGCGCGCCCGACAGGGTTTCCAGGGCCACGGGCACGGCGGTAATGGCGATGAACAGGCTGAACCAGCCCAGGCCTCGTCCGTCCGCGCCGCTGAAGCGGTTGAAGGCCACCCAAAGGTAGGTAAAGGCAAACAGCAGCGTCAGCGCACCGCTCTTGACGGAGGTGGCATCAGCCGAGGGGCCGAAGATGCTGGCCATGCCTATGCACAGCGAAACCACGCCAGTGAAGATGTTGATGATCCAGATTTCCTTATCGGCGATGCGCCCCAGCATCCACAGACCGTTGAGGCACAGCACGGCACCCACATAAAACAGCGATAAACCCAACCACATAGCAGCCTCTTCCTCTCTTCGTTGAAGACACCGAAGGGCGGTCTTCTGAAGTGGAATCGCTGAAATGACCGCCCACGGCAACAAGCCCGCGGCTTCAGGCTAGGAAGCAACGGGCATTAAAACGTTGTCGGGCCAGCCTCTGGAGAGGTCATCGCGCGCCGCGCTGGCTGCGATGCCGCCCTCCCGGGCGGGTAAGCCTGTCAGCCGCTGAGCGCGGCCATCAGGACTTGAATGCAGGCGCTGGCAGCAGCGCCCGGTATGCAGGCTCCCGCGTTGCGGGAGCAGGGAGCTGCGTTCAGACCGAGGCCTGCTGGCGACGGCGCGCACGCTCCAGTTGTTGCGCCACTTGGCGCGGGTTCATGCCGTACATCTCGGCAAATTCCTGCTCCGATGTCTGTCCGCTCAGAGTGAAAGAGCGCAGCAGTGCCTCGTCCTTGGCGGCGCGCGCCTCGGCTTCGGCCAGAGCTTCGGCAACGATGGTGTTGGTGGCCTCGTTCTTGCCTTGCACGCGCTCTGCATACTCTTCGCGCGAGAGGCCGGAGGCTTCATAGGCCATGATGATGCGATTGCGCAGCTTGGGTGTCAGGTCTTCGGGAGTGCGCTGCTGGCGGCGGCGGAAGACTTCAATCAGCGCGTGGTGCACATGCTCGGGCAGCGTGGCCTCCACGGGCTGGCCGCTCAGGTCATGGCGTTGCTGGCCACTGGCCATGGCGGCCAGATAGCGGCCGGAGCGTGTGTGCTGCTGCAGTGCAGTCTTGAGAGCTTCCTTGTCCAGCTCCGGGTGGGCCGCTTGCAGGTCTTCGAAGATGCCGCGCTTGAGGGGCAGCAGTTGCTCGCCAAACAGGGCCGGATGCCACTGGGCCAGTTGCTGCAGCACAGGGTTTTGTGGGCGTGGAGCCTGCTGCGTAGCTTGCGCGGGACGGCCACGGCCACCTCGGCTGCTGTGACGCGCGCCTTGTTGCTGGTCTTGCGGGGCCTTCTGTTCTTGTGATTGAGACACGATTTCAGTCATGGCAAAGCCCGTGGGCTTGGGAAAAGAAACCCACAATCATGCCAGCATCGGCAAACTGCAGTGGCAGACGGGGGCGTCAGCGGGTGGTGATGGCCTGATCCAGCAGCTCCACCCAGTGCATCACAGGCACATCGGTGCCGTTTTGCAGATGGACGATGCAACCCATATTGGCTGAGAGAATGGCGGCGGGCTTGGCTGGCGCGAACGGCTCGTCCAGTGCGGCAATCTTGCGGTCGCGCAGCTGGTGAGAGATTTCGGGTTGCAGCACCGAGTAAGTACCGGCAGAGCCGCAGCACAGGTGCGACTCTGTCCGAGCCACCCGCACATCAAAGCCCAGTTCGCGCAAAGCGCCTTCCACGCCGCCACGCAGCTTCTGGCCGTGCTGCAGCGTGCAGGGCGGGTGGTAGGCCACGGGCTCCTTGGGCGTTTGCAGCTGGCCTTGCAGCTTGGCAACCAGCTCGGGCAGCATGGCCGGCAGCAGCTCGCTCAAATCCTTGGTCAACGCGCTGATGCGTGCGGCTTTTTCTGCGTATTTCGGCTCGTGGCGCAGCAGGTGGCCGTATTCCTTGACGGTGGCGCCGCAGCCTGATGCGTTCATCACAATGGATTCGACCCCGCCGCGCTCCACCAGCGGCCACCAGGCGTCGATATTGGCGCGCATCTGGGCCTTGCCGCCGTCCTGGTCGTTGAGGTGAAACTTCACCGCGCCGCAGCAGCCGGCATTGCCGGCAATCACGGCCTGCACGCCCACGGCGTCCAGCACACGCGCCGTGGCGTAATTGATGCGCGGCATCATGGCAGGTTGCACGCAGCCAGCGAGCAGCAGCACCTTGCGCGCATGTTCACGCGTGGGCCAGATGCCAGCGTCCTGCGCAGCGGGAATCTTCTCGGCCAGCGACTCGGGCAGCAAACCCTTGACGGCACGTCCCAGCTTGAGGGCCGGGGCAAACAGCGAGGAGTTCATGCCCTCCTTGAGCAGCCAGCGTTGCAGCTTTTCACCTGTGGGTCGATCAACCTGCTCGTCGACAAGCTTGCGGCCGATATCGACCAGGTGGCCGTACTGCACGCCGCTGGGGCAGGTGGATTCGCAGTTGCGGCAAGTCAGGCAGCGGTCCAGGTGCTGCTGCGTGGAGCGCGTAGGTGTCTGGCCTTCCAGCACCTGTTTGATGAGGTAGATACGACCACGCGGGCCGTCCAGCTCATCGCCCAGCGTTTGATAAGTAGGGCAGGTGGCGGTACAGAAGCCGCAGTGCACGCATTTGCGCAGGATGGCTTCAGCTTCCAGCCCTTCGGGTGTGGCGCGGTATTCGGGTGCGAGATTGGTTTGCATGGCAAGACCACCTGTCAAAGAAGAGGATGGGGGCGTGAAAGGCGTGTGCGATCTGCCCACAAAGGCGGCAGCGACAGAACGCACAGCACGATGGCGAGCGGGACCACAAAGATGAAGCCCAGATGTTTGAAGCCCGCAGCACCAGAAATACCGCCCAGCAAAAACATGCCGAGCAGACCGGAGAACAGCTTGAGCCGGGCCTTGTTGGCATGGATATGACGATCAGGAGGGCTGCTGTGGCGATTCCAGTACAGGGCTCGTCCCAGTTCCATTCCGAGGTCGGTGATGACGCCCGTCATGTGGGTAGTGCGAATCTGGGCTGAGGACATTTTGGTGACGGTCGCGTTTTGCAGCCCCATGATGAAGGCCAGGAGCAGCACGGTCAGCGGCACGGTAAACGGGGTGGACCAGCTCAAGGTGACGGCCCCCAGCAACCCGAAGACCAGCATGAGTGCGGCCTCCAGCAACAGCGGCAGGGCGTAGCTGCTGCGCAGCTTGCGGTGGCGCGCCCAGTTGACCAGCACGGCCGTGGTGGCCGCGCCGAAGACAAAGGCCAGCAACGCGCCCAGTGCTCCCAGTACCAGCGCTGTGTTGCCCAGTACCAGGTTGTCGGCTAGCTGTGAGACCACTCCCGTCAGGTGCGAGGTGTAAATGTGCACGACCAGAAAACCGCCCGCGTTGACCGCCCCGGCATTGAAGGCCAGAAGCAGACCGAGAGCGCGGTTGCTGGCGCTGGTGCGGTGCCTGTCGGTCAGTAAATGCAGTCGGCGCATGTGTGAGCGGCGCTTACCAGGCGCTGGAAAGACGGCCCACGTTGAAGATGCCTGCAGGGTCAAACGCCTGCTTGAGTCGCGCATGAATCTGTGCCGCCGTGCGGCCAGCGGCACTGCTTTGCGCATGTGTATCAAAATCGCTTGTACCGCTTATCTGGTCTACGCTTTCAGCTCTGAAAAGGGAAGCGGATCCGCCTGCAGCCTGCGCCAGCTGCTGCAGCGCAGCCGCAGCAGTGCGCGGCGCCTGCACCCAGCGCTGGGCACCATGCCAGTCGATGAATGGGCCGATGGCATCGGCGGGCAACTGCAAAGGGGCCGTGGTCGCGGGCACGGACAGGCGCCACAGGCAGTGGTCGGCAGCACGTTGCTGAAACCAGGGCAAGCTCAGGTCGCGACTGGCGCTCCAGTCTGCTGCAACGGCCTCGGTATCCAGGCGCTCTCCGCCCAGGCGCAGGCAGGCGGCTTGTACGGCTGCACGGGCACCGCGCAGACGCAGATACAGCGTGCCGCTGCTGCCTTCTTCCTGCAACCAGTTACTGGCGTTCAGCGGCAGCGGCTGGCCGCCCCACTGGTTGAGCCACTGCAGCGCCTGCTGCTGGCTGCAGTCGTCAAAGCGCAGCGTGGCCTCGGCCGGGGCCATAGGCAGCACCTTGAGGCTGACCTCGGTAATCAGGCCCAGCGTGCCCCAGCTGCCTGCCATCAGGCGCGAGACGTCATAGCCCGCCACGTTCTTCATGACCTGGCCGCCATAGCGCAGCACTTCGCCCTGGCCGTTGATCATCTCCAGCCCCAGTACAAAGTCGCGCACGGCACCCACATTGGCGCGTGAGGGCCCGGAAAGGCCTGCGGCCACCATGCCGCCCACGGTGCTGCCTGCGCCAAAGTGCGGCGGCTCGAAGGCCAGGCATTGGCCTTGAGCGGCCAGAGTCGCTTCCAGCTCGGCCAGTGGCGTGCCGGCCAGCACCGTGACTACCAGTTCGCTGGGCTCATAGCTGACGATGCCGCTGAGTGCGCGGGTATCGAGCAGCTCCCCCTGCAGCGTGAGGCCATAGAAGTCCTTGCTGCCGCCGCCGCGAATGCGCAGTGGTGTTTTGTCATGGGCAGCGGAACGAATACGGTCGCTGAGGGCTTTGATGTGGCTGGTGGTGGCTGAATCCATGGCTACGGATGGTAGCCGCAGCACTCGTGCGTGGGACATGGGAGTGCTTTGATTTTTTTGAAACGCTTGCTTGAATTAAAAAAGCCCCGCAGCTGACGCTACGGGGCAAGGTAATGAAACTGAACTGGCAAGTCGGTGGGCTACGGGTGACGCCTACTTCGCTGGCGGACGTTTACGCGAGTGGGAGACAGCAAGCAAGGGCCGCCCCGCAGCGAGGCTGTCGTCCCCCTTCCTTAGCGAGCAGCGCATAGAGAAAGGGGGAAGGCGCAAAGCGCCTCAGGGGGTTACCTTGTATACGCCACTTCTCCGTGAGAAGAAATGTCCAGACCCTGGCGTTCGGACTCTTCAGAGACACGCAGACCCACGGTCAGATCGGCAATCTTGTAGGCCACGTAGGAGACCACACCGGACCAGACAATAGTCACCAGCACGCTCTCAAGCTGCACCCACAGTTGATGCGCCATGCTGTAGCCCTCGGGCTCGATGCCGCCCAGACCCGATGCACAGAATACGCCGGTCAGGATGGCACCCAGAATGCCGCCCACACCATGCACGCCGAACACGTCGCAGACATCATCGACCTTGAGCAGGCGCTTGAGACCGGACACGCCCCAGAAGCACAGCGGGCCGGCAATGATGCCCATCACGATGGAGCCCATGGGGCCGACGAAGCCGGCGGCGGGTGTGATGCAGACAAGACCGGCCACGGCACCCGAGGCTGCACCCAGCATGGAGGCCTTGCCACGCAGCAGGGCTTCGGCGGCAATCCAGGACAGGGCCGCAGCGCCGGTGGCAACGATGGTGTTGACAAAGGCCAGACCCGCTGCGCCGTTGGCAGCACCTGCAGAGCCTGCGTTGAAGCCAAACCAGCCCACCCACAGCAGCGAGGCACCCACCATGGTCAGTGTCAGGCTGTGCGGCGGCAGGGCTTCCTTGCCAAAGCCGATGCGCTTGCCCAGCATGTAGGCGCCCACCAGACCGGCGATGGCAGCATTGATGTGGACCACGGTGCCGCCCGCAAAGTCCAGCGCGCCGTCTTCGGCCAGCAGGCCGCCGCCCCACACCATGTGGGCCATGGGGATGTAGCTGAAGGTGAACCACAGAACGGCAAAAATGATCACGGCCGCGAACTTGATGCGCTCGGCAAACGCACCCACGATCAGCGCTACGGTGATGGCCGCAAAGGTAGCCTGAAAGGCCACGAACACATACTCGGGAATGGTGGCCAGCAGGTGCGACAGCGTGTCAGGCGTGATTCCTTTGAGGAAGACCTTGTCGAAGCTGCCGAAGAATTTGCCTTCCCCGCCAAAGGCCAGTGTGTAGCCGTAAATGGTCCACAGCACGGTCACCAGCGAAAAGATCACAAAGACTTGGGCCAGCACGCTCAGCATGTTCTTGCTGCGTACCAGGCCGCCGTAGAACAGGGCCAGGCCGGGGATGATCATCAAAATGACCAGCATGGTCGAAGTCAGCATCCAGGCAGTATCGCCGGCGCTGAGTGTCGGGACGGCTTCCACGGTAGCGGCAACAGCCGGTGCAGCTGCGGAAGCGGCGTCCTGTGCCAGCGCTGCGGCGCTGGCAGCCAGCAGGCCCAGTCCCAGGCCTGCACTCAAGAGTTTCTTAGTCATGGCAATTTCTCTTTCGCGAAGTCAGTGAGTAGGGCTCACAGGGCCGATTCACCGGTTTCACCGGTGCGGATGCGCAGGGACTGCTCCAGCGGCATGACGAAAATCTTGCCGTCACCGATCTTGCCGGTGCGTGCTGCGCCTTCGATGGCGTCCAGTACGGGCTCCAGCAGCTCGTCGGCAATGGCGACTTCGATCTTGAGCTTGGGCAGAAAATCGACCACGTATTCGGCTCCGCGGTACAGCTCGGTATGGCCCTTCTGGCGGCCAAAGCCCTTCACTTCGGTCACGGTGATGCCTTGCACACCGATCTGGGACAGCGCCTCGCGAACTTCGTCCAGCTTGAAGGGTTTGATGATGGCGGATACCAACTTCATGACAGGCTCCTCAGAGATTAAAAAGTCTTGGCCAGCGTCACGATCAGACGCGCCTTGTTCACATCGCCAAAATAGGCTTTCTTGTTGGCTCCGGTGACTGCGCCAGACAGCGAGAAACCGTCTCCCAGGTCATACGCACCGCCCACGCTGTAGTCCACATAGTTGGGCACGCCCAGGCTCTTGATGTCGCTGGAAAAATGCGTGTAGCCCACGGATGCTTTGAGCGTCACCTTGGGTGCCACTTCCTGGCTGTAGGCCAGTTGCAGGTAGCCGGTGTTGCGCCCCTTCAGGCCCGAACCATCACGTGCCCCGGCCCAGCCAAAGTAGTCCTTGGAGACGGTGTGCGAATACTTGGCCGTGAACGGGCCGTAAGTGCCAGCGCCATAGATCTCGGTGGTGTTGCCACGGGCATTGCCGGAGTAGACATAGGTCAGTGCACCCAAGTCCCAGTCGATGTCTGCGGCCTTGAATTTGTAGCCACCGTAGAAGTCGGTTTCCAGCGAGTTGCCGGGCAGCCAGTCCACCGAAGAATTCCAGTTGCCCACATAGAAGCCGCTGTCGCCAAAGCTGTAGTCAAAACCGCCTTGCAGCGCGGGCTTGAAAGCCTTGTTGCGCCCCGTGTCTTGGTCCTGACCACGGAACTTGTAGTTGCTGGTCAGTGCCACATTGGCAGACAGCTGTGCATGTGCCCACATGGGGGCAAGGACAGCACAGCTCAGGGCCGCTGTCTGTGCAAGGCGTTTGAAGCGGTGGGTAGCGAGACTGGACATTCTGGTTTCCTCCGTTTTGCAAAATTCTTTGACACAACGGATAAAGCACAGAGCGTGCCAACTGTTTTTGAGAGCGCAAAACCACGCTTGTGGGAGTGAATGAAGGCTGGCTGGCAGCAGCTGCATGCACTGTTTTTGTGCATGCCATCGATGCTTTCAAGACAAAGTCTCTCCACGCACCGAAGCGCGGCGGACTGCACTGATGTGGTGCATTGAGGTGGAGCCTGTGTTGACGCGTTTTACGCTGTACAAAGACAATCGGCGCCTCTTTTGCCGGCCAGCCCGGCTTGTTCGTCTCCCCCATTTTTGAGAGCCGGAGTGTTGAATGCTGATTCGCCTTTCCAAATCCGTCATGGTGCTGGCCATGGCTTTCTTTGCCACGCTGGTCGCTTTCGGCAACATCACCGACTACGCCACCAACTTTGCCTTTGTCCACCATGTCTTCCTGATGGACACCACCTTCCCGGGCAACGGCATCATGTACCGTGCCATAGAGCAGGAATGGGTGCATCACGCAGGCTATATCGGCATCATTGCGCTGGAGACGCTCACCGCCGTACTGTGCTGGGTCGGTGGATTCAAGCTGCTGCAGGCGCGCAGTGCTGCACCCAAGGTGTTTCGTACGGCCAAGAGCTGGGCTATTGCGGGGCTGACGCTGGGCTTTCTGACCTGGCAAGTGGCGTTCATGTCCATCGGCGGCGAGTGGTTCGGCATGTGGATGTCCAAGCAGTGGAATGGCGTGCCTTCGGCATTCCGCTTCTTCATCACGTTTTTAGCGGTGCTGATTTATCTCACCATGGATAACGACGCTTTGCCCGAGCAGCAGGAAGCCGCTGCACGCTGAAAGACGGCGGTGCGAATGCACCGCTGTTCAACGCAAAAAAGCCTGCTGACAGTGCGTCAGCAGGCTTTTTTGGAGGCCTTAGTAACTGGCCTGGGGCAGGTCGTTTTGGGTGAACACCAGCGAGACTTTGGCCTCTTCGGGAATCGGCGGCAGGCTCTGGTTCCACTGCTCCCAGGCGGCGCGCAACTCGGCCAGCTTTTGCGGCTCGCGCTCACGCAGATTGGCGCGCTCGCGTGGGTCCTGTGTGATGTTGAACAGGTACTCGATGCCTTCGATCTGCAGATACTTCCAGTTGCCACGAATCAGCGCTTTTTGCGCGCGGTGCTTCATGCGCCAGGCCAGGTCGCGCTCAGGCTCCCAGCTTGGGTCTTGCATCAGCGGCAGCAGGCTGATGCCGTCTTGTGGATAGTCGGGGTGGGCATCCACGCCGGCTGCGGCCAGGAAGGTGGTGGACCAGTCCATGGTCAGATTCGGCGTGTCGCACACAGCACCTGCAGCTATGCGTGCCGGCCAGCGGGCCAGCAAGGGCACGCGAATGCCGCCTTCGAGCAAGTCCATTTTCTGGCCGACAAAGGGCCAGGTGTTGGAGAAGCGCTCGCCGCCGTTGTCGCTGGTAAAGACGATGAGCGTGTTCTCGCTCATGCCTTGCTCCTCCAGCGCATCCAGCAGCCAGCCAATGCCTTCGTCCATGTGGTGAATCATCCGCTGGTAGGTGTCGATAGAGCCGCCATCCACATGCTTGCCCATGCCCTTGAGGCGCTCTGACTCTGCGCGGTCGTCGCGCGTCAGCCAGGGCCAGTGCGGGGCGCTGTAGTGCAGCGACAGATAAAACGGCTTGTCGCTTGTCTGGCGCTTGACGAAGTCCACGGCACGGCGGCTGAGCAAATCGGTCAGATAGCCGTCTTCTTCATGCGGCTCTTCGTTGACCCAGAAGTCGGGTCGGCCGCGCGGGTCGCAGTGGGCAAAGTAATCATTGCCGCCGGCATGAAAACCGTAGAACTCTTCGTAGCCCGATTGGCGCGGGCCAAAGTGGGGAGGGTAGCCCAGATGCCATTTGCCGATGAGTGCCGTCGCATAGCCCGCGTCGCGCAGCAGCGATGCCACCGTGGGGTGCTCGGGCGGCAGGCCCAGCACCTTGTCGCCATGCACGCTGGCAATCGGCTCCTCGGCTGCGCCGCGCAGACGGTACTGCCAGCGGCCCGTGGCCAGCGCAAAGCGCGTGGGCGAGCACACGGCGGAGTTGGAATACCCGCGCGTAAAGCGCAGGCCCTGGGCGGCCATGGCGTCCAGCCGGGGCGATACATCGGTGGCGTTGTTGTGCGCATCGCGTGCGCCGGTGCAGCCCAGGTCGGCATAGCCCAGATCATCGGCCAGGATGAAGATCAGATTGGGGCGGGGATCGGTCATAAGTGGTGATTGCGCAGAATCTTCAAAAACAGGAGCTGTTACTGCTTGTCTGTAAAGCATTTCAGACTCTTTTTAATCTGAAAGTGAATAGCAGCAAGCGCTACCAGCTCCTAAAAATTTCTATCTGTATTGAGCTGTACGCCCCGCAGGCATGCTCCAAGGCAGAGACGCCGAGCAAGAGCCGCTTCGCGGCGAAGGCGTCGTCCCCTTCAGGGGGAAGGCGCGCAGGGCCTCAGGGGGTGCTCAAGGCTTAAATCCCGAACGCTGCACCACCGGCGCCCATTGCGCGCGATAGGTCTTGAGCATGGCTTCGGTCTGTGCCGCGCTGCTGACCACCGGCTCCAGCTTGGAGGCGGCAAATTTCTGCTGCATGTCCGGGTCCTTCATCACCTCCTGCACCAGCTCGGACAGGCGCAGCACCGTGGCGGGCGCCATGCTTTGCGGTGCAAACAAGGTGTTCCAGCCCGTGCCCACCAGGTTCACACCCAGCTCCTTGAGCGTGGGAATGGTCGGTGCCATGGGGCTGCGCTTGTCGCCCGAAGTCGCCAGCACGCGCAGCTTGCCCGCTTCGTGCTGGGTGACCTGCGTGTCGAAGGTATCCACCGCAATCGGCACCTGGCCGCCCATGAGGTCGGTGAGCAGCGGGCCTGAGCCTTTGTAGCCCACGACTTCGACCGGCACCTTGGCCGCTTCGCCCAGCATCAGGGCAAAAAAGTGGGGCAGGCTGCCCGTGGCAGGAACGCCGAAATTGGCTTTTTGCGGGTTGGCCTTGAGCCAGGCCAGCAGATGCTGCAACTCCTTGACGGGTACGGCGCTGGCGACAGCCAGGCCGAACTCATAGCGGTTGACCTCGCTGATGGCGAGGAAGTCCTTTTCCGGGTCATAGCCCGAGTCGGGAAACACCAGCGGCGCCACCACCATGACGGCAGGGTTGGCCAGCAAAATAGCGGGTTGTGCGGCGGGTGCGTTCTTCACGTACTGGGCGGACAAGCGGCCACCGGCGCCGGGCTTGTTCTCCACAATCACGGTGCTGCCCAGCTTGGCCTGCAGCTTGTCTGCGACCAGGCGTGCCACGCGGTCGGTTGCGCCACCGGGCGGGTAGCCGACCACGATGCGCAGCGGTGTCTTGCTGGGAAACAGAGCATGGCTCTCCTGGGCCTGCAGCGCGCCGCCGCCCAGCAAGCCTGCGCTCAGGCCGAGCCCCACCGCGAGCTTGCCGAAGATTCTTCTTTGCATCGTTATGTCTCTCCTGGTCTGTGGTCCGCGCCGGTACCGGCTCGCGAATTCACACCATTAATGATTGGAAACCGGGCAGTGTAGGTGGGCTCCGGCACCGGCCTGAAATGCTCAGATGGACGGCGCCCGTGCCCGAGGCATCAATCGGGTTTCAGATTGATCTTGCGGGTCAGCGCTTCCCATTTGTCGGAGATCTCGCGCACCCTGGCCTGGGCCTGCTCGGGGCTGCTACCCACCATCTCGATATCCACGGCCTTGACTCGCTCCTGCTGCTGCGGCGAGCGGATGGCGGCATCCATGGCTGCGAGAAAGCGCTTCTGGATCTCGGCAGGAACGCCCTTGGGGGCGGCGAGCAACAGCCAGTAAGTGCCGTCGAAATCGGGGTAGCCCGACTCGGCAATCGTGGGCAATGTCGGCAGCAGCGGCGAGCGCGTGCGGCCCGAGGTGGCCAGGGCGGTGACGCGACCGCTCTGTATCTGTGGCAGCACCGTGGGTGCCGCCAGGAAGCCGCAGTTCACCTGGCCGCCCATGAGGTCCTGCATGGCCGGTGCCGGCCCCTTGTAGGGCACGTGCACCATTTTCACGCCGGTGCTGGACAGCAGCGACTCCATGACCAGATGACCGGGCGAGCCCGCGCCACCCGTGGCATAGGTCAGCTCGCGCGATTTGGCGGCCTCGAGCATGTCCTTGACGGACTTGAAGCCGAGGCCGGGGTTGCAGATCAGGGTCTGCGAAAACCTGGCGGCGGCGTTGAGCACCACGATGGCATCGCTGGAGTAGCCGATGTTCTTGTAGATATGCTTGTTGACGGTGAGCACCGGGTCCATGGCCCACAGCCATGTGTAGCCGTCGGCCGGGGCGCGGGCGACCTCGGCCGCACCGATATTGCCATTGGCACCGGCCCGGTTCTCGACGATCACGGCTTGACCTAGCGCCTTTTGCACGGCCTCCGCGAGCGGGCGCACGGCGATGTCGGAAGGGCCGGCTGGCGGCGTGGGAACGATGATGCGTATGGGCTTGGCGGGCCAGTTGTCGGCAGCATGGGATGCCGTCAGAAGCGCGGCGGCCGCCAGCCCGGCCAGAGTGCGGCGGGCGATACGAGTGCAAAGCATGGTGTCTCCTGTCGTTTTCTTTGGAGCCACTGTAAGCAGTGACTCGATAATGGATCTAATCCATCATTCCTAGAGAAAACCCAAAGACACGTGCCATGAGCCAGCCGCCAAGCCACCCCTGGAGACAGCCGTCCGAACTGGACGACCTGTTTCTCTACCAACTGGCCTGCCTGAGCCGTACGGCGGGAACCATGGTGGTGCGACTGTGCGAAGGCGGCTTTGGCATCACCCGCAGGGAGTGGGCCATGATCAGCCTGCTGGCCGCCAAGGGGCCGCTGCAGCCCTCGCAACTGGCAGAGCAGGTGCGGCTGGATAGAACCCGGACCTCGCGCACCATCTCGGCCCTGATTGCCAAGGCGCTAGTGCAAAAGCGCGCCATCGCCGGTGATGGCCGCCATGCCCTGGTGCAGCTGACGGCATCGGGGCAGGCGCTGTACGAGGAGCTGTTTCCCAAGGTGCAGCTCATCAATCAGCAGCTGCTGGGCGATATCAGCGAGGCGCAGCTGCAGACGCTGTCGCAGGTCTTTGCCAAGATCAGTCAGCGGGCCGAGGCCATGCAGCAGCAGGAAGACTTTCCCAAGGCCGAGCGCCGCCTGGGGCGGCGGCCCGTCAAGCCCTGAGGCGTGTCAACACGCTCGGAGTCCTGCTCATCCCTATTGCCTAGGCCACAGACTCCCGCATACCCTCTGTGCTGCGTCAGGTGACGCGGGTGAGGAGCTTATGGGACTGGCGCTGGTTCAAAGTCGTGCCTTGCTGGGGCTGGATGCTCCCGGTGTCACCGTGGAAGTTCATCTGGCCAACGGATTGCCTTGCTTCACGCTGGTCGGACTGGCGGATGTGGAAGTCAAGGAAGCGCGTGAGCGCGTGCGGGCAGCCATCGTCAATGCGGGGCTGGAGTTTCCGAACAACAAGCGCATTACCGTCAACCTCGCGCCCGCCGATCTGCCTAAGGATTCGGGGCGCTTTGATTTGCCCATTGCGCTGGGCATTCTGGCGGCCAGCGGCCAGATCGATGCAGCCCAGCTGGCCGATTATGAGTTTGCCGGTGAGCTGTCATTGACCGGTGCGCTGCGGCCTGTGCGCGGGGCACTGGCTACCGCTCTGGCCTTGCAACGCCAGCAGCACCGTGCGCGTCTGGTGCTGCCGCCCGAAAGCGCGCAAGAGGCAGCTTTTGTCCCGACCATCGAAGTCTTCAGCGCCGTTCATCTGCTCGCTGTGGTGCGGCAGTTCATCCCTCATGACACGAATGGTGATGCTGTCGATGCAGAGACCGAACAAGGCTGGCAAAAAGTGCAGGCCAGGGCTGCGCAAGCCGTGCAGCACGCCCTTGATTTGCGTGAAGTGCGTGGCCAGATTCAAGCCAAGCGTGCTCTTGAAATTGCAGCGGCTGGGGCGCATGGGGTATTGATGATCGGCCCTCCGGGTTCTGGAAAGTCCATGCTGGCCCAGCGTTTTGCAGGTTTGCTTCCCGCGATGACCGATGAGGAAGCGCTGGAGGCCGCAGCGATTGCCAGTCTCAGCAACCGCTTCACGCCCGCGCTGTGGCGCCAGCGGCCTTTTGCATCGCCCCATCACACGGCCAGTTCTGTGGCACTGGTGGGTGGAGGATCGCCGCCCAGGCCCGGAGAGATCTCATACGCCCATGGCGGAGCCTTGTTTCTGGATGAGTTGCCCGAGTTCGCTCGCAGTGCGCTGGAGGCCTTGCGTGAGCCGCTGGAGACGGGCCACATCACCATTGTGCGCGCTGCGCAGCGGGCCGAATTTCCGGCACGCTTTCAGCTGATTGCGGCCATGAATCCTTGTCCTTGTGGCTATTGGGGCTCGCGTGTGCGGGCCTGCCGCTGCACGCCCGATCAGGTGGTGCGTTATCAGGCGCGCATCAGCGGGCCGTTGCTCGATCGCATTGATCTGCACGTGGAGGTGGCAGCCCTGCAGCCGGAAGAGTTGCTGGCCGCAGCAGAAGGTGAGAGCAGCGCCGCCGTGCAGCAGCGCGTGAGTGCGGCCCGCGCCAAGGCTTTGCAGCGTCAGAGGGTGCCCAATCATCTGCTGCAGGGGGCGCAGCTGGATGAGCATTTGCAGCTGGAGCCCGCGGCACTGACCTTTGCGCACAAGGCGGCTGCGCGACTGGGCTGGTCAGCACGCGGCACGCACCGCGCCTTGAAGGTGGCGCGCACCATTGCCGACCTGGCAGATTCCAGCACCATCACGCAAACCCATGTGGCTGAAGCCTTGCAATACCGCAGAGCCTTGATGCCGCAGTGATGTAGTGATGCGGTGATGCACAGTGTCAAGGCCTCTGCCCGTCAGCATCACGAAGCGCTTGGCCGCATGGATGACGTGAGAGGGGCCTGCGCATCGATTCCCAGCACTTGGGCAAACGCATGCATGGCAGGAGACCAGCCTTGCAGCTTGCCCGTCACAAAGCAGGTGTCCACCATGGCCAGATCGCGCCTTGCTGAGCCGGGAAGGGCCAGCCAATGCACGTGAAACCGTGGCTGCTGCGCTTCAACCAGAGCGCGGGGCAGCAAGGCATAGCCCATGCCTGCGGCGACGCAGCCGAGGATGGTGTCCAGCATGCCCAGCTCCATGATGCGCACGGCGTTGACGCCTTGCGAAGCCATCAGCAGCTCGATGCGCTGGCGATAGCTGCAGCCCTGGCGAAACGCCAGAAAAACGGCGCGGCTCAACTCTTCAGGCGAAGGGAACCGGGCCAGCGCTTGCTGGCTGACCAGCACCAGCTCTTCGCGAAACACGGGCCAGGACAGCAGTTCGCTGTGGGGAGCTGCGCCGTTGATAAAGGCGCAGTCAATGCGGCCCGCCTGCAGCTCGGCCAGCAAGCTGGCGCTGGGCTGGGCATTCAACTCCAGATCAATCGCTGGCTGCAGTCTGCGCAGCTCTGTCAGCAGGGCGGGCAGGCGCAGCGCCGCTGTGGTTTCCATCGAACCTATGCGCAGCACTCCGCTGATGGCTGCGATGTCAGCTTGCTGGTTTTGCAGCAGCGCCAGTACCCGGTCATGCGACTGCAGCATGGGTCTTGCATGCTCCAGCAGCGTACGTCCGGCCGGGGTGGGGAAAACCGGGTTGGCCCGCACCAGCAATTGCGCGCCTACTTCGTCTTCAAGTTTTTTGATATGCGCTGTGACATTGGACTGTACGGTGTGCAGCTGCTGGGCAGCAATGCCAAAGCTGCCGCTGTCGCAGACCGCCTCAAACATGCGCAGGGACTTGAGTTGCATGGATTGCTCCGCTATCTTGAATATGGATTTTCCCTATCATTTTGAATCATTGGACATGATTGAGTTGCTGCGTTTAGGCTTGCTGCCAATTTTCAGGAATACAGGCCGTGATTGAACGCAAAGAACTCCCCCTGTTGCTGACCGGCTTCATGGCCACCTTGAGCGGCGTAGGTCTGGCCCGCTTTGCCTATACGGCGTTGATGCCGCAAATGGTGCATGCAGGCTGGTTCAGTGGCGAGCAGGTGGCTTATCTGGGGGCCGCCAATTTGCTGGGCTATCTGATCGGGGCACTGGCTGCTGCGCCGCTGGCCGAGCGCTTTGGCGCATTGCGTGTGCTGCTGATCTGCTGGGTGGCTGTGATGCTCAGCTTTGTGGGCTGCAGCTTTGCGCAGCCCATGGCGCTGTTCTTTGTCTGGCGGCTGATATCGGGCATTGCGGGCGCTACGTTGATGGTGCTGGGCCCTTCGGTGGCCATGGCCGCTGCCGCGCCTCGGCGCCGTGCCACGCTGGGGCCGCTGATGTTCTGCGGTATCGGTGTGGGTGCTTTGCTGGCTGCCACGCTGGTGCCCATGTTTGCGCGCAGCAGCCTGGGCGCCGTGTGGTGGGCGCTGACGGCGCTGTGCGCGCTGGCGTTGCTGGTGGGCTGGCGGGCCGCGCGCCAGATTCATCCGCATGCGCCGGTGGCCATCACACCAGCGGCGACGGCGGCTGTACCTGCGGCAAGGCTGTGGAGTCTGGCCGTGGTGCTGGTGTTCATTGCCTATGCCTGCGATGCCTTTGGCTTTGTGCCGCACACCGTATTCTGGGTGGACTATCTGGACCGCGAGCTGCAACTGGGCGCGGGCTACGCCTCCACCCAATGGGCATTTTTCGGCCTGGGCGCGATTGCCGGGCCTTTGTGTGCGGCTTTCTGCGCCACGCGCTGGGGCTGGTGGGGAACGACCACCGGGGCCTATGCACTCAAGGCCGTGGCCATAGGCCTGCCGCTGGTCTGGGTGGGGTTTGCCGGCCATGCACTGTCGGGCTTTGTGGTGGGGGCGCTGTCGCCGGGCATGGCAGCCATTACCTCGGGTTATCTGATGCAGCTGATTGGCCCGGCACAGCACAAAAAAATGTGGGGCTATGCCACGGCTGCGTTTGCGCTTTTGCAGGCCACGGCGGGCTATTTGATGGCATTTATCTATGCGCAGACGGGCAGCTATCGCAGCCTGTTTGTGCTGGGCTGTGTGGCGCTGGCGCTGGGCGCGATACTGGTTGCGTTTTCTCGCTCAAAACAAGCTCCAGAACAGACTGCATAAGCGCCAGCAGCTATTGTTTTTATTTGGATGGATGACATGCGTTTGTTTTTGAATGCCACTTCTCCCTTTGCACGTGTGGCACGTGTAATCGCTCTGGAAAAAGGGCTGAACCCGGAGCTGGTCTGGTGTGATCCCTGGGCCAATGACCCGGCCTTGCTGGCCGTTCATCCGCAAGCTCGCATTCCTGTGCTGCTCACGGAAGATGGCCATGCCATTGCCGAGTCTCTGCTGATTGCCCAGTACCTGGACACGCTGGGTCATGGCGCATCGCTGCTGCCCGCGCAGGAGATGGCCGCCACCTTGGCGCGCACCAGTGTGGGCTATGGCTTGATGGAAGCGGCCTTCAGCACCGTGATTGCACGCAAGCATGACGCGAATGCCGATGCCACGGTCATCGGGCAGCGCCGGCTGGCAGCCATGCAGAGGGCCTTGGCGCTGCTGGAGCAAGACCTGCCTGCACTGCAAGAGCAGGCCTTCACGCTGGATCAGCTGGTGATTGCCGTGGCGGCCGAGTATGTGAACTTTCGCCTGCCAGGAACCATCACCCCATCGCAATACCCGCAGCTGTGCCGCTGGCTGCAAAGCGTGTCGCAGCGCCCGCACTTGGCCGCGACCGCTTTTGCATAAAGGCTAGCGATAACCCGATAGTCCTGACAGAGGTTGCCTGGGCCACGCGGCTGCGCCACATTGCCTGAAAAGCAAACAAAGGAGGCAGCATGAGCGATGCATTGATCTGTGTGGTGACAGGGGCCAGCCGTGGCGTGGGCCGCGGTGTGGCGCTGGTCCTGGGCGCAGCAGGTGCGACCGTTTATGTGACGGGGCGTAGCGTGAAAGAGGGTGACTCGCCCCTGCCCGGCACCGTGGGGCAAACAGCAGCCGATGTGACGGCCGCGGGAGGTACCGGTATTGCCGTGGCCTGTGACCATGGTGATGATCTGCAGGTGGCCGCGCTGTTTGAGCGAGTGCGCCGCGAGCATGGCCGGCTGGATATCTTGGTCAATTGCGCCATTGCCATTCCCGATCCGCTGACCGAAGTCGGCCCCTTCTGGAAGAAGCCGCTGGCGATGACCTCGCTGCTTGACGTGGGGCTGCGCTCGAACTATGTGGCGTGCCACGAGGCCGCTGATCTGCTGATCACTGCGCGTGGGCTGGTCGTCAATATCTCGTCCGCAGGCAGCCGCTGCTATATGCACGGCCCGGCCTATGGCGCGGGCAAGGCAGGCACGGACAAGATGACGTTCGACATGGCCTATGACTTCAAGCCTGCAGGGGTGAGCGTGGTTGCGCTATGGCCGGGGCTGGTCAAGACCGAGCGCTCGCAGCGGGTCTGCGAAGCCGAGCCCCACAAGTACGGTGACAGCTATGACAGTGCCGAAACGCCGCAGTTCATAGGTCGCGTGGTGCTGGCTTTGCATGATGACCCGCAGTGCCTTGAAAAGCGCTCCGGCGGCGTGTTCTACACCGCTGAGCTGGCCAGTCAGTACGGCGTGCAGGATATTGACGGAGCGCAGCCGCCATCGCCACGTGCTTACTTTGGCGCGCCGCCCGAGTTCAGCCCTGTGGTTGTGGAGTAAGCCCTCCTTGGAGGCGCTTACTCGGTCTCCAGGTCGGCATACCAGTCTTCGTAGATTTCCTGCACGGTTTTGCCGTTGAAGGACCAGAAGGGCGAGGGCTGGAGCATGTAGTTCTCAGCCAGCCCGTGCACTTTGCGCGTGGCGGCGGTGAGCGAGCATTCCTGCTCGTTGTGGAGCACAGTCTTGGCGCTGCAAACTGTCACCTGAACGCCTGTGTTGTTGTGTACAAGCACGCTGCCGACAGGAATTTGCAGCTCGGTGAAATCCATGCGCGGGCGGCGCTTTTTCATGCTCTCGGCGGCCTGCAGATCTGCGCAGGTGGCATCGGCTTCAATGACGCTTTCGACCTCTTGTGTGGCGTCTTCCACATGCAGCAATTTGAGGATGGAGATGACGCGGTCGGGCTCAATGCGAAAGAACTCCCGATTGGTGTTGATGCGGACATTGCCAAAGGCGTGATGCAGCGCTTTTTCCACCTCGAGAGAGTTGGGTACCCGGCAGGCAAAAGCACAGTCAAACGGCACGGGAACCCCGGTGCTGAACAACTGCTTCATTCGCCCATCGACTTCCTCCAGCGTGGTTCTTCCAATCTTGACCAGCCCCGGCATGGCGGGATTGGTCAGAACATACACAATTTGCAGGCCACTCATCAACGCTCTCTCGCTTCAAACACCTAAATATTTTTGGCGAATTGTCGCATCGCAGGCCAGCTCGGCCATGCTGGCCTGGTGCACGACCTGGCCCTTTTCCAGCACATAGGCGCGGTCGGCCACGACCTCGGCAAACGGCAGGTTCTGCTCGCTGAGCAAGATGCCAATGCCCTGGGCCTTGAGTTCCAGAATGGTGCGCGCCATCTGTTCGACGATGACGGGTGCCACCCCCTCGGAAGGCTCATCGAGCAGCACCAGATAAGGCTGCCCCATGAGCGTGCGGGCGACGGACAGCATTTGCTGCTCGCCACCGCTCATGCGGCCGCCCAGGCGCTGGGGCATCTCGCCCAGGTTGGGGAACAGCGTAAACAGCTTCTCGGGCGTCCAGTGCGGCAGCGCTGCACCGTCGGCCCACTGGCGTGGCTTTTGCCGACCGACTTCGAGGTTCTCCAGCACGGTTAGCTCGGTAAAGATGCGGCGGTCTTCGGGCACATAGCCTAGGCCGCGCTGGGCGATCTGGTGCGAGGCTTTGCGTGCAATATCTTCGCCCCTGAAAAGAATTTTTCCTTCGCGGCGTGGCACCAGTGCGGCAATGCTTTTGAGGGTGGTGGATTTGCCCGCGCCGTTGCGTCCCATCAGTGCCACGACTTCACCACGGCCCACGTTCAGCGACAGGCCGTGCAGGATATGGGCCGCGCCATACCAGGCGCTCAGGTCTTGAACTTCAAGCAATTTTTGGCTCTGGCCCTTTTCCATCATGTGCTGCCTGCTATGTTCTTCATTAAAAATGATAGGGAATGACAATCATCGTTGACTACCGGTGAAGCAGACGAGATTTTGACGAGTGGCACCGAGCAAGAGCCGCCACGCGGCGAGGGTGCCGTCTCCCTCCAGCGCGTAGCGCTAGAGAGAGGGAAGGCGCGAAGCGCTTCAGGGGGAGGGGAGGTCATGTTTTTCCAAGACGAGACCAGTGCCAAGGTAAGCCTGCTGCACACGTTCGTCTGCGCGAATGGCTTGCGGCGTACCTTCGGCCAGCAATTGACCGCGCACCAGCACGGCTACGCGGTCGGCCAGGCCAAACACCACATCCATGCTGTGCTCGGTAAACAGCACGCCCATCTGGCGCTGCTGCGCAATCTGGCGCGTCAGCTGCATTAGCGCCACGCGCTCGCCCGGGGCCATGCCGGCCGTGGGCTCATCCATCAGCAGCAGTTGCGGGTCATGGGCCAGCGCCATGGCCAGCTCCACGCGCTTGACATCGCCGTAGGCCAGGGCGCTGCAAGGGCGGTCGGCCTGGGCTTGCATATCCACCTGCTGGAGCAAAGCCAGCGCATCGGCACGGCGATGGCTGGCGGCACGCGGCCACCAGCTGAAGATCTTGCGATCTGCCGACAGCAGGGCCATCTGCACGTTTTCTGCCACCGTCAGCGAGGCAAAGGTCTGTGCAATCTGAAACGTGCGGCCGACACCCAGCCGCCAGATGGCGCGCGGCGGCAGGCCGGTGATGGACTGGCCACCCAGCAGCACCTGACCGCTGTCGGGCGTGAGCTGCCCGCCCACCATGTTGAAGCTGGTGCTTTTGCCCGCGCCGTTGGGGCCTATCAGGGCCAGCATCTCGCCGGCTTGCAGGCTGAAAGAGACGTTCTGCACGGCCTGTACGCCGCCGAAGGACTTGCTGATGTTCTGGACTTGCAGCAGGCTCATGCGCGCTCTCCCTCTGTCGTTGCCTGGGCCTTCTCGTCTGCTCTTGGGGTCGTCAGCTTGGTCCACAGCATTTGCGCATAGCCTGCAATGCCTTGCGGTGCCAGCAGCACCAGAATCAGCATGGTGGCGCCCATCAGTGCGCGCCAGTACTCGGTGTTGCGGGCCACGGTGTCGTGCAGCCAGGTGAAGGCGGCTGCGCCCACCAGGGGGCCGGCCAGCGTCTGCACGCCACCCAGCAGCACCATGACCAGTGCATCCACCGATTTGGTGACCGACATGGCATCAGGTGCCACACCGCCTTTGCTGAAAGCGAACAGCGCACCGGCCAAGCCGGCAAACAGGCTGGCGATGACGAAGGCCATCCACTGAATGCGGCGCACGTCGATGCCAATGGCATCGGCACGCAAAGCGGAATCACGCGATGCGCGCAGCGCATAGCCCAGCGGAGAAAACAGCAGGCGGCGCAGCAGATAAATACCCACAGCGCACAGGCCCAGAGCCAGCCAGTAAAAGTTGGCACCGCTGGATGCCCATTCGGGCGGCCACACGCCGGTCACGCCATTGCTGCCGCCCGTGAAGTCATCCCATTGAAAGACGATGGCCCAGCTGATCTGTGCAAACGCCAGTGTCAGCATGGTCAGATACACGCCCGACAGCCGCACGCAGAACCAGCCGTAGAGCAAAGCACCGGCCGCAGCGGCCAGCGGGCCCAGCAGCAGGGCGGCGGGCATGGGCAGATCGAGCGTGCGCACCAGCAGCGCTGCGCCATAGGCACCCAGTCCAAAGTAGGCCGCATGACCAAAGGAGTGCATGCCGCCGGGCCCGAGGATGAAGTGCAGGCTGGCCGCAAACAGCGCGGCGATAAAGATGTCGGTCAGCAGCACGGTGCTGTAGCTGCCGGCATCACCACTCACGACACTGCTCATGATTGGCAGCAGCACCAAGGCCGCCAGCAGCGCCACCCAGCCTGAAGTGGCAGTGCGCCCGGCCGGGCGCAGGGGTTGCTCGGGCTCACCGCTGTTGCGGCTAAGGGACTGCGGCTTGCCCAGCAGGCCCCAGGGCCGCCAGACCAGCACGGCGGCCATGACCAGAAACTCCACCACCAGCGTGAGTTTGGAGAAAGAAATCTCCACGCCCGCAATGTCTTGCACGCCCAGCCAGATGCAGACGGCTTTGAGTTCTGCCACCAGCAGTGCGGCCAGAAAGGCGCCGGGAATGCTGCCCATGCCGCCGACGACCACCACCACAAAGGCGGCGCCAATGCTCAGCATGTCCATCTCCAGGCTGGCGGGCTCACGCGGCAATTGCAGCGCGCCACCCAGGCCCGCCAGCAGCGTGCCCAGCGCAAATACGGCGGTGAACAGCCAGGCCTGATTCACGCCCAGAGCGCCTACCATTTCACGGTCCTGCGTGGCGGCGCGCACCAGGGTGCCAAAGCGGGTCTTGGTGAGTAACAGCGTCAAACCCAAGAGCACGCATGGGCCTACAGCGATCAAAAACAGATCGTAAGTGGGGAACTGCCGGCCCAGAATTTCCACAGAACCTTCCAGCCCCTCGGCACGCGGGCCGAACAGCTCTTCTGCGCCCCACAGCCACAGGGCGGCGTCCTTGATGACCAGCACCAGCGCAAAGGTCGCCAGCAGCTGAAAAAGCTCAGGCGCTTTGTAGATGCGGCGCAAGAGGAGCATCTCGGTCAGTGCGCCCAGCACGCCACAAGCCAGCGGAGCCAGCAGCAGCGCGGGCCAGAAGCCGATATGGGGCGAGAGCACATCCACACTGCTGTAGGCGATGAAAGCGCCCAGCATGTAGAACGAGCCATGGGCAAAGTTGATGGTACGGGTGACGCCAAAGATCAGCGACAGCCCGACGGACACCAGAAACAGCGACGATGCGCTGGCCAGGCCGTTGAGCAACTGAGCCAGCAGGCCGGATGCACTCATGGGGAGTAGCTTTCTTAAAACAATAGCTGGTAGCGCTTGCCAGTGATTGATTTCGCCATGAAAAGCATTTGAAATCAATCAACAGCAAGCGCTACCAGCTCACATTTTTAATGTGTTTATTACTGTGCAGCAGCAGGGCGCAGGCGCTTCACTTCTGCATCCGTAGGCTGGTAGTTTTTGCCATCGGCATAACGATAGTCCACCAGCACGCCGCGTTTGAGCTTTTCGTCATAAGCCGTCTTGCCGACGTACGCGCCCATGGTGGACTGGTTGTCCTGGGCACGGTAGGTGATGGGGCCGAACGGGGTGCTGACTTCCAGACCCTTGAAGGCGGTAATCAGCTTTTCGGTATCGGGGTCACCATTGGTCTTGCGCAGGCCTGCTGCAATCGACTGGATGGCGTTATAGCCCACGATGGTGCCCAGACGCGGGTAGTCCTTGAACTTGGCCTGATAGGCCTTGAGGAAGGCATTGTGTTCGGGCGTGTTGATGGAATACCAGGGATAGCCGGTGACGGTCCAGCCAATCGGCGCTTCCTTCTTGAGCGGGTCCAGATACTCGGGCTCGGCCGTCAGCAGGCCCACGACTTCGCGCCCCTTGAACAGGCCACGTGTATTGCCCTCGCGCACAAACTTACCCAGGTCGGTGGCAAACAGCACGTTGAAGATGGCGTCGGGCTTGGAGTCCGCCAGCGCCTGCACGACCGAGCCGGCATCGATCTTGCCCAGGGCGGGAGCTTGCTCGGCCACGAACTCGATGTCGGGCTGCTTTTCCTTCATCAGCGCCTTGAAGGTGGCAACGGCGGACTGACCGTATTCATAGTTGGGGTAGACAATGGCCCAGCGCTTTTTCTTGAGCTTGAGCGCTTCTTCCACCAGCATGGCGGTCTGCATATAGGTGGAGCCGCGCAGGCGGTAGGTGTAGTGGTTGCCGTTTGCCCAGACCACCTTGTCGGTCAGCGTTTCGGAGGCCAGGAAGAAACGCTTTTTCTGCTTGGCGTAGTCGGTCAGCGCCAGACCTACGTGCGAGAGAAAACTGCCCGTGAGCACATCAATCTTCTCGCGGCTGTACAGCTCTTCTGCAGCGCGCACGGCATCGCCCGGTGTGGCGTTGTCGTCACGCACGATGAGTTGCAGCTTCTTGCCCGCCACGCCGCCAGCGGCGTTGACTTGCTCGACGGCCAGCTCCATGCCTTTTTTGTAGGGCTCCAGAAAGGCGGGTTGCGCCTTGTAGCTATTGATTTCGCCAATCTTGATCACGCCTTGCGCCCAGGCGGGCAGGGCGGCCAGTGTCAGCAGGGGCAGGGTCCAGCGCAGCTGCATTGTCATTCTCCTTGGTGGTCGGTGGCGGTCGTCGCTCTGATACGCAGGGCCGCGCAATTTTAATTAATGCTCAAATTGAGCATTAATTATGAAAAATAAAGCGCTTGTTCAAAGCGCATGGGCTGCCATCCTAGAGCAGCGTTTTCTATGCGTCAAGAATGCTGCGATGCTTATTGCGTCGGCCGTTATGGCTGGCGTCATTTTGCTTATCACTATTCAATCTCAAGTCATTGATCTGAGGCGCACCCGTTGATGTGCAATTGCCGGACAATATGGGACTTGTCCCGCTTGGCAACCGGCAGCCAACGCGCTAACAGAATCGGCCTGCGCCGCTCTACAGTGCTCCGCCACCGCCCAGCGTTTTGCCGCGCAGGTTTCTGCTTCGAATTTTTATTTCCAGACGAATCATGAGTGCTTTTCTAGAAGAACGCGTGCTGTCGGTTCACCACTGGACCGACCGTCTTTTCTCCTTCACCACGACCCGCGATACATCGCTGCGCTTTTCCAACGGCCACTTCACCATGATTGGCCTGAAGGTGGATGGCAAGAATCTGCTGCGTGCTTATTCCATTGCCAGTCCCAACTACGAAGAGCATCTGGAGTTTTTGTCCATCAAGGTGCCCGAAGGCCCTCTGACCTCCAAGCTGCAAAATATCAAGGTGGGTGACACCGTGATCGTGGGCAAGAAGCCCACAGGCACGCTGCTCATCGACTACCTGCTGCCCGGCAAGAACCTGTACCTGATCGGTACCGGCACCGGCCTGGCTCCCTGGCTGGCCGTGGCCCGCGACCCCGAAACCTACGAGCGTTTTGACAACGTGGTCGTGGTGCACGGTGTGCGCCAGGTGCAGGAGCTGGCCTATCAGGAGCTGTTCGAGAAGGAACTGCCCGAGCACGAATTCCTGGGCGAGATCGTCAAGGGCAAGCTGCACTACTACCCCACGGTGACGCGCGAGCCCTTCCGCAACCAGGGCCGTATCTCCACGCAGATCAACAACGGCACTTTCCCGCAGAACCTGGGCCTGCCCGATCTGAACCCCGAGACCGACCGCGTCATGCTGTGCGGCAGCCCTGCCATGCTGTCTGAGCTGAAGGAACTGCTGGAAAAGCGCGGTTTCAAGGAAGGCAACACTACGACGCCCGGTGACTTCGTCATCGAGCGCGCTTTCGTGGAAAAGTAAGGCAGCTCGCTTCAAAAAAGGCCTGCATTTGCAGGCCTTTTTTGCGTCTGAGGACTGCTCAGATGTTCTCTCCTGCGCTCTGTGGCAGGCGCTCTATGTCCTGGGCTCCGGGGCTTGTTGGCTGGCGTGAAACAAATGGCATATTCACGCAGACTTTGGCGCGGCTGCAGGCCTTGGCGGTGGCCGCCGCCAGCAGCAAGATGGCCGAGGTGAAGTAAAACCACATCAGCACCACGACCAGCGAGCCTGCTGCGCCGTAGGCGGAGACCACGGCGGCGGTAGACAAATACCAGGCCAGTGCCTGCTTGCCAATGGTGAACAGCGCGGCACCCAGCACCGAGCCCAGCAGCAGGTACTTGGTTGATGGTTTGGTGCCCGCTCCCATGCGCATCAGTCCCCAGAACAGCAGCACGGCAATGCCAAACGAAAGGCTTTCGTTGATGATGCCCATGACAGGGCCCAGGGGCACAAGCTGCAGCTCGTCGTTAGCCCATTTGGTAATCATCTGGATGGCCGTGGAAAGCACCATGGAGACCAGCAGCAAAAAGCCCAGGCCGACCACATAGCTCAGACCCCAGAGCCGGGAAATTGCCATGCTCCACCAAGGCTTTTTTTCTGCGGGCCCAGTGTCTTCACCCATGGACCAGAGTTTGTCTAGCGAGGCCTGCAGCTCGACGAACACACCTGTAGCCCCCGAAAGCATCATCACCAGACCCAGGATGGATGCGAGCGAGCCCTGATCCGAGCTTTGGGCGCTGGACAGCGCGCCTTGCACGACTTGCGCCGCACGATCGCCCACGACATCCTGAATTTGCGCAATCAAGGTGCTCTCTACATAGCTGCGGTCCATCCACCAGCCCAGCAGGCCCACCACGGCCAGCAGTAGGGGGGCCAGGCTCAGCATGCCGTAGAAAGACATGGCGGCGCTCATGCGCAGTCCATCGGCCTGCAGCCACAGCTGCAGCGCATCCATCAGAGGTTTGAGGGGATTGGTGAAATTCAGCAGCTTGAGCCGCCATGTCGAAAAGTCAGAGGCCATGCGAAGAATTTTGGTTGGGGCGAGAGGGCAGGCTTGTCAGCCTATGTCTGCAGGAGCCACAAAGATGCCAATTTTTTTGCTGGGCTTCTCTGTCTTTGCTAACTATTGAATATGACAAGTTGTTTACGGTGTTTTGCGCTTAAGTCATTCATGGGGAAAGACATTCTGCTCACCTTTTTAATTTTCAATGTAGGAGATTCGAGTTTCTGAAAAAAGCACATTGGGGTTTCCTCTAGTCAACTACGATGGAAACAAAGAGAGTGTCGTAGTCCAATCCGGGTTCGCACCCATCAAAGTGCAACCGCCCAAGTACAAAAAGACTGCTGTTCCGCTTTGGCGCTGGAATGACAGGCACGACGAGACACCTTCATGCAAACCACTTTTACCGCCGCATCGCCCGCAGACCGCGTGCTGTGCCCTGCATTGCGCGAACGCATCATGACAGCCGATCAGGCTGCCAGCCTCATTCAGTCTGGCATGACGCTGGGCATGAGTGGCTTCACGCCCGCAGGCGCTCCCAAGTCTGTGCCTCAAGCGCTGGCGCGTCGTATTGAAGAACAAAACGCCAACGGCGGCAACTTCCGCATCAGCCTGTGGACGGGAGCCTCAACCTCTCCCGAGCTGGATGGCGCCTTGGCCAAGGTGCACGGCATTGAACGCCGCCTGCCTTACCAGTCCGACCCCACGGTGCGCAAAGAGATCAACGACGGGCGAATGCAGTACGTGGACATTCACCTGTCCCACGTCGCGCAGTACGTGTGGTTTGGCTTCCTTGGCCACCTCGATGTGGCGGTGATTGAAGTGGCGGGCATCTTGCCCGATGGCCGTTTGATTCCCTCGACCTCGGTGGGCAACAACAAGACCTGGCTGGAGCAGGCCGACAAGATCATTCTGGAAGTCAACAGCGCCCAGCCCGCCGAGCTGGAAGGCATGCACGATATCTACTACGGCGCGGCCGTGCCACCCAAGCGCAAGCCCATTCCCATGGAGCACCCGTTTGACCGCATTGGTGACCCGTATCTGCACTGCGATCTGAGCAAGGTCATCGCCGTGGTGCCCACGCAGCAGCGCGACAAGCTGGCTGCGTTTACTGCCCCTGATGTCGATTCGCAGCGCATTGCCCAGCACATCATCGAATTTCTGCAGCAGGAGGTGAAAATTGGCCGTCTGCCGCCCGAGCTGCTGCCGCTGCAATCCGGTGTGGGCAATATTGCCAATGCCGTGCTGGCAGGCTTGAACACCGGCCCGTTTGACAACCTGAACGCCTATACCGAAGTGCTGCAGGACGGCATGCTGGACATGCTGGAGTCGGGCAAACTGGCGACGGCCTCCACCACCTCGCTGGCGCTGAGCCCCGAGGCCATGGAGCGCTTTCTGGCCAATATCGACACATTCCGCTCGCGCATCATGCTGCGCCCGCAGGAGATCTCCAACCACCCCGAGCTGATTCGCCGCATGGGCCTGATCTCCATGAATGCGCTGATCGAGGCCGATATGTACGGCAACGTCAACAGCACCCACGTCATGGGCTCGTCCATCATGAACGGCATTGGCGGCAGCGGCGACTTTGCGCGCAACGCCTATCTGTCCATCTTCATGACGCCTTCCACGGCCAAGGGCGGCAAGATCAGCGCCATCGTGCCCATGGTGTCCCACGTCGATCACACCGAGCATGACGTGCAGGTCATCGTGACCGAGCAGGGGCTGGCCGATCTGCGTGGTCTGGCACCCGTGCAGCGTGCGCGTCTGGTGATCGAGAAATGCGTGCACCCTGACTACAAGGACGCCATGACCGATTACCTGGAGCGCGCCCTGCGCGATGCGCCCGGCAAGCACACACCGCATTTGCTGGAGGAAGCCTTTGCCTGGCATCAGCGCTACCTCAAGACGGGCAGCATGCAAGCGTCTGTATAAGCGCGAAGCCGCCTAAAAAAGGGAGCTGCATCCGCTGGCTATTCTTTGCTTTCAGCATCAAAACATGTTGAAAGCTAGAGATGGCAAGCGCTTGCAGCTTCTTTTTTTATTTTTGCGTGTGTTTGCGAGAGCTTGAAGGGACGGGCAAAAGCCCGCTTTAACTGGTGTTTAATGCGCGTAGAGGCAGGAGCGATGCAGGGATTTCACATCGCCCGGATGCCCGAAAATCTGGAGACTTCGAATGCAACGCAGACAATTGATCGCTGGTGCCGCCATGAGCGTGGGCGCACTGGCACTCCCCTCCATCGCGCAGGCGCAGATCGCTGGCGGCAAAGGCCCGCTGCGCATCATCGTTCCCTACACCGCAGGTGGCTCCATCGATGTGAGCGTGCGCCGCATCGCCGAAAAGCTGGAATCCGAGCTGGGCACCATCGTGGTGGAAAACCGCCCCGGCGCAGGGGGCGGCATTGGCATGACGGCGATTGCACGCGCACCCGGCGATGGCTTGACGGTGGGCATTGCGGCGGTGGCCACCAATGCCATCAACCCCTGGCTGTTCAAAAGCCTGCCCTACGACGCACAAAAAGACTTTGCTCCCATCACGCAGATGACGCGCATTCCCAATGTGCTGGTGATGAATGCCGAGGCCGCCAAGCGCGAGAACATTCGCACCCTGGCCGACTTCATGGCCTGGGCCAAGCGCAAGAGCGGCAAGCTCAGCTACGGCAGCGGCGGCAATGGCAGCGCAGGCCATCTGGCCGGAGAGATCTTCAAGCGCGAGACCGGGCTGGACATCGTGCACGTGCCCTACAACGGCGGTGCGCCTTCGCAGCTGGCGCTGCTGTCGCAGCAGGTGGATTTGTCGTTTGACAACCTCTCCAGTGCAGCCGTCAATATTCGCTCGGGCAAGCTGATGCCGCTGGCAGTGACCACGCTGGAGCGCAGCAAGCTGCTGCCCCAGTTGCCCGCGCTGGCCGAAATCATTCCGGGCTTTGCCATCGACACCTGGTGGGGGCTGGTGGCACCTGCATCCACGCCTGAGCCCGTGGTGCAGCAGCTCAATCAGCATTTTGTGAAGGCGCTGCGCTCGCCCGAAGTGATGAAGACCTACGACAGCATGATGATGGACACCGTCACCAGCACGCCGCAGGAATTTGCCCGCTTCATGGCCAGGGAGCAGGCGCGCTACGAGCAGATCGTCAAGATCAGCGGCGCTTCGGTCGATTGAGTATTGGAGCGGCATGGCCGTGCGAAGTGCTTTCTTCAGCCCGTGAGCGCAGCGCAGGCCTGCACGACAACCTGTGCCTCTGACGCACAGGTTTTTTTGCGTCTTCGCTCAGAAGACGGTTGGAATTTCTGGATTTCTCATGAAGCATTTTCTTGCGCAGCACACCGCATTCATCACCGGCGCAGGCCAGGGCATAGGCCGGGCCGTGGCTCAGGAACTGGCCGCCATGGGCGCCCATGTGGTGGTGGCCGATATCAATGCCGATACAGTGCAGCAGACGGCGCAAAGCATTGTCGATGCCGGCTATCCGGCCCAAGCCGTGGTGATGGATGTGGCCGATGCCGCAGCCTGCCGTGCCGTGGCTGCAGACTTGCAACTGCCATCGGGCCACCAGCTGCTGCTGGTCAACAATGCGGGCCTGCGCCCCAAGCACGCCTTTGACAGCGAAGACCGCGACGCGCTGTGGCAGCGCACCATGGCGGTGAATGTGGACGGGGCGCGCAATACCATTTTGGCGTTTCAGTCGCTGCTGGCCGCCAGCAAGGGCAGCGTGGTGAATGTGACCTCGCTGGCGGCTTCGCGGGCCGCAGGCAGCTCGATTGCCTATTCCACCTCCAAGGCAGCGCTGGAAATGCTGACCAAGACCATGGCGCTGGAGCTGGCCCCACAGGGCATTCGCGTCAATGCCGTGGCCCCTGGCGTCATGCTGACCAGCATGACGGAGCAGACCCGCAAGGACCCCAAGCATGTGGAGTACATGCTCAGGCGCATTCCCATGAAGCGCTATGGCGAAGCGGCCGAAATTGCCGGGCCGATTGCGTTTCTGGCCTCGCCCATGGCCAGCTATGTCACGGCCACGGTGCTGAATGCCGATGGTGGCTATCTGGCGGTCTAACTTCAGAACAGCAGCGTCTTGATCCAGGGCGCGGCCAGCACGTTCACGGCGCCTGCAATCAGCATCACCAGCGAGGCCATCACGGCCTGTACCTCACCGGCCTGACGGGCGCGAGCCACACCGCTGCCGTGGGCGGCACCGCCCCAGCTGGCGCCGGTGGCCAGCTTGCTGCGGATATTGGGCAGAAAGCGCAGCACGGTCTGGCCCAGCAGCATGGCGCTGACCCCGGTCAGCAGCACAAACAGCGCCGCCAGATCGGTAGGGCCGCCCAGCACTTTTTCGGCCTCGATGGCAAACGGTGTGGTGATGCTGCGCACGGCCAGTCCTTTTTCCATGTCCTCCGACAAGCCCAGCCACTGGGCAAACAGGACGGAGGTGCCAATCGACACCACGGTGGCGGCCATCACGCCGGTGCCAATCGACATCCAGTGTTTTTGCAGCAGTCTGCGGTGCTCATACAGCGGCAAGGCAAAGGCCACGGTGGTGGGGCCCAGCAGCCAGACCAGCCAGTGCGTCTGGGCGTAGTACTGCGCAAAGCCCACCTGCGTGAGCAGGGCCAGCGCGATCAGCGCCACCGGCGTGGCGATGATGGGCATGAGCAGCACGTTTTTGTACTGGCGGTACAGCTGCTTGTTGACCCAGTAGCAGGCAATGGTGACCAGCAGCGACAGCACGCCAATCATGGAGTCAGACAGCATGGCTTACTCCTTGCCCATCAGGGCCTGGCGGGCACTGGCGGTGGATTTGCGCCGGGCCAGCCATAGCTCCAGCCGGTAGACGCGCTCGACGGCCAGCGCCGTCACGGCCATGACGCAGGCGGTGCTGGCCACGATGACCAGCAAAATGCGCAGGCCTTGCTGGCGGATCAGGTCGGGGTATTCGGTTACCACCAGCATGGCGGGAACGAAGAACAGCAGCATCTCGGCCATCAGCCAGTTGGTGCCGGCCTGCAGCCAGCCAGGCTTGATGACGCCGGAGAAAAGCCCGATGGTCAGCAGTGCAAAACCGATCAGGCCGGCAGGCATGCTCCAGCCAAAATGGGCGCGCAACGCTTCCATGGCCACCCAGATAGCGCTGAGGATGGCGATTTGCAGCGTCGCCTTGGCACCCTGATTCCAGCGAGACAGAGGGGCGGGCTCCTGAACGGCAAGAGCTTCCAGAGAATTCGACATAAGCAGAATTCTAGGGTTTTCACCTATATTCTAAAAATGACTTATTTTTATTTTTAGGATTCATTTAAGGAATACCAATGGATTTACGGGCCCTGCGTTATTTCATCGAGGTTGTGCGGCAAAACGGCTTCACACGGGCTGCCGAGGCCTTGTATGTGACCCAGCCCACCATCAGCAAGATGGTCAAGCAGCTGGAAGACGAGCTGGGCGGCCCTTTGCTGCTGCGCGAGGGGCGGCGCGTGCAGCTGACCGATGCCGGGCAGGTGGTCTATGACCGGGGGCTGGAGATGCTGGAGCAGGCCAAGCTGCTGCGCCAGCAGGTGGCCGAGGTGGACAGCATCACCCGGGGCGAGCTGTCCGTGGGCATCATGCCCACCACGGGGCACTACATGGCGCCGGTGATTGCGCTGTTTCAGCAGCGCTATCCGGGCGTGGAGCTGGAGGTCAACGAGCAAGGCGCCAGAGCGCAGTACCAGCTGATTCAGGACGGCAAGCTGGACATGGCGCTGGGTCTGTTCAGTGCGCCCGACCCGGCGCTGGAGCGCTGCACGGTGGCCCTGCAAAAGACCCGCGTGGTCTTGCCCGTTCACAGCGTTCCAGATCCCGCGCAGCCCATGCGCTGGCAGGATTTGCGGGACCAGCCCTTTGTGCTCTACACCTCGGACTTTGCGCTGCACGAGTATGTGTTGCAGCAGTGCGAGGCCGCAGGCTTTACGCCCAGGGTGATGCTGCAGACCCGTTACTGGGACTTCATCGGCCACCTGGTGGCGGAGGGCGTGGGCGTGGCCGTGATGTTCGAGCATGTCATTGCCCGCTACAACCCCGAGCGCGTGGCCAGCCGCCCGCTGGTGGAGCCTGAAATTCAGTGGGAAGTGGCCCTGATGTGGCGCCCGGGCTATCTCTCGCGTGCGGCGCAGGCCTGGCTCGATTGCGTGCGCGAGGTCTATCCGCAGCCGCTGGTGGGAGCCGCGTTTCCGGATTATCAAAAACCATAGCTGTTAGCGCTTGATGAATAAGGGCTTCCGGCCTGATTGGCATTGAGACTCTCTCGGTCATTGCGCAAACGCTAAGCTCGCGCCATGCCTCGTCCCTTTCCTCCCAGTCGCAACCCGGTCCGAACTTCCAGCACTCGCTCTGCATCCTCTGGCCGCGTGCAGCGCACGCCTGCGCCCAGGCCTGAAGTCACGCGGCTGCTGTGCTTTCACAAGCCTTATGGCGTGCTCAGCCAGTTCACGGCAGAGGGCAAGTGGCAGGGGCTCAAGGACTGGATTGATGTGCCCGGTGTCTATGTGGCCGGCCGGCTGGATGCCGACAGCGAAGGTCTGCTGCTGCTGACCAATGACGGCCAGTTGCAGGCCCGCATTGCCGACCCGCGCCACAAGATGGAAAAGACCTACTGGGTGCAGGTGGAGGGTGTGCCCGATGAAGCCGCGCTGCAGCGCCTGCGCGATGGCGTGGAGCTCAACGACGGCAAAACCCTGCCAGCCAAAGCCCGCCTGATAGAGCCCCAGCCCGCCATGTGGCCGCGCAACCCGCCGATTCGCGTACGCCAGAATATTCCGGACTGCTGGATTGAACTTGTCATCCGCGAAGGCAAAAACCGCCAGGTGCGCCGTATGACGGCAGCCGTGGGCCACCCCACGCTGCGATTGGTACGCATGGCGATCGGGCCGTATTCGATCGAAGGGCTGGAGCCGGGGCAGTGGGTGGATGCCCTGGAAAAATAGGCTCTCTTCAGAGTCCGTTGAGGGTCGCGAGCTCGTCCTCTTCAGGCAGCGCCACGGCCTGCCAGCGACCCTTGCTCCACCAGGGGCTGAAGGATGTGATCTGGGGCGGGCTCACTGTCAGCTGCCCTTGCAGCAGCACCAGGGCGCGGTTCAGCTCTGACTGGCGCGTCTGCACGCATTCGCGCACCTGCTGCATGAGCTGGCTGCCCTGACCGAAAAAGCGCTGCTTTTGCAGGCGCTGGGCCGTAGGCTGGCACTGCGCATAGGCCAGTGCCAGAGCGCCGGGAAACGCGCCTTGCGACACGGCATCGATCAACTGCAAATGCTGCTCTAGCTGATGATTGGGCATGACGCCTGCCATCTGCACCAGCAAAGCACCGTCCTCAAAGCGATAGCGGGCAGGCAAGGCGGCTCGCAGCGTATAGCTGCTGGAGCTGCCGCGAGAGCGCGCGGTATGGCGCATGACCTGGCTGCCTTGCTCAAGCAAGGGCTGCACCAGTGTCAGCAGCGCCTGTTGGTGCTCGGCATTATCGTTGTTGAGGGCAATGCGCAACTGGGTTGAGTAGTAGCCGCGAGCCTCTTCTCGCCACACCATCCAGCCAGCGGTGTGGGGAATGAAAAATATCCAGACGACCAGGCTCAGCATGGGGATCAGGCTGGCGATCAGCGACCACAGCGCCTGTGTTTGCGACGCTTCTTCGGGTGTCTCGTTCAGGCTCAGCAAATTGCCTATGCACTTGAACAGCGCCCATAGGCTGGCGAGGTAGACGATGCCGGCTGCCAGCACCAATTGGTCGGGGGAGTACAGGTTCTCGGGCAGTTGAAGCAGCGCGACCAGCATGGCGGCACAGCCCAGCCAGACCGCAAAGGCTTTGCCCAGCTGCATCCAGAGCGGTGGGCGTTGAAGCGCTTGCTCCAGATCCAGGGCCGGGTTGGCGCGATAGGCACGCTGAAGCTGAGTGCGTCGCAGCAGGTGCAGCAGCAGCCAGAGCAGGCCGGTGACCACAAGTCCGGCGATTGCGCTGATGAGAATGGCAGAAAAGGCCCAGAGAAACAGCAGACCCACCAGCAGCATCATCAGCCCGACCAACACATTCATTGCACACTGCCTTTGTTATCAGATTCATAGCTGCTACCCGTTGATAGCAAAGCGGAACAGGTCATTTTCACTGATCAACAAAAACGCGCTTGCTGCAAAAACAGTCAAGCGCGCCGGGTTGAAGCCTCGAAACAGTGAATCAGCTGCAGCTCTTGTTCTTGGCTGCTTTCATGCCTGCCGCCTTGGCCTCGGCTTCGGTCATGTATTTGCCGCTTTTGGTCGTGCCGTAGTAACGAGAGGCGGGGCAGTGATAGACCTTGGTCTCTTCATTGACCCAGACCTTGTCTGCACCACCGCCGGGTGCGACTGCCTTGGCAGCTTTGCCCTTGTCAGGCGCAGCCTGGGCTTTGGCGGTGGCCTCCTGGTCGATGCCCTTGCGGCCCGAGCAGGCGCCTTTGGAGGATGCCGCGCTCATGGACGAGCCATCCTTGCAGACAAAGGTCTGCATATCCGCCTTGGCGGCAGCAGCCGGAGCTGATTTCTTTGCCGGATCTGCCGCTGGCTTTGCTGGCACGGGTGTCGTTTTGGCGGCCGGCGCTGCTGGAGCCGTAGAAGGCGTCTGAGCAAAGCTGACCAATGAGCTGCTGACCAAGGCCGAAGCCAGCCAGACCTTCCATAAGTTGCGCATACGATCTCCTCCATCAAAAGGCGTCACAAGTTGTGACCGTGCCATGCTGCAACGGAAGCCATGAATCTGCAAGAGCCGCCTGTCAGCGTGCGGCGGCGTGCAGAGTCCTCAGGTGCCGCTCACATAGGGGTTCATCTTGCGCTCCCGGCCGAAACTGCTTTCCGGGCCGTGGCCGGGGATGAACACGGTCTGGTCGCCCATGGGCCACAGGCGCTGCACGATGGAGTCGATCAGCTGCTGGTGGTTGCCCTGAGGGAAGTCGGTGCGGCCAATGCTGCCTGCAAACAGCACATCGCCGACAAAGGCACGGTCGATCTGCGGCGCATGGAACACCACATGGCCGGGAGTGTGGCCGGGGCAGTGGCGCACGTTCAGCGTTTCCTTGCCGATGCTGACGGTGTCGCCATCGTGCAGCCAGCGCGTGGGCACAAAGGGATCGGAATGTGGAAAGCCGAACATTGCGCCTTGCTGAGGCAGACCGTCGATCCAGAACTGGTCGCCCTCATGCGGTCCGATGATGGCCAATTGGTACTTGGCTGCCAGCTCGCTGGTGCCTCCTGCGTGGTCGATATGGGCGTGGGTGATCCAGATGGCTTTGAGATTCAGGCCCAGGCGCTCGACTTCCCACTCGATCTGTTCGATATCGCCGCCGGGGTCGATGACGGCGGCATCCATGGTCTGGTCGCACCAGACGAGAGAGCAGTTTTGCTGGAAGGCGGTAACGGGAACGGTGTGGTATTGCAACATGGGGGACTTGTGTTTTTGGTGCGTTTGCGTAGCCTCGCGATGCGCGAACCCCGCAAGCATGACACGGCAGGGCCGGTGCATCACAAATGCCCGCTCAGTTTCCGGCGTCATACCTCATTTGAGCTAGCATAGATGCGAGTGCCCCATTCTGGTGCGGGCTGCTACAACGTATTTGTGCTGCAAGGCAGCGGGCGTTTGCTTTCAAAGAAGGCGGCCCGACACAGTTTCAAGATCGTTCAGGCCGTGCCAATGCCCATGTAAGCACTTTCCTCCCGCAAGGAGGATGAGTCGGCGGCGAGTCGGCCTGGAGAACCCGTTTTTTAAACTCCAGGAGACTCTTTATGTCTACCTCTTCCACTTCTCCGGCGCCGCGTGCAGATGCGCAGCGCATCGGTATCCTCAGGGAAACCTTCCCGCTGGAAAAGCGCGTGGCCACCGTGCCCGATGTGGTCGAAAAGCTCATCAAGCTGGGCTTTAAGGTCGCTATCGAATCCGGCGCGGGCGATGCCGCCAACTTCAGCGATGACGCCTACCGCGCAGCGGGCGCCGAGGTGCTGCCCGATGCGGCCGCTGTCTGGGCTGCCGCCGACATCATCTTTAAGGTGCGCCCACCCACCACCGAAGAAGTCGCGCTGATGCGCGAAGGTCAGATCCTGCTGGACTTCATCTGGCCCGCGCAAAACCCCGATCTGATGCAACAGCTGGCCGCCAAAAAAGTGACCGTGCTGGCGATTGATTCGCTGCCCCGTACTTTGAGCCGTGCCCAGAAGATGGATGCGCTGACATCCATGGCCGGAGTCTCGGGCTACCGCGCCGTGATCGAGGCCGCCAACGCTTTTGGTCGTTACTTCAACGGCCAGATTACGGCCGCAGGCAAGGTACCTCCGGCCAAGGTGTTTATCGCTGGCGCGGGTGTGGCCGGTCTGTCGGCCATTGGCACTGCGGCCAATCTGGGCGCCATCGTGCGCGCCAACGATACGCGTGCCGAGGTGGCCGATCAGGTCACCTCGCTGGGCGGTGAGTTCGTCAAGGTCGATTACGAAGAAGACGGCTCGGGTGGCGGCGGCTACGCCAAGGTGATGAGCGAAGGCTTTCAGGCTGCGCAGCGCGAAATGTACGCCCAGCAGGCCAAAGAGGCGGACATCATCATCACCACCGCCCTGATCCCCGGCAAGCCGGCACCCAAGCTGATCACGGCCGAGATGGTGCAAAGCATGAAGCCCGGCAGCGTGATCGTGGACATGGCCGCCGAGCAGGGCGGCAACTGCGAGCTGACCGTGCCCAATGAAGCCGTGGTGCGCCATGGCGTGACCATCATCGGCTACACCGACCTGGCATCGCGCCTGGCCAAGCAGTCGTCCACGCTGTACGCGACCAACCTGCTGCGCTTGACCGAAGAGCTGTGCAAGGCCAAGGACGGCGTGGCCGTGGTCAATATGGAAGACGACGCCATCCGTGGCTTGACGGTGGTGAAGGACGGCGAAATCACCTGGCCTGCGCCCCCCATCGCGCAAGCGCCCAAGCCCGCCCCCAAGCCTGCGGCAGCGCCCGTGGAGCAGAAAAAAGGCGGCCACGGCCATGGTTCCTCCGGCCCGCTGCCCGCCAAGACACTGGCGGTCATCTTTGCGATTGCCGCCGTGGCTTTCTGGTTCATTGGTGCCTATGCGCCCGAGGCCTTCCTGGGTCACTTCACCGTGTTCGTGCTGGCCTGCTTTATCGGCTACATGGTGGTCTGGAACGTGACGCCCGCGCTGCATACGCCGCTGATGAGCGTGACCAATGCCATCTCTTCCATCATCGCCATCGGTGCGCTGGTGCAGATTGCGCCGCCCGATACGGCTGGAACCGGTCGCCCTGATGAGCTGATTCGCTGGCTGGCCTTTGCGGCTGTAGTGCTGACCGCTATCAATATGTTTGGTGGCTTTGCCGTGACCCGCCGCATGCTGGCCATGTTCCAAAAATAAGAAGAACGAGAAAAGAGAGAAACAACCATGTCCCAAAGTCTCGCAACGGTGGCCTACCTGGGCGCCGCCATTTTGTTCATTCTCAGTCTGGGTGGCCTGTCCAACCCTGAAACATCGCGCCGCGGCAATCTGTTCGGCATGGTCGGCATGGCGCTGGCCGTGCTGGCGACCGTGTTTGGTCCGCGCGTCAGCCCCGAAGGCATGGCCTGGATCGTGGGCGCGCTGGTTGTCGGTGGCGGCATTGGCCTGTATGCGGCCAAGGTCGTCAAGATGACCCAGATGCCGGAGCTGGTCGCCCTCATGCACAGCCTGGTCGGTCTGGCCGCCTGCCTAGTGGGTTTTGCCAGCTATGTCGATACCTCCATCCAGCTGACGGGCGCAGAAAAAGCCATTCACGAGGTTGAAATCTACGTGGGCATTCTGATCGGCGCCGTTACTTTCTCGGGCTCGCTGATCGCCTTTGGCAAGCTCAACGGCAAGATCGGCGGCAAGCCGCTGCTGCTGCCGGCACGCCACTGGCTCAATCTGGTTGCGCTGCTGGTCGTCATCTGGTTTGGTCGTGAGTTTCTGCGTGCCCAAACCATTGAGCAAGGCATGCTGCCGCTGATCGTGATGACCGTGATCGCCCTGCTGTTCGGCATCCACATGGTTATGGCCATTGGCGGTGCGGACATGCCCGTGGTGGTGTCCATGCTCAACAGCTACTCGGGCTGGGCGGCGGCCGCCACCGGCTTCATGCTGGGCAATGACTTGCTGATCGTCACCGGCGCGCTGGTGGGCTCGTCGGGTGCCATCCTCAGCTACATCATGTGCCAGGCCATGAACCGCAACTTCATCAGCGTGATTGCCGGTGGTTTTGGCTCCGGCGCACCGGCCAAAAAGAGTGGTGATGCAGCGGCTGCAGAGCCACAAGGTGAAGTCGTTCCTGTGAGTGCAGCAGAGACTGCAGAGATGCTGCGCGATGCCAAGAGCGTCATCATCGTGCCCGGCTACGGCATGGCCGTGGCCCAGGCCCAGCACACCGTCAATGAAATCACGCGCACCCTGCGTGACAAGGGCGTGCAAGTGCGCTTTGCCATCCACCCCGTGGCTGGCCGCATGCCCGGCCACATGAACGTGCTGCTGGCCGAAGCCAAGGTGCCTTACGACATCGTGATGGAGATGGACGAGATCAACGAGGACTTCCCCGACACCGATGTTGCCATCGTCATCGGCGCCAACGACATCGTGAACCCCGCCGCGCAGGACGACCCCACCAGCCCCATCGCCGGCATGCCGGTGCTGGAAGTGTGGAAGGCCAAGACTTCTATCGTGATGAAGCGAAGCATGGCATCGGGCTACGCCGGTGTGGACAATCCGCTGTTCTACAAAGAAAACAACCGCATGTTGTTTGGCGATGCCAAGAAGATGCTCGATGAGGTGCTGGGCGCGTTGAAGGCTTGAACGCCTGAACGCTTCCACAATCTTTAAAAACAGGAGCGGCTAGCGCTTGTCTTTCATGGACTTCAGGTAATAAAGCATCTGAAGTCATTGATTGACAGGCGCTAGCCGCTCTTCTTTTATCTATTGAAAAGCAATATCAAGCAGCAGCAAGGTGGCAATCAGCAGCATCAGGGAGCCCGAGATGCGCGACACCAGCAGGGCGGCAGCGGGCCTGGCGCGCAGCACGCTTTGCGAGCTCCAGCCCACGCCGTAATACACCAGCGCACAACTGGCGGCATGCACGGCGCCCAGGGCCATGATCTGCGCTGCCACAGGCCAGGAATCGGCGGGGTGCACAAATTGCGGCAACAGGGCCAGCAGCAGCAAAAGCTGTTTGGGGTTGAGCCCGCTGACGCTGGCGCCCTTGACGGCCCAGCGCCAACTGCCTTGATCCACCTCTTGCGCATGTTCCGAATCAGAGCTGACTGCCGAGGGATGGCGCAGCATGGCAATACCCAGCCAGGCCAGATAGGCGGCGCCGGCAATCGTCAGCAGGGTCAGCAGCATGGGGTTTTGCTCCACCAGAGAACCCACGCCTGCGGCCACGGCCAGCGTGGCCAGCATGGCGCCACAGGCCAGGCCGACCACCGAGGGCAGCACAAAGGGGCGGCCACGCAGGCCAGCCGATATCACATAGGCCCAGTCAGCTCCGGGCGTGATGACTAGCAAAAAAGAAACCGCCCAGAAGGCGGTGAGGGCGGCGATTGACACGAAACTCTCTCGAAAAGCGTTGATGTAGAGAGAATATGGAAGACAGGCGAGAATGTGCTCTCAATAAATGTTGCTGAGTGGCTTTCAATTGGAAGAATCTGCCCTGTGAATGCGCTTGATCGAAAAATTCTTGCTGCGCTGGAAAGCGATGGCCGCCTCACGGTGACCGAACTGGCTGAACAGGTGGGTCTGAGCCTCTCGCCCTGCCACCGCCGCGTGCGGGCGCTGGAGGAGTCAGGCGTGATCCGTGGCTACCGCGCCGAGCTGGACCCGGCGGCGCTGGGGCTGGACTTCTCATCGCTGGTCTTTGTCACGCTCAAGGACAGCAAATCCGTTCCCGAGTTTGAAGAGGCAGTGGCCCAACTGGACAGCGTGGTGCAGGCCCAGCGCCTGTTTGGTGACCCCGACTATCTGCTGCAGGTGGTGGTGCGTGATCTGCCTGCCTATCAGCGACTGTATGACGAGCGCCTGACCCGCTTGCCTGGCGTGCTGCGCATGACCTCCACGCTGGTGATGAAGCATGTGGTGGTCAACCGGCCGCTGACTTCGGCCATGGAGTGATCCTGAAAACAAAAACGCCTGTATGGCTGGCAGGCGTTTTCGAGGCGAGGCTGTGACTGAGACTTACAGCGTCATGTCATAGCCAATGGTGATGGGGGCGTGGTCCGAGAATTTTTCGCCCTTGTAGATGGACTCTGTGCGAGCCAGCGCTGCCATTGCGGGTGTGGCCAGGTGGTAGTCCAGACGCCAGCCCACGTTCTTCGCATAGGCCTGGCCCCGGTTGCTCCACCATGTGTAGCAGGCATCGGTGGTGTCAGGCTGCAGATGACGGTAAACGTCAACCAGGCCGCCGGTTTCTTCAGTTTTGTGCAACAACTTTGTCATCCAGTCGCGCTCCTCGGGGGTGAAGCCACTGTTTTTCTGGTTGCTGCGCCAGTTTTTCAGGTCTTCCTTCTGGTGGGCAATATTGATGTCGCCGCACAAAATGAAGTCGCGCTCGGCCTTGAGGCGCATCAAGTGGGCGTGCATCTTGGCCAAAAAGCGGAACTTGGCCTCCTGACGCTCGGGCCCGGAGCTGCCGCTGGGAAAGTAGGAGCTGATGATGGACAGCTTGCGGGTGGGCGTATCAAAGCAGGTCTCGACATAGCGGCCCTCGGCATCGAACTCCTCGATGTCAAAACCCACCACCACATCGCTGGGCTCGTGGCGTGAGTAGATGCCCACGCCCGAGTAGCCCTTCTTCTCGGCAAAGTGGAAGTAGCCCTTCATGCCAGCCAACACCTCGAAACGCCCGGCCATATCAGAGGCCTGGGCCTTGATTTCCTGGACGCAAATACAATCCGGCGCAGTGGCTGCAATCCAGGCTTCAGCGCCTTTGGTAGTGGCAGAGCGGATGCCGTTGAGGTTGAGGCTGGTTAATTTGAACAAGGATGAATCCATGGTGGTGAGTGAAAAGCCAATGGACGGTGCAGACCGTCTGGCACAGGAGTTTGTGCAGTTTGCCGTCGACGCAGGCGTGCTGCGCTTTGGCGAATTCAAGACCAAGGCCGGGCGTATGAGCCCGTACTTTTTCAATGCAGGTCTGTTCGACGATGGCGCCAAGATGGCGCGTCTGTCCGAATTCTATGCAAAAGCCATTCTGGCCAGCGGCATCGAGTTTGATATGGTTTTTGGCCCTGCCTACAAGGGCATTCCTCTGGCTGCAACCGTGGCGGTGGAGCTGGCACGTCAGGGCAAGAACGTGCCCTTTGCCTACAACCGCAAGGAAGCCAAGGACCACGGCGAAGGCGGCACGCTGGTGGGCGCTCCTCTGAAGGGCCGTGTGCTCATCATTGACGATGTGATGTCGGCTGGTACGGCTGCACGCGAGTCGATTGCTATCATCAAAGCCGCTGGTGCCGAGCCTCATGCAGTGGCCATCGCCTTGGACCGCCAGGAGATGGCAACCGAGAATGGTCAGGATGTGCCGCACAGTGCTGTGCAATACGTGCGCAACCAGCTGGGCATGCAGGTGTGTGCGATTGCCAAGCTGGCAGACTTGTTGCTTTATCTGGAGCAGCAAGGTGGTGATGCCGGTCGCGAGCATCACGAACGTGTGCTGGCCTATCGCCAGCGCTATGGTGTCGAAGACAAGGAATAAATCCGCAAATGAAGCAGGCGTGGCATGCAAAACTGAGTTTGTATGTGGTGGCTACCGTATGGGCCGGGGCCTCGCTGGCCCAGGGTTCGGCCAATACGGGAGGCATTTACGCCTGCACGGATGCCAATGGGCGGCGCATTACGGCTGATCGCCCCATTGCCTCTTGTGTTGACCGCGAGCAGCGCGTGCTGGGCAATACCGGTGTGGAGTTGCGCCGCATGGGGCCGACGCTGACGGAGCAGGAGCGTGTTGCACTTGAGGCCAAACGTCGTCAGGAGCAGGCCGCGCAGCTGCGTGCCCGCGAAGAGCGACTGCGCGAGCGTGCCGTTCTGGCGCGCTTTCCCAATCAGGCAGTCCATGACGCTGCCCGGGCCGAGGCGCTGGCCCAGGTTGATGATGTGATTAGCGTGGCGCAAAAGCACCAGGTGGAACTGAAAGAGCGCCGCCGCAAGCTCAATACCGAGCTGGAGTTCTATCAGAACGATCCCAAGAAGGCTCCGGCCAATCTGCGTCGTCAACTGGACGACAATACCGAAAGTCAGGAAGAGCAGGCTCGCTTTCTCAAGCAGCAGGATGCAGAGAAGCTGCGTATCAATCAGCGCTTTGATGTCGAACTGCAGCAGCTGCGCAAGCTCTGGGGCGAGCAGCCTCCAGTCGCACCGCGCGCGCACTGACCCGTACTCGCTCAGTCTTCCGGAGCGGCTTTGTGCATGGCCATGACGCGGCCCAGCAGAAGCGCGGCCACCCATGCCAGGCCACCGACAATCAAAGGCATTTGCAGCAGCAGCGATGCCTGGGCCATGAGCAGCAGGGCGTCGGCCTGCCAGAGTGCCCCATAACCCTTGAACAAGCCATAGACCAGCCAGAGCAGCAGACCGGCACTGGCTGCGGCAGCCATGGTGCGCATATTGCGCCCATCGCGGCTGTCTGCGGGAATGCGCCGTGCTGCGCGCCACAGCCAGCCTATGGCAGCCAGCACCAGCAGCACGCAGGCACAGATGGACAGTGGCAACCACAGCGAAAGAGGAATGAGCGACATGGCGCGGCACTTTAGCCCAGTTGCCGCAGCCCCAAAAAGAAAATACCCACCAAGGTGGGTATTTGTGTGAAGCCTTGGATGCGAGGTGGCCCAGACGTCAGGCGGCTTGCCAGAGCACATGCTCGCCGGGCACGGCTTTGATGCCCAGCACGGCAGCATGCTGGTTGAGCAGAGCTTCAAAGGTCTGAGTGGCTTGAGAGCTGGCGGCGCTGCCTTCGTACTCTGTGGCAACTTGCAAGGCGGTGAAGGCATGGACTCCAAAGCCTTGAACAATGTTGCGCAGTTTGTCGAGATTGGGAATGAATACAGCGGTGTTCATGGCAGCAACTCCTAGGGGCAATCAAACCAGTTCTGCGGACAGTTTAGCCCGCAGCCCGGTTGCTGCAAGAGGACTTTCCAGCCTCAGGTCTTGAGTGCCAGCAAGGTACGGATGACGTCGGTGCGGGTGATAACGCCCACCAATGTGCTGCCGCGCAGCACGGCAATGAACTGAACGGTATGCGTGGCCAGGTCTTCCAGCAAATCGCCCAGGGGCGTGTCTTCCTGCACGCTGACTTCGGGGGCGCGCATCAACTCCTGCGCCGTGGATTGCAGCTTGGCGGTGTGGCTGGTGCCGCGCAGCCGTTGCCAGAGGTTTTGCTGCAGCTTTGCCTGGTGTCCTTGCCACAGCCAGTCAAACAGGTCGGCGCGCAGCACTCGGCCAACCATCTCGCCTTCTTCGTCAACCACAGGCAGGCTTTTGATGAGATGGCGGTGAAACAGGTTTGCGACCTCTTCCAGCGGCGTCTGGGCCTGAATGGTCAGCAAGGAGGAAGACATCACCGAGCCACAGCGGATGCTGGATAGGCGGCGCTTGATGGCCTCTTCCTCGGCCGCAGTCAGCAGCGCGCCCAGGTCTTCAGGGCTGAGGTTGTAGCTTTGTCCAAAGCGCTGCAGCAGCTGTTGCAGGTCTTTCTCGCTCAAGGAAAGAGAGGTCGCCGGGCGCTGTGTCTTGTCCACTTGCTGAGGGGACTGCATATAAGGGCGGTCGCATGCCTTGTGATAGAGCACGCCGACAAGGACCAGTACGCTGGACAGCAAGGCCGTGGCAATCAGCAGATGCCAGTCTTGCGGCTGCATGTGAATCGATGCCAGTACCGTTAACAGTGCCACAGCGCCTCCGGGCGGGTGCAGGGCGCGCAGCAGCAGCATTAAGGCAATGGCTCCGCTGACGGCCAGAGCCGTCAGCGAAGTCTGAGACAGAGACGGAAGGGCCCAGACCAGCAGCAAGGCATATAGCGCAGAGACCGTATTGCCCACCACGCAGTTCCAAGGTTGTGCCAGAGGGCTGCTGGGCAGGGCGAAGATCAGCACGGCTGTTGCGCCCAGAGGGGCAAACAGGTGCAAGGTATGGGGCACAACGCGGTCCGCCAGGCTGACCAGGATGCCGGCCACCGCGAGACCCAGCCCGGCACCAAAGCAGGCGCGCAGCAACTCCTTGCCGGAGGGGCGTGAGGCGACGGGCCCAAGGCGCTGTCGCAGTGCTTGCAGATTTATGGACATGGCATTGATTGGCGTGAAGCTCTGAAAACTGATAGCTGCTCAGGCTTTGCAGTATTGGGGATTAGGCCATTCTGTCAAAAAATAAAGGTTTGGGCTTGGGCGCTTTCTCGGTGAGCAGCTGCCATCAAAAAGGCCCGCGGCTTTGCAGCAGCGGGCCTGAGACAAGGCCAGGGCCGCCAGCGTCAGCGGCGCTGATGCTGGCATGGCACCCTGGGCATTCAGGGCTTGGAGTTGTTGCGCATGTGGCGCTCCATGCGAATCATGACCAGCGCCATCATCACCATGACCAGGCAGGAAATCAGCATGGTTGCAAAGGCGGTATCTATGCCCAGAAACTCTTTTTTCTCTACATCGGGGTTTTCGCCGCGCAGCTTCAGGGCCGTGCGGTCAAAGGACAAGGTGTAGTTGATCAGCAAGGTGCCGACGATTTGTGCCGCCGGCTGGCGTTGCAGCTTGGTGGCCAGGGCTTCGTTGCCCAGCACCTGCTCCAGCGCAGCGGGCAAGCCCTTGATGAAGGCCGCATACGAGCCCTCGCCATGCTCCATCTCGGCGGCTTGGGCACGGTCATGGATTTCAGAGGCGAGATTGACCGGGTCCTGCAGCATGTCGTCATCGCTCATGACTTCGGCGATGGCCTCTGCTGCTGCAGCATCGGCGGCGCGGGCTATGCGATCTTCACGATTGAAGGTAATGCGACGGGCAGTCCACGCTGCATCGACTTCTGCTGCTGCCGCGTCTGCCGCTTCCTTGTCGCAGCAGGAGCTTTCTCGCGCTTCGCGCATCTTGATCTGACGGGCTATGTCGTCGGCAGACGGCATGGCATCACCCTTGAGCAGAGGGTGGATAGGCTCCAAACCCTGGCCGCTGTTTTCTTTTTCTATGCGCTTGCGGGCTGCTACATCCTTGTAGATAAAACCACGCAGCAAACCGTCGGCCTTGCGCCAGTCGGGGCGCAAAGCGGGGTCCGTCAGGCGCTTTTCCAGCGGGATGGCACTGCTCAGGCCATTGAGATCGCGGCCTGTTTCCTCTTCCATGAACTTCAGGTCGTACGGTGCGTCCTTCCAGTCAAGAGTGGTGCCTGCGATGGCGTCGGGCTTGGTTGGCTGGTAATAGTTCCAGAGCCAGTGGCCCATGCCGACCAGAACGAAGATGGAGAAGGCCAGCAAGACAAGGCGCAGAACTTGTATCAGCAAATCTTCTGCGCGGCGCAAGAGGGTCAACATAGGGAGCAAATCCTTGGAGAGAGCTTGAGGTGTCTGCGCCTGCAACTATGAAATTGGAAGCGCATAAGTGAGCGCGATTGTAGAAAGCGAATGGTCGCGTCGCAATTTTTTACATGCAATCCGGCCCTCAGGTATCGCGCAGGCCGGGGCGGCACGGCTGCGGGAGCTGCTAGTGAGTGGATGCACCCAGACCTCATGACGACATTGAGAAACCGCTGTAATAGGGCTTTGGTGTATCGGAGTGCTGGAACATGGGCAAAACCTCGCTGGACAAATCGAAAATCAAATTCTTGCTGCTGGAGGGCATTCATCCTTCTGCGCTCAAGGTGCTCAAGGATGCGGGATACACCAATGTGGAGACGCTTACGGGTGCGCTGGAGGGCGAGGAGCTCAAGCGCAAGATTGCCGATGTGCACTTTGTCGGCATCCGCTCGCGCACGCAGCTGACCGAAGAGGTGTTTGCCGCTGCGCACAAACTGGTGGCCGTGGGGTGCTTTTGCATCGGCACCAACCAGGTCAACCTGAATGCAGCGCGTGAGCGCGGTGTGGTGGTCTTCAATGCACCGTATTCCAACACTCGCTCCGTGGCTGAGCTGGTGCTGGGCGAAGCCATCCTGCTGCTGCGCGGCATTCCCGAAAAGAACGCCGTGGCCCACCGTGGCGGCTGGAAGAAAAGCGCGGACAACTCGTTCGAGATCCGCGGCAAGACGCTGGGCATCGTGGGCTACGGCTCCATCGGCACGCAGCTGTCGGTGCTGGCCGAAGGTCTGGGCATGAAGGTCATCTTCCACGACGTGGTGACCAAGCTGCCGCTGGGCAATGCCCACCAGGCCTCCAGCCTCAATGAGCTGCTGGCCCAGGCTGATATCGTCACTTTGCATGTGCCCGAGCTGCCATCCACCCACGGCATGATGGGCGCGGCGCAGATTGCAGCCATGAAGCCAGGCGGCATTCTCATCAATGCTTCGCGCGGCACGGTGGTGGATATTGATGCTCTGGCCGAATCCCTCAAGAGCGGCAAGCTGCTGGGTGCTGCCATCGACGTCTTCCCCAAGGAGCCCAAGAGCAACAAGGATGAATTCCAGTCGCCGCTGCGTGGCATGGACAACGTCATCCTCACGCCGCACATTGGTGGCTCGACCATGGAAGCGCAGGCCAATATCGGTCTGGAGGTGGCGGAGAAGCTGGTCAAGTACAGCGACAACGGCACGACGACATCGGCAGTCAACTTCCCGGAAGTTGCGTTGCCCGAGCACCCCGGCCACAACCGTATCCTGCATGTGCACGAAAACCGCCCCGGCATTCTCTCGGCCATCAACCAGGTGTTTGCCGACAATGGCATCAACGTGGCGGGCCAGTACCTGCGCACCGATGAAAAAGTGGGCTATGTGGTGATCGATATCGACGCTAAGTCTTCGGCGCTGGCGCTGGAGAAGCTCTCGCAGATTGCGGGCACCATTCGCTGCCGCGTTCTGTTCTGAGCAAGGTGCTGACGAATCCATGGAGGGTCTTCATGGATTCGTCATTAAAGTGAGTTCTTGCTGTCACATCGCAGCCCTAGAGTCCTGGGTCTTTCCCTTCTCTCGGACAACTTGTGATGTTTTCGAAAACCCAGGCAGCACTGGCTGCCTTGCTTGCCATTCAACTCGCTGCATGTGGCGGTGGAGACTCCTCTTCTCAGCCTGAGGCTGGCACTCCCTCGATTCCTGCTACGCCCTTGGATCCAGCGACACCTGTGGATCCGGCAAATCCAGAAAATCCGGAAAAGCCTTCGGAGCCGGATAGCCAGCCTCTGGTGACATATCTTGATCAGACATTTGCGGGCTTGTCTGCTCTGCCCGAAGGCTGGACAAAACCGGTTGCCAACAAAGGCACCGTGGAAGTGCGCGATGGCCATCTCTTTATCGATGGTCGTGCCCATGCAACGCAGATGACAGCGGTGTCTCTGCCTGAGTCTTTGCAGAAGCTCTCCAACTATCGCATCGATGTCGATTTCACGATTGAGGCGGCAACGGATTCAAAGCGCTGGGCCAGCGTGATGTATCGCACTTCAGAGACTCCTACGATGGAGCCCTACTACCAGATGGCCATGCGTCAAGAGGCCACGTTGGCCAACGGCACGGAGTTTGCCTTCCGTAATGCGGGTAGCTGGAATGTGAGCAGCACCAAGCCATTCACGGAAAAAATCGACCCTGCCAAGACGTACCGTGCTACGGTCATCGTGCACGGCAATCGTGTCCGCCAGTACCTGAATGGGGAACTGCTGCACGATGCGGAGATGGATGAGCGCTATGTCGCAGGAGGTGTTGGCCTGCAGACAGCCGGTGCTCTGATGCGGGTTGAGAGCATCAAGGTCACCGAGCAGCGCGATGCTTTGCCCGTGGTGAAGCTGTTTGCTCCTCAGGATACAGGCACCAAGGCTGCAGTTGCTCCCACTCTGGTGCAAGTGATGAGCTCGCAAACGGCACTGGAGAAATCAGGAGCCAGCAACGCCTTGTTCGGACTGGATAGTTCGCTGATGCTCAAGGGTGCTGGCGGGGAAAGTATCGGGAGCTTGCTGGACTATGTAAGCCAAGCCAAGGTGCAGGCAATGCCCGTGCTGCGCATTGAAAACGAGGCTACTGTTACAGCGCTGTCACGCTTCGTGGAAAAGTATGGCTATACCGATATCACACTGCTGTCTAACAATGTGGAGTTGCTGGCGCAGGCGCGCAAAGCCATGCCGATGGTGCGCGCGGCGGTGGACTTCTCGGCATCCAATCTGACTGCCAGCACGGCTGATGTCTTGAAGGTTGTGGCGCAGACCAATCGTGCGAAAGCCAAGATTGCGGTACTGCCTGCTGCCATGAGCACTCAAAGTGCGGTGGCTCATATGCAGCGTCTGCTGATCACCCCTTGGGCTGCAGTGGCTCCCACTGCGGCAACGCCCGAGCAAGTGGCGCAAGTGCTGCTGACCGGTGTCAATGGCGTCGTGACCAGTCATTCACAGGCCTATGCCAAGGTGCTTCAAAAGCTGCCAGCGAATACCTTGTTGCGCAAGCCGCTGATCATTGGGCACCGGGGAATGCCCTCTTTGAAGGATGAAAATACTCTGGAGAGTGCCCAGGAGGCTGCAGCTGCAGGTGCCGATGTCATCGAAAACGACATCTATATGACTCGCGACAAGCAGCTTGTGATCATGCATGACGGAACCGTAGATAGGACTACGGACGGCACAGGTCCAATCGAAGAGATGACGCTGTCCCAGGTCAAGCAGCTCAAGACGAAATCTGGATATGCAGTGCCGACGCTGGAAGAGTACTTCGATGCCTTCAAGAACACGAAGCAGGTTCATTTTGTCGAAATCAAGAGCAGCAATCCTGAGATCGTGAGCCTGCTCAAAGCGCTGGTAGACAAAAAGAAAGTGCATGACCAATTGGTTGTCATCTCCTTCGATTTCAACCAGCTCGCAAACATGGCAAAAACCATGCCCGAGGTCAGCACGGGCGCACTCAACAGCCTGGCGGTCAAGGGCGGCAATGTTGAAAGTGGGCTGCGCAGTATCCTGGGCGTGACGCAAGCCAACTCATCAACCTACAACCCAAGCTATGGAAACGGCATCAGCTCCGAGCTTGTGGAGGCCGCCAAACACCGGGGTCTGACCTTCTGGCCCTGGACTTTGCGCAACCAAAGTGACTTCTATAGTCTGTATAGCTATGGCACCCACGGCCTGACCACTGATGACGCGCACTGGGCCCAGAATTTCCCGGTTCAAGCGGTGGCCGCGCAAGGAGCGACTGCGGTGAACATGCAGACACCGGTTGCTTTGCCGCTGACGCTGACGACCCAAGTGGGGGCAACGCTCAATGTCACAAGCAATCAGATGGTGGTGCTGGATGGTACGGCGCAGTACAACGTACAGCCTGATGGCTCAATCCTTTTTACGGCACCTGGGACTGCCACCGTGCTGCCTGGGTATCGTCATGCCATGAACCAGGATCATCACTACACCTTGTTTGCCAATCCAGTGAAACTGACCGTGCAATAAGTAATGACATAAAGCCATGCGTGCAAGCACGCAGCATGAAAAAGGAGACCTCGGTCTCCTTTTTCATGGCAATCATCCAATGCGGAATAAGCGAATGGGGCCTGAATCTCTTATTTTTTAGCCGGACCTACCTGCTCCAGCAGTAGCTGTCGCAGCGGTGTGCTGAACTGCAACTGCGGGTCGATGTGCTTGGGAACGATGATGAACAGGCGTGGTTGCAGGTAGAGCAGGATGCTGTGCGCGTCCTCTGCCCAGGCAATGATGTGCTGCCACGGCAAGGTGCCGCTGCCATTCTCGGATTGAAGGTGCAATACCCCGTCGCGCAGTTCCACATGACTTTGCTGATGCAAAGAAGGCGAGCGCCGGAAGCTGCGCAGCAGCCGGGGCTGCAACAGGCGCATGAGCAGATTGCCAGCCTGCCTGGCACAGGGTTTGAAGCTCAGCAGCAGAAACAGGGAGTAGAGGCAGCCAACCAGCATCAGGCCGTATCTTTGGTAATACAGCCCGGCCGCAAGTATGGGCAGGCCGGCGATGCCGACGAAGGCGAAAACCGCCTTGATCCAGCGGGGCTGAAACGAAAGATGCAGGCGCTGTGCCTTGAAAAATTGCTGCTCGGTCAGGGTAAAGGTCAGTTCAGCCATGCGCGCATGATACGGATGGCCAAGCGCCTTCAGCCCTTTGCATGTGTGCGAGGCAATTGGCGCAGGCAGGTTTTCACTCGCTCTGCGCTCATGGCTTCTCCAAAGAGAAAGCCCTGGCCGATCTGATAGCCACAGTTCTGCAGCATGTGGCGCTGAGCCTCTGTTTCCACACCTTCGGCGACCAGATCCAGGTGAAGACTGGGGCCAAGATGCCCTACGGCCTGAATGATGGCGCGAATCGTCGGCTCGTGTTCAATGCGCTGCACGAAATCTTTGTCGATCTTCACGCAATCGACCGGGTAGTCGCGCAGATGCGCGAGAGAGGACTGACCGGTGCCAAAGTCGTCGAGCGCAATGCGCACGCCCTGGTGCTTGAGCAGGCTGAGGGCGCGCTTGACGTAGTCTGAGCCGCGCTCCCCCAGCATGTGCTCAGTGACCTCGACTTCAATCAGACGTGTGGGCAGGTTCAGGCGCTCCAGGTGCGCAAGCAAGCGCTCGGCATAGTCATCGCGCATGAACTCCACGGGAGAGGCGTTCAGTGAGACCGGCAGCATGGGCAAACCCTGCTCGCGCCAAAGACACAGCTGCTCAAGCACCTTGGTGCGCATGACCTCCCCGATGCGTGAAGCCAGCTCGTAGTCGCTGAAGGCCGCGCCGACCGTGGCTGGCAGCTGCAGCTGGCCTTGCTCGTCCTGCCAGCGCAGCAAGGCCTCGAAGCCGACGACCCGGTTCTCGGCCATGTTCACCTTGGGCTGGAAATACGGCGTGACCCTGTCCAGACGCAATATCTGGCGTGCGCATTCCAGTTGCTGGGCTGCTGCCTGCGCGGCCAGCAGCATGGCATTGTTGAACATGCGGATACCGCCTCGGCCACCACTCTTGAGGTCGTTGAGAGCGGTGTCAGCGCACTTCATCAGCAAGGAGGCATCGCGTGCATCCTGTGGAAACAAGGCGCAGCCAATGCTCATGCCGCCATTGATCAGTCGGCCTGAATAGGTAATGGGGGCGTTGATCTGGGAAAGCACCGTATGGGCCACCTCTTGCAGATCCTGCTGCGAATTCAACGGCCCGAGAACGATGGCAAATTCATCGCCCCCCAGTCTTGCCACCATACCGTTGTCAGGCAGGCATTGCTTGAGGCGGCGCGACAGCACACGCAGCAGGTGGTCACCGGCCGTGTGGCCGAGGGTGTCGTTGATGTGTTTGAAATGATCCAGATCCAGCAGCATCAGTCCGACGATGGCCTTGCCGTCTCGGGATGACCTGATCAACTGCTTGAGGCGTGTGTTGAAGGCGCGGCGGTTGGGCAGGCCGGTCAGCGCATCATGCTCACCGACCTCGCGCAGCTGTATCTCTGCCTGGCGCTGCAGGGTGATATCGCGTGAAACGCACAGAATGCTGCTGACCCTGCCATCGCTGCCGATCAGCGGGGTGAGGATGTTGTCCCAGTGCATGGGGGCCATGCCGGGTAGCACGCTCATGCCGGCAAATCGGGCATTTTTCCCGCGTATGGCCTGCTGCAGAGCCTTTTTGCCCTTTTCTCGTACCTCTGACGGCAGCAGTGGCAGCCAGCGCTGGCCAAAGCCCGATTGGGGGTCCACGCCCAGGGCTTCGCAGCCTGATTTGTTCATGTGGATCAGCGTGCCATCCGTGCGCAGCAGCTTGATGCAGTCCACGCTGACATCCAGCATGTTCTTCTGCATCAGGGCGCTGGCTGCCAGCTCCTGCTGCGCCTGGACGCGGGCATGAATGTCGTAGCCGGTCAGAAACCACAGGCCACGGCTGTGGTCTGCTTGGCGCTGAAAGCGGGCCTCCATCAAGTACCAGCGGTACTCGCCACTGTGGTGGCGCAGGCGGTATTCGCCCTGAAATGCACTGCCGCAGCTTAGCGACTGCTCCCAGAGCTGGCGAGCACCGTCGCAGTCCTGCGGGTGTAGCCATTGCAGCCAGCCGCCCGTGGTGACTGTGCTGCCGGTGAACTCTTGCCAGGCGCTGTTGCCATAGTCTGCGCTGCCTTCGACATCGGTGAGCCAGACCAGCTGGGGCATGGCGTCGAGCACGGCGCGCAGTTGAGCAGGCGACACCCGTGCGGCAGCGGGTGCTGCGACGGGAGACAAGCCCAGCTCTGCGCTGGGCGAGACGCGGAAACCTGCAAGGGCAGCGTGGGGTGGGCGACGATGAGACGAGAAGTCCATGCAGACTCTCCTTGAGGGCACGGTATTTGTCAGACAACAGATTGCCAGCTTAGTGGGCCTTGGTAGTCCACGCTGTCGGACAGCCGCCCAACCTCTTCGAGACGCGTGGCAGCCAAGCTTACTGCAGGCAAGGCAGACAGTGAGTGAAGTGCGCATGACGGCTGTGGTCGGGATGGTGCTGGTGATAGGCTAGAGCCGTTTTTTGCCTCTCCTTTGCACAATGACGATCCCAACAACTCAAAGAGAGTTCACTGCCCGTGGCGTGCTGCTTGGCGCGCTGATCACTCTGGCGTTTACTGCCGCCAACGTCTACCTGGGCCTCAAGGTCGGGCTGACCTTTGCCTCGGCCATTCCTGCTGCCGTCATCTCCATGGCGCTGCTCTATCGCTTCAAGGACTCCAACATTCTTGAAAACAATATGGTGCAGACCCAGGCCTCGGCGGCCGGCACGCTGTCTTCGGTGATCTTTGTACTGCCGGCCCTGCTCATGCTGGGACTGTGGTCGGGCTTTCCGTTCTGGCAGACGGCACTGATCTGCGCCGCCGGTGGCACGCTGGGCGTGCTCTACACGGTCCCGCTACGCCGCGTGATGGTGGTGCAGTCCGATCTGCCTTACCCCGAAGGCGTGGCCGCCGCCGAGGTGCTGCGTGTGGGCGATGCACAGCGCCATGCCAAGGATGGCGAGCAAACCACCAAGCCGCGCAGCTCCGGCCTGCGCGATCTGGGGTGGGGCACAGGTCTGGCTGCCGTGTTTGGCTTTCTCAGCAGCGGCCTACGCCTGCTGGGCGATTCCTTCAACTTCTGGATTCCGGCGGGCGGCGTAGCCTTTCGCGTAGCGGCGGGCTTCTCGCCGGCCTTGCTGGCCGCAGGCTATCTGATGGGGGCCGCGGCAGGCATTGCCGTGCTGGTGGGGCTGGTACTGTGCTGGGGCATTGTGGTGCCGTGGCTGACGGCCCAGGCGACTCCTGCTGCCGGGCAGGCCGTGACCGAGCTGGCCACCCAGCTGTGGGGGGCCAAGGCGCGTTTTCTGGGCGCAGGCGTGATTGGCATCTCGGCGCTGTGGACGGTGGGAACGCTGGCCAAGCCCATCTTGCAAGCCATTCGCAACCAGCCTGCCCGCAGTCTGGACTCGGTCGCCAGTGGCGATGAAACCGACAAGGACATGCCGCGCAGCTGGATGCTGGCCATTGGCGCCGTCGCGCTGGGCGTGCTGTTCCTGGTGGTCAATGACTTCATCGGCGGCCACATGCCCGAGCTGGCTGCGGGCGCGCGTTACAGCCTGTCGGCGCTGTGCGTGCTGTTTGCCGCCGTGTTCGGCTTTCTGGTGGCGGCGGCTTGCGGCTATATGGCCGGTCTGGTCGGCTCCTCGGCCAGTCCCATCTCGGGCATTGGCATCATCGCCACCTTGCTCATGGGCGTGGCCCTGCTGGCGCTGCATGCAGTCGTACCCGCCTATGCCGATGCGGTGGCCGGGCAGATGGGCATTGCGCTGGTGCTGTTCATGGTCTCGACCATTCTGGCCATGGCCGCCATCTCCAACGACAACCTGCAAGACCTCAAGACCGGCTATCTGGTCGGTGCCACGCCCTGGCGCCAGCAGGTGGTGCTCATCATCGGCTGTCTGGTGGGGGCGCTGGTCATCCCGCCCGTGCTGGACTTGCTCTACAACGCCTATGGATTTGCCGGCAGCCTGCCGCGCGAAGGCATGGACCCCAACCAGGCACTGGCTGCACCGCAGGCCACGCTGATGATGCAGATTGCCAGCGGCATCTTCAAAGGCTCGCTGGACTGGACCATGCTGGGTCTTGGCGTAGCCGTGGGCATTGCCGTCATCGTGATTGACGTGAGCCTGCGCAAATCGGGCAAAGGCGCTTTGCCTCCGCTGGCCGTCGGTCTGGGCATTTACCTGCCTCCCACCATTGGTCTGACGCTGACCATCGGTGCCGTGCTGGGCTGGTGCATTACTCGTGCCATCAAGGCCTATGCGGCACGTGGCGGCAAGGACTGGCAGGCTGTAGCCGAAGAGCGTGGCCTGCTGCTGGCCTCGGGCCTGATTGTGGGCGAGAGCCTGATGGGCCTCTTGATTGCGGCGCTGATCGGCTTCAGCGGCAAGGACGCACCGCTGGCGCTGGTAGGCGAAGGCTTTGCTCCCGCCATGTGGCTGGGCCTGGCCTACTTCATCGGCCTGTGTGTGTTTTTCTACAAACGGGTGCTCAGCCGCTGACCCCGCTCAGAAGGAACGCAAAGAGGCCTTTCAGGCCTCTTTTTCATGCCTGCTCACAAACTGCGTGATGGCGGCCCAGAAGTCCTGGGCGCTGAAGATGGTGGAGTGATTGGCCTGTGCAAAATTCTGCACCTGTACTGGGGCTGCCCGTCCGTCCAGACTGTGCAGCAGGGCATCGGTCCGCTCGGGCAGCACCACCTCGTCGCGGCCTGCGCGCAGCACCAGAATCGGGCCGCGGTAGTGGCGCAGGTGTGCGACAGAGTCGAACGGATCGCGCAGCAGCAGCGCCACGGGCAGCCAGTCAAACATGCTGCGCGCGGTGTTCAAAATGCTGTCAAAAGGCGTGATCAGCACCAGTTGCTCCGGCTGGCGCGCACGGGCCACGGCAGAGGCCACACCCGTGCCCAGACTGCGCCCTATCACCGTGATGGGCAGCTGCGGGTGCAGGCGCCTGACCTCATCGAACAGCGCCACGCCATCTTGCTCCAGCGCGGCCTGCGAGGGGCTGCCTTCGCTGGCGCCATAACCCCGGTAGGCAAGCATGTAGACATCACTTTGCGGCAGGCTCAGCGCCAGCTGCTCGCGCCGGAGGGTAATGTTTTCGGCATTGCCGCCAAAGTAAATCACCGCGCTGCGCACCGGCCCCTGCGGCGGATGCAACTGCCAGCCGCGCAGCAGGGCATCGGGGCGCTGCAGTGAAAAATCCGTGCTCTCGGCGGCCACCTGCGTCAGGGCGGGGCGAAACAGCATCTCGCGCTGCTGGGCGAACATATAGCCGCACAGACCGGCATACACCGCCAGGCACAGGGCCAGCAGCCAGAGCACAATTTTGAGCAGCGTAAAGCGCATGAGAGTCTTTATGAAATTGATAGCTTATAGCGCTTGCCAGTATTGGGTTTGAGTGGGTTTTGACTGAAAATCAAAGCTCCATGGGGGACAGCGAGAGCGAATAAAACTGCGCATAGTCGGCCGCAAACTTCTGGTGCCGCTCGGCCCTGAAGTCCAGCTCCTGCAGCAGCTCGTACTTTTCAATCAGCTGCTTGAATGCGTAATACGGACTCTGGGGATTGTGCGTGGCCGCGTACATGGCCACGGCCTCGAACGCGTCCTGGTTGATGATGGCCTTGAGGATGTTGGCGTAGAACATGCGGTCGCTGTGCGAATCCTGCGGAAACTTCTGGTCGATGAACTTCAGCATCTCGAACAAGATGGAGATGAAGTGATCGATCTCGCTATGGTCGGCCATCAGCACAGCGCGCGCGGCCTCCAGTGTCTCCTGCTCGCGGGCCTGCGCCATCAGCAACTGCAGCGTGCTGCCTGCAGGCACATCGCCCTCGGCAGGGCGGTACTCGTTAATCGTCTCGAAGGTGCTGTTGTGCAGCTTGAGCAGCGAGAAAAATGTGTTCTCGAAGGCATCCAGCCGCTGGGTCCGAATCTGCTCGGTAAAAAGGCGCACATTGCTCTCGGCTGCAGTCGTGGATTTCTTGAGCTCATCCATGGTGGCATTGAGCTCGCGCCGCTGCAGCCGCAGCGTGAACAGCAGCGCCAGAAACGAGAAAAAGCTCAGAATGGGGTTCAGTACCCCACCCAGAAAGTCCCCCGACAAACCCAGCGCCTCAGCGCGGCTCATGCCCTCGGGCATGTCCGGCGACTGCAGCCAGGTCTGGTAGTTGGACTCGAAGTCCAGATAAGCCTTGAGGTAGAAGCCCGCCGTGCAGACCAGCAGGAAAACGGCAATCAGCTCCAGCAAATGCACTTCCTGCCATGCTTTTTTAGACATGTATTTCTCCTGAATGCCCAGAGTGTCAGTCAATGGCGCGGCGTTTGCTTATAGGAGAAAGGCGGTTTATTGAATTTGATAGCTGTTTGCGCTTAATGGGATTGGGTTAGGGGCTGATTTGGCTTTATTTTTTGGAATCTGGTGTTCGGACGCTGTGTGCGATGCAAGCGACATGCTTGGCTTGTTTGCAGAGGGCGGGTCTCGGCCCGCCTTGCCGACCTACTTTCTGCTGCCAGAAAGTAGGCAAAGAGCCGGCCCCTACTGCCCCCGACCCTTCGGCTTCGCCTACGGGCAACCTGCGCCGACGACTTCTTGTTGCTGTACGGCAAAACTCGCTGCGTTCCTGTGGAACTCCGCTCAAACACGTTGCCGTAAAAGTGATGACGATGCAGTTGCACTCTTCGGTGCAACTGCGCGCAACAAGAGGCCGCCGTCGCAGGCGTGGGCACAAGGGGCGATACGGGATAGCTTATTGGTGTTTTTGATAGCTGCTGACGCAGTCTGGATAAGCGTTAGCGCCTGATTTCGCTTGATTTTTGAGCGACATGCTTTTGCATGGGACAGAAGGCGGGTTTCGGCCCGCCAGCCGAGCTACTTTCTGCCGCCAGAAAGTAGCCAAAGAGCCGGCCCCTACGGCCCCCGTCCCTTCGCTTCGCTGCGGGCAGACCTGCGCCGTCAAGCTCTTGGGGCTGTGCGGCCCAACTCACTTCGCGGCAAGCCGCTCCGTTCAGACAAACGGCGAAGCTGCTGCACTCTGCGGTGCAGCAGCCAGCCCCAAGAACTTGCCGTCGCAGGCGTGGGCAAAAGGGGCAATACCAAGATAGCTTCTTTGAAAAACTGATAGCTGCTACCGCAATCTGGATAAGCGCTAGAGGCTAATTTCGTCATAACTCAGGCAGGCCGTCCGCTCCCGCAAGACCTTGTTCTTTCACACCCCAGGCAAAAAATACCCCGCCTTATGCTGATTCCGCGAACTGCTGATGCACAGCTTCAGCCTCGCCTCCATGTACTGCCGCACCTCCGAGCGATCACACATCAGCGCCAGATCCTCCCAGTACAGCAAGCTGCTGAACTCTGATTTGGCAGAGGCGGGTGCTTCTACTTCGCCTTCGGCCATAGCCTGCGCAGGAGCCGAAACCGGGGTGGGCACAAAAATAGGCACATTCACCGGCGCGTAGTGGCGCACGGGGCGGCCCGCAGCTTCCTCCTTGCGACGGGAGGTGAGCACAAAGTAATGCTGGCGGGCGTCGGCCAGATGGGGTTTTTTCTCGGCGTCAAATACCTTGTCCAGTCGCTCCAGGCCCTTGGCTACGTCTGCGGCGTAGGTCCAGTTGGTGAGGTATTTGGTTTCGATGAACAGAAAGACCTGCCGTGCGCTGTCGGAGACCAGAACGTCGGCCAGTTTGCTGCGCAGGCGCTCGTGGCACAGGTAGGCGTGGGTGTCGAAGGAGATGCAGGGACTTTGAATGCCCAGGTCTTCGCGGCCCGTGACTTCCTGGATGTAGCGGTTGAAGAGGGTGATGCGCTTGGTGTAGCCGGGCGTGAATTCGTTGAAAAAGTAGCCTGCGAAGAACTTGGTGCAGAGGTTGCGCTCTTTTTCGGATTCGATGAGGGAGGCGTTCGAGAAGATCACAGAATTTTTCCTGGGCGGGCGACGGCGCAGGGCAGAGAACCGAAGACAGCGATGGGCAAAAAGTAACAAGGCCGCAGGCATGTGCTGCCTGCGGCCTTGTGCATTATCTCGGTTCATAGACCTGTCATTTTCGGACAGGCCTGTAACAGAGTTCGCGGTTGAAAAGCGGCTCTCAGGCCAGCTTGGCCTTGAGCAGTTCGTTGACCTGACCGGGGTTGGCCTTGCCCTTGGAGGCTTTCATGACCTGACCGACCAACGCATTGAAGGCCTTGTCCTTGCCGGCGCGGTATTGCTCGACGTTGCCGGGGTTGGCGGCGATGACTTCGTCAATGATCTTCTCCAGCGCGCCGCTGTCGTTCATTTGCTTGAGGCCCTTGGCTTCGATGATGGCATCGACGTCCTGACCTTCGCCGGTCCACAGGGCTTCAAACACGGTGCGTGCTGCGGCGTTGCTGATGGTGTTGTCGGCAATGCGGGCGATCATGGCGCCCAGCTGGGCACTGCTGACCTTGACGGCATCCATGCCGATTTCTTCCATGTTCAGGCGGCGCGAGATTTCGCCCATCACCCAGTTGGAGGCCAGCTTGGGTTGCTTGCACACGGCGGCGGCGTCTTCAAAGTAGGCGGCCACGGCCTGGCTCTGGGTCAGGATGGTGGCGTCGTACTCGGGCAGGCCGTATTGCTCGACAAAGCGGGCGGCCATGTGGCGGGGCAGCTCGGGCATCTCGGCCTTGACCTGCTCCACCCACTCGGGCGCAACGACCAGCGGGGGCAGGTCGGGGTCGGGGAAGTAGCGGTAGTCGGCCGCGTCTTCCTTGGTGCGCATGGCGCGGGTCTCGCCCGTGTCGGGGTTGAACAGCACGGTGGCCTGCTGGATTTGGTGGCCGTCTTCAATCTGCTCGATCTGCCAGAGGATTTCGTAATCGATGGCGATCTGCATGTTTCTGAACGAGTTCAGGTTCTTGATCTCGCGGCGGGTGCCCAGCGGCTGGCCGGGCTTGCGCACGGAGACGTTGGCGTCGCAGCGGAACGAGCCCTCCTGCATATTGCCGTCGCAGATGCCGATCCAGGTGACGATCTTGTGCAGTTCCTTGGCGTAGGCCACGGCTTCAGCAGTCGAGCGAATATCAGGTTCGGTCACGATTTCCAGCAGCGGCGTGCCGGCGCGGTTCAAATCGATGCCGGACTGGCCGATGAACTCGTCGTGCACGGACTTGCCCGCGTCTTCCTCCAGGTGGGCGCGCACTAGACGCACGGTCTTGAGGACGTTTTGCTTGCCTTCTTCCATATAGAAGCTGACTTCACCGCCTTGCACCACGGGAATCTCGAACTGGGAGATCTGGTAGCCCTTGGGCAGGTCAGGGTAGAAGTAGTTCTTGCGCGCAAAAATGCTGCGCGGCGCAATCGTCGAGCCCAGAGACAGGCCCAGCTTGATCGCGCATTCCACGGCCTTCTTATTCATGACCGGCAGGGTGCCCGGCAGGGCCAGATCGACGGGGCTGGATTGCGTGTTGGGCTCGGCACCAAAAGCGGTGCTGGCGCGGCTGAAGATTTTGCTGCTGGTGGCCAGCTGGGCGTGGGTTTCAAAGCCGATGACGACTTCGTAGCCATTGATCAGTTTCACAGTCATGTTCTGTGTGTCCTAACTGCTAAAAGGGAAGCGGCTTGCGCATGGTCTGCATGGGTTTTGGGCTTGTTTGAAGCTGAAAACCAGTCGATACAAGCGCAAGCAGCTATAAATTTTTAAATGCCCTTGGGCTGCTTCAGGTGGAAGTCGGTGGCTTGCTGGAAGCGGTGGGCTGCGTTGAGCAGCTTGGCTTCACCGAAGTAGTTGCCGATCAGCTGCAAGCCCACGGGCATGCCGCCTTCGCCAAAGCCAGCAGGCAGGCTCATGCCGGGCAGACCGGCCAGCGATGCGGGCAGGGTGAAGATGTCGGCCAGGTAGTTGCTGACGGGGTCGGCCTTGCCACCAATGGCCCAGGCCGTGGTGGGTGCAGCGGCACCGGCGATGACGTCGCAGTCCTTGAAGGCGGCCTGGAAGTCGTCGGCAATCATGCGGCGAATCTTCTGCGCCTGCAGGTAGTAAGCGTCGTAGTAGCCCTCGCTCAGCACATAGGCGCCCATCATGATGCGGCGCTTGACCTCGTCGCCAAAGCCTTCGGCGCGGGTCTTTTTGTACATGTCGTTCAGGTCTTCGTACTGGGCGGCGCGGTGGCCGAACTTCACACCGTCAAAGCGCGAGAGGTTGGACGAAGCCTCGGCGGGAGCCAGGATGTAGTACACGGGCACGGACAGCTCGGTACGGGGCAGGCTCACGGGCACCAGCTTGGCGCCGAGCTTTTCGTATTCCTTCAAGGCGGCATCGACGGCGATGCGCACATCGGCGCTCAGGCCTTCGCCAAAGAATTCGGCGGGGATGCCGATGCGCAGGCCTTCGATGGAATCACAGAGCTTGGCCGTGAAGTCTTCAGCGGGGTAATCCAGGCTGGTCGAGTCACGGTCCAGATCGGGGCCGCACATTTCGCTCAGCAGCAGGGCGCAGTCTTCGGCGCTGCGACCCATGGGACCGGCCTGGTCCAGCGAGGAGGCGAAGGCGATCATGCCGTAGCGGCTGGCGCGGCCGTAGGTGGGCTTGATGCCGGTGACGCCGCAAAACGATGCGGGCTGGCGAATCGAGCCACCGGTGTCGGTGCCGGTCACAGCCGGTGCCAGGCGCGCAGCCACGGCAGCGGCAGAGCCACCGGACGAGCCACCGGGCACGCGATTCGTGTCCCAAGGGTTGCGCACGGGCTGGGCCGAATCAAAGCCCACGGGGGCGACAGCGCTGTTCTCGTTGGCGCCGCCCATGGCGAACTCGTCGCAGTTGAGCTTGCCCAGAGTCACGACACCAGCGTCGGCCAGCTTGCGCACCACGGTAGCGTCAAACGGGGACTTATAGCCTTCCAGCATCTTGCTGGCGGCGGTGGTGGGGAAGTCTTTGGTAACGAAGATGTCTTTGTGCGCGATGGGCACGCCGGCCAGCTTGCCGCCCTTGCCTTCGGCGATCAGGGCGTCGGCCGCCTTGGCCTGGGCCAGGGTAGCGTCTTCGTTGATGGAGACAAAAGCGCCCAGATTCTGGTGCTGCTTGGCACGGGCCAGAAAATGCTGGGCGGCTTCCGTGGCAGACACTTGCTTGGCACGCAGTTGAGCGGCCAGCTCGGCCACGCTCAGGTTGTGGAGTTCGGTTTGGCTCATGTTCTTGTGCTTCCTGTGCGTTTACTCGATGACCTTGGGCACGAGGAAGTAACCCTTTTCGGCTGCGGGGGCGTTTTGCATATTGGCTTCGCGGTTATTGGTCTCGCTTACCAAATCGTCACGTAGCCGTAAGGCGATGTCCTGGATGGCGGCAACTGGATGTGACAGAGGGCTGACGCCGGAGGTATCCACAGCCTGCATTTTTTCGACGATGCCGAAAAAGTTGTTCAGTTGCGCGAGCATGCGCTCACTTTCGGGCTGGGACAGCTCAAGGCGTGCCAAATTGGCGATGCGCGCAATATCTTGTTCGTTCAATGCCATAGAAAATATTTAGCAGGGCCACCGCATGTAAAGCAGTGTTTCTGACCCAGACAGTAGAAGTTATTCACAGGGGATACGGTATTATCTCGGCTTTGCCGCAATACCTCCGTCCGGCTGGTCATTGTGCAAAAAATGCCCACCACCCAGACTCCATTACCTTACACCCTGGCGACGGCCAGCCGATGCGCAAGCCGTGCCTGAGAGGACCCTGAATGTTCGGAGCTTTCCGTCGGTACTTCTCCACCGACCTTGCCATCGACCTTGGCACCGCTAACACACTGATTTTCGCCCGTGACAAGGGCATTGTTTTGGACGAGCCTTCGGTCGTCGCGATTCGCCATGAAGGCGGCCCGCACGGCAAGAAGGTGATTCAGGCCGTTGGCGCAGAAGCCAAGGCCATGCTGGGCAAGGTGCCCGGCAATATTGAAGCGATTCGTCCCATGAAGGATGGCGTGATTGCCGACTTCGTGATCACCGAACAGATGATCAAGCAGTTCATCAAGATGGTGCATCCCCGCTCGGTGCTCACGCCCAGCCCCCGCATCATCATCTGCGTGCCCTGCGGCTCGACCCAGGTCGAGCGCCGCGCCATCAAGGACGCGGCCGAAGCGGCTGGCGCTACGGCGGTCTATCTGATTGAAGAGCCCATGGCTGCCGGTATTGGCGCAGGTCTGCCTGTGTCCGAAGCATCGGGCTCCATGGTGGTGGACATCGGCGGCGGCACGACCGAAGTGGGCGTGATCTCGCTGGGCGGCATGGTCTACAAAGGCTCGGTGCGTGTGGGCGGCGACAAGTTCGACGAGTCCATCATCAGCTACATCCGCCGCAACTACGGCATGCTGATCGGCGAGCCCACGGCAGAGCTGATCAAGAAGCAAATTGGCTCGGCCTTCCCCGGCTCCGAAGTCAAGGAGCTGGAAGTCAAGGGCCGCAACCTGTCCGAAGGCGTGCCACGCAGCTTCACCATTTCTTCGAACGAAGTGCTGGAAGCCCTGACCGATCCGCTCAACCAGATCGTCTCCGCCGTGAAGAACGCGCTGGAGCAGACGCCTCCCGAGCTGGGCGCCGACATTGCCGAGCGCGGCATGATGCTGACCGGCGGCGGAGCGCTACTGCGCGACCTGGACCGTCTGCTGGCCGAAGAAACCGGTCTGCCTGTGCTGGTGGCTGAAGAGCCGCTGACCTGTGTGGTGCGCGGCTGTGGCATGGCGCTGGATAGCCTGGATCGCCAAGGCAGCATCTTTACCAGCGATTAATCGCTGCGCATTGTGGTGTTTTGCGGCTCGCGGCATAGTCCGCGTACCGCAGCCACTTCCATGAAACAGGGCCTGAGTCCGTGATACGTCAGCATAACGCGCTCTCTTTTTGCATTCCTTCTGCGCAAGCAGTTCATGGGCACATCGCTATGCCCGGGGGGGATGCATGAGTCTGGACACCCTGGATCACCGTGCTCCGTCGCTGTTCAAGCAACAAGCCTCCCGAACCTCACAGCTTGCTCTGTACAGCGCCTTGGCGCTGTTTTTGATGGTGGCGGATGCCCGCTTCAAGATTACTCAGCCGGTGAGGACAGCCGTGTCCATGGCGCTGTCGCCGGTGCAGTGGCTGGTGGCCCAGCCTGTGCTGGCCTATCAGAACGTCAGCCGTTATGCCGAGGTGCAGCAGCAGGCGGTGAACCGCGAGGATGCCGCGCGCAAGGAACTGGTCGTGATGGCCCAGCGTGCCGAGCTGGCCGATGAACTGCTGAAAGAAAATCAGAGCCTGCGCGCCATGCTGGATTTACGTGAGCGCTCGCTGACGCCGGGGCAGGTGGCAGAGGTGGTCTATGACAGCCCGGACCCCTATACACGCCGGGTGGTGATAGACAAGGGGCTGGTGGACAAGGTCGATCCTGGCTCGCCTGTGCTCGATGAAAAAGGGGTGATCGGCCAGGTCACACGGGTCTATCCCACACGCGCCGAAGTCACGCTGCTGATTGATCGCGATCAGGCCATTCCCGTGTTCAACCCCCGTACCGGAGCGCGCAGCGTTGCCTATGGTGATGCGTCCTCGACGCGTGCCGGAGGGCTGGAGCTGCGCTTCATGCCTAGCAATGCCGATGTACAGGTGGGCGATCTGCTGACCACCAGTGGCATTGACGGGCTGTATCCGGAAGGCTTGCCGGTGGCCAAGGTGGTGACGGTGGACCGACGCGCCGACTCTGCCTTTACCCGTATCTACTGCGAGCCCGTGGGGCGGGTGCAGGGCGTGCGCCATGTGATGGTGCTCAAGCCGCAGGGCCGTACGGAGCACCCCGAGGCGGCGAACCAGGAGGCGCAGGCCGAGGCTGAAAAGGCTGACCGGGCAGCCAAGGCACGCGGAAAGAAGGAGGCTGCCGCTCAGAAAGAGAAGGCTGCCACAGAGAAGACGGACGGCAAGGCCGCTCAGCCTGCGAAGGACCCCGCATGATCATGCCGCGTGGGCAGCCGTTGTTGCTGCCGGTCAATCCCCTGTTCATTGTCGTGACGCTACTCATAGGGCTGGTCATCAATATGCTGCCGCTGGGCCGCATTGTCTGGCTGCCGGATGTGCTGGTGGTGCTGCTGGCCTTCTGGAGCCTGAACCAGCCCCAGCGTGTGGGTCTGGGCCTGGCGTTTGCGCTGGGACTGATCATGGATGTGGATCGCTCCTCTCTGCTGGGTCAGCATGCACTGGCCTATACCCTGCTGGTGTATGTGACCGGCTGGATGAGTCGTCGTCTGCTGTGGTTTTCAAGCCCTGTGCAGGCTTTGCAGCTTTTGCCGGTGTTTGCCGCTGCGCACGGTATCCAGGTACTGCTGCGGGTGGCGACCGGAGGCATTTTTCCCGGCTTGGAGTTCTTGATTGCTCCCATGATCGAGACCCTGCTGTGGCCGGCACTCAGTGTGGTGCTGCTGGCACCTCAGCGTCGTGCGCCAGATAGTGATGAAAACCGGCCGTTGTAAATGACGCTCCCCCTGAGTCGCTTCGCGCCTTCCCCCTCTCTCGCTGTGCGGGAGGGGGACAACAGCCTCGCTGCGGGGCGGCCCTTGCTCGCTGTTTCGATGCTTGATGCCGGGACGAATTGGGATGGTGTGCCCCTGAGTCGCTTCGCGCCTTCCCCCTCTCTCGCTGTGCGGGAGGGAGACAACGCCTTTGCTGCGGGGCTGCCCTTGCTCGGCGTTTTTGAGATGGAGTACGCCCTGCTTGCAGGAGCCGGCGCATGATGGAGATTCGCAATACCGAGGCCGAGCTGCAGCGCTTTCGTGTGCGCGCAGTGGTCATGGGCGTGGTGGTGTTTTTGGCGTTTGGTTTGCTGGTCTGGCGTTTGCTGGTGTTGCAGGTGCAGCGCCATGAGGAGTTTGCCGAGCGGGCCGAGAGCAATCGCACGGCGGTGGTGCCCATCGTGCCAAACCGCGGGCAGATTCTGGATCGCAATGGGGTGGTGCTGGCCACCAACTATTCGGCCTATACGCTGGAGATCACGCGCGCCAAGGTCAATGGACTGGAAGAGACGATTGATGAGCTCAGCGAGATCATTGAGATCACCCCGCGTGACCGCCGCAAGTTCAAGCGGCTCATGGATGACTCCAAGAGCTTTGAGTCCATTCCCTTGCGTTCGCGCTTGAGTGATGAGGAAGTGGCCAAGTTCACGGCCCAGCGCTATCGCTTTCCGGGCGTGGATATCAAGGCGCGCCTGTTTCGCACTTACCCGCTCAAAGAGACGGGCAGCCATTTGATTGGATACATAGGCCGTATCAATCAAAAGGAAAAAGAAGAGATTGATGACTCTGAAGATGCGGCCAACTACCGTGGCACGGAAGTCATAGGCAAGCTGGGCGCCGAGAAAAGCTATGAGCGACAGTTGCACGGGCAGACGGGCTGGGAGGAGATGGAAACCTCTGCCGGTGGTCATGCTGTGCGCCGGCTGGGGAGCCGTCCTGCCACGCCAGGTCTGAGCCTGCAGTTGTCGGTGGACATCAAGCTTCAGAAGATGGTGGAAGAGCTTTACGGCAACCGTCGTGGCGTTGCTATTGCCATGGATCCGCGCAATGGCGAAGTGCTAGCCATGGTCAGCAAACCCACCTACGACCCCAATCTGTTTGTTGATGGCATTGACCACGAGAATTGGAAGCTGCTGAACGAATCGCTGGATCGGCCTTTGCTCAATCGCTCCATGCGTGGAACGTATCCCGTGGGATCGACCTACAAGCCCTTTATGGCGCTGGCTGGTATCGAAACCGGCAAGCGCACGCCGGGCACGGTGATTCAGGACGGTGGCTCCTGGACGTTTGGTGGTCATACCTTCCGCTCAGGCCATGCACTGGGTCCTGTGGATCTGGTGCGCGCCATTCAGCATTCGAGCAATGTCTACTTCTACACTTTGGCCAACGAGATGGGGGTGGACGCCATTCATGACTTCATGAAGCCTCTGGGCTTTGGCCAGATCACCGGCATCGACCTGCCCGGCGAGCTGCGCGGCGTTCTGCCCAGCAAGGAGTGGAAGCGCAAGACCTATAAACGTGCTGCCCAGCAACAGTGGTTTGGCGGCGAGACGATCTCGCTGGGCATTGGTCAGGGCTATAACAACTTCACCATCCTGCAGCTCTCGCATGCGCTGGCGACGCTGGTCAACAATGGCGTGAGCCATACGCCGCATGTGGGCAAGGAGCTGATCGATCCAGTCACGGGTGCCCGCACAGCGATCGAGCAGCCTGCGCCCGTCAACCTGGGCTACAAACAGAGCAATGTCGATGCCGTCAAGCGCGGCATGGTGGGCGTAGTGACTCATGGCACGGGCCGCGGCGTGTTTGGCGGTGCAGCTTATCTGTCAGGCGGCAAGACCGGTACGGCGCAGGCTGTGTCCGTAGGCCAGAAGGAAAAGTACAACGCGGCACGTCTGGCCGAGTACCAGCGCGACCATTCGCTCTACATCGCTTATGGACCGGCTGACAATCCCAAGATTGCCGTGGCGGTGATTGTGGAAAACGCCGGTTTCGGCGCTGCTGCTGCTGCCCCTATTGCGCGCCGCATTCTGGACTACTGGCTGGTGGGCAACTATCCCAGCGAAGCAGATATCGCCGCCGTGCGCGTGGGCAAGGCCGGTGCTCCGCTAGGAACACCGCGCAGGGTGGAAGATATTCATCTTCTGTCTGAAGAAGAGATGACGCCCTGATTTTGATAGCAATCAGCGTTTGATAGGTATGGGTTTAACGCAGAAAAGCGTCGTAACCCGTTTTCAAGATCAGCAGACTGACCACGGCAAGAAAGATGGTGCGCACAAAGCCTGTGCCGTGGCGCAGGGCCATCCAGGTACCCAGCGTGCTTCCCAGAACATTGGCGACGGCCAGCGGAACGGCAAAGTGCCACCACACATGGCCTTTGAGGCTGAAGAGCAGCAGTGCCGCCGCGTTGGAGGCCAGGTTCAGCAGCTTGGCGCTGGCAGAGGCGTTGAGAAAGTCATAGCCCAGCATGCGAACGAACAGGAACACGAAAAAGCTGCCCGTGCCCGGGCCAAAGAATCCATCGTAAAACCCAATCAGCAGACCGATGGCGCTGGCGGTCAACATTTCGGCGCGGCCTGCCAGACGCGGCGCATGGTCGCGGCCCAGTTGCTTTTTGGCCAGGGTGTAGCCCAGCACGCCCAGCAAGATGAAGGGCAGAAGCTTGCGCAAGAAATCAGGAGAGATCAGCATCACCGCCCAAGCGCCCAAAAAGGCGCCGACCAGCGTAGTGCCAATGGCTGGCAGCAGCGTGGCCCAGGTAATGTGTACGCGCTTGCTGAATTGCCAGGCGGATATGGCCGTACCCCATATGGCGGCGCTTTTATTGGTGCCGAACAGCGTCGCAGGCGTGGTGCTGGGAAAAGCCGCAAACATGGCCGGCACGAGTATCAGCCCGCCGCCACCGACGATGGCATCAATAAACCCGGCCAGCGCCGAGGCGAGGGAAACAAAAATCCATTCCATGGTGCTTTGATTGCAAGTGGTGCCGGCTCTCAGGCTGCTGTCTCGCTGCCAGATGCGGGGGGAGATACAGATTTCGGAGCATGGCTGCCCCTGAATGGCGCGCATTGTCGCACTGCGGCATCAGGTGTGTATGCAGACCAAGGCATAAAAAAAGCGCCCCGAGGGGCGCTTTTGAACGCATCTTAGATGCTTTTATATGTATTGGTCTGGTTGTGTCGAGTTGTCTCCTCGGCCCTCCATGCTGCTTCGTGGAGCAGCGAGAGTGAGGAGAATGTAAGGTTTGCACCTACATGGTGCATTGGGGAATTCCCTCGGGTTGACGGAAAAAACCTTTGCAAATGCATCTGAAAGTTTCCTGAGATTTGCTCTGTCTCCAGAATCTTTCAAAACTGATAGCTGCCTCCCTTTGGTGGAAAAGGCCTGTGGGGGTTTTTCTTTTCTCCAAATGCCAGTAGAGGATGTTGACGCTTAAGTCATGAATTGGGGGGAGTCAGGTGCTCAGATGAGTCTGAAAACACCTTTGCTCCTTTCCGTACTTAATTACTCAAGCTCTGCCGGGGACACTTGTTCTGCCTCGCTGCGAATCCAGCCAGCTGCTTTTTCGGCCATCATCAGCGTCGGGCTGTTGGTGTTGCCGCTCGTGATGGTGGGCATGGCGCCTGCATCGACCACGCGCAGGCCCTGAACGCCGCGCACGCGAAAGCGGCTGTCCAGCACGGCCATGGGGTCGCTGCCCCTACCCATCTTGGTGGTGCCCACGGGGTGAAAGATGGTGGTGGCGATATCGCCAGCCAGGCGTGCCAGATCTTCATCGCTTTGATACTGCACGCCGGGCTTGAATTCTTCGGGCTGATAGCGGGCCAGTGCCGGCTGGCTGACGATGCGGCGCGTGACACGCAGGCTGTCGGCTGCGACCTGGCGGTCTTCGGCAGTCGATAGATAGCGCGGCGCAATGGCCGGAGCCTGTCGGAAGTCGGCACTTTGTAGCTGCACCGTGCCCCGGCTGGTGGGGTTGAGGTTGCAGACGCTGGCGGTGAATGCCGCAAAATTGTGCAATGGCTCGCCAAAGGCGTCGAGTGACAGTGGCTGCACGTGATATTCCAAGTTGGCGTGAGGCCGGGCGGGGTCGCTGCGCGTGAAGGCACCCAGCTGCGAGGGGGCCATGCTCATGGGGCCGCTGCGTTTGAGTGCGTACTCCAGACCCATGGCGGCCTTGCCCATCAGGCTGCTGGCCATGGTGTTGAGCGTCTTGGTGCCTTGCACCTTGTAGACGGAACGAATCTGCAAATGGTCTTGCAGATTGGCACCCACGCCGGGCAGATCGCGTCGCACTTCAATGCCGTGGCGCTGCAGCAGCTCGCCCGGGCCTATGCCCGAGAGCTGCAGAATCTGCGGCGAATTGACGGCACCGGCACACAGCAGCACCTCGCGCTCGGCATGGACGGTGACCATTTCACTGCCGGTCCAGACTTGCGCACCTGTGCAGCGCTGGCTGCCGTCAGGCAGGTCTTCCAACAGCAGGCGGCTGACCTGGGCATGGGTCCACATCTCAAAATTGGGGCGGCCATAGCAGGTAGGGCGCAAAAAAGCCTTGGCCGTGTTCCAGCGCCAACCGGCTTTCTGGTTGACCTCAAAATAGCCCACGCCTTCGTTGTCGCCGCAGTTGAAGTCGTCCGAGGCCGGAATGCCGGCTTGCTGCGCGGCTTGGGAAAATGCATCCAGAATGTCCCAGCGCAGGCGCTGACGTTCCACGCGCCATTCGCCATCCCCGCCCTGGCTTTTGTTGCCATGCAGGCGGCGAAATTCTTCGCTGACCTGGCCGATCTGCTCGGCATCCAGTCGCCAGTGATCTTCATGCTGGCGAAAGGCGGGCAGCACTTGCTCCCAGCGCCATGTGTCATCTCCCGTCAGACTGGCCCACTGCTCATAGTCGCGAGCCTGACCACGCATATAGATCATGCCGTTAATGCTGGAGCAGCCGCCCAGCGTCTTGCCGCGCGGGTAGCGCAGGCTGCGGCCGTTGAGGCCGGGATCGGCCTCGGTCTGATAGAGCCAGTCGGTGCGTGGGTTGCCTATGCAGTACAGATAGCCGACGGGGATGTGAATCCAGTGGTAATCGTCCTTGCGACCCGCTTCGATCAGCAGCACCCGGTGGTTTTTGTTTCGGGAAAGACGGTTGCACAGCAAGGAGCCTGCAGTGCCGCCGCCAATGATGATGTAGTCAAAAGTGGTGTCGCTCATGGGCAGAGATCAAGGGGCGGAACAGAAACCACAGGCAGAGCTTGTGGCCAATTAATTGTGCGGAGATGATTTGGGCTGTCGATAGGGAAAGCGCGCTGCTACTCTCTTTTTGGAAGCGGCTTGCGCTTTATGGTTGCGGGTTGGGGCCATTTTTTGATAAAAATTGCAGCAAATTGAGTGCAAGCTCGCGCTCGAGGCCTACGCGTCGCCGTTGTCGCCGATAGTTCTTCGGGCCTTGCCTCGCGTTATGCTGAGCGCCGCCCCGTCTTTGTTTTAGGAAGATTCTTTGTCCAGCACTGATTCAAACCCTCAATGCCCCATGCAGACCCTGGAAGGGCGGCCCTGGGCCGTACCTACGGGCCGCTGGAGCGCCGCCGAGCTGGGGGATCGCAGGCTCTGGCGACAGCTGGCGCCACAGCTCAAGGCGGTGCCTGCTGGCGCAGCTTGGGACCTGGAGCAGCTGCAGTGGCTGGATCATGTGGGTGCCCAGCTGCTGTGGGAGCGCTGGGGCAAACGCTGGCCTGAGCAGCTCAAGACCACCGGCAACCAGCGCGCCATGCTGGAGCGAGTGGCCCGGTTCAGCGATGTGCCCGAACCCAAGCCAGCGCCTTCGGGGTTAATGTGTCAGATCAACCGCCTGGGCCAGCTGGTCATCAATGCCCGTGGTCATTTCATGGGGTTGACGGAGCTGATCGGCCAGTTGCTGCTGGACTGCCTGCGCTTGCTGCGCAACCCGTTTCGGGGCCCCTGGCGCGATATTTCTGGGCACCTCTATGCGACGGGCACAACTGCCTTGCCCATTACGGCACTGGTGGGCTTCTTGATCGGTGTGGTGCTGGCTTACCTGATGGCGCTGCAGTTGCGCCAGTTCGGTGCAGAGTCGTTCATCGTCAATATCTTGGGCATTTCGCTGATTCGCGAGCTGGGGCCGTTGCTGGCCGCCATTTTGGTGGCAGGGCGCAGCGGCTCGGCCATTACGGCGCAGATCGGTGTGATGCGGGTGACGGAGGAGCTCGATGCCATGCAGGTCATGGGCATCTCCAAAGGGTATCGCCTGGTCATGCCACGGGCGCTGGCGCTGGCGATCTCCATGCCATTGATATCGCTGTGGACGATCCTGGCGTCGCTGGCAGGAGGTATGGTTGCGGCTGACCTGACCATGGACATCACGCCTTCGTACTTCTTTCAGTCTCTGCCGGGTGCCGTGCAGATTGGCAACCTGGGCCTGGCCATGGGAAAGTCCGTGGTGTTCGGGGTGCTGATCGCGCTGATTGGCTGCCACTGGGGGCTGAAGGTGGAGCCCAACACCCAGAGTCTGGGGCAGGGCACGACGGCATCGGTGGTGTCGTCCATCACCATGGTCATCATCGTGGATGCGATCTTCGCCGTCCTGTTTAGAAATGTGGGGTTTTAGCATGCAGTACCCCCTGAGTCGCTTCGCGCCTTCCCCCTCAAGGGGGACGACAGCCTTGGCTGCGGGACGCCCCTTGCTGGCTGTCTCTTGCTTGGGTTGTGGCTGTTTTGAAGAGGGGCGCGTATGGCGGCTGTGATGCAAAACCGCCTGATTGATGGCGCTGTCGGGGGCTATGCGCCGCCGCAGGATAAGGCGCCGTTGGTGCAGGCCAAGGATTTGTGGACCGAGTTTGGCTCGGGCGAGAATCGTTTTGCCGTGCATCAGGATTTGAATCTGGATGTCTATCCGGGCGAGATCTTGACGCTGGTGGGGGGGTCTGGAACGGGCAAGACCGTGCTGCTGCGCCAGATTTTGGGGCTGCTGACACCTTCGCGTGGGTCGGTGACGATTGATGGGCGGCCTTCGAAGGAGGTCATCAGCGGGGAGCTGGCGGCCAGCCACGTGGGTATGCTGTTTCAGCAGGGCGCCCTGTATTCGGCCTTCAATGTGCTGGACAACATTGCCTTTGCACTCCGGGAGCAGGGCACACTGCCCCAGGCGGTGGTGCGTGATGCGGCCATGGTCAAGCTGCAGATGGTGGGCCTCAAGCCCGAGCATGCCACGCGCATGCCTTCCGATCTGTCGGGCGGCATGATCAAGCGCGTGGCGCTGGCGCGTTCACTGATGATGGACCCACCGCTGCTGCTGCTGGATGAACCTACGGCGGGTCTGGACCCCAAGGGCTCGGACGAATTCTGCGATCTGTTACGCGATATCCATGCCGAGCTGGGGCTGACCGTGATCATGGTCACCCATGATCTGGACACGCTGTTTGCACTCTCCACCCGCGTGGCTGTGCTGGCGGAAAAGCGCGTACTGGTGACTGGTGCGCCACGTGATGTGGCCCTGGTCAAGCACCCGTTTATTGAACACTTCTTCCAGGGAGAGCGTGGCCGCCGCGCCATGGCCCCGGTGCAAGGCGGCGCGGCCGCAGAGGAAAGCTGATGGAAAACAAGTCCCATGCCATGGCTGCCGGCATTTTTGTGCTGGTAGTTGCAGCCCTGCTGGCAGGGCTGGCCGTCTGGCTCACGCGTGACAACCGTGAATACCAGCTCTATGAAATGTCTACCAAGGACGGGGTCAGTGGCCTGCAGCCTCAGGCCACGGTGCGCTACAAGGGCGTACCCGTGGGCAAGGTGGTGCGCATCAGCTTCGATCCCCAGATTTCCGGCAATGTGCTGATTCGCATTGCCGTGGGAGAAGATACGCCGGTGACTGCCACGACGTATGCCCAGCTCGGCTATCAGGGTGTGACAGGTCTGGCCCATATTCAGCTGGATGACGATGCCAGACTGAATCAGCATCTCAAGCCTGGCCCCAGCGGCCTGCCGCGCATGGTCATGAAATCTTCGCCGCTGAACATGCTCGCCGATCAGGGGCCGGTGTTGCTGGAGAGAGTGGACGAGATTTCTCGCCGCCTCAGCGCCATGCTGGGCGATGAGAACCAGAAGCATCTGAGCGATGCTTTGCAGAACATTGCCTCTGCGGCAGGCAGCGTCAATGAGCTGGCAGGCACCATGAACAAGGCGGCCGCGGGCTTCCCGCAGATCACTGCCGATGCCCACCAGACTCTGCAGTCGCTGACCAAGGCCGGTAATGCCGCTTCGGGAGTCGCGGGTGAGCTGCAGCAGACCGTGCGCCGTATCAACGCTCCCGATGGCCCGCTGGAGCAGATCGCAGCAGGCACGCAGTCGCTGACGGTTGCAGCCGATGCGTTGGGTCGCAGCACTTTGCCACGTGTCAACCGCGCTGCGGATGACTTTTCACGTGCTTCGCGCAACCTGAGCAATATGGCCAGCCGTATCGGCGACAACCCGCAGTCCGTTCTTTACGGCTCGGGTGTGGGCCTCCCCGGTCCTGGCGAGCCCGGTTTTGCCGCGCCGGCCGCTGCCCCAGCTCACTGAGCGGGTGGCTTCATCTACAGGAAATCTTATGGCTCAAGTTATGAACCTTTCTTCAGGACTGATGCGCGTTGCCGGCGTGTCTGCCGTAGCGCTGGTGTTGGCGGCCTGCTCGGCGCTTCCCACGCCGCCCACACAGCACACTCGCTACGATCTGGGTGTCACCGATACCACTGTGCCCATGGCGACTGCTGCAGCACCTCTCGTGGCTCCGCCTCCGCTGGTGCTGGCCGAAGTGCAGACCCCGGCCGGTGCGGACAACTCCACGGCCATGCTTTATCGCCTGGGCTATGCGGACAGCCAGGAGCAGCGCGCCTATCAACATGCGCGCTGGACTTTGCCGCCTGCCCAGATGCTGGAGCAGCGCTTGCGCACCCGCCTGGCTCTGGAGCGGCCGGTGCTGTCGGAAAAGGACAACCTCAGCCCCAACCCCAGCGATACGCGCCCGCTGGGACTGCTGCGTCTGGAGATTGTGGAGTTCAGCCAAGTCTTTGATAGCGCCAGCAGCAGCCAGGCCGTGGTGCGACTGCGCGCCAGCCTGATTGGCCAAGACCGGCGTGGCGGCAATGTGTTGCTGGGCCAGCAACTGTTCAGTGCGCAAACGCCTGCCACTACGGGCGATGCTGCGGGCGGCGCGCGAGCCATGGCTAGCAGTGTGGACAAGCTGACCATCGAACTCAGCAACTGGCTGCAGCGCCAAGGCCGGTAAACAGGCTGTCATCACCACAAGCCCTGCAGATGCAGGGCTTTTTTGTGGGTGCTTGATCTGGCGTGTCTGCGCGGCGCTGCTTTGCTGATATGGGTCAATGGGTGGTGGCGTTGATCTTTCTAAGCTGCGAATTCCGCAACTCGCAAAGCAAAGGAATCGCTATGGCTAGCCTGGAATGGACTGCTGCTCTGATGTTGGACTTTCCCGCCATGGATTCGGTGCATGAGGAATTCGTCACCCTGCTGGCGCAGGTAGAAGCGGCGGGCGATGCGCAGCTGTGCCTGTTGTGGGACGAATTGATTGCCCATACCCAGCAGCACTTTGATCAGGAAGATCGCTGGATGCAGACCACAGGCTTTGCCACGGGCAACTGCCACAGCCAGCAGCACAAGGTCGTTTTGGCTGTCATGCGCGAAGGTGCCGCCAAGGGCGCGCAGGGTGAGCTGAGCACCATTCGCCATATGGCCGCCGAGCTAGGCCCCTGGTTCAGCCACCATGCCCAGAACATGGACGCCGCCCTGGCCTTGCACATGCGCCGAGCGGGCTTTGACCCGGTCAGCGGCGAAGTGCTGATGCCCGAAGCCCTGCCCACTGAGCCCATCACCGGCTGTGGTGGCGCCTGCAGCACCACCGAGCGCAAAGAAGAAGCGATCGCTTAAAACTGGCTCGCACCTCTCAAGGGCGTTGAGCTAGAGCTGTCCTGCAGGAATGCCCCTGATCTCCGAACTGGGCACGCCCCAAGTCAGAGACAGCAAGCAAGCGCCGTCGCGCAGCGAAGCTGTCGTCCCCCTTCCATAGCGCGCAGCGCATAGAGAAAGGGGGAAGCCGCAAAGCGGCTCAGGGGGTTACGGATAAATAGCCGGCGAAGCCAGAATCGGGAAGATCTTGATCAACCCGCCGGCCATCACTTCAATGGCCAGGGCCGCCAGAATCAGCCCCATGAGGCGTGTCATGACGTTGATGCCGGTTCTGCCCAGCACGCGGGCAATCGGGTCGGCCAGAGAGAAGCACACCATGATGGCTGCGGCAACCACCACGCCATAGCCGACCAGCGCCACATGCTGCCAGATGGTGCGCGCCTGATCGGCGTAGATCACCACGGTGGACATGGCGGCGGGCCCGGTCAGCAGCGGTATGGTCAGCGGCACCACGGCAATGCTGTTGCCCTCGGCGGCTTTTTCGACACCGGCTTCCAGTGTGGCGTTGTTCGGGCGATCTTCGGCGGGGCGTGAGTTCAGCATGTTCATCGCGCTGATCAGCAGCAGCAGGCCGCCGCCCACCTGAAAGCTCTGCAGCGAGATATTGAAGAACTGCAGAATCTGCAGCCCCAGCAGTGCGCAGACCGCAATCACGCAGAACGCGGCAAAGGCTGCGGTGCGAATGGTCTGCCAGCGCTGCTCGGCATTGAAGCCGGCCGTGTAATGGATAAAGAACGGAATAATGGCCAGCGGGTTGATGATGGCCACCAGGGTGATCAGCGGCTTGAGGTCCATTACAGCGCGCCTCCGGGGATGGCGGGCATCTTGCGACAGTCGGCCTGGGCGGTGGCTGGAATACCTTGCATGCACACTCCTGTGAAAAAATGGCCCTCGTCCTCGACGCGGCAACTGCCATTACAGCACTGCTAGGTGCTGGCGTCGCTGATTTTCCCTTGAACAATATGAAGGAGCTTTGCAATGGGTAGCTTTGTTGAACTGACGGCCGTGGACGGTGTGAAAACTCCTGCGTATGTCGCCATGCCAGAAGGTGCCCCGCGCGGTGCCATCGTGGTGCTGCAGGAGATTTTTGGCGTGAACTCGCACATCCGCTCCGTGGCGGACCGTTATGCCGCGCAAGGCTATGTGGCCGTGGCTCCTGCCATGTTTGCCCGCGTCAAGCCTGATGTAGAACTGGGTTACACCGAGGCCGACATGACGGCGGGTTTTGCCCTCAAGACCGCAGTGGAAGCCTTGCCTGAGCCCGGTGCGCTGCGCGATGTAGAAGCGGCTGTGGCCCATGCCGCAACGCTGGTGCCCGGTGGCAAGATCGGTGTGGTGGGATTTTGCTGGGGTGGGCTCATGACCTGGCGCTCGGCCTGCAGGCTGCCCAGTGTCTCGGCGGCAGTCTGCTACTACGGTGGCGGCATGACGGGCGTGCAGGAAGCCAGCCGTCAGGCGCTGTGCCCGGTGCTGGCGCACTTCGGCACCAAGGATCACTACATCTCGCTGGAGTCTGTGGAAGCCTTCAAAAAGGCGCAGCCAAAGGTGGAAGTACAGATCTATGAAGCCGATCACGGCTTCAACTGCGACCAGCGTGGCTCGTACAACGAAGCTGCTGCAGTAGTCGCTAACGAGCGCACCCTGGCCTTCTTCAAGCAGCATCTGGGCTGATAGAAGTATCAAAACAATAGCTGCTAGCGCTTTATGTAAAAGCGTTAGCAGCTATTTTTATTCAAACTATGGGTCAAGCTACAAGGCGCGTACTGCCCCATTGCAAGACAGCGAGGAAGGGCAGCCCCGCACCGAGGCTGTCGTCCCCCTCCCGAAGAGAGAGGGGGAAGGCGCGCAGCGCCTCAGGGGGTGTCCCTGTCTTCACTTTCCAGATAGCGGCGACGCCAGAAGTAGGCCACCAGCACCACGGTAATCACGACCATGGAGAACAAGGCCCAGATAAAGCCGTCCTTGGTGTGCACAAAGGGGATGAATTCGAAGTTCATGCCGAAGATGCCTGCAATCAGGTTCAGTGGCAAAAAGATGGCCGTCACCGTGGTCAGCGTGCGCATGATGTCGTTGGCGCGGTTGCTCTGGGCCGAGAAGTGCATTTGCACGGCGGTCTCGGCGCTTTGCTCCATGCGGTGAATATGGTGGGTGACACGCTCGATATGTTCGAGCACGTCGCGTGAGCGCACGCGCAGCAGCTCGCGCTCATGCTGGCGCGCCGGGGTTTGCTCGGGCGGCCAGCCTTCCAGCGCCTCGGTCCAGTCCTGCACGGCGGCGCGCTGGTCTTCGCAGATCTCATCGAGCTGGTGCAGCGCAAGACGTACATCGAGCACGCTGGCCCAGTTGCTAAAGCGCTTGTTGGGCTTGAGCAATGCAATCTGCCAATGATCGATCTGGCGTGTGAGCGTGCGGCGCAGGTCCAGGTAACCATCGACCATGGAGTTGACCATGCGCAGCATCAGGTCGGCAGGCTCGACCGGCATCTTGCTGCTTTGCTGGCGGCCTTCGACTTTGACAGGGCCGGAGATCAGGCGTTGCCAGAAGTTGTCCTGCACAAAGCATTCATCCGGGTGTACGGACAGCAGCAGCTGGTCATACAGGGCAAAGCCCACGGGCTGTGTTTCAACGCGCTGCAGTATGGGGGCAGCTGCCGGGGCGTGTGAGGGCGGCGGGGCGCTGGCTGTTTCTGTGTGGGTGGCCTGCGGTGTTGGGCCTGGTGTGGGAGCTGGTGCAGTGGGGCTTGTCGCTGCAGCGAGCTTCCCTGTCAGCGGCGGCAGGTGGGCATTGGCCAGGCGGCGAAACACCAGCACGTCATACACCGAGGTGTAGTCGTAGTTGGAGGGAATGGCGGGGTTCAGCAAGTCCGAGACATGCAAGTCCACCAGGGCCGAGCCGCCCAGCCGGCTCAGCATGGTCTGTATAGCGGGCAGTTGTGCCTCCAGCTCCGAGCGTGTGCAGGAAACCCAGTAAAACCCCGTGGTAGCGGCCTGTGTGGGCAGCTCGTCAACAGGCTGGGCGTAGAGGGGGGAGATGTGCAGCACGCGCATGGGATGGGGCAACCTCGGGAGTTGATGCAGAAACGGCCTGGGCAAAGCCCAAGCCGTCAAATAATGCCTGAAATGGCCTCAGGCGCAAGCAGCGCTTGCGCTGATAGCTATCAATTTTTTACAGGCCGCGCAGCTTTTTGGCAGCGTCAATGGCGAAGTAGGTCAGAATGCCGTCGGCTCCGGCGCGCTTGAAGGCCAGCAGGGCTTCCATCATCACCTGATCGTGGTCCAGCCAGCCGTTGGCGGCTGCGGCCTTGATCATGGCGTATTCGCCAGAGACCTGATAGGCGAAGGTGGGCACCTTGAACTCGTCCTTGACGCGGCGCACCACGTCCAGGTAGGGCATGCCGGGCTTGACCATGACCATGTCCGCGCCTTCGGCAATGTCTTGCGCCACTTCGCGCAGGGCTTCGTCGGTGTTGGCGGGGTCCATCTGGTAGACGTTCTTGTCGGCCTTGCCCAGTGCGCCGCGCGTACCCACGGCATCACGGAAGGGGCCGTAGAAGGCGCTGGCGTACTTGGCGCTGTAGGCCATGATGCGGGTGTGGATGTGGCCTTGCAGTTCCAGCGCTTCGCGGATGGCGCCGATGCGGCCATCCATCATGTCGCTGGGCGCGACCATGTCCACGCCGGCTTCGGCATGGGCCAGGGCCTGACCGACCAGCACTTCCACGGTGTCGTCGTTGATGATGTAGCCGCTCTCGTCGAGGATGCCGTCCTGGCCGTGGCTGGTATAGGGGTCCAGAGCCACGTCGGTCATCACGCCCAGCTGGGGAAACTCTTTTTTCAGGGCGCGCACCACGCGGGGGATCAGGCCGTCGGGGTTCAGGGCTTCCTTGCCATCAGGGGTCTTGAGGTTGGCCTCAATGGCGGGGAACAGCGCCAGATAGGGGATCTCCAGCTTCACGCACTCTTCGGCCACGGGCAGCAGCAGATCCAGGCTCAGGCGGTCCACGCCGGGCATGGAGGGCACGGCCTCGCGCTTGTTGCTGCCTTCGTGCACGAACACGGGGTAGATGAAGTCGTGCGACGTCAGCACGCTCTCACGAACCAGATTGCGGGTGAAAGCATCGCGGCGCAGACGGCGGGGGCGATTCTGGGGAAAAGGAGTAGGGCTGGACAAATGCATGGGGAAAATTGTGCCCCATTCGCCATGGTTTGGCTTGCCGGTGCGTGACTATTCCATGATGACGGGCGCATGAAAGTGGGGGCGTGAAGTAAAGACGCGGCTTGCAGCGGACAGGGCGGGGCGCAGGCCTTTACACTGGCCCCATGCTATGGGTTAAAGCCTTTCACATCGTTTTTGTCGCCAGCTGGTTTGCTGGTCTGTTCTATCTTCCGCGCATTTTTGTCAACATCGCCATGGTCACGCCGGGCTCTGTGGCAGAGCGCGAGCGCCTGCTGCTGATGGGCCGCAAGCTGCTGCGCTTTACGACCATGCTGGCTGTGCCCGCTCTGGGCTTGGGCCTGTGGCTGTGGCTGGGCTGGGGCTTTTCGGGCGGCTGGCTGCATGCCAAGCTGACCGTGGTACTGCTGGTCATCGGCTACCACCACAGCTGCGCCGTGCTGCTGCGCAAGCTGGCGGACAACACCTGCCACAAAAGCCACCGCTGGTTCCGTTTCTATAACGAGGTGCCGGTGCTGCTCTTGGTCGCTGCCGTGATCCTGGTGGTGGTCAAGCCTTTTTAAGTGTGGTGCAGAGAGTGGGAAGTGACCGTGTCTGAATCCGCAGTGCCGGTAATCTCCATGCGACAGACCTCGGCCTGGCCGCTGGCGCTGGTCTATAGCCTGCTCATTGTGTTTGCCAGCCTTTTCCCGTTCGATGGCTGGCGTGCACAGGGCATTGATCCGCGGGTGTTTCTGTTTGCCAAGATTCCGCCGCCTTACTGGACCTGGTTCGACGTCAACACCAATATCGCCGGCTATGCGCCGCTGGGCTTTTTTCTGGCCTTGGCTTTGATGCGCTCGGGCCAGCCCCGGTGGGCGGTGCCGCTGGCGTTTGTGGCGGGTACCTTGCTGTCGCTGTGCATGGAGTTCTTGCAGATTTATCTGCCGCGCCGAGTTCCCTCGAATCTGGATCTGGCGCTGAATTCAGGCGGTGCCTTGATCGGTGCCTTGCTCGCGGCCTTGCTGGAAAAGCTGGGCGTGCTGTCGCGCTGGAGCGCGTTTCGTCACCAATGGGTGGGCGAGGGCGGCGCTGGCGTTCTGGTGCTGCTGGCGCTGTGGCCGTTTGCGCTGCTGTTCCCGGCTGCGGTCCCCTTTGGGTTGGGGCAGGTGCTGGAGCGTGTCGACGAGACCTTGCAGGACTGGTTGTTGAACACGCCTTTCGAGGCCTGGTTGCCGCTGGGCGACTTTGCCATGACGCCGCTGTCGCTTGCATCGGAGATGCTGTGCGTCATGCTGGGGCTGTGGATTCCTTGTCTTCTAGCGTATTGCGCCATTGCCGGCATGGGGCGGCGCATAGTGGCCGGTTTGCTGCTGCTGGTGGCCGGTGTGGGGGTGACTGCGTTGTCGGCGGCGCTGAGCTGGGGGCCGATGCATGCCTGGGAGTGGGTGAACTTGCCAGTGCGCCTGGGTATCTGGGGAGGACTGGGTCTGGCTGTCATTGCCCTGCCAGCCTCGCGCCGTATGTGCGCCGTGCTATTGCTTTTGGTGCTGGTGCTACACCTGAGCATACTTAATCAAGCTCCGACCGATGTGTACTTTGCCCAGACTCTGCAAGCCTGGGAGCAGGGGCGCTTCATCCGCTTTTACGGTCTGGGTCAATGGCTGGGCTGGCTCTGGCCTTACGTGACGCTGGCGTATGTAGTGACCCGACTCTCGCGCCGCGAGCAGCCTGCCTAGAATGGCTTCACTATGAGTGACACCCAGAATCAAGACAACGCCGGTGGCTACTATCAGCGCCACATCTTTTTTTGCCTGAATGAGCGTCCCAATGGCGAGGATTGCTGTGCACTGCATGGTGCCAAGGCAGGTTTTGACCATTGCAAGCGCCGCGTCAAAGAGGAAGGCCTGGCTGGCAAAGGGCAGGTGCGCGTGAACAAGGCCGGTTGCCTGGATCGCTGTGCAGGCGGCCCGGTTGCGGTGGTTTATCCCGAAGGTACCTGGTACACCTTTATCGACGACAGCGACATCGATGAAATCGTGGACTCCCACCTCAAGAATGGCAAGGTGGTGGACCGCCTGGTACTTCCTGATAGCGTAGGACGCTGATTCCATAAGGAACTCACGGCAGTTTATTGCCTCTATCTAATATAGATAAGCGCTACAAGCTATAACTAGGATAGCAATCGTGAACTCCCAGACTGAACGACTGACTCTTGCCGGCGGTGCCGGTGTCATCGAAGCCTTGCGCGATGCCCCGCAGCTCGCCGATGGACAGGCGCCCAAAGGCGTAGCCATCATCGCTCACCCCCACCCGCTGTTTGGCGGCACCATGGACAACAAAGTGGTCCAGACTCTGGCCCGTGCTTTTGTGCAGTGTGGCTATACGGCGGTGCGATTCAACTTTCGCGGTGTGGGTGCCAGTGCGGGTGAGCATGATGCCGGCATAGGTGAGGCTCAGGATATGCTGGCCGTGGTGCAGCAGGTTGCGCCCGAGGGGCCGATTGCTTTGGCCGGCTTTTCCTTCGGCGCTTTTGTGACCAGTCATGCGCTGGCCCAGCTATGGCCAGAAGGCCGTGTGCAAAAGACCGTACTGGTCGGCACGGCTGCCAGCCGCTTCAATGTGGCGTCTATTCCTGCCGATGCGCATGAGCAGACGCTGGTGATTCATGGCGAGGCGGACGACACGGTCGAGCTGTCTGCCGTGATGGACTGGGCGCGTCCGCAGATACTGCCTGTTACCGTGATTCCGCAGGTCGGGCATTTCTTTCACGGACAATTACCTCTGCTCAAGAGTCTGGTGGTGCGCCACCTGAAATCCCAGTAATAGCCTGTCAAGATCCCTTGATCCAAGTGAACTGCGGCAGCCTCTTCACAGAACTATTTTCATAGCGCCAAGCCAAGGTATATCCTTGGCTTTGGCCGTTTTGGCGGTAAATTTTCCGCACTCACCTTTGCTTTAGCGAGAGTCGTCTTTATGAAGCCTATCTACTCCACACTGCGTGTTCTGGCCGTTGCAGCCGCTGTGGCACCTGTGTTTGCCATGGCGCAGGTGGCGGCGCCTGTACCCCCCGAAATCGCTGCCCGTAACTATCTGTTGGTGGATGTGACCGCAGGTCAGATACTGGGAGCCAAAGATATTGATGCTCCGGTAGAGCAGGCATCTCTGACCAAGCTGATGACCGCTTATGTGGTGTTCGACGCCCTGCGTGCCAAGAAGATCACGCTGGAGCAGCGCATGCCCGTGAGCGAGCGCGCTTGGAAGATGCCGGGTTCGCGCATGTTCATCGACCCCAAGATGCAGGTGCCCGTCAACGATTTGATTAGCGGCATGATCGTCCAGTCCGGCAACGACGCGACCATGGCGCTGGCTGAAGCTGTGGGCGGCACGGCCGAGAACTTCGTCAAGATGATGAATGACCAGGCGCAGGCTCTGGGCATGAAGGGCACAAGCTACAAGAACCCCGAAGGTCTGACAGAGCCCGGTCACCTGACGACGGCGCGCGATCTGTCTGTTCTGGCGCAGCGCTTGATGCATGACTTCCCCGAGTACATGCACTACTACGCCACCAAACACTACGCTTATCCGGGCACGCCTGCCTCCAACGGCAACAACCGCAATACGCTGCTGTTTCGTGATCCCACTGTGGATGGATTGAAGACCGGACATACCAACGCCGCTGGCTACTGCCTGGTGGCGACGGCCAAGCGCGACCTGCCCAATGTGGGCCAGCGTCGACTGCTCTCCATCGTGCTGGGTACGGCCAGCGAAAAGGCTCGCGCCAACGAAAGCCAGAAGTTGCTGAACTGGGGCTATACCGCCTATGACGCGGTCAAGCTGTTCGATGCTGACCAGCCCGTGGCCACGCCTTCGGTCTGGAAGGGTTCTGCCAATGTCGTCAAGATCGGCAAGGCCGATGGTGCCGTGGTAGTGACTGTTCCTTCGGGGATGGGTGGCAAGCTGACCACCGAAGTCGTGCGTCAGGATCCGCTGATTGCGCCTATTGCCAAGGGACAGTCCATGGGGGTGCTCAAGGTCAAGTCGGGTGCCGATGTGGTGGCTGAAGTGCCGCTGGTGGCGCTTGAGGCGGTCGAGCAAGCGGGCTTCTTTGGCCGTCTGTGGGACACGATTCGCCTCTGGATCAAGTAATTTCCAGACCGGCGAAAAGCGCTTCTTCATCGGTTTTTGCCCTGGGGTAGTGATGCGAGGGGGAGCCAGCTCGCTGCGGGGATATTGTCCGCAGGGAGTTGTGCGGATCTTTGCAAGCTGGTACATTCGAGGGCTTTTCGGAATTTCCGAAGGGATTCACGTTTCCGCTCAAGCACTTGTTTTTGCGGATAAACCTTTTGCTTTCACGAAGCAAATTCACGTTTAGGGACGTTTAATTAATGCCAACCATTAACCAACTCGTGCGTCAGGGCCGCACGGTAGAAGTTGTTAAATCCAAGAGCCCTGCTATGGAAAACTGCCCCCAACGCCGTGGCGTGTGCACTCGTGTGTACACCACCACTCCTAAGAAGCCTAACTCGGCTCTGCGTAAGGTGGCTAAGGTTCGTCTGACCAACGGTTTCGAAGTAATTTCGTACATCGGCGGTGAAGGCCACAACCTGCAAGAGCACAGCGTTGTGCTGGTGCGCGGCGGACGTGTGAAGGACTTGCCTGGTGTGCGTTACCACATCGTGCGCGGTTCTCTTGACCTGCAAGGCGTCAAGGATCGTAAGCAGTCCCGCTCCAAGTACGGTGCCAAGAAGCCTAAGGCTAAGTAATCAGCCCTGGTTTTTTGAAAACAAACGGTGTTTGATTCGCCTGACTGGCGCGGTCAAACGTAGTGGCCCTGAACACAAGTGTTTTGTGCGGGTCGAGTAAGTGAGAGTTTTGAATGGCTCTCGCGGTATCTGAAAAGATGCCAACTGAAGCAAAGATAGAGGTAAAAAATGCCACGTCGTCGCGAAGTCCCCAAACGTGAAATCCTGCCGGATCCTAAGTTCGGCAATGTAGAGCTGTCCAAATTCATGAACGTGATCATGGAAGGCGGCAAGAAGGCGGTTGCTGAGCGCATCATTTACGGCGCTCTGGACCTGATCGAGAAGAAGCATCCCGGCAAGGATCCTCTGGAAGCTTTCGTTGTTGCCATCAACAACGTCAAGCCCATGGTCGAAGTGAAGTCCCGCCGCGTGGGCGGTGCTAACTACCAAGTGCCCGTGGAAGTGCGTCCTGTTCGTCGTCTGGCTCTGGCCATGCGCTGGATCAAGGAAGCCTCGCGCAAGCGCGGTGAGAAGTCCATGGCTCAACGCCTGGCCAACGAACTGCTGGAAGCCACCGAAGGCCGTGGCGGCGCCATGAAGCGTCGTGACGAAGTGCACCGTATGGCCGAAGCCAACAAGGCTTTCAGCCACTTCCGCTTCTAATCGGAATCTCGCTCGAGATGCAGGGCCGCATGCAAAAACATTGCTGCGGCCTTGTGTCGATTTTGAGTGCCCCCATATAGAATTGCTGTCCCCTGCGCACAAGGTGGGCAAGGCAGTACTCCCATACGATCAAGCAAGGATCAATCATGGCTCGCAAGACCCCCATCAGCCGTTATCGCAACATCGGTATTTCGGCCCACATTGACGCAGGCAAGACAACGACTTCCGAACGTATCCTGTTCTATACAGGTGTGACCCACAAGCTGGGTGAAACCCACGAAGGCTCTGCTACCACCGACTGGATGGAGCAAGAGCAAGAGCGCGGTATCACGATTACTTCGTCGGCCGTGACCTGCTTCTGGAAGGGTATGGACCTGTCCCGCCCCGAGCACCGCATCAACATTATTGACACCCCCGGCCACGTGGACTTCACCATTGAAGTGGAGCGTTCCATGCGCGTGCTGGACGGCGCTGTGATGGTTTACTGCGCTGTGGGTGGCGTGCAGCCCCAGTCCGAAACTGTGTGGCGTCAAGCTAACAAGCACAAGGTGCCTCGTCTGGCCTTCGTGAACAAGATGGACCGTACCGGCGCCAACTTCTTCAAAGTGGTGGAAGGCATGAAGACTCGCCTGAACGCCAACCCTGTGCCTATCGTGATCCCAATCGGTGCTGAAGACAACTTCCAGGGCGTGGTCGACCTGTTGAAGATGAAGGCCATCATCTGGGATGAGGCTTCGCAAGGCATGAAGTTCGAATACCGTGACATCCCCGCTGAGCTGGTGGACACGGCCAACGAATGGCGCGAAAAGATGATCGAGTCGGCTGCCGAAGCTTCGGAAGAGCTGATGAACAAGTACCTGGAAGAAGGTACTCTGACTGAAGAAGAGATCACTGCTGGTCTGCGTCAGCGCACCATCGCTACCGAAATCCAGCCCATGCTGTGCGGTACCGCGTTCAAGAACAAGGGTGTGCAGCGCATGCTGGACGCCGTGCTGGACTTGCTGCCTGCTCCTACCGACATTCCCGACGTTGCAGGTACCGATCCTGATGACGAAGAAAAGAAGCTGTCGCGTAAGGCTGATGATGCTGAGAAGTTCTCGGCTCTGGCATTCAAGTTGATGACCGACCCCTTTGTTGGTCAGCTGACTTTCGTGCGCGTTTACTCTGGCGTTCTGACCAAGGGTGAAACTGTTCTGAACTCTGTGAAGGGTAAGAAAGAGCGTATCGGCCGTATCGTGCAGATGCACGCCAACGAGCGTCAGGAGGTCGAAGAAATTCGTGCTGGTGACATCGCTGCCTGCGTGGGTCTGAAGGATGTGACGACCGGTGAAACCCTGTGCGCACTGGATGCACCTATCGTGCTGGAGCGCATGGTCTTCCCTGAGCCCGTGATTGCACAGGCTGTGGAGCCAAAGTCCAAGGCTGACCAGGAAAAGATGGGTATTGCCCTGTCGCGTCTGGCTGCCGAAGATCCTTCCTTCCGCGTGCGCACCGACGAAGAATCCGGTCAGACCATCATCGCCGGTATGGGCGAGCTGCACCTGGACATCATCATTGACCGCATGAAGCGCGAGTTCAACGTGGAAGCCAACGTGGGTAAGCCCCAGGTGGCCTACCGCGAAACCGTGCGCAGCACCGTCAAGGATGTGGACGGCAAGTTCGTTCGTCAGTCCGGTGGTAAGGGTCAATACGGCCACGTGGTGTTCACGCTGGAGCCTCAAGAAGCCGGTAAGGGCTTCGAGTTCGTCGACGAAATCAAGGGCGGTGTGGTTCCTCGCGAATACATCCCTGCAGTGCAGAAGGGTGTGGAAGAAGCTCTGACTTCTGGCGTGCTGGCTGGCTACCCTGTGGTGGACGTCAAGGTTCGCTTGACTTTCGGCTCGTACCACGATGTGGACTCGTCCGAAATGGCGTTCAAGATGGCCGCTATCTTCGGTTTCAAGGAAGCTGCTAAGAAGGCCAACCCCGTGATCCTCGAGCCCATGATGGCCGTGGAAGTGGAAACGCCTGAAGACTACGCCGGTACCGTGATGGGTGACCTGTCTTCACGCCGTGGCATGGTCCAGGGTATGGACGACATGGTTGGTGGCGGCAAGGCCATCAAGGCTGAAGTGCCTCTGTCCGAGATGTTCGGCTACGCCACTCAGCTGCGCTCCATGACTCAAGGTCGTGCCAGCTACACCATGGAGTTCAAGCACTACGCTGAAGCTCCTCGTAACGTGGCTGAAGCCATCGTTGCTGCCCGCGCCAAGTAATTAGCGCAGGTTTGACGAATCGGTCATAATCCCCGGTTCTGATCGCGACAGCTCCTTGTGGGCTGTCGCGATTTTTGCCGGTCTGCGATCCCATGCCGTCCTGTCTCCTGTGCGGGGCGAATCAGCAATGAGGTGCAGACCTTAAACATCACACAGGTTTTTGCTCTTTCGGAGAAATCATGGCAAAAGAAAAATTCGAACGTACCAAGCCCCACGTGAACGTGGGCACCATCGGTCACGTTGACCACGGTAAGACCACCCTGACTGCTGCTATCGCTACTGTGCTGTCCAAGCACTTCGGCGGCGAAGCTAAGGACTACTCGCAAATCGACGCGGCTCCTGAAGAAAAGGCTCGTGGTATCACCATCAACACTTCGCACGTCGAGTACGAAACCGCTACTCGTCACTACGCTCACGTTGACTGCCCCGGTCACGCTGACTATGTGAAGAACATGATTACTGGTGCTGCCCAGATGGACGGCGCTATCTTGGTTTGCTCCGCTGCTGACGGCCCCATGCCCCAGACTCGCGAGCACATCCTGCTGTCGCGTCAGGTGGGCGTGCCTTACATCATCGTGTTCCTGAACAAGGCCGACCTGGTGGACGACGAAGAACTGCTGGAACTGGTCGAAATGGAAGTGCGCGAGCTGCTGTCCAAGTACGACTTCCCCGGTGACGACACTCCCATCATCCGCGGCTCCGCTCGTCTGGCTCTGGAAGGCGACCAATCCGACAAGGGTGAGCCCGCTATCCTGAAGCTGGCAGAAGCTCTGGACTCCTACATCCCCACTCCCGAGCGTGCTGTTGACGGCGCATTCGTGATGCCTGTGGAAGACGTGTTCTCCATCTCCGGTCGCGGCACTGTGGTGACCGGCCGTATCGAGCGCGGTATCATCAAGGTCGGCGAAGAAATCGAAATCGTTGGTATCACTGACACCGTCAAGACCACTGTGACCGGCGTGGAAATGTTCCGCAAGCTGCTGGACCAGGGTCAAGCTGGTGACAACGTGGGTCTGCTGCTGCGCGGCACCAAGCGTGAAGACGTGCAGCGCGGCCAAGTGCTGTGCAAGCCCGGCTCCATCAAGCCCCACACCAACTTCACTGCTGAAGTTTACGTGCTGTCCAAGGACGAAGGCGGTCGCCACACTCCTTTCTTCAACAACTACCGTCCTCAGTTCTACTTCCGTACAACTGACGTGACCGGCTCCATCGAACTGCCCGAAGGCAAGGAAATGGTGATGCCTGGTGATAACGTGTCGATCACTGTGAAGCTGATTGCTCCTATCGCTATGGAAGAAGGTCTGCGCTTCGCTATCCGCGAAGGTGGTCGTACTGTTGGTGCCGGTGTGGTTGCCAAGATCATTGCTTAATTCTTAGAAAAGCTAGGAATTAACAATGTCTAAGCAAAAGATCCGTATCCGCCTGAAGGCCTTCGACTACAAGCTGATCGATCAGTCTGCAGCCGAGATCGTGGACACCGCCAAGCGCACTGGCGCGATTGTCAAGGGTCCCGTGCCCCTGCCAACACGCATGAAGCGCTTCGACATCCTGCGTTCGCCACACGTCAACAAGACCAGCCGCGACCAGCTCGAAATCCGCACACACCAGCGTCTGATGGACATCGTTGACCCCACCGACAAGACGGTTGACGCCCTGATGAAGCTGGACCTGCCCGCAGGTGTGGACGTCGAAATCAAACTGCAATAAGAGTTTTGGAGGCCGCTGAGGAATGCCTCAGTGGCTTTTAAGGGTCTTTGTTTAACGCGAACTTGCTCTAAAAGGCAGTTCGCGTTAAACTTTGGGGCTTCGCCTTTGATGCGAAGTTTTATTAACCTTCTTTTGTGTGCTAGGCCTCAAGGTTAGGGCACAACGCTGGGCCAATTGCAGTTTCAGCGGCAAAAGTTTTGGAGCAAACAAATGAGTCTGAGCAACTCCCTGGGGTTGCTGGGTCGCAAGGTGGGCATGATGCGTCTGTTCACTGATGATGGGGACGCAGTGCCTGTCACAGTGGTGGATGTTTCTAACAACCGCGTGACTCAGGTCAAAACCCAAGAGAACGATGGCTATGTGGCCTTGCAGGTCACTTTCGGTGCACGCAAGGCTTCTCGCGTGACCAAGCCAGTCGCTGGCCACCTCGCTAAGGCAGGTGTTGAAGCCGGTGAAGTGACCCGTGAATTCCGCGTGACCGATGAAACCGCTGGCAAGTACGCCGCTGGTGCCGTTCTGCCTGTGGCTGAACTGTTCAGCGTTGGCCAGAAGGTGGACGTGCAAGGCACTTCCATCGGTAAGGGCTACGCCGGCACGATCAAGCGTCACAACTTCGGTTCGCAGCGCGCATCGCACGGTAACAGCCGTTCGCACAATGTCCCCGGCTCGATCGGTATGGCACAAGACCCCGGTCGTGTGTTCCCCGGCAAGAAGATGACCGGCCACATGGGCGACGAAACCGTCACTACTCAAAACCTCGATGTGGTTCGTATCGACGAAACACGTCAACTGCTGTTGATCAAGGGTGCCATTCCTGGCGCCAAGGGTGGCTTCGTTTCCGTGCGCCCCGCAATCAAGGCTAAAGCTTCCAAAGGAGCGAACTAATGCAGCTCGAACTCCTGAATGAACAAGGCCAGGCTGCATCCAAGGTGGATGCTCCCGAGACTGTGTTCGGTCGTGAATTCAACGAAGATCTGGTTCACCAGCTGGTGACTGCCTACCGTGCCAACGCACGTCAAGGCACTCGCGCCCAGAAGGACCGTGAACAAGTGCGTCACACCACTGCCAAGCCTTTCAAGCAAAAGGGTACAGGCCGTGCACGTGCTGGTATGTCCTCCTCGCCCCTGTGGCGTGGCGGCGGTCGCATCTTCCCCAACCTGCCTGAAGAAAACTTCGCGCAGAAGATCAACAAGAAGATGTACCGCGCTGGTATGGCTTCCATCCTTTCTCAGCTGGCCCGCGAAGGTCGCCTGGCTGTGGTGGAATCCCTGAAGCTGGATACCCCCAAGACCAAGGTGCTGGCAGACAAGTTCAAGGCTATGAACCTGTCTTCGTCGGTGATGGTGATCGCTGAAGAAATCGACGAGAACCTGTACCTGGCATCCCGCAATCTGAAGAACGTGTTCGTGGTTGAGCCGCGCTATGCAGACCCCGTGTCTCTGGTGCACTACAAGAAAGTGCTCGTCACCAAGGGTGCGATCGACAAACTCAAGGAGATGTTCGCATGAGCACTACCAAGTTTGACGAAGGTCGTCTGATGCAAGTGCTGGTCGCTCCCATCGTGTCCGAAAAGGCCACTCTGGTTGCTGAAAAGTCCAACGCTGTGACATTCAAGGTGCTGCAGAACGCTACCAAGCCCGAAATCAAGGCCGCTGTGGAATTGATGTTCAAGGTTGAAGTTGCTGGCGTGTCTGTGGTGAACACCAAGGGCAAGACCAAGCGCTTTGGCAAGACCGTGGGCCGTCGCGACAACGTTCGCAAGGCATACGTGATGCTCAAGCCCGGTCAAGAGCTGAACCTGTCTGGGGAGGCTGCGTAATCATGGCTGTTATCAAGCTCAAACCTACGACCCCCGGCCAACGCGGCGCGGTGAAGGTTACTCGCGATCACCTGCACAAGGGTGAGGGCTTTGCCCCCCTGCTGGAATCTCAGTTCCAGAAGGCTGGTCGTAATAACAACGGTCACATCACAACTCGCCACAAGGGCGGTGGTCACAAGCACCACTACCGCGTGGTGGACTTCAAGCGCAACAAGGACGGTATCCCCGCCAAGGTTGAACGCATTGAATACGACCCCAACCGTACCGCTCACATCGCTCTGGTGTGCTATGCAGACGGCGAGCGTCGTTATGTGATCGCTCCTCGCAACCTGGAAGTCGGCGCCACTATCATCAGCGGCTCTGAAGCTCCTATCCGCGTGGGCAACACCCTGCCTATCCGCAACATCCCCGTGGGCTCGACCATCCACTGCATCGAACTGAAGATCGGTGCTGGTGCTCAGATCGCTCGTTCGGCTGGTACATCCGCTACGCTGCTGGCCCGTGAAGGCATCTACGCTCAAGTGCGTATGCGTTCCGGCGAAGTGCGCAAGGTGCACATCGAATGCCGCGCCACCATCGGTGAAGTTGCTAACGAAGAACACAGCCTGCGCCGTCTGGGCAAGGCCGGTGTGAAGCGTTGGATGGGTATTCGTCCTACCGTCCGCGGTACGGTCATGAACCCTGTCGATCACCCGCACGGTGGTGGTGAAGGTAAGACCGGTGAAGGCCGTCACCCAGTTGACCCATGGGGCAATCTGACGAAGGGCTACCGCACCCGTAACAACAAGCGCACACAGACAATGATCGTGTCGCGCCGTAAAAAGTAAGGGGTAGCAAATGACTCGTTCTCTTAAAAAGGGTCCGTTTGTTGACCATCACTTGCTGGCAAAGGTCGAGAAGGCCATCGCCACCAAGGACAAGAAGCCAGTGAAGACCTGGTCGCGTCGCTCCATGGTTCTGCCCGAGTTCATCGGTCTGACCATCGCCGTGCACAACGGCAAGCAACACGTGCCGGTTTATGTGACTGACCAAATGGTTGGCCACAAGCTGGGTGAATTCGCGCTGACTCGTACCTTCAAGGGTCACCCTGCGGACAAGAAAGCCAAGAAGTAAGGAATAGAACATGTCTGAAACACGTGCTGTTCTCCGTGGCGTCCGCCTGTCTGTTGACAAGGGTCGCCTGGTCGCGGATCTGATCCGCGGCAAGAAGGTGGATCAAGCTCTGAACATTCTGACTTTCACACAGAAAAAAGCTGCTGTGATCGTGAAGAAGGTTCTGGAATCCGCTATCGCCAACGCTGAGCACAACGACGGCGCCGATATCGACGAACTGAAGGTCAAGACCATCTTCGTCGAACAAGGCACCACGCTCAAGCGCTTTACCGCTCGCGCCAAGGGCCGCGGCAACCGCATCAGCAAGCCTACCTGCCACATCTACGTGACAGTGGGTAACTGAGGCCTTAAGGAAGAATATGGGACAGAAAATCCATCCTACCGGCTTCCGTCTGGCGGTGAGCCGCAACTGGGCAAGCCGCTGGTACGCTAGCAACCGTGACTTTGCAGGCATGCTGGCCGAAGACATCAAGGTGCGTGAGTACCTGAAGGCCAAGCTGAAGAACGCCGCCGTGGCGCGCGTTCTGATCGAGCGTCCTGCCAAGAACGCCCGCATCACTATTTTCTCGGCTCGTCCGGGCGTGGTGATCGGCAAGAAGGGCGAAGACATCGAGAACCTGAAGAAGGAACTCGCTACTCGTCTGGGCGTGCCTGTTGCAGTGAACATCGAAGAAGTGCGCAAGCCCGAAATCGATGCCAAGCTGATCGCTGACTCCATCTGCCAGCAGCTGGAAAAGCGCATCATGTTCCGTCGCGCCATGAAGCGTGCGATGCAGAACGCCATGCGTCTGGGTGCTCAGGGCATCAAGATCATGTCTTCTGGTCGTCTGAACGGTATCGAAATTGCTCGTACCGAGTGGTATCGCGAAGGCCGCGTGCCTCTGCACACTCTGCGTGCTGACATCGACTACGGCTTCTCCGAAGCCAAGACGACATACGGCATCATTGGCGTGAAGGTCTGGGTCTACAAGGGTGATACCTTGGGCCGCAACGATCTGCCCGCCGTGGAAACGCCCCGTCCTGAAGACGAGCGCCGTCCTCGTGGTCCCCGTCGCGACGGTCGTCGTGATGGTGCTGGCCGCGGTGGCCGTCGTCCCGCAGGCACCAATGCCGCTCCTGCCGATGGCAGCGACAAGCCTGCTGGCGCTGGTGCTGATTCCGTTAAGCGCGTTCGTAAGGCTGACGCGCCCGCTACAGCAGCGGACGGTAAAGGAGAATAACCATGCTGCAACCTGCACGCCGCAAGTTCCGTAAGGAACAAAAAGGCCGCAACACCGGCATCGCTACTCGTGGCAACTCCGTTGCTTTCGGCGATTTCGGTTTGAAGTCTACTGACCGTGGTCGTTTGACCGCACGCCAGATCGAAGCTGCACGTCGTGCAATTTCCCGTCACGTCAAGCGTGGTGGTCGTATCTGGATCCGCGTGTTCCCGGACAAGCCAATCTCTACCAAGCCCGCCGAAGTGCGTATGGGTAACGGTAAGGGCAACCCCGAGTACTACGTGGCCGAAATCCAGCCCGGTAAGGTGATCTACGAAATCGTGGGTGTGCCTGAAGAGCTGGCCCGTGAAGCGTTCCGCCTGGCTGCTGCAAAGCTGCCTCTGCGTACGACCTTCGTGTCCCGTCACATTGGTGCTTAAGGAGATCAACATGACGAAATCTGCTGAACTCCGCCAAAAAGACGTGGCTGGTCTGGAAGCTGAAGTGAAGTCCCTGCAAAAGGCTTACTTCGGTCTGCGCATGCAAAAGGCCACGCAACAACTGGGCAACACTGCGACGATCAAGGCTACTCGCCGCGACATCGCTCGTGCCAAGACCATCCTTGCTGAAAAGCAAGCCGCCAAGTAAGGAGCCGACATGACGGAAGCTAAAACATCCCTCAAGCGCACCTTGATTGGCAAGGTGGTGAGCGACAAGCGTGCAAAGACTGTGACTGTGTTGGTGGAGCGTCGTGTGATGCACCCCATCTACGGCAAGATCATGATCAAGTCGAGCAAGTACCATGCACACGACGAGCAAGGTGAATTCAAGATGGGTGACACCATCGAAATCACCGAGAGCCGTCCTCTGTCCAAGACCAAGAACTGGGTTGCTACCCGCTTGGTGCAAAAGGCTGGTCTGGTGTAAGCCTAAGGGCCTCCATCGGCTGCAACGCCTCTAAAAACGACCCACAATGCGTGGGTCGTTTTTTTATTTGGGCCGCCAATTCCGGTAGCCCATGCTGATGCAACCAAGGAGAAATTCATGATTAAAGTTGGAGACACACTGCCCGCCGTCACGCTGACCGAGTATGTGGAAGTGCAAGGCAATGGCTGCAGCATTGGCCCCAACCCCGTGAAGCTGCCCGAAGCTCTGGCTGGCAAGACGGTCGCGCTGTTCGCCGTGCCCGGTGCTTTCACGCCCACCTGCTCTGAAAAGCATCTGCCTGGCTATGTGCAACAGGCTGCCGAGCTCAAGGCTGCTGGTGTGGACGAAATCTGGTGCCTGTCCGTGAACGACGCCTTTGTCATGGGTGCCTGGGGCCGTGATCAGAAGGTGGACGGCAAGGTGCGCATGATTGCTGACGGCGATGCTGCTTTTGCCAAGGCGACGGGCCTGACGCTGGATCTGAATGGCAAGGGCCTGGGTCTGCGTGCCAACCGCTTCTCCATGCTGGTCAAGGACGGCAAGGTCGTGACGCTGAACGTGGAAGGCCCTGGCAAGTTTGAAGTCAGCGATGCCGCCACCCTGCTGGCCCAAGCTAAGGCCTGAGTGCCCGTTGCTCTCATTCTGAAATGAGAGCGCTTACCGCTTGACAGTCTTAAGTTTCAGCATTGTTTCAATCTGAAATTCAATGGTGGTTGGCGGTGAATGCTTCTGAAATCAGAGTGAATATGAAAAACCGGCCCTGAGCCGGTTTTTCTTTGTTGTTGTCCTGGGCAGGCTCAGAACAGGTCTGCCTTGAGGTAGTGCGCGCCGGGAAGAGGGTTGTGATAGTAGGGCTCGATGGACTCGAAGCCCAGATCGACATAGAGCGCGCGGGCGGCCTCCATATCGTCCAGGGTGTCCAGCAGCACATGGTCATAGCCGCTTTGGCGTGCCACGTCCAGCATGGCTTCGGCCAGCTGGCGGCCCAGGCCAAAGCCGCGAAAAGCCTTGCGTACAAACAGGCGCTTCATTTCGGCGGCATTGGGGTAGTCGGAGTCGTCCAAGGGGCGCAGGGCGCAGCAGCCTGCGATGCTGCCGTCCACCCAGGCCAGCAGAATCTGCCCTCTGGGTGCGGCATATTCGCCGGGAAGTCCGGCGAGTTCGGATTCGAATCCTTGAAATTCCAGGTCGATGTTCAGGCTGTCTGCATATTCCTGGAAGATCTGGCGCACGGCATCCATTTCTTCCAGGCTGGGCGTCAGCAAGTCCACGGCAGGGTTGTCCACGGCAACTAGGCGATGATGAAAGAGGGCTCAGTGTAGCGGCAAGTACGCCGCATGGTTAAAGTGCCGCTTTTCTTGTCAGAACTCAGAAAGCGGCGCCCTGGCCCAGCTGATGAATCCACCACGAAATAGCACTTGCCACAATGGCCAGCACGGCGGCAAGTGTGCGGCTGCCCGCGCTGTCGCTGCTGGCGGGCACGGGCTCCTCCAGCAGCTTGTCACCCTGAACCATGGAGGAGACCAGCTTCTGGCCTTTAATGCTGTACCAGAGTATGGCCAGGACATGCAGGGCGATCAGGGCGTACAGCAGATACTGGCCCCAGTGCGCGTGATAGCTGGTGGCCTGGGAGATCAGGCCGCCGGAGACAAAGCGAGTCAGCGGGCCGCTAAAGGCAATTTCGTCATCGCTCATGAGGCCGCTGGCAACTTGCGCTATCAAAACCGCGAGCATGGCGATAACGGAAAGAGAGCCCAGAGGGTTGTGCCCGGCGCGCTCATCGGCACGCGAGAGGCCGCGCAGGTAGCGCAACACGGCTGACGGAGACAGGGCAAAGTGGCCAAAGCGCGACCAGTAACCGCCTGCAATTCCCCAGAGAAGGCGAAAAATGATCAAGGCCAAGGCCACCTGGCCCAGGATCAAATGCCAGTTCATGGCATTGCCGCCCAGCTTGGCCGTGACAACCAAGGCGGTGATGCATGCAACCAGCAGCCAGTGAAACAGGCGTGTCGGAAGATCCCAGATACGTACTTTGTGAGAGGCGGCGCCTGCCGCGTGGGTGGGTGATGTCATGGCGAACTCATGGCAGATAGACGCAGGCATTGTGCCTTGTTGGCCTGTCAGCCAAGCCCAAGCAGTTGGGTCAGTTTTTTTGTCAGGGGGTCTGCGATACTGGCAGGCTGTCGCTTGCGGCAAGTTGTTGAATCAAGAAAGGATACCCCGATGAAAGCTTTCTCCACCCTGGCCCTGGCGGCCGTGGTTGCCACCGTGGCTCTGCCTGCTTCGGCACAGTTCGCCAAATCCGAAGATGCCATCAAGTACCGCCAAAGCGCTTTGAGCGTGCTGGGTACGCACTTCAGCCGTCTGGGCGGTATGGCCAACGGCAAGATTCCTTTTGATGCCAAGAGCGCGCAGGAAAGCGCTGAGGTGGTGGCGTTCATGTCCAAGCTGCCATGGGCCGGTTTTGGCGCGGGCACGGAAGGCGGCAAGACCAAGCCCGAGGTGTGGAAAGAGCAGACGAAGTTTCATGACCTGGCAGGCAAGATGGAAGCCGAAGTGGTCAAGCTCAACGCGGCGGCCAAGACCGGCAACTTGGATAACCTCAAGGCAGCTTTTGGACCCGCAGCCAACAGCTGCAAGAGCTGCCACGACAGTTTCAGGAACAAGTAACCCCCTGAATAAGTGATCCCCCTGAGTCGCTGGTGCGACTTCCCCCTGAGGGGGGACGGCAGCATCGCCGCAGGGCGGCCCTTACTTGATGCTTCTGGCAATAAAAAACCGGCTCTTGGCCGGTTTTTTAGGAGCTGCTCGCGCTTGTTGGATCTGGGTTTCAGCTTCTATTCATGCTGAAATGTCCCAGTGACATGCGCTGCCAGCTATTGTTTTTGATCAGGTGGCTGCAGGTTCGGCCAGCAGCTTTTCAATCAGCTTGTGCAGCTGAACGAAGTCGGGTGTGCCGATATAGCTTTTCACAATTTCACCGCGCTTGTTGACGATGAAGGTGGTAGGAGTGAGCTTCACATCGCCCCAAGCCTTGGCGACGTTGCCAGTGTTATCCAGCGCGACCTTGAATGGCAGCTGGCGCGACTCGGCAAAGTTCACCACATAGCTAGGTGGGTCGTAGCTCATGGCTACGGCCAGGGTGTCGTAGCCTTGGTCTTTGTACTTGTTGTGGGTGCTGATGATCTCGGGCATTTCTGCCACGCAGGTAGTGCAACTGGTAGCCCAGAAGTTCACCAGTGTGACCTTGCCTTTGAGGTCATCCGTCGTCTTCTGGCTGCCGTCCAGCAGCACAAAAGTGGACTGAGGTGCTGTGGACTGACCCGTGCCCGAGTACACCCAGGCGCCTACGCCGATGACGGCTGCTGCCGCAATGCCTGCGATCCAATGTTTGCTTGCCATAGAGATTGATTGTGCACAAATTTTTAGCACCTTGCTGAGCGATGGTTGGTGCCGGATCTGGCTGAAAAGTTCAGCCGCCGCGGGCGAATGTCTCGGGTCAACCCCAGGTTGGGACGATGCGCTTCGCTCAGGCGCCTGCAGATAATGGGTCATGAAGAAAACCGGAGTCGGGATGACTGCTGCGCTGATGGGCGCTGTATTGCTGGCGACAGCCTGTAGCCCGGCATTGAATTGGCGCACTGTGCAGCTCAAGGATGCACCGCTGCTGCTGCTTTTGCCTTGCGACGCTAAGGGGGAAAGCAGGCCCGTGATGCTGGGAGCAAGCACTGTGCAGATATCCATGCAAGCCTGCGAAGCCCAGGGCGCCGTGTATGCACTCTCGCACTTCACCCTTGAACAGCCCGCGCAAGTGGCACAGGTGCTGGACTACTGGCAGCAAGCGGTGCTGGCGCAGCTCAAGCCAAACGATGGTTCAGTTGGTGGCGCAATCGTCCAAGAGCGCCAGCCGCATGTACCTGAGGGGGCGCTGAATTTGCCGCAGTCGCTGAGCATGGGGTTTTCAGGTCGTAGTGCACAAGGCGAGACGGTGACAGGACAAGGGCTGTGGTTTGCCCGCCTGGAAGGCCCGCGTGCAAGGCTTTATCACGCGGTGATTTATGCCAAGAAGCCGCTTGGTCCTGAGGCGGAAATATTTTTTTCAGGGCTGAAGTTGCAGTAAGTGAGGTTGTCAAACATCATGAGCTTTTGTCTTCGGCGACTCGATTGACCTTGCATGCTTTGCCAAGGCAGCATAATTTGCTATCAAGAACTGTGACTACATGACCACGCGCATTCTTTTGCTCACCCACGCCCCCCTGGCCAGTGCCTTGCGCGAATGCGCTTTGCATGTGTTTGCCGACAGTGCAGACGATTTGCTGGCCCTGGATGTGTCTTCGGAGGAGACGCCGGAGACCACGCTGGAGCGCGCCCTGGCCTTGCTGGTAGAGCACGGTGGACTGGATGTCCCGACTCTGGTGCTGAGCGACTTGTTTGGCGCCACACCCTGCAATGTGGCTCAGCGCCTGACGGGGCTGCTGCAGGCAAGGCTGGTGGCGGGAGTGAACTTGCCCATGCTGCTGCGCTCTATCGGTTACAGACATGAGCCTTTGGACGCCCTGGTGTCCCGGGCCATGGTGGGTGGCAGCCAGGGTGTGATGCAGGTGGCCAGCAGTTCTCGACAAAATCAAAGCGCACGACCTTCCCATGATCAAGACCAACATCACCATCAGCAATAAATTGGGCCTGCATGCCCGTGCATCGGCCAAGCTCACCAAGCTGGCCGGCAGTTTTCCTTGCGAGGTCTGGCTGACCAAGGGCGAGCGCCGCATCAATGCCAAGAGCATCATGGGCGTGATGATGTTGGCGGCAGGCATTGGCTCTGAGCTGGAGCTGGAAACGGATGGCGCACAAGAGCAGGAAGCCATGGACGCGCTGGTGGCGCTGATCAACGACAAGTTTGGCGAAGGTCAGTAAGCAGCTTGAGAAACGGTGTGACTGGCGCAAGCAGCAGGGGCCTTGAGCCGATGGCTCCCTTTTCAGCGAGGCCGCTGGACAGTCTGTTGAACCTATAAAGCGTTTTGTGCTGTAAGGCAGTAGGGGCGAGGGCTTTCTGCTGTAAAAAAAAGAGCAACAAGCAAGCAAAAAGCAATCGCGACATTCGCGAAAGGGCATTCACTATGACATTTGCCATCCACGGACTGGCCGTCTCCCGGGGTATTGCCATTGGGCGCGCGGTCGTTGTGGCCTCCAGCCGCATGGAGGTGGTGCACTACTTCATTCGTCCGGATCAGGTCGAATCCGAAATTCAGCGTGCGCGTTCTGCCCGCAATGCCGTGATTGAAGAGCTGCGCCGTTTGCAGGAGGAGATGCCCAAGGATGCTCCCGGCGAGCTGGATGCTTTGCTGGATGTGCACTTGCTGCTGCTGCAGGACTCGGCGCTGGCCGATGCGATTCGCAACTGGATCTCGGAGCGTCTGTACAACGCCGAATGGGCGCTGACCACGCAGCTGGAAATCATCTCGCGCCAGTTCGACGAGATGGATGACGAATACCTGCGCGAACGCAAGGCTGACCTGGAGCAGGTGGTGGAGCGCATTCTGCGCCACATGAAGGGTGCTGCAGGCCCGATCACGCCACCGACCAGTGTGCCGGCCCTGGTGGCGGGCAGCGCTCAGCAGGTGCTGGCAGAGGGTGCAGCAGAGACGCCGCTGGTGCTGGTGGCGCAAGACTTGTCGCCGGTCGACATGCTGCAGTTCAAGAGCAAGGTGTTTGCGGGCTTTATCACGGCAGTCGGTGGCAAGACCAGCCACACCGCGATTGTGGCGCGCAGCATGGATATTCCGGCCGTGGTCGGTGCGCGCGCTGCCAGTCAGCTTATTCGCCAGGATGACTGGGTCATCATTGACGGCAACGAGGGTGTCGTCATCGTGGATCCGACGCCCATCATTTTGGAGGAATACAGCTATCGCCAGCGTCAGGGCGAGCTCGAGCGTGAACGGCTGGCTCGTCTGCGCTATACGCCCGCATTGACCATGGATGGCCAGAAGGTGGAGCTGCTGGCCAACATCGAGCAGCCCACGGATGGCCCGGCAGCAGTACGTGCTGGCGCTGTGGGCGTGGGGCTGTTTCGTACCGAATTTCTGTTCATGGGGCGCAGCGGCAACTTGCCGGGCGAAGAAGAGCAGTACCGCGCCTATCGTGAAGCGATTGATGGCATGCAAGGCATGCCGGTCACGATTCGAACGCTGGACGTAGGGGCTGACAAGCCGCTGGACAAGGCCCAGCCCAAGGACTATTACCTCAACCCCGCACTGGGCCTGCGTGCCATTCGCTGGAGCCTGGCGGATCCTGCCATGTTCCGCACCCAGCTGCGTGCCATTTTGCGCGCCGCTGCACATGGGCAGATCAAGCTGCTGTTCCCCATGCTGGCCCATCGCAGCGAGATCGAGCAGACGTTGGCCCAGTTGCGCCAGGCTCAGCAAGAGCTGGATGCGCGCGGCATGGTGTATGGCCCAGTCAAGCTGGGGGCGATGATTGAAATCCCGGCGGCGGCACTCACGGTGCGTAGCTTCCTCAAGTATTTCGACTTTGTCTCCATAGGCACCAACGACTTGATCCAGTACACGCTGGCAATTGACCGCGCCGACGAAACCGTGGCCTATCTTTATGACCCCATGCACCCCGCAGTCCTGCGTTTGGTGGCCGAGGTGATTGCGGCAGCGAATGCCATGGGCAAAGAGGTTTGCGTTTGCGGTGAAATGGCTGGCGATCTGAGCATGACCCGGTTGTTGCTGGGGCTGGGGTTGCGTAGTTTTTCCATGCATCCCGCGCAGATTCTGGCGGTTAAGCAGGAGGTGCTGCGTGCCGACGCGACCAAGCTGGAGTCCTGGGCACATGAGGTGTTGAACAGCGAGTGTCCTGCGGATATGCTGGCGGCTTGACGATGGGGATAGATTGCATGCCGCCATAAAACCCGGCATTTATTTAAGGAATTAATTGAGATTGATTCTCATTTGCTGCTATGATTCATTCCAGCATGTCACGCAGAACTCTGGTGGGGTATCCAGCGGGACATGCCTCAGTTTCATCGTGGGGCGACTCGTCAGGCCAGTTCAGCCTGCAGTCGTTTTTGCCAGCCAGCGGTTTGCCGGTTAGCCAGGCATTTTTTCTCGATGTAAACAGCAGGCTTCATTTAATTTCATAGCTGCTCGCGCTTGTCTTTCAATGAATTGAGCCTGAAAGATATTTGAGACTAGCTAAATATCAGCGCTCTAAGCTCCTTATTCAGGAGCTTTATTTTTGCCTGCCTTTGTTTGAGTCGTGTTGGGGCAGGCATGAAAAAAGCAGCCGCAAGGGCTGCTTTTTTGTGGAGCGTTCAGCGCTTAGACGCCGGCGGCATGGGCCTGCTGGTCAGCGTGATAGCTTGATCGCACCATGGCGCCCACGGCAGCGTGGGTGAAGCCCATTTTGTAGGCTTCTTCCTCGAACATCTTGAAGGTGTCGGGGTGCACATAGCGGCGCACAGGCAGGTGGCTGTTGGTGGGCGCGAGGTACTGGCCAATGGTCAGCATGTCGATGTTGTGGGCGCGCATATCGCGCATCACCTGCAGGATTTCCTCGTCGGTCTCGCCCAGGCCCACCATGATGCCGCTCTTGGTCGGCACATTGGGGTGCAGTTCCTTGAACTTCTTGAGCAGGTTCAGGCTGAACTGGTAGTCGGAACCGGGGCGCGCTTCCTTGTACAAACGGGGCGCGGTTTCCAGGTTGTGGTTCATCACATCGGGCGGAGCCGATTTGAGGATTTCCAGCGCGCGGTCATCGCGGCCACGGAAGTCGGGCACCAGAATTTCGATCTGCGTCTGGGGCGAGAGTTCGCGGATGTTTTTGATGCACTCCACAAAGTGGCCGGAGCCGCCGTCGCGCAGGTCGTCGCGGTCCACGCTGGTGATCACCACGTACTTGAGCTTCAGTGCGGCAATGGTGCGCGCCAGGTTCAGCGGCTCGTTCACATCCAGCGGGTCGGGGCGGCCATGGCCCACGTCGCAGAACGGGCAGCGGCGCGTGCACTTGTCGCCCATGATCATGAAGGTGGCCGTGCCCTTGCCAAAGCATTCGCCGATGTTGGGGCAGGACGCTTCTTCGCAGACGGTGTGCAGCTTGTTCTCACGCAGGATGTCCTTGATCTCGTAAAAGCGCGTGCTGGGACTGCCCGCCTTGACGCGAATCCAGTCGGGCTTTTTGAGCACTTCGGCCTGCTCGACCTTCACGGGGATGCGCGAGAGCTTGGCAGCCGCTTTTTGCTTGGCCAGCGGGTTGTAATCGGCTTGGGATTGCGCTTCGCGCACGACTTCTTTGGTGCTCATGATCTTGCCTTCAGGGAGACAGACGCGCCTTCAGCTGGCGACCCAGCACATGCGCGGCTTCCTCCCAGGTTGTCTGTACGCCGATTGTAGAAAGGTCCACGGTTCTCAGTCCTGCGTATCCGCAAGGATTGATTCGCCCGTAGGGTTCCAAATCCATGTTTACATTGAGAGCCACACCGTGATAGGTGCTGTGACGGCTCACTTTGATTCCGAGAGCTGCGATCTTGCCCAAGCCATCGAAATGCGGCTCGGGTGCCGGGCTGCCGGGCTCACGGTGCTGGGGGCGCTGCTCCAGCATGGCGTGGCTGCGCGGGTCGTCCAGGCGCACATAGATGCCGGGTGCGCCTGCGACGCGGTGGCCCGTGACGCCAAAATGCTCCAGCGTGCGGATCACCGCGTCTTCCAGTCGGTAGACATATTCCTTGACGAAATAGCCCATACGCTGCAGATCCAGCAGCGGATAGGCTACGACCTGGCCGGGGCCGTGATAGGTCACCTGCCCGCCACGATTGGTCGCGACGACTGGAATATCGCCAGGGTGCAGCAAATGATCGCTTTTTCCTGCTAGCCCTTGCGTGAAATGCGGACTGTGCTCACAAATCCATAGCTCATCACGCGTTTGCGCATCGCGGGTGCGCGTGAACTCCTGCATGGCGGCCACGGTGGTCTCGTAGCCCGTACGCCCAAGAATGCGCAGATCCATGGGTTCTGGGGCAGAAGAAGGCTGGGCTGCGCTGGCGAGAGACTGGCTCACAGAACGACCTTCACCAGAGGGTGAGAGGTCAGGGCGCGATAGGTGTCGTCCAGCTGCTCGCGGCTGGTTGCCGTGATCGTGATGGTTACGCCCAGATATTTGCCGCTGGAGCTGGGGCGCAGCTCAATGGTGGTGGCATCGAAATTCGGATCGAACTTTTCGGCGATCTGGGTGATTTCGTGCACCAGATGTTCGTCATGTAAGCCCATGACTTTGATGGGGAACTGGCTGGGGTACTCGATCAAAGAGTCCTTGCGCGGGTCTTCTTGCTGCTCGTTCTGGTTGGCGGCAGAGGTGTTGGGTGTGTCGCTCATGAAGAGTCCTTGGGCTGAAAGGGGAAACGGCCAACTGTCAGGCAGTCGGCTGGTCAATGAAAAGATTGTGCGTCACGTGTGATGCACGTGTGCATGTAGGCCTTAACACCGGGCTAGTAGCTGCTTTGCGCAGGAGAAATCAAGCGAATGCCCCCTTGCTGCAGCAGACAATTCAGGGTAATCAAGTATTCCAGTTCAGGCACACTCCCGCCGCATTGCCAGCGGCAACAAAACGTTGTCAGCTAGAGACATCCCGCGAGTCTTGTAAAAGACCTTTCGAGCATGGCAGTATCAACCCCTATCTCAGAGCGGGGGTTTTTACTTATAATCAGAGGCTTTGTAAAAAAGTCTTGTCTGGCTCTTGCTTGATCAGTGGTGCGAAAGAGAACATGAAAAACATGCCCGCTGATTTTCAGGATGAAGATGAAGTTGAAGACTTCAAGCCCTTGACGGCAGAGGAAGCTTCGGACTGGCGCTCGCGCTTTCCGCAAGTATCAGTCTGGCGCATCGTCATCGTGCAGGCGCTGGTCGGCATTGTTGTTGCTGCACTGGCCTGGTGGATGACAGGGCGCCCCGCAGCGGGATGGTCGGCAGCGTATGGAGCGCTGGCGGTTGTTTTGCCAGCGGCGTTGTTTGCAAGAGGTGTGGTTCGTCAGCGGCCTGGAGGTGCCGGGGCGGCCATGGCAGGAATTTTTGGTTGGGAATTGGTGAAGTTGGTGCTTTGCATTGCCATGCTGGCAGCGGCGCCCAAACTGGTACCTGACCTGAGCTGGCTGGCGCTGCTAGTTGGCTTGATTGTTGTGATGAAAACGTATTGGATTGCGCTTCTGGTGCGATCCAATGTCCCAAAAACCGATTGATATTTGAGAGAAGTTGACCGATGGCCGCAGAAGCGCACGCACCAACTGCAAGTGAATACATCGTCCACCACTTGCAGCACCTCCAGAACATCAAGCAGGAGTCCATCATTGACTTCTCAGTGTTCAATCTGGATTCGATTGCCGTGAGTGTGACTCTGGGCGCTTTGTGCCTGTTTGTCCTCTGGCTGGCCGCTCGCAAGGCGACTTCCGGCGTTCCCGGTCGCTTCCAGGCTGCCGTGGAAATGCTGGTCGAGATGGTGGACAACCAGGCCAAGGCCAACATCCACAACGCCGAATCCCGCAAGTTCATCGCTCCTCTGGCACTGACCGTGTTCGTGTGGATCTTTGCGATGAACGCTATGGACCTGCTGCCTGTGGACCTGCTGCCCGTGCTGTGGCAGACCGTTCAGGGCGACTCTCATGCCTATCTGCGTGTCGTGCCTACGGCCGACCTGTCCACCACTCTGGGCCTGTCGACCGGCGTACTGGTGCTGTGCCTGATCTACTCCGTGAAGATCAAGGGCATGGGCGGCTGGGCTCACGAACTGGTGACTGCTCCGTTCGGTACTTCTAAGAATCCCGTGTTTGCTGTGATCCTGGGTGTTGTGAACCTGGCCATGCAAATCATTGAATACATTGCCAAGACGGTTTCGCACGGTATGCGACTGTTCGGCAATATGTACGCTGGTGAGTTGGTGTTCTGTCTGATCGCCTTGATGGGCGGTGCGGCTGCCATGTCGCTTTCCGGTGTGTTGCTCCCCGTGGGGCACATCATTGCAGGTTCGATCTGGGCGATCTTTCACATCCTGATCATTACCCTGCAAGCCTTCATTTTCATGATGCTGACGCTGATTTACCTCGGCCAAGCACATGAAGCTCACTGAAATCCTTTATTTCACTCAACCTTTCTTTAATCCCTAGGAGTCATCATGGAAAACGTTCTCGGTCTCGTCGCTCTGGCTTGTGGTCTGATTGTTGGTCTGGGCGCTATCGGCGCTTCGATCGGTATCGCTCTGATGGGTGGCAAGTTCCTGGAATCCTCGGCACGTCAGCCTGAGCTGATCAACGAACTGCAGACCAAGATGTTCATCTTGGCTGGTCTGATCGACGCCGCCTTCCTGATCGGTGTGGCTATCGCTCTGCTGTTCGCCTTCGCCAACCCCTTCCAACTGGTTGCCTAAGCTCCGTTCAACGCCCTAAATAGAAAGGTGTTGCCGTGAGTATTAACGCGACCCTGTTCGTTCAGCTTGGTGTTTTCCTGGTTCTGGCGCTGTTCACGATGAAGTTCGTGTGGCCCCCGATCGCGAAGGCACTGGATGAGCGAGCCCAGAAAATCGCCGATGGCCTCGCTGCTGCCGACAAGGCCAAATCTGAATTGACCGCTGTAAACAAGCGTGTCGAGGCAGAACTGTCCCAGACGCGCAACGAAACAGCTTCGCGGCTTGCGGACGCCGAACGTCGTGCACAGGCCATCATTGAAGAGGCCAAAGCCCGCGCGACAGAAGAAGGCAACAAGATTGTTGCTGCTGCCCGCGCTGAAGCTGAACAGCAAGCCATTGCTGCCCGTGAAGCCCTGCGTGAGCAAGTGGCTACGCTGGCTGTCAAGGGTGCCGAGCAGATCCTGAAGAAGGAAGTCAATGCCGGTATCCATGCTGATCTGCTGAACCGCCTGAAGACAGAGCTGTAAGGAGCGCAAAAATGGCAGAACTCGCCACCATTGCCCGCCCTTACGCCGAAGCATTGTTCAAAACCTGCGCCGATCAAGGCGCGGATTTGAACGGCAGTGTCGCTTGGGTGGAGGAATTGGCGGCGATTGCCGCCAATCCGCAATTACGCCAACTGGCCGCTAATCCCAATGTGAACAGCACGCAAGTGTTTGATCTCATTACGGGTGTGGCCAAGTCGGCATTGCCCGAGTCTGCACGCAATTTTCTGCGTGTAGTTCTCGAAAACGGCCGTCTGGACGCGCTGCCTGAAGTGGCAGCCCAGTTCCGCAGCCTCGTGAACAGCAAGAGCGGCTCTTCGGATGCCGTGGTGTACAGCGCTTTCCCCATTGAGGATGCAGCGCTGGCCGAGCTTGGCGCCACGCTGGAAAAGCGCTTTGGCCGCAAGCTGAATCTCGCCGTGAAGCTGGATGAATCGCTGATCGGTGGCGTTCGCGTCGTGGTGGGCGACGAGGTGCTGGACACCTCCGTCAAGGCCCGTCTGGAACAAATGAAAGCGGCCCTCACCGCGTAATGCGCTTGAGGTCTCGGCTAACACACAAGAAAGTAAGGAAAGAGTCATGCAACTCAATCCCGCAGAAATTTCTGAACTGATCAAGAGCCGCATCGAAGGGCTGGCTGCTAGCACTGACGTCCGTAACCAAGGCACCGTGGTCTCGGTGACTGACGGTATCGTGCGCGTGCACGGCCTGTCCGACGTGATGGCTGGCGAAATGCTGGAATTCCCCGCAGGTGCCGACGGTCAGCCCACTTACGGTCTGGCTTTGAACCTGGAGCGTGACTCCGTGGGCGCCGTGATTCTGGGTGCTTACGAGCACATCGCAGAAGGCAACACCGTCAAGTGCACCGGCCGTATTCTGGAAGTGCCCGTGGGTCCCGAACTGGTTGGCCGCGTGGTGAACGCCCTGGGTCAACCTATCGACGGCAAGGGCCCCATCAACGCCAAGATGACGGACGTGATCGAGAAGGTCGCTCCTGGCGTGATCGCACGTCAATCCGTGGATCAGCCTCTGCAGACTGGTATCAAGTCCATCGACTCCATGGTTCCCGTGGGCCGTGGTCAGCGCGAGCTGATCATTGGTGACCGTCAGACTGGTAAGACCGCTGTTGCTATCGACGCGATCATCAACCAAAAGGGTCAAGGCGTTACCTGCGTGTACGTGGCGATTGGTCAGAAGGCTTCTTCGATCAAGAACGTGGTGCGTGCTCTGGAACAAGCTGGCGCGATGGAATACACCATCGTTGTGGCTGCTACCGCCTCTGAATCCGCTGCCATGCAGTACGTGTCGGCCTACTCCGGCTGCACGATGGGTGAATACTTCCGCGATCGCGGTGAAGACGCCCTGATCGTTTATGACGACCTGTCCAAGCAAGCTGTGGCTTACCGTCAAGTTTCGCTGCTGCTGCGCCGCCCACCAGGACGTGAAGCCTTCCCTGGCGACGTGTTCTATCTCCACTCGCGTCTGCTCGAGCGTGCCGCTCGCGTGAACGCTGACTACGTGGAAGCCTTCACCAAGGGTGAAGTCAAGGGCAAGACCGGTTCTCTGACCGCTCTGCCTATCATCGAAACACAAGCTGGCGACGTGTCCGCCTTCGTTCCTACGAACGTGATTTCGATTACCGACGGCCAGATCTTCCTGGAAACCAGCCTGTTCAACGCGGGTGTGCGTCCCGCTATCAACGCCGGTATCTCCGTGTCGCGTGTCGGTGGCTCGGCTCAGACCAAGCTTGTCAAGGGCCTGTCCGGCGGTATCCGTACCGACCTGGCTCAGTACCGTGAACTGGCTGCTTTCGCGCAGTTCGCATCCGACCTGGACGAAGCAACCCGCAAGCAGCTGGACCGCGGTGCCCGCGTGACCGAGCTGCTCAAGCAGGCTCAGTACTCTCCCCTGTCGACCGCTTTGATGGCCGCTTCGCTGTTCGCAGTGAACAAGGGTTTCATGGACGACATCGAAGTCAAGCAAGTGCTGCCTTTCGAATCTGGTCTGCACCAGTTCCTGAAGACCAGCCATGGCGCTTTGCTCGACCGTCTGAATGAAAAGCGTGCTTTCGACAAGGAAGGCAAGGACGAAGCTGAACTGACTGCAGCCATTACTGCATTCAAGAAGTCCTTCGCTTAATACTGGCGAGGAGTCATCATGGCAGCAGGTAAGGAAATACGCGGCAAGATCAAATCGGTTGAAAACACCAAGAAGATCACCAAAGCCATGGAAATGGTGGCTGCATCCAAAATGCGCAAGGCGCAGGAGCGGATGCTGGCTGCCCGTCCATACAGCGAAAAAATCCGCAACATTGCAGCCCATCTTGGCGAAGCAAACCCCGAGTACGTGCATCCGTTCATGCAAGTGAACGATGCAAAGAAGGTCGGCGTCATCGTTGTGACGACCGACAAGGGTTTGTGCGGCGGCATGAACACCAACGTGTTGCGTGTCGTCACCAACAAGCTGCGCGAACTGCAAGATGCAGGTGTTGCGACAGATGCAGTGGCCATTGGCGGCAAGGGACTGGGTTTCCTGAACCGTGTCGGTGCCAAGGTGGTCTCTCACGCTACAGGCCTGGGCGACACGCCTCATCTCGACAAGCTCATCGGGCCTGTCAAGGTGTTGCTGGACCAATATGCTGAAGGCAAGCTGAGCGCGGTGTACCTCTCGTACACCAAGTTCATCAACACCATGAAGCAGGAGTCGGTGGTGGAGCAGTTGCTTCCCCTGTCGTCCGACAAAATGCAAGCCGAGAAGACGGGTGCATCCTGGGAATACATCTACGAACCTGACGCACAGACCGTCATCGACGAACTGCTGGTTCGTTACGTAGAGTCCCTCGTGTACCAGGCAGTGGCGGAAAACATGGCGTCCGAGCAATCGGCGCGCATGGTGGCTATGAAGGCCGCAACCGACAACGCCGGCAACGTCATCAGCGAGTTGAAGCTGGTCTACAACAAGACGCGTCAGGCAGCGATTACGACCGAGTTGTCGGAAATCGTCGCAGGCGCAGCCGCTGTGTAAACGGCTTTAACGAACAAACAGATTGGAGCAAAAAATGGCTCAAGTGCAAGGCAAGATTGTTCAATGTATTGGCGCCGTGGTGGACGTGGAATTTGCCCACGGCCAGGTGCCCAAGGTGTATGACGCCTTGAAGCTGGAAGGCTCGGCCCTGACCCTGGAAGTTCAGCAGCAGCTGGGCGACGGCGTGGTGCGTACCATTGCCCTGGGTTCTTCGGACGGTCTGAAGCGTGGCCTGATGGTCACCAACACAGGCAACCCCATCACCGTGCCCGTGGGCAAGGCGACTCTGGGCCGCATCATGGACGTGCTGGGCAACCCCATCGACGAACGTGGTCCCGTGGACCAGACCCTGACCGCTGCTATCCACCGCAAGGCTCCTGCATACGACGAACTGTCGCCTTCGCAGGAACTGCTGGAAACCGGTATCAAGGTGATCGACTTGGTCTGCCCCTTCGCCAAGGGCGGTAAGGTGGGCCTGTTCGGTGGTGCCGGTGTGGGCAAGACCGTGAACATGATGGAACTCATCAACAACATCGCCAAGGCCCACAGCGGTCTGTCGGTGTTCGCTGGTGTGGGTGAGCGTACCCGTGAAGGTAACGACTTCTATCACGAAATGTCCGACGCTGGCGTTGTGAACCAAGAGAACCTGGGTGAGTCCAAGGTTGCCATGGTTTACGGTCAGATGAACGAGCCCCCAGGAAACCGTCTGCGCGTTGCGCTGACCGGCCTGACCATGGCTGAGTCGTTCCGTGACGAAGGCAAGGACGTGCTGTTCTTCGTGGACAACATCTACCGCTACACACTGGCCGGTACCGAAGTGTCCGCTCTGCTGGGCCGTATGCCTTCCGCCGTGGGCTACCAGCCTACCCTGGCTGAAGAAATGGGTAAGCTGCAAGAGCGTATTACCTCCACCAAGGTTGGTTCGATCACTTCCATCCAGGCCGTTTACGTGCCTGCTGACGACTTGACCGACCCCTCGCCTGCCACGACCTTTGCTCACTTGGATTCCACCGTGGTGCTGTCCCGTGACATCGCTTCGCTGGGTATCTACCCTGCCGTGGACCCACTGGACTCCACCAGCCGTCAGCTGGACCCCCAAGTGGTTGGCGAAGAGCACTACAAGGTGGCTCGCCAAGTGCAAGGCACGCTGCAGCGCTACAAGGAACTGCGAGACATCATCGCGATTCTGGGCATGGACGAACTGGCTCCCGAAGACAAGCTGACCGTGGCTCGTGCTCGTAAGATCCAGCGTTTCCTGTCTCAGCCTTTCCACGTGGCTGAAGTGTTTACCGGTGCTCCCGGCAAGTACGTTCCTCTGTCTGAAACCATCCGTGGCTTCAAGATGATCGTGAACGGCGAAGCTGACCACCTGCCCGAACAGGCTTTCTACATGGTTGGTACCATCGACGAAGCCTTCGAGAAGGCCAAGAAGCTGGCAGCCTAATTAAGACACTCCCCCTGAGCGGCTGTGCCGCTTCCCCCCTGAAAGAGGGGGACGACGCTCTCGCTGCGGGGCGGCCCTTGCTTAGCGTCCCTGAGTAGGGCCGTGTTGTCTTTAGGACCAGTTTTAACCTTTTCAAGGAGCAAAGATGAACACCATTCACGTTGATGTGGTCAGTGCCGAAGAGTCCATCTTCTCCGGTGAAGCACGCTTTGTTGCTTTGCCTGGTGAAGCGGGCGAGCTGGGCATTTTTCCCCGCCACACACCGCTGATCACCCGCATCAAGCCGGGTTCGGTGCGCATCGAAATGCCGGATGGCAGCGAAGAGTTCGTCTTCGTGGCCGGCGGCATTTTGGAAGTGCAACCCAACTGCGTGACCGTTCTGTCCGACACCGCGATTCGTGGCAAGGATCTGGACGAGCAAAAGGCCAATGAGGCCAAGGCTGCTGCCGAGGAAGCGCTGAAGAACGCCAAGGGCGAGTTGGACATTGCTCGCGCACAGTCCGAGCTGGCCGTCATGGCTGCTCAAATTGCTGCTCTGCGCAAGTTCCGCCAGAAGCGCTGATCTTTGGCTTGCCTTTGGGCACAGCAATCGGCACAAAAAAGCCACCGCATTGCGGTGGCTTTTTTTATGGCTGCTCTCTATCGATCAGCCGTTGCAGGCGGCCTGGTAGGCGTAGATCACCGAGTTGTCCAGAGGATCTACGTGGCGTGATTTGCGAACCACAGCCTTGCTGGGATCGTCACACAGCGAGCGCACCTGGGCTTCGCATTTCTTGGGGTCATCGACCTTGAGCTTGCAGCTCAGCGCATAGTCATATTCCACGGGGGCTTCGGCGCCCTTGGGGCTGATGGAAGCGCAAGCGCTCAGAGTCAGAGCGGCTCCGAGAATGGCCATAGAGAGCAGAGATTTTTTCATGCTTGAGTGCTTTCTTAAGAAAATAAGTCTGCCCTGAAACTAACACAGTCCATTGAAGAAAAAGGTTTTTTCTGTGCAGGACAAGCCTGCTTTTTGACTGCTTTGGACAGTGCCTGAACGAAAAACAACAAAGGAGAAAAATGCGTTATAGCGGTACCTTGGTGCAATGGAATGATGAGCGCGGCTTCGGCTGGATTGAAGCAGACTCCGGGGGAGAACGTCTTTTTGTCCACATCAGTGCCTTCGAGCCGCGCCCGTCTGCAGAGCAGCGGCCTCAGCCCGGGTTGCGCCTGCAATTTGCGGTGGGCCTGGATCAGGGGAAAAAGCGTGCGCTTCAGGTGGCCTGGCGCATATCAAGCCAAGGTCGAGGCCCCTCTGCAGAGGTGACCAGGCGGAGCAGGGGCAATAAGCAGTCTACGGGGCGTGTGCCTTCTTCCCGCGCGGCCTCTCAGGGCTGGCATGCTTCCAGCCGCTTCAGCTATGGCGCTTTGCTGTGCTGGATGGTACTGATGTTGGTCACCGCTGTGATCTGGGGTGTGCCGCGCATTCTCTGGCTCGTTTATGCGGGTCTGAGTGCATTGACCTTTATGGTGTATTGGCAGGACAAATGGTCGGCCCAGAAAGGGCAGTGGCGAACGCCCGAGAAAACGCTGCAGCTTCTGGCGCTTGCGGGTGGCTGGCCAGGAGCTGTACTGGCTCAGCAGTGGTTGCGCCACAAAAGCAGCAAGACCCGTTTTCAGCTGGAGTTCTGGCTCATGGTCCTGATCAATGTCGCAGCCGTGCTTTGGCTGTGTTCGCCTTATGGGCACTTTGTGTGGATTTAAGGCTTTTTAGGCTTCTAGCCCTTACATGGCAAGCGCCTGCAGCTATGAATAATGATTATCCGCGAGTGAGTTCAGCGTTCACGGTGTGGCAGGTGGCGCTCGACGACGGGAGTGTCTGGCAGGTTGCGAGCTTGGGCATTGATGGCGGATTTGCGGGGGAAGTGGGTCTGCAACTGGCGGCTGACACGCTCCAATGCCGATGTCAGCCCCACGCTGAAATGCCCGCCTCTGAAGGCAGCCTGCATATCGCTGATCAGCGTTTGCCACTGCTCGGCACTCATGGTGCGCTCAAGGGCGCGATCGGCCACGATCTCGATGGCATGGTCGGCCAGCAGCAGGTAGATCAGGGCACCATTGTTGTGCTCCGTGTCCCAGACGTGCAGCTTGGCAAATTGCGACAGGGCCCGTTCGCGCGCCGTGGCATCGCGCCAGATATAGCTGAAAGGCAGGCCGGCCTCCACACAGATCCGCACCTGGCCGGTGTGACTCAACTCACTTCTGGCAACCAGCTGTTCCAGCTCTTTGAGAGTCGCAGGAGGAAGGCTCTTGCGCAGGTGCTGCTCTGCCCAGCGGTGGCGTACCAGTCGGGCCAGACGTTGAAAGACATTGCTCATTTCACCAATCCCCTGAGGCGCCACCGCCACCAAAGCTGCCGCCACCACCGGAGCTGAATCCACCCCCTGAACTGAAGCTGTCGCTGCTGCCACTGCTCCACCCACCTCCGCCACTGCTGATGTAAGGGCCGCCGCCTCCACCGCGTGAGAGGTTGGAGAGCAGGGTGAAGATCAGGCCCAGAAAGCCCGCAACGCCTGCAACCAGCAAGCTGGTAGTGATCGCATAGGCGGCCACGCCGGCAATGCTGCCAATGACCACCGAGCCCAGTACGCGGCCAAAGATGGCGCGGGCGATGCCAATACCGATCGGAAAGCCGAAAAACAGCAGTGGGAGCAGAAAATCCAGCTTGTCGCTCCAGGACTGGCTGGGCTGGCGTGACTGAGGCTTGGGCGCAGGCAGCTTTTCGCCATGAATCAGCAAGCTCATCTGCTCAATGGCCGCGGACAGGCCGCCTGCATAGTCGTCGGCACGAAAGCGCGGCTTCATGGCGCCATCGATAATGCGGGCGGCCATGATGTCGGAGATGGCACCTTCGAGCTTGCGGGCCACCTCGATGCGCATGCGCCGGTCGTTCTTGGCAACGACGATGAGCGAGCCATCGCCGATGTCCTGGCGGCCCAGCTTCCAGCTGCTGGCAACGCGCCAAGCGTAGGCGGCAATGTCTTCAGGGGCGGTGGTAGGCACCATCAAAACGGCGACCTGCGCACCGGTGTCGTCCTCCAGCTTTTTGAGCTGTGCAGTGAGCGCTTGTACATCGTCGCTGCTGAGTGTGCCGCTTTGGTCAATGACCCGGCCAGTCAGCTCGGGCACGGGCTGAGGCTGGCCAAAGGGCTTGGCCTGGGCCCAGGCTGCTGGCGCAAACATCAGCAGCACGCCAATCCATACAAAAACAATAGCTGCTAGCGCTTTATGGATAAGGGCTTGAAGCGTTTTTTGCATGGATTTCTGGATGTGCATGAATCTTTACTTGCTGCCGCCAGGACTGGCAGGAGCTGAAGGGGAGAAGTCCACCGTTGGCGGCTGAGAAATCTGCGCTTCGTTCTGCACGGTGAACGTGGGCTTGACGGGGTAGCCGAATACCTTGGCCGTGATGTTGGTGGGGAAGCTGCGCGCCAGCACGTTGTAGGCCTGCACGGTGCCGATGTACTCGTTGCGCGCTACGGCAATGCGGTTTTCCGTGCCGTCCAGCGTCACGCGCAGATCGCGGAACGCCTGGTTGGCCTTGAGCTCGGGATAGCGTTCCGCCACCACCATCAGGCGCGACAGGGCACTGGACAGCTCGCCCTGCGCCTGCTGAAACTTGTTGAAGGCCTCGGGGTCGTTGATCAGCTCTGGCGTGGCCTGAATCGATGTGGCCTTGGAGCGCGCTTCGATGACCTTGGTCAGCGTGTCCTGCTCGAAGCTGGCTTCGCCCTTGACGGTCGCCACGATGTTGGGAACGAGGTCGGCACGGCGCTGATATTGGTTCAGCACTTCGCTCCAGGCGGCCTTGGTCTTTTCGTCCAGGCGCTGAAAGTCGTTGTAGCCGCAACCCGTCAGGGAGAGCATCGACACAATGGTCGCAATCATGAGGAACCAGCGTTTCATGGGGGACTTCCGTTCGCGAGAATAAGGCTGAAACGATAGCATAAGGTCCTGCCTGCATCACGTGCGCACTTGGCTGATAGCTCTGTCCGAGCGCAATAACCTGCTTTATTCATGACCTCTGTTTCTCCTTTAGATGCTTTGCGCGCTGCTCAGCGGCCTTTCCCTGCTGCTGCAGCCAGGCCGCGCATGCTGGTGGCCGGGGCCACAGGCCCGCTGGGCAATGAAGTGCTCAACCGCGTGGTGGGCGGGCAGAAATATGCGCTGGTACAGGTACTGGCACGAGAGCGCTACACCGAAGGCTTGCGCGGCATGCAATTGCTGCCGCAAGCCGGTGATGCACCGCAGCAGTGGCCTCAGCAGAGTGCGGAAGTGGGGCTCATCATGTTCGAGCCGCCTCGCCCTTTCTATCAACGAGAGCGTGCTCTGTGGACGCCCCAGCCAGCGCAACTGCTTGCAGTTGCTCAGTGGATGCATGCTTGCGGCGTGAAGACGCTGGCGGTCGTGCTGCCGCACGACATGGGTAGCCTGCCGCAGTCCATTCGTCAGGGGCTGGCCACGGTGGATGAGCATGACGTGGCGGCACTTGGATTTGAGCGCTTGATTTTGGTGCGCTCGGCCAAAGAGCCTGCCAGGCGCAGTATGGGCAATCTGCTGCAGCGCACAGCGGGCATGTTGCTCTCTGCGCTCAGCTATATGGTTCCGCAAAGCGATAGGCCTGTGCGCGCCATGCATGTGGCCCGGCTGGTGGAGGCGGCTTTGCTGCAAGCGCCGGCGGGCATTCATGTGGCTTCGCCAGAACGCGTGTGGCGTGCTGCGCAAAAGGGCGGCTTGCATGCAGAACTGCAGGACTGGCTCAAGAATCGTCATGAGCCTTGAGCGGTTTCGCGCGCCCTGGTGGCAGCCCGGTGGGCATGTTCAGACCATCTGGTCAGCGCTGTATGCGCGCCGCCACCTGCAGGGGCAGGTCGTCAGCCCATGGCGGAGAGAGCGATGGGAAACCGATGATGGCGACTTCATCGATGTCGACTTTTCCAGCCACACAGTTCCCGCCGGCACACCCACGCTGGCCTTGTTTCATGGGCTGGAGGGCTCATCCGCCAGCCACTATGCACAGGCCATGGTGCAGGTGTGTGAACAGCGCGGCTGGCAACTGGCGGTGCCGCATTTTCGCGGTTGCAGCGGCGAGGCTAATCGACTCTTGCGCGCCTATCACTCCGGTGATGCTGCCGAGGTGGACTGGGTACTGCGTCGCTTGCATGCGCGGCGCGATGGCCAACTGCTGGCCATGGGCGTTTCGCTAGGGGGCAATGCGCTAGCCCGATGGTCGGGATTGCAAGGGGAGGGCGCGACTCAGGTTGTGAAGGCCGCCGCGGTGGTCTGTGCACCGCTGGACCTAGTGGCCGCTGGAGAGCGATTGGGGCGGGGCCTGTGCCGCTGGCTGTACACGCCCATGTTCATGAAAACGCTGGTGCCCAAGGCGTTGGGCAAATGGCAGCGGTCGCCCGGCCTGTTTGACAAGGCCAGACTGCAGCGTGCCCGCACCCTGCACGAATTTGACGATGTGTTTACCGCACCTGTACACGGTTTTGCGGATGCCGATGATTACTGGCGCAGAGCTTCTGCCAAACCGCTGCTCAAGCAGGTGACGGTTCCTTTGCTGCTGCTCAATGCCCGCAATGATCCCTTTGTGCCTGCGCACAGCTTGCCGACGGCGGCAGATGTCAGTCCATCGGTGCAGCTATGGCAGCCCGCGCATGGGGGTCATGTGGGTTTCTCGACAGGGACGTGGCCTTGCCATGTGCAAACCATGCCGCAGGCTGTGGCAGCATGGCTGGCGCAATGGCTGCAGAGCAAGAATTTTCAAGATCAGGAGACCGCGAATGGATGACATCGTCAAACAGGCCATGGCCAAGTGGCCGAATGTGCCGGCCTGCTATGGCTGGCTGGCGCTGGATGCGCGCGGCCAGTGGTGGCTGCGCGATGCCAAGGCACAGGCCTGCGGTGCCTTCAACAGCGGCATCGAAGGTGCCAAGGGCCATGTGCTGCGCCATGAAAAGCTGGCGGAGTTCATTGGGCGCAACTACCTGGTTAAAGGCGATGGCTGCTGGTTCTTTCAGAACGGTCCACAGCGTGTGTATGTGGAGCTGGAGGCCGCGCCCTGGATCTGGCGTGTGCACAACGCAGAGCATGGTGTGACGCTGCATGACCATATCGGCCGGCTTCAGTCTTTGAGCGATGTGCAACAGGCTGTTATGGACGCACAGGGGCGGCTTTATCTGGCGCTGCCGCAAGGGCTGGGCATGGTGCACAGCATGGACATGCTGGACGCCGCTGCGGCGCTGGAGCAGGGCTTGCTGCCCGAGGTCACGGAGCTGGGGTTTGCACAGCTGCCACAGCAGTTTGGCTATGTGTTGAGTCCTGAGGAAATTCAAAAAACGTAGCTGCTTGCGCTTGCTCGGTAAGGGTTAGAGGCCAAAAAGACAAAAACCGGCGCAAGGCCGGTTTTTTCATGATGGATGACGAAGGCGGCTTTTACTTTGCCGCATCCACCATGTACTGGATGGCTGCCTTGAAGTCGGCATCCGACGCGGTGGAGCCGCCCTTGGGGGGCATGGCGCCTACGCCTTTGGTTGCTTTTTCCACCATGTCGTCCATGCCCTTGGCGATGAAGGGTGCCCAGGCCGCCTTGTCACCAAACTTGGGTGCGCCAGCCACGCCACTTGCGTGGCAGACCATGCAGGTGGTGTTGTAGAGGTTCTTGCCGACATCGGACGCGGCAGGGGCTGCGGCAGTGGCGGGTACGGGTTCAGCCGCGGGGGGCTGCTCTGCGGCGGGTGCAGGCGCGACAGCCGGAGTGGCTTCAGCAACAGGTGCGGCAGCGGCAGCTGCTTCGCCGGTGGCGGCACCGCCTGCTGGCTGGGGCTCGGGGAAGTTGGCACCGGCGGCATTGGTCATATAGACCACGCCACGGGCAATTTCCGTGTCGTTGAACTCACCGCCACCCTGAGCGGCCATGGCGCCCTTGCCAGCCAGGGCCGAGTGCACCAGTGCATCCAGTCCTTGCTTGAGGCGAGGGCCCCAGGCGGCGGCATCCTGAAACTTGGGTGCGCCAGCAGTACCGGTTTCATGGCAGGCTGCGCATTGTGATTTGAAGACTTCGGCGCCGCCGCGCAATGGACGGTCAGCATCACGAATTTCCACGGAGCCCACTTTTTGCAGGCGCATGGCCTTGGCCATCTCGGCATTGGCCGTGCCAGCACCTGCGGTGTCGGATGAGGTCACGAACTTGACCAGACCGATGATGACGAAGATGGGAACCACAAACGAGAAGAAGACGGCAAGCAACAACTGCTTGGGTTTTTTGATAGGGCCGGTATGGGCTTCTTCGTGGTGTTGCTCGCTCATGAAGTCCTCTGAGGTCGTGGGATGGAATTAACAAACCATTATAGAAGTGAGGGGTAAGAATGCCAGTGCACGACGATCCGGGTTGACGCTTGGCGCATAAAGGAGTTGAGTTGGATCAACGTTGTGCAAGCCATTGGCGGTGCCCATGAAAAAAGGCGTCCGAAGACGCCTTTTTTGAATGGCAAGTGCCTGCACCACTTACTGGGCAGTGGTGGTCGCTGCAGCGCTGTCGTCGGCAGCCGGCTCTGTCCAGCCACCTCCCAAGACTTTGTAGAGGTTGACCTGGTTTTGCATCTGTGCTAGTCGCACTTGCACCACGGATTGCTCCAGGGCAAACAATGAGCGCTGTGCATCCAGCAGATCCAGGTAGCTGGCCACGCCATTGGTATAGCGCAGGTCTGACAGTTTGTAGCGAACCTGCTCGGCCTCTAGCTGGCGCGACTGGGCTTCCAGCTGCTCCTTGAGGGCGCGGCGGTTCACCAGGGTGTCAGACACTTCTCGGAATGCCGACTGGATGGCTCCTTCATATTGCGCCACGGCAATTTTCTGGCCAGCTTCCGCAACTTGAAGATTGGCCCGGTTGCGACCCGCATTGAAGATAGGCAGGTACAGCGAAGGCGCAATGGTGAACGCTGCGGAGTCCGACTTGAACAGGTCGGAGACCTCGGAGTTCATAAAGCCAGCCGATGCGGTGAGGGAGATGTTCGGAAAGAACAGTGCGCGTGCTGCCCCAATGCTGGCATTGGCCGCAATCATGCTCTGCTCGGCCTGACGGATGTCGGGACGGCGCAGCAGCAACTCGGATGGCAGGCCTGCAGGAACGTCGGCCAGTGGGGGGAGTTCTTGCAGTTGCTTGCCTTGCATGCTGGCAAAAAGCTCTTGCGGCAAGGTCTGCCCTATCAGCAGTGTCAATGCATTAAGGGTGCGATCACGCTGACCGGCTTGCTGCGCCAGTGTGGCGCGGGCACTTTCAGTCAGCGACTGTGCCTGGCGGTAGTCCAGCTCGGAGGTGACTCCTGCATCCAGACGCAGCTTGGTCAGCTTGATCGACTGCTCGCGTGTGCTCAGCGTGCGGCGAGAGATCGTCAGCAACTCTTCGTCGGCCTGAAGGCTGAGCCAGGTGCTGGCTACGGTAGCGATCAGGCTGATCTGAGCTGACTTGCGGCCTTCCTCAGTGGCCAGATACTGGGCCAGGGCTTGCTGCTTGAGGCTGCCGATGCGTCCCCAGAAGTCAATTTCCCAGCTGGGCATGGACAGCCCCACCATGTAGGCATTGGCATATCGACCAGTCGCAGCACTGGGCTGACGGCTGGCGCTGCCTGCAACACCAATTTCAGGGAACTGGCCAGCACGCTGGATTTGGTATTGGGCCTTTGCCTTTTCGATATTGAGCACGGCCACACGCAGGTCACGGTTGTTGTCCAGCGCAAGCTGGATCACCTGCTGCAGGCGTGGGTCCGTATAGAACTGCTGCCAGGGGATGTCGGCAGCCGCCGTGGCGCCAGCCTCCTCGTCAGTCGTGGAGTAATGCTCCGCGACTGGAGTGGCAGGCCTCTCCAGTGTGGGGATGAAGGAGCAGCCGCTGACCAGCAGCGCGCCAGCCAGTGCTACGGGTAGCAAGGTTTTATTCATGTTGCGAGCCTCCCTGTGCTGCAGAAGTTGCCGCCGGAGGAGTGGCGTCGGAGTCTTGCTTGGACTTCTTGCCAAACAGGTTGAACACAGCCACGAAGAACACAGGCACCAGGAAGACGGAGATCGGCGTGCCAATCACCATGCCCCAGAAAACGCCAGTACCAATTTCCTTCTGGCTGGCGGCACTGGCGCCGGTGGCAATATATAGCGGCACCACACCCAGAATGAAGGCCAGAGAGGTCATCAGAATGGGGCGGAAACGCAGGTGACCGGCTTCCAATGCGGCTTCCAGCGCACTCTTGCCTTGCGCATGCAGGTCCTTGGCGAACTCCACGATCAGGATGGCGTTCTTGGCCGAGAGACCAATCACCGTGATCAGCGCTACTTGGAAGTAGATGTCGTTGGGCATGCCGCGCATCAGCATGCCGGACACGGCACCGAACACGCCCAGGGGCACGACCAGCAGCACGGACAGCGGGATGCTCCAGCTCTCATACAAGGCAGCCAGGCACAGGAACACAGCCAAGATGGAGAACGCATACAGCATCATGGCTGAGGAGCCAGCCTTCTTCTCGTCCAGTGACTGTCCGGTCCACTCGTAGCCAAAGCCGTCGGGCAGTTCCTGGGCCAGCTTTTCCATCTCCTTCATGGCATCGCCACTGGTATAGCCGGGCTTGGCTTGACCGGTAATGCTCATGGAGGGGTAGCCGTTGTAGCGAGTCAGCTGCATGGGGCCGCTGATCCACTTGGCGCTGACCATGGTGGACAACTCCACCAACTGGCCTTGCGCGTTGGGGACAGTCAGGCGCATCACGTCTTCGGGTTGCATGCGGCGGCTGGCGTCGGCCTGGATGGTGACACGCTGCATGAAACCGTTATTAGGAAAGTCCGTGGAGTTGGACGAGCCCAGGGCCGTTGCCAGTGTCGAGGCCAAGTCACCCATGCTCACGCGCTGTGCATAGACCGCATCGCGGTTGATGTCCACCTGCCATTGCGGTGCATCATCCACGCCGTCAAAGCGTACGCCGGTCAGAACAGGGCTTTGGTTGGCTTTGGCGACCAATTGGTTACGGGCTTCAAGCAGGGCTGCATGGCCCTTGCTGCCACGGTCCTGCAGACGGAAGGTAAAGCCGTCACTGTTGCCCAGTTCAGGGATGGAGGGGGGGACCAGCGTGAAAATAAAGCCGTCACGCAGTTTGGACATTGCACCCATGGTGCGGTCTGCGAAAGACTTGGCGTCAGAGCCTGGCCCCTTGCGCTCGGACCAGTCCTTGAGCGTGGTGAATGCCAGACCCACGTTCTGGCCCTGACCCATGAAGCTAAAGCCCAGAATGCTCACGATGTGGGCTGTCTCGGGCTGGCTCAGAGCAAATTGCTCCAGCTCGGCCATGGTTTTGCTGGTGCGCTCCAGGCTGGCGCCAGGGGGCAGTTGCGCCAGCGAGATGACATAGCCCTGGTCTTCGGTTGGCAGGAACGCTGTGGGCAAGCGCATGAACATGAAGATCACGCCTGCAATGACCAAGAGGTAGACGATCAGTGCCTGTGCAGAGCGCTTGACCACGCTGGACAAGGCACTTGAGTAGCGGTGCGTGCCTGCTTCGAACTTCCGATTGAACCAGTTGTAGAAGGGGCCGAGGAGGCCGGTCTTTTTGTCATGCGCATGCCCTTTGGGGATGGGCTTGAGCATGGTGGCGCACAGTGCGGGCGTGAGTGTCAGCGCAAAGAAGCCGGAGAAAAAGATCGAGACGGCCATCACCAGTGAAAACTGGCGGTAAATATTGCCGGTGGCGCCGGAGAACATGGCCAGAGGTAAGAACACCGTCACCAGAATCACGGTAATGCCAACCACGGCGCCCTGGATCTGCCCCATGGCCTTGATGGTGGCCTCCTTGGGCGGCAAACCTTCCTCGGCCATGATGCGCTCGACGTTTTCCACCACCACGATGGCATCGTCCACCACGATACCAATCACCAGCACCATGGCGAACATGGCCAGAATGTTGATGGTCAGGCCGACAACCAGCATCACGGCAAAGGTGCCGAGCAGGGCGATAGGCACCACGATGGTGGGGATCAGGGTGTAGCGAATGTTCTGCAGGAAGATCAGCATCACGATGAACACCAGCACGATGGCTTCCAGCAGCGTGTGGACCACCTTCTCGATGGAGATCTTCACGAACTTGGAGGTGTCGTAGGGCGATGACCATTTCACGCCAGCAGGCAAGAAGGGCTCCATCTCAGCCATCTTGGCCTTGACCAGTTGGGCCGTTGCCATGGCGTTGGCAGTCGAGGTCAGCTGTACGGCCATGGCCACGGCGGGCTTGCCGTCCAGGCGCGACTCGAAGGCATAGCTTTCAATGCCCAGTTCGATGCGCGCCACATCCTTGAGGCGCACGGTGGAGCCGTCGGAGTTGGAGCGCAGCACCACTTGGCCGAATTCCTCGGGCGTGCTTAGCTGACCGGGCACCACAATCGTGGCCGTGGTCGTGGTGCCGGGAGTGCTGGGCAGATTGCCCAGGGCGCCGCCGGAGATTTGCTGGTTCTGCGCGGCGATTGCTGCGTTGACGGAGGCAATCGACAGACCAAAGCCTTGCAGCTTGGCTGGATCCACCCAGACGCGCATGGCGCGACCAGAGGCAAACAATTGAGCCTTGCCCACGCCGTCCAGGCGCTGGATTTCTGGCACCACATTGCGGTTCACATAGTCGGCAATGTCGTCACGCGATGTTTCTCCAGATTCGGCCTGGAAAGCCAGAATCATCAGGAAGTTGCTCATGGACTTGTCCACGCGCACTCCTAGGGCCTGAACGACCTGTGGAAGACGAGGAAGCACGCGCGAGAGGCGGTTTTGTACGTCCACCTGAGCCAAGTCCGGATTGGTTCCGGGGGCAAAGGTGACGGTCAAGGTGCCTTGACCCCCTGCTGGGGCGGAGGATTCCATGTACATCAGACCCTGCGCGCCGTTGATTTCGCGCTCGATCAGTTGCAGAACGGAGTCCGTCATGGTCTGTGACGTCGCGCCGGGGTAGGTCGCAGTCACGTTGATGGTGGGAGGGGCTACCGATGGAAACTGAGCCACCGGTAACTTGGTGATGGAGATCACGCCCGCAATGATCACGAAAATCGCGATCACCCAGGCAAAGATCGGTCTGTGGATGAAAAACTTTGACATGGGACGCGCCTATTACTTGGCTTCCTGGCCGCTCCCGGCGCTTTCGGAAGGTGTGGCAGGTTGTTCTGGCTCAGTAGGCTGAGCTGCAGGAGAGGCGTCTGGGATCTTGTTGAATTCGACAGGCTTGACCTTTTTTGCACCCATTCCCACCTTGATCAGCCCATCAACCATGACTTTTTCACCGGCCTTCAAACCGGAAGTGACAACCCAGTTGCTGCCACTGGATTGGCTAATCTGTACGGGCCGGGGTGCGACGCTTCCATCTTCGGCAACGATCATGACAAAGTTGCCTTTTTCATTGCGGGTGACGGCCTGCTGGGGAATCAACGCCGCATTTTCAACTTGAGCCTGCTCTAAGCGAACGCGCACATAAGTGCCTGGAAGTAGAAGGCCTTCAGGGTTGGGAAGCTCTGCACGCACACTGACTTGACCGGTGGAGGGGTCTACAGTCAGGTCAGTGAAAAGCAGCTTTCCTGTATGGGCGTACTCTTTGCCATCGTCCAAATAGACGTGTACGCGCGCTGCGTTATCGCCTACCTTTGATAGCTTGCCGGAACTGAGCGCTTCGCGCATGCGCATGATTTCGGTAGAGGATTGGGTCAGGTTCACATATAGCGGATTGATTTGCTGGATAGTGGCCAGCTGTGTGGCCTCGCCCTGACCAACTAAAGCGCCTTCAGTGACCAAGGAGCGACCGATGCGTCCGGCAATGGGTGCTGTGACCCTGGCATAGCCGAGGTTGACATTGGCATTGGTGACTGCTGCTTTGCCAGCTGCAACTTGGGCTAATGCTGCTTTTTCGTTGGCAATTGCAGTGTCGAACTCCTGTTTGCTGATGGCGTTTGCTTCCACCAAGGGCTTATAGCGGCGAGCCGTTGCGGAGGCCTGTGCCAAGGCCGCTTCGGCCTGCGCAAGAGTTGCCTGTGCGGACTGCAAGTTGGCCTTGTAGGGCGTGTTGTCTATCTGAAAAAGGGCTTGGCCGGCCTTGACGTCTGAGCCTTCTTGGAAGAGGCGCTTTTGAACAATGCCAGCCGCACGAGCACGAACCTGGGCAATCCGTGAGGGCTCAAGACGGCCAGGAAGGTCCGAGATCAAAGGCACGTTCTGCATGGTGACTGTGACGACCCCCACCTCAGGAGGCTGAGCTTGGGCGGCTTGAGCCTTTTGCGCATCCGCATTCTTGTCTCCGCATGCGGACAGACTTAATGCAGCAGCAAGACTTAGGCTCGCAACAACAATGCGGGAGCTTGATCTGGCGGGTTGGGGTTGGTTGTCGGGAGCCTGGTGTGTGTCATACATCGGGTGCATGAACGTCCTTCCGGTTGACATTGTGAAAACAAGCAAAGAGCACAGCTTGGAAGAGCGTGCTCCATATAGAGGTAATCCTAAATGGATTCCTATGCGTAGGCGATGCGAAAATTATACATACATGCATAAATGTATAATTCATAAAGCTTGCTTGAACGTTGGCAAGAAATAGTTTTTCTCGTTGTGCTTCAGCGCTGGCTGGGTGATGGAAGAGGTGGAAAATGGCTCGACGGACAAAGGCAGAGGCAGATGAGACGCGAACTAAGCTGCTAGATGCGGCCGAAGAAGTTTTTTTTGAAAAAGGTGTATCTCGTACATCTCTTGGAGACATTGCGCAGCGAGCGGGGGCTACGCGCGGGGCCGTGTACTGGCACTTCAAAGACAAGATGGATGTCTTTGTATCCATGCTTGGGCGCATCTGCCTGCCTTTTGACGAGATCTGTGATGACAGATTTGAGGATTTACTGCCGCTGGAGCGTATTCGCCACTCAATCTTGAGAGTCTTTGAGAGTCTGGATGGAGATGATCGTACTCGTAAGGTGTTTGAGACAGCTCTTTTTAAGATGGAGTATGTGGGGGAGCTGTCTGATGTGCGTCTGCGTCATATTGAAAGCTCCAGCCTTGCTCGAGAGAAGTTTGCGCGTGATCTTTCTGTTGCTGCGCAGTTACAGTCAGTAGCGTTGGAGATTTCGCCGGAAGAAGCAGCTTTAGGGCTTCATTCGCTTTTTGTTGGCCTTATACATGGGTGGGTGTTAACTGAGGGGAGTTTCTCACTGGTCAAAGTAGGCTTGATGTCGGTCGATGTCTATTTGAAGGGGTTGGGGTTTCGGGTGGAGTTGTGATTTTTGGGAGTGAAACCGTGCAATAATTCGTGCAGTTGAATTGTTGGTCGTGCAAGCGACCTGACGGATTCGCGGCTGTAGCTCAGTGGATAGAGTATTGGCCTCCGAAGCCAAGGGTCGTGGGTTCGATCCCCGCCAGCCGCGCCAGCAAGCACCTCAAAAAAGAAATCTTTAAATTTCTTTTTGATTCAAAAATAGGTGCTACAATTCAAATCTCTTCGGAGGGGTGGCCGAGTGGTTAAAGGCAGCAGACTGTAAATCTGCCCGCTAACGCGTACACAGGTTCGAATCCTGTCCCCTCCACCAGTAATGGTCTGAAGAGTGATTGTCAAAATTGGCAATCACGTGCAGAAGTAAATCTGTGCGGGAGTAGTTCAATGGTAGAACCCTAGCCTTCCAAGCTAATGACGCGGGTTCGATTCCCGTCTCCCGCTCCAGTTTGCGAGCAAAATTTATGAAGTTACAAAAGTAGCTTTGTTGCCCATGTGGCTCAGTGGTAGAGCACTCCCTTGGTAAGGGAGAGGTCGCGGGTCCGATTCCCGCCATGGGCACCATTTTGTGGTGCGCTCGCTTGATAGGGTTGCGCCGAGATCCTCTTGCAGTAAATTAGTTTTTTCGGAGTCGGAAAAATGGCAAAAGAAAAATTCGAGCGCACAAAGCCCCACGTGAACGTGGGCACCATCGGTCACGTTGACCACGGTAAGACCACCTTGACTGCTGCTATCGCTACTGTGCTGTCCAAGCACTTCGGCGGCGAAGCTAAGGACTACTCGCAAATTGATGCGGCTCCTGAAGAAAAGGCTCGTGGTATCACCATCAACACTTCGCACGTCGAGTACGAAACCGCTACTCGTCACTACGCTCACGTTGACTGCCCCGGTCACGCTGACTATGTGAAGAACATGATTACTGGTGCTGCCCAGATGGACGGCGCTATCTTGGTTTGCTCCGCTGCTGACGGCCCCATGCCCCAGACTCGCGAGCACATCCTGCTGTCGCGTCAGGTTGGTGTTCCTTACATCATCGTCTTCCTGAACAAGGCTGACCTGGTGGACGACGAAGAACTGCTGGAACTGGTCGAAATGGAAGTGCGCGAGCTGCTGTCCAAGTACGACTTCCCCGGTGACGACACTCCCATCATCCGCGGCTCTGCCCGTCTGGCTCTGGAAGGCGACCAATCCGACAAGGGTGAGCCCGCTATCCTGAAGCTGGCTGAAGCTCTGGACTCCTACATCCCCACTCCCGAGCGTGCTGTTGACGGCGCATTCGTGATGCCTGTGGAAGACGTGTTCTCCATCTCCGGCCGCGGCACTGTGGTGACCGGCCGTATCGAGCGCGGTATCATCAAGGTCGGCGAAGAAATCGAAATCGTTGGTATCACTGACACCGTCAAGACCACTGTGACCGGCGTGGAAATGTTCCGCAAGCTGCTGGACCAGGGTCAAGCTGGTGACAACGTGGGTCTGCTGCTGCGCGGCACCAAGCGTGAAGACGTGCAGCGCGGCCAAGTGCTGTGCAAGCCCGGCTCCATCAAGCCCCACACCAACTTCACTGCTGAAGTTTACGTGCTGTCCAAGGACGAAGGCGGTCGCCACACTCCTTTCTTCAACAACTACCGTCCTCAGTTCTACTTCCGTACAACTGACGTGACCGGCTCCATCGAACTGCCCGAAGGCAAGGAAATGGTGATGCCTGGTGATAACGTGTCGATCACTGTGAAGCTGATTGCTCCTATCGCTATGGAAGAAGGTCTGCGTTTCGCTATCCGCGAAGGTGGTCGTACTGTTGGTGCCGGTGTGGTTGCCAAGATCATTGCTTAATTGATTTTGTAGGGGTATAGCTCAATTGGCAGAGCGTCGGTCTCCAAAACCGAAGGTTGTAGGTTCGATTCCTACTGCCCCTGCCACCTCTTAATGGTGGAGTCAAAAAGAGCCCGCCTTTGGCGGGCTTTTGTGTCTTGAAATTGCACATTTTTGTGCATTTGAAACAAAATATGGCCACTACTCAGGTTGAAACAGTCAGCTCTGCAGCTGACAAAGCAAAAATAGCCGCAGTTGCGGCTTTAGTTGTTGCTTCTATTGCCGGCTTTTATCTGTTGAGCAAGCAAGGGACGCTGGTGCAGTGGGCAACTTTGATTGCTGGCCTTGTATTGGCAGCCGGGGTGTTTTTGATCTCCGAGCCGGGCAAGCGCTTCACAGGCTTTGCTCGTGATGCTTGGCGTGAGGTGAAGAAGGTAGTCTGGCCCACCCGCAAAGAAACGATGCAGATGACTCTGTATGTCTTTGCGTTTGTGGTTGTGATGGCTTTGTTCTTGTGGTTCACCGATAAGACGCTGGAATGGGTCTTGTACGACTTGATTTTGGGCTGGAGGAAGTAATGACTGATGCTGTCGAAACAGATGTGAATGGTGGAGGGGCAGCGCCCGCCAACCCTGATCTGCGTTGGTATATCGTCCATGCCTATTCGGGTATGGAAAAAGCGGTCGAGCGCAATATTGCCGAGCGTATTGCCCGCTCCGACATGCAATCGAAATTCGGTCGTATCTTGGTGCCCTCTGAAGAAGTGGTGGAAATGCGCAATGGCGTTCGTCGCACCACTGAGCGCCGCTTGTTCCCTGGCTATGTTTTCGTCGAAATGGTGATGGACGATGACACTTGGCACTTGGTCAAGCACACCAGCAAGGTAACCGGCTTTGTGGGTGGTGCAAAAAATCGACCTGCGCCAATTTCTGAAGAAGAGGTGCGCAAGATCGTCGATCAGATGCAAGAAGGCACCGAAAAGCCCCGCCACAAGATTGAGTTCATGGTCGGCGAAATGGTTCGTGTCAAGGAAGGTCCTTTCGCAGACTTCAATGGCTCCGTGGAAGAGGTCAACTACGAAAAGAACCGTCTGCGTGTCTCGGTCACTATCTTTGGCCGTGCAACTCCTGTGGAATTGGAATTCTCTCAAGTTGAGAAAACTTGAGATTCGCAATAGAATCTAGGGCTTCGCATTTTTTGACTCGGTGCGAAGCTTTTTTGTAGAGTCAGCAACCTCGGGGAGCTGCTTGCAGGGATTGCAGGCGGCGCTATACCCGTAAGGAGCTCAACATGGCGAAAAAAATCGTCGGCTTCATCAAGCTGCAAGTGCCAGCTGGTAAGGCCAATCCTTCTCCTCCCATTGGCCCTGCTCTGGGTCAACGTGGTCTCAACATCATGGAGTTCTGCAAGGCGTTCAACGCTCAGACTCAAGGTGTCGAGCCCGGTCTGCCCCTGCCTGTGGTGATCACAGCTTTTGCTGACAAGAGCTTCACATTCATCATCAAGTCGCCACCCGCAACCGTTCTGATCAAGAAGGCTGTGAAGTTGGACAAGGGCTCTGCTAATCCTTTGAAGAACAAGGTTGGCAAGATCACACGTGCTCAGCTGGAAGAGATCGCTAATACCAAGCTGAAGGACATGAACGCTGCTGACGTTGACGCTGCTGTGCGTACGCTGGCTGGCTCTGCCCGTTCGATGGGCGTGATCGTGGAGGGTGTGTAAATGGCCAAGTTGACCAAGAAGCAAAAAGCTCTCCAAGGCAAGGTGGACTCCACCAAGCTGTACGCTTTCGCTGACGCAGTTGCGCTGGTGAAGGAAGCAGCTACTGCCAAGTTCGATGAATCCATCGACGTGGCCGTGCAGCTGGGCGTTGATGCCAAGAAGTCGGATCAAGTGGTGCGTGGCGCGGTGGTGCTGCCTCACGGTACAGGTAAGACTGCTCGCGTGGCCGTGTTCGCACAAGGCGCCAAGGCTGAAGAAGCCAAGGCTGCAGGTGCTGACGTGGTGGGTATGGACGACCTGGCTGCTCAAGTCAAGGCCGGCGACATGCCTTTCGACGTGGTGATTGCTGCTCCCGACGCTATGCGTGTTGTGGGTCAGCTGGGTCAGATCCTGGGCCCACGTGGTCTGATGCCTAACCCCAAGGTTGGCACTGTGACTCCTGACGTGGCTACGGCAGTGAAGAACGCCAAGGCTGGTCAAGTGCAGTTCCGCGTGGACAAGGCCGGTATCGTGCACGGCACAATCGGTCGTCGCTCGTTCGATGCCGACAAGCTGCAGGGCAACCTGGTGGCTCTGATCGACGCCCTGAACAAGGCCAAGCCTGCTTCCAGCAAGGGCCTGTACCTGCGCAAGGTGGCTGTGTCGTCGACGATGGGTGTGGGCGTTCGCGTCGATACGCAATCCATCTCGGCGTAATTGCTAGAAATCGTCAGATGGGCACTGCTCATCTGGTGTGGTGGGCTGAGAGAGTTGTTGCTCTCTCAGGTCATCCAAGACCGTTGGTGTGATCTGATCACTTAATCACGAAGGCCAACGTAGATGGCGATCCCGCTGCAGATGGAAATTTTTCCTAAACAGTTGGTCGCTGCAACAAGAGCGCGTATGCAGGGTTAACCTTGTATATGCATTTGAAGGAGTAGACCTTGAGTCTTAATCGCAGTGAGAAAGAAGCGGTCATCAACGAAGTGACCAGCCTCGCCGCTAAAGCTCAAACGCTTGTGATCGCGGAATACCGTGGCATCACGGTCGCCGACATGACCAAACTGCGTGCCGATGCTCGCAGCAAGGGTGTGAGCCTGAGCGTGTTGAAGAACACCCTGGCCCGCCGTGCTGTTGCCGGTAGCGCGTTTGACGTGGTGGCTGACCAGATGACTGGTCCCCTGATCTATGGCTTCTCTGAAGACGCAGTGGCTGCCGCTAAGGTGGTGGCCGATTTCGCGAAGACCAACGACAAGCTGGTGATTCGCGGTGGCGCGTTTGCAGGTAAGGCCCTGGACGTCAACGGCGTTAAGCAACTGGCAAATATCCCCTCCAAGGAAGTACTGCTCGCACAAGTGTGCGGCTTGCTCATGTCGCCTATCTCGCGTACAGCTGTTGTGCTGGGCGCTCTGGCGGCCAAGAAGGGCGAAGGCTCTGCCGAAGCAGCAGCCGAAACCGCCGCAGCTTAATTGCTGGGCAAAACCAACTAATTTTAGGAAATCAAAATGGCATTCGATAAAGACGCATTCTTGACAGCCCTGGACAGCATGACTGTTCTGGAACTGAACGACCTGGTCAAGGCAATTGAAGAGAAGTTTGGCGTGTCCGCCGCTGCTATGGCTGCTCCCGCTGCTGGCGGCGCTGCTGGCGGCGCTGCTGCTGCTGAAGAAAAGACCGACTTCGACGTCGTTCTGACTGAAGCTGGCGCCAACAAGGTGTCCGTGATTAAGGCTGTGCGTGAAATCACCGGCCTGGGTCTGAAGGAAGCCAAGGATCTGGTCGACGGCGCTCCCAAGACTGTGAAGGAAGCCGCTCCTAAGGCTGACGCTGAAGCTGCTGTGAAGAAGCTGATCGAAGCTGGTGCTAAGGCTGAACTGAAGTAATTCAGTGAAATCAAGGGCTGGAGACTCTTCAAAGGGTCTCCAGCCTTTGGCGCTTGTGGAACGCGCTGAAAGAACACACCAAAAAGCAGGTTTCCTAGGGAGTCTGCTTTTTAGTGTCTTCTGACAATCCGACAGCAGAAGATGCCTTGGTTCGGGCGATGTGCAACGCATCGTCGTCAGCCATGGTTGGTAGTGGCCAACCGCCAAGCCCGCAGGATGAAACTCCTGTGGGGCAGTCGTCGCAGACCCAGGACTCATGTCTTTGCCCGGAGATCTCATGGCCTATTCTTATACCGAACGCAAGCGAATCCGCAAAAGCTTCGGGAGCCGCGATAGCGTGCTCGAAGTGCCTTATCTGCTGCAGATGCAAAAAGATGCCTATACAGCATTCCTGCAGGCAGATGTAGCCCCCAAAAAACGTACGATTGATGGCCTGCAAGCGGCCTTTGATTCTGCTTTCCCTATCGTCTCTCACAACGGTTTTGTGGAGATGAAGTTTGTCGAGTACAACCTCGCCAAGCCCGCTTTTGATGTGCGTGAATGCCAGACTCGTGGTCTGACTTTCGCCTCGGCCGTTCGGGCCAAGGTGCAGCTGATCATCTACGACCGTGAGTCCTCTACGGCCCAGTCCAAGGTAGTCAAGGAAGTCAAGGAGCAAGAGGTCTACATGGGCGAAGTGCCCCTGATGACCGACAAGGGCTCCTTCATCATCAACGGTACCGAGCGCGTGATCGTGTCTCAGCTGCACCGCTCCCCTGGCGTGTTCTTCGAGCACGACAAGGGAAAGACCCATAGCTCGGGCAAGCTGCTGTTCTCGGCTCGCATCATTCCTTACCGCGGCTCCTGGCTGGACTTCGAGTTCGACCCCAAGGACCTGCTGTACTTCCGCGTGGACCGTCGTCGCAAGATGCCTGTGTCCATCCTGCTGAAGGCTATCGGTATGACGCCCGAAACCATCCTGGCGACGTTCTTCGTGAACGACAACTTCCGCCTGATGGACAGCGGCGCCCAGATGGAATTCGTGGCCGACCGCCTGAAGGGCGAAGTCGCACGTTTCGACATCACCGACAAGGCTGGCAAGGTTGTGGTCGCCAAGGACAAGCGTATTACCGCTCGTCATACCCGCGAGATGGAGCAGTCCGGCACCAAGTTCATCAGTGTGCCTGAAGACTTCTTGTTGGGTCGCGTGCTGGCCAAGAACATCGTTGATCCCGACACCGGCGAAATCATCGCCAAGGCCAACGAGGAGCTGACCGAAGCCCTGCTCAAGAAGCTGCGTTCCGCTGGTGTGCAGGATGTTCAGTGCATCTACACCAATGAGCTGGACCAAGGCGCCTACATCTCGCAGACCCTGCGCACCGATGAAACCGTGGACGAGTTCGCTGCCCGCGTTGCCATCTACCGCATGATGCGCCCTGGTGAGCCTCCTACCGAGGACGCCGTGCAGGCCTTGTTCCAGCGCCTGTTCTACAACCCCGACACCTATGACCTTTCGCGCGTTGGCCGTATGAAGTTCAACGCCAAGATCGGTCGCGAAGGCGCAACCGGTCCCATGGTGCTGTCCAACGAAGACATCCTGGCCGTGGTCAAGATTCTGGTGGATCTGCGCAATGGCAAGGGCGAAGTTGACGATATCGACCACCTGGGCAACCGCCGCGTGCGTTGTGTGGGCGAACTGGCCGAAAACCAGTATCGCACCGGTCTGGCTCGTATCGAAAAGGCTGTGAAGGAGCGTCTGGGCCAGGCAGAGCAAGAGCCTCTGATGCCTCACGACCTGATCAACTCCAAGCCCATCTCCGCGGCTTTGAAGGAATTCTTCGGTGCCTCGCAGCTGTCGCAGTTCATGGACCAGACCAACCCCCTGGCCGAAATCACGCACAAGCGCCGTGTTTCCGCCCTGGGCCCAGGTGGTCTGACCCGCGAACGCGCCGGCTTCGAAGTGCGTGACGTGCACGTGACCCACTACGGTCGCGTCTGCCCAATTGAAACGCCTGAAGGTCCTAACATTGGTCTGATCAACTCGCTGGCTCTGTACGCCCGCCTGAACGAGTACGGTTTCATTGAAACCCCGTACCGTCGCGTGGTGGACGGCAAGGTCACGATGGACATCGACTATCTGTCTGCCATCGAAGAAGGCAAGTACGTGATCGCCCAGGCCAACGCCGAGCTGGATGCCGAAGGCAACCTGCAAGGTGAGCTGGTGTCGGCTCGTGAACAGGGTGAATCGACTCTGGTGTCCGCCGAGCGCGTGCAGTACATGGACGTGTCGCCTGCGCAGATCGTGTCCGTGGCTGCTTCGCTGATTCCTTTCCTGGAACACGACGACGCGAACCGTGCCTTGATGGGCGCCAACATGTCGCGTCAGGCCGTGCCTGTGCTGCGTCCTGAAAAGCCCATGGTCGGTACCGGCATCGAACGCGTTGCTGCGGTTGACTCTGGCACTGTCGTGACTGCAAAGCGCGGCGGTATCGTGGACTATGTCGACGCAACCCGTATCGTGATCCGTGTGAACGACGACGAAGCCGTTGCTGGCGAAGTCGGCGTGGACATCTACAACCTGATCAAGTATCAGCGCTCCAACCAGAACACCAATATCCACCAGCGCCCCATCGTCAGCCGTGGCGATAAGCTGGCTGCGGGTGACGTGCTGGCCGACGGTGCATCGACCGACCTGGGCGAAATCGCCATCGGTCAGAACATGCTGATCGCGTTCATGCCCTGGAACGGCTACAACTACGAAGACTCGGTGATGATCAACGAGCGCATCGTGGCTGACGACCGCTACACCTCGATCCACATCGAAGAGCTGGTGGTGATGGCTCGCGACACCAAGCTGGGTGCCGAAGAAATCACACGCGATATTCCGAACCTGTCGGAACAGCAGCTGAACCGTCTGGACGAGTCCGGCATCATCTACGTGGGTGCAGAAGTGCAGCCCGGCGACGTGCTGGTGGGCAAGGTCACACCCAAGGGCGAGACCACGCTGACGCCTGAAGAGAAGCTGCTGCGCGCCATCTTCGGCGAGAAGGCTTCCGACGTGAAGGACACCTCGCTGCGTGTGGATCAGGGCTCGCAAGGCACCGTGATCGACGTGCAGGTGTTCACGCGTGAAGGCATCCAGCGTGACAAGCGTGCTCAGCAAATTATTGATGACGAACTCAAGCGCTTCCGCCTGGACCTGAATGACCAGCTGCGTATCGTGGAGGCTGACTCCTTCGACCGTATCGAGAAGCTGCTGATTGGCCGCGTGGCCAACGGCGGCCCTCAGAAGCTCTCCAAGGGTGCCAAGATCGACAAGGCCTATCTGGACGGCGTCGAGAAGTTCCACTGGTTCGATATTCGCCCTGCCGAAGACGATGTGGCCGCTCAGCTGGAGTCCATCAAGAACTCCATCGAGCAGCAGCGTCACACCTTCGACTTGGCGTTCGAAGAAAAACGCAAGAAGCTCACGCAAGGCGACGAGCTGCCTGCTGGCGTGCTGAAGATGGTCAAGGTCTACTTGGCTGTCAAGCGCCGCTTGCAGCCTGGTGACAAGATGGCCGGTCGTCACGGTAACAAGGGTGTGGTCTCCAAGATCACTCCTGTGGAAGACATGCCTTTCCTGGCCGACGGTACCACTGCCGACATCGTGCTGAACCCGCTGGGTGTGCCTTCGCGTATGAACATCGGTCAGGTGCTGGAAGTGCACCTGGGCTGGGCTGGTAAGGGTCTGGGCCAGCGCATCGGTGACATGCTGCAAAAGGAAGCTCGCGCGGCTGAAGTGCGAGCCTTCCTGGAAGAGATCTACAACCGCAGCGGTCGCAAGGAAGATCTGTCCCAGCTGGACGACGGCGAGGTCATGTCCATGGCCAAGGAGCTGACCACGGGCGTGCCATTCGCAACGCCGGTGTTCGACGGTGCTTCCGAAGCTGAAATCAAGGACATGCTGAAGCTGGCCTACCCTGACGACATTGCCGCTGCCAAGGGCCTGACCGAGACACGTACACAGGCTTATCTGTATGACGGCCGTACTGGCGAGCGTTTCGAGCGTCCGACCACCGTGGGCTACATGCACTACCTGAAGCTGCACCACTTGGTCGATGACAAGATGCACGCTCGTTCCACCGGTCCTTACTCGCTGGTGACGCAACAGCCTCTGGGCGGTAAGGCCCAGTTCGGTGGTCAGCGTTTCGGTGAAATGGAAGTGTGGGCGCTGGAAGCTTACGGCGCCGCTTACGTGCTGCAGGAAATGCTGACCGTGAAGTCCGACGACGTGGTGGGCCGTACCAAGGTGTACGAATCCATCGTCAAGGGCGAGCACTCGATCGAAGCGGGCATGCCCGAGTCGTTCAACGTGCTGGTCAAGGAAATCCGCTCTCTGGGCTTGGACATCGAGCTCGAACGTTCCTAAAAACGCCTATTAAAAAAGAGAGCTGCAACCGCTTTAAAACAAAGGATTTGCGCTTGGTTCGTTGCTGAAACCAAGGCAAATCCAGCGGTGGCTGCAATGATTTTTGACGAAAAGGAAAGAGTTACATGAAATCGCTACTCGACCTGTTCAAGCAATTTACGCCTGATGAGCATTTCGATGCCATCAAGATCGGCCTGGCTTCGCCCGAGAAGATTCGTTCGTGGTCTTTCGGTGAAGTGAAGAAGCCCGAGACGATCAACTACCGTACTTTCAAGCCCGAGCGTGATGGTCTGTTCTGCGCCAAGATCTTTGGCCCGATCAAGGACTACGAATGCCTGTGCGGCAAGTACAAGCGCCTCAAGCACCGCGGTGTGATCTGCGAGAAGTGCGGCGTTGAAGTCACACAGACCAAGGTGCGTCGCGAACGCATGGGTCACATCGATCTGGCCGCGCCTTGCGCCCATATCTGGTTCCTGAAGTCCCTGCCTTCGCGCCTGGGCCTGGTGCTGGACATGACGCTGCGTGACATCGAGCGTGTGCTGTACTTCGAAGCCTATGTGGTGACCGACCCCGGCATGACACCGCTGAAGAAGTTCAGCATCATGACCGAAGACGATTACGACGCCAAGCAGCTGGAATACGGTTACGACGAATTCACTGCCAAGATGGGCGCTGAAGGCATCAAGGACCTGCTCGAAGGCATCGACATCGACGTCGAGATCGAACGCCTGCGCAACGATCTGACCGGCTCCGAAGTCAAGGTCAAGAAGAACGCCAAGCGCCTGAAGCTGCTGGAAGCGTTCAAGAAGTCCGGTATCAAGCCCGAGTGGATGGTGATGGAAGTGCTGCCCGTGCTGCCTCCCGATCTGCGTCCTCTGGTGCCTCTGGACGGTGGCCGTTTCGCCACTTCCGACCTGAACGACCTGTACCGCCGCGTCATCAACCGTAACTCGCGTCTGCGCCGCCTGCTGGAGCTCAAGGCTCCCGAAATCATTGCCCGCAATGAAAAGCGCATGCTGCAAGAAGCGGTGGACTCGCTGCTGGACAACGGCCGTCGCGGCAAGGCCATGACGGGCGCCAACAAGCGTGCTCTGAAGTCCCTGGCCGACATGATCAAGGGTAAGAGCGGTCGCTTCCGCCAGAACTTGCTGGGTAAGCGGGTGGACTACTCCGGTCGTTCCGTGATTACCGTGGGTCCTTACCTCAAGCTGCACCAGTGCGGTCTGCCCAAGCTGATGGCGCTGGAGCTGTTCAAGCCCTTCATCTTTGCGCAGCTCGAGCAGCGCGGCATCGCCACGACCATCAAGGCTGCCAAGAAGGAAGTGGAAGCCGGTACGCCCGTGGTGTGGGACATCCTTGAAGAAGTCATCAAGGAACACCCCATTATGCTCAACCGTGCGCCTACGCTGCACCGTTTGGGTATCCAGGCCTTTGAACCTATCCTGATCGAAGGCAAGGCTCTGCAACTGCACCCGCTGGTTTGTGCTGCCTTTAACGCCGACTTTGACGGTGACCAGATGGCTGTTCACGTGCCTCTGTCTGTGGAAGCGCAGATGGAAGCCCGCGTGCTGATGCTGGCTTCGAACAACGTGCTGTTCCCCGCTTCGGGCGAACCCTCCATCGTTCCTTCTCAGGACGTGGTGCTGGGTCTGTATCACGCCACGCGTGAAAAGATCAACGGCAAGGGCGAAGGCATGGTGTTTGCCGACCTGATGGAGCTGCAACGCGCTCTGGATGCCGGCGAGACCGAGCTGCACGCCAAGGTGAGCGTGCGTCTGACCGAGTGGAACAAGAACAAGGAAACCGGCGAATTCGAGCCCGTGACCTCGCTCGTGGAAACCACCGTGGGCCGTGCTCTGCTGTCTGAAATCCTGCCCAAGGGCCTGGCTTTCAGCAACATGAACAAGGCGCTGAAGAAGAAGGAAATCTCGAAGCTGATCAATGCTTCGTTCCGCAAGTGCGGCCTGAAGGCAACCGTGGTGTTCGCCGACAAGCTGTTGCAAAACGGTTTCCGTCTGTCCACGCACGCTGGTATTTCGATCTCCATCGACGACATGCTGGTGCCTCCGCAAAAGGCCGACATCCTGGCCCGCGCGGAAGCCGAAGTGAAGGAAATTGAGCAGCAGTACGTCTCGGGTCTGGTGACCTCTGGCGAGCGCTACAACAAGGTGGTGGACATCTGGGGCAAGGCCGGTGACGACGTGTCCAAGGTGATGATGGACCAGCTGAAGGTTCAGAAGACCATTGACCGTCACGGCAACGAAGTCGATCAGGAGTCGTTCAACGCGATTTACATGATGGCTGACTCCGGCGCCCGTGGCTCCGCAGCTCAGATTCGTCAGCTGGCCGGTATGCGTGGTCTGATGGCCAAGCCAGACGGCTCGATTATCGAAACGCCTATTACCGCGAACTTCCGCGAAGGCCTGAACGTTCTGCAGTACTTCATCTCGACCCACGGTGCTCGTAAGGGTCTGGCCGACACGGCGTTGAAGACAGCTAACTCCGGCTACCTGACGCGTCGTCTGGTGGACGTGACGCAAGACCTGGTCGTGAACGAGCAGGACTGCGGCACTTCCAACGGCTACGTGATGCGGGCCATCGTCGAAGGCGGTGAAGTGATCGAATCCCTGCGCGACCGCGTGCTGGGCCGCTCGACTGCTGAAGACGTGCTGCACCCTGAGAATCGTTCCGTGCTGTTGCCCGCTGGTACTCTGCTGGACGAAGACACCATCGAAGAGCTGGAAAACCAGGGCGTGGACGAGATCAAGGTCCGCACGGCTCTGACCTGCGAAACCCGCTTCGGTCTGTGCGCAACCTGCTACGGTCGTGACCTGGGTCGCGGTGGCCTGATCAATATGGGTGAAGCTGTAGGCGTGATCGCTGCGCAGTCCATCGGTGAACCCGGCACGCAGCTGACCATGCGTACCTTCCACATTGGTGGTGCCGCTTCGCGCGCTGCCATCGCTTCGAGCGTGGAAGCCAAGTCCAATGGTGTGATCGGCTTCAACAGCACGATGCGCTATGTCTCCAACACCAAGGGCGAGCTGGTGGTGATTTCGCGTTCCGGCGAAATCGTGATCACGGAAAACGGCCGCGAGCGTGAGCGTCACAAGGTGCCTTATGGCGCTGTGCTGACCATCAAGCCCGATGAAGCCATCAAGGCCGGCAAGATCCTGGCGAACTGGGATCCTCTGACCCGACCCATCATTACCGAATACGCCGGTCGCGTGAAGTTCGAGAACGTGGAAGAAGGTCTGACGGTGGCCAAGCAGGTCGACGAAGTGACCGGTCTGTCCACTCTGGTGGTGATCGACCCCAAACGTCGTGGCTCCGCCAAGGTGGTGCGTCCTCAGGTCAAGCTGATCGACGCCAACGGCCAGGAAGTCAAGATTCCCGGTACCGACCACGCTGTGACGATCGGCTTCCAGGTCGGCGCCCTGATCCAGGTGCGCGACGACCAGGACGTGGGTCCTGGCGAGGTGCTGGCCCGTATCCCTGTCGAAGGTCAGAAGACCCGAGACATTACCGGTGGTCTGCCTCGTGTGGCCGAGCTGTTCGAAGCCCGTACGCCCAAGGACAAGGGTACTCTGGCCGAGATGACCGGTACCGTGTCCTTCGGTAAGGAAACCAAGGGCAAGATCCGCTTGCAGATTACTGATCTGGAAGGCAAGGTCTGGGAAGAGCTGGTGCCCAAGGAGCGCAACATTCTGGTGCACGAAGGCCAGGTGGTGAACAAGGGTGAATCCATCGTTGACGGTCCCGCCGATCCTCAAGACATCCTGCGTCTGCTGGGTATCGAAGAGCTGTCGCGCTACATCGTGGACGAGGTGCAGGACGTGTACCGCTTGCAGGGTGTGAAGATCAACGACAAGCACATCGAAGTGATCGTGCGCCAGATGCTGCGTCGCGTGATCATCGAGAACTCTGGCGATACCACCTACATCCAGGGTGAACAGGTCGAGCGTTCCGAGGTGCTCAACACCAACGAACAGATGCTCAAGGAGGGCAAGCTGCCTGCCACGTACTCCAACGTGCTGTTGGGTATTACCAAGGCTTCGCTGTCCACCGACTCGTTCATCTCTGCGGCGTCCTTCCAGGAAACCACGCGCGTTCTGACCGAAGCTGCCATCATGGGCAAGCGCGACGAGCTGCGTGGCCTGAAGGAAAACGTGATCGTGGGTCGTCTGATCCCCGCTGGTACCGGTCTGGCATACCACCAGGCTCGCAAGGCCAAGGACGAAATGGACGACGCCGAGCGCCGTGCCATTGCCGAAGCCGAAGAAGCCGAGCTGGCCGGTGTGCTGGCTGATGACGTCGACGCTCCTGCAGCCGACGCCTCTGCCGAGTAAGCATGGCGCTGATCCGCAGCTGGTAACGGCTTCGGATCACTGTTGATGCACCACGCTCCCGCTCTGCCTAGTGCAGACGGGAGCGTTTTTCATTGTTCAAAATACGATTGACTTCCATGAGGTGAGCGAAGCGAGGGTGCGATGGAACAGCCCGCTTAGCCGCTCGATGCATGTCAGTCCTGCAAGATTTTTCAGGTCTGCCCTCCATGACTTCCAAGCCCAACCCGTCCAAGATCGCCGCTGCTGGCACTGCTACGCCTAATGCTCCTGCCCTGTGGCAGCAGCTGGATGCCGTCGCCAAGGCCTTGCACGGCATTTTGGGCGGCCAGTCCAGCAAGGCGGTGCTGGCACAGGTGCCGCAGCGCTTGCGTCCGGGAGTGCAGGCCTTGCTGTTTCAGGTGCTGCGCAATCTGGGGCGTGCCCAGGCGCTGCAAAAGCAGCTGGCACCGCGTGCTCCAGCCCCGAAGGTGAGCGCTCTGCTCAATACAGCGCTGGCTTTGGCGTGGGATGAAACGCAGGCCCCGTACCCGCCTTTTACACTGGTCAATCAGGCGGTGGAAGCGGCAAAGAATGGTGCGGCTCGTGCCCAGTCCGGCTTTATCAATGCCTGTCTGCGCCGCTTTCTGCGCGAGCGCGATGTGCTGGTGAGTGCGACGGACAAAGATCCTGTGGCCGTCTGGAATCACCCTGCCTGGTGGATTGCGCGTCTGAAAAAAGACCATCCCCAAGACTGGCAACTCATTCTGGAAGCCAATAACGCCCAGCCCCCGATGACGCTGCGTGTTAATACGCAAAAAACGACTCAAGCCGAGTACCAGTCTGCGCTGGCAGCTATCAATTTGAAATCGCTTCCTGTGGCTGAAAGCGGTTTGCAGCTGGAGCAGGCCGTGCAGGTACAGGACTTGCCGCAGTTTGCCCAGGGCTGGGCTTCGGTCCAGGATGCAGCCGCGCAAGCTGCGGCTCCTTTGCTATTGCAGGGCTTGGCCCAGCCCGAAGACCGGCCACTGCGCGTGCTGGATGCCTGCGCCGCGCCTGGTGGAAAGACGGCACATCTGCTTGAGCGTGCTACGCCGGGCAGTGTGGAAGTCACCGCGCTGGAGATCGATCCTGTGCGTGCCGAGCGCATTGGCGATACGCTGTCGCGCCTGGGGCTCAAGGCCAAGGTGCTGGTGGCTGATGCCTCCAGACCCGAAGACTGGTTTGATGAGCAATACAAAGGCCAGTTGTTTGACGCCATCTTGCTCGATGCGCCTTGCACGGCATCGGGCATTGTGCGCCGCCAGCCCGATGTGCGCTGGCTGCGCCGCGAGAGCGATGTGGCCCAGTTGGCCAGTATTCAATCCAAGCTGCTGGACACCATGTGGCCGCTGCTGCAGCCTGGCGGCCGTCTTGTTTATTGCACTTGTTCGGTCTTCAAGGCCGAGGGTGATGAGCAGCTCAAAGCGTTTCTTGCACGCAACACTACGGCAATCTGCCTGCCTGCACCGGGCCATTTAATACCCGGCAAGGGTGTCAAAGACGGCGCGGTGTCAGACAATGCCTTTGGTGATCACGACGGCTTTTATTACGCACTGCTGGAAAAAGCACGCTAACGCTGCAGCGCTAGCTTGGTGGCGCACGCTGCTTGCCGTCGCAATGCTGATGCTGCTCGGTTGGTCGACATTGCAGGCCAGAGCCGAGACCGTGGTGCCAGATATCAGCTCCATGCAGGCTACGCGTACGGAGGAGGGTGTCTTTCTCTCTGCCAACCTGCAATTCGAGCTGCCCGGTCAGGTGGAAGATGCCTTGCGCCAGGGCATTCCCATGTATTTCATTGCCGAAGCCCAGATTCAGCGTGAGCGTTGGTATTGGTCTGATCAGCAAGTGGGACAGGCTACGCGTTATTACCGAATCACCCACCAGCCGCTGACGCGGCGCTGGCGACTGCATATCTCCAATGCTGCGTTTACAGGTGGCAGTGGTACGGGGCTGGCACTGGGCCAGACCTATGAGCAGCTTGAAGATGCGATGGCTGCCATTCAGCGTATTTACCGCTGGAAGATTCTGGAGCCGGGACAGGTCAGCACAACCTCCGGTGTGTCGGTGCAGCTGCGTTTTCGCGTTGATCTGTCCTCCTTGCCAAGACCGCTGCAGATAGGTGCCTTGGGGCGCTCTGGCTGGAATTTGCAGCTGTCGCGCACCCAGCCACTGGAGGCCGCCCCCTGATGGCAGAGTTCAAGCATCTGGACGTCGAAGGCCGCACTCCTGCCGCAGCACGATGGTCGCGAGCAACACGCTGGGCTGTGGGCTGCGGTGTGGCACTGATGGCCGTGGTCGGCGTTTTGCTGCTGTTTTTGTTGACCATGGCCACCAACAACCGCCTGGCTTACGAGCGAAACTACAACTGGCTGTTTGCAGCCAATGTGGTGGTGGCCGGGGTGTTGCTGCTGGTGTTGCTATGGGGCGGGCTGAGGCTGGCACTGCGCCTTAAAAATGGGCGCTTTGGCAGTAATCTGCTGCTCAAGCTGGCGGGTATTTTTACCCTCGTCGGTCTGCTGCCGGGCTTGCTGATTTATGTGGTGTCCTACCAGTTCGTATCTCGTTCCATCGAGAGCTGGTTTGACGTCAAGGTTGAAGGCGCACTGTCTGCGGGGGTGAGCCTGGCTAGCTCCACGCTGGATACCGTGGCCAATGACATGGCCAACAACACACGGACTGCCGGTTTGCAGCTGGCGCAGACTTCCGATGCTGGCGCGGCCCTGATGCTGGAGCGTATTCGTGATCAGATCGGCGCCATTGATGTGGTGCTGTGGAATGCCTCGGGCAAGGCTATTGCAAGCGCCGGCCAGTCGCAGTTCCGTCTGGCTCCTGAGCGCCCCAGCCCGCAGTTGTTGCGGAGTCTGCGCGAGCAAAGCGGCCAGCGCGCCGTGGGAAGCGTGGAAGGCCTGGATGATGCGGGTGATGTGCCTGCCGAGCAGGTTGCAGAGAATGCCAGGGTGCGCACGCTGGCGCTGGTGCCCAGCTCGGCGGTGAACCTGCTGGAAGAGGCGCGCTACCTGCAAGCGACCATTCCACTGCCCAAGACCTTGGTCACCAATGCCTTGGCCGTGCAGGCCGCCAACCGGGAGTACCAGGAAAGAGCGCTGGCCCGCGCCGGCCTGCAGCGCATGTATATCGGCACGCTGACGCTGGCATTGTTTCTGGCCGTTTTCGGTGCCGTGGTGCTGGCCGTGGTGCTTGGCAACCAATTGGCCAAGCCATTGCTGCTGCTAGCCCAGGGCATGCGCGATGTGGCTCGTGGCGACTTGCGGCCCAAGCCTGCGCTGCAAAGCAAGGATGAAATTGGCGGGCTGACGCGCTCTTTTGCGGTCATGACGCAGCAACTGGCCGATGCACGCTCTGATGCCAATCGCAACTTGCTGCAGCTTGATGCGGCGCGCAGTAATCTGCAGACGATTCTGGATAACCTCACGTCCGGTGTCATCGTGCTGGAGTGCGACGGGCGCATCGTGCTCAGCAACCCGGGAGCGACCCGCATTCTGCGTGCGCCCATGGCGGTGTTTCAGGGAAAGCGCCTGTGTGATGTCTCGGGGTTGCAAGACTTTGCCCGTGTAGTGCAGGAGCAGTTTGAAATATTTCTGGGCGATGCTTCGGCCGAGCAAGGACGTGACCGCTGGCAGAAGGTCTATGAACTCGATGGCGGCAGCGGCAATGGTGACGTGGTGCACAACACCACCAGTCTGGTCATGCGAGGGGCCGAGCTGCCAGATGATCAGCGCCTGCTGGTGTTTGATGACATCTCCGAGATTGTGTCGGCCCAGCGAGCCCAGGCCTGGGGGGAAGTCGCGCGTCGCGTGGCACATGAGATCAAGAACCCGCTGACACCAATACAGCTGTCCGCCGAGCGTCTGGCTATGAAGCTGACGGACAAGCTGCAGCCCACAGAGCAGGCGCTGCTGGCCAAATCCGTCAAGACCATCGTTGATCAGGTAGGGGCAATGAAGCGGCTGGTCGATGAGTTTCGCGAGTACGCACGCTTGCCGGCGGCCAATCTGCAACCGCTGGATCTGAATGCGCTGGTGACCGAAGTTCTGCAGCTGTATGGCGAAGAAAATGCGGCAGTGCGTGTAGAGGCATCACTGGATGAGACTTGCCCCTTGATTCAGGGCGATAGCCAGCAACTGCGCCAGGTCATCCACAATCTTTTGCAAAATGCACAAGATGCCACGGCGCAGCGAGCCCAGGAAACAGGGCAGACTCCGGGATCTGTGACCATTGAAACCCGCTGGGTCGATGCCGTGCAGCGTGTGCGCCTTAGCATTAACGATAGCGGCACGGGATTTGCTCCCAATATTTTACAAAGAGCTTTCGAGCCCTACGTAACCACCAAGTCCCGAGGCACAGGCCTGGGCTTGGCCGTGGTCAAGAAAATCGCAGATGAGCACGGCGCCAGAGTGGACCTGGGTAATCGAGAGGACGACGGGGTAGTTCAAGGCGCGCGAGTGTCGCTATCATTTGTACCTAACGACCGTGCACAGGCGGATGATCCCGCTGTACACAAGGCATAGCAACAGGCTTTAGACACATGGCAAACATACTAGTGGTCGACGACGAACTGGGGATCCGGGATTTGTTGTCGGAAATCCTCAACGACGAAGGTCATAGTGTGGACGTGGCAGAAAACGCCACGCAGGCACGGGTATCCAGAGCAACGCATAACTACGATCTGGTGCTGCTGGATATCTGGATGCCAGACACGGACGGCGTTACCTTGCTCAAGGAATGGGCGACAGCGGGTCAGCTCACCATGCCGGTGATCATGATGAGCGGGCATGCGACCATCGAAACAGCTGTCGAGGCAACGCGCATTGGTGCACTTTCCTTCCTGGAAAAACCCATCACCATGCAGAAGCTGCTCAAGGCAGTGGAGCAGGGGCTGGCCCGCAGCTCTGCCAGCCAAAGCACAGAGGCAGCGTCACCCACCAGTAGCGGCTCGGTGTCGGTGGCGGCTGTCAGCGTGACTGCACAGGCGGCAGAAGACAGCTTGCCCAGCTCGCACCAGGGCTTTGATCTTGACCGTCCTTTGCGCGAAGCGCGAGATGGCTTTGAGAAGGCCTATTTCGAATTTCATCTGGCGCGCGAAGGTGGTTCGATGACGCGTGTGGCGGAGAAAACAGGTCTTGAGCGCACGCACCTCTATCGCAAGCTGCGCCAGCTGGGCGTGGACCTGGGGCGCAACCGTCGCGGATAATTTTTCAAAAAATGCCACGATTTCGATTTGGGTATGAAAACTATGCCTATAATCGTGGCTTCAGTGCTCAAGAGTGCTGAATAAATGGCCCGGTAGCTCAGTCGGTAGAGCAGAGGATTGAAAATCCTTGTGTCGGCGGTTCGATTCCGTCCCAGGCCACCAAATTTCAAATCCCAGATCAGCAATGACCTGGGATTTTTCATATCGAGCTTGGGCTGGGTCAGCATGGTTGAATGTGAGCCTGCATCCCGTCTCAACGCAGATATGAACCTATAATCGCGCTTCACAAAACTTCTGTGAAGCAAAGGCCCGGTAGCTCAGTCGGTAGAGCAGAGGATTGAAAATCCTTGTGTCGGCGGTTCGATTCCGTCCCAGGCCACCAAATTCCAAGCCCCTGATCATTGCTGATCTGGGGCTTTTGTCATTTTGGGTTGAACTCCTGGCGGCTCATCGGGCCTGAATAAGCACCCTGGTCTTCACAAAGAATAGCTGCTTGCGCTTGCCTGCTCTAGATTTTGGATAGTTTTGAGTTTGATAACGCTGCTGAATAAGCGCTGGCAGCTTTGCTTTTGATAGCGAATCCATGTCACAACTTGTCAGCTGCTGCCGTTAAGCTTGCAGCTTTATCGGCGATAGACAGGCACAGGAGCATGTGTGGCAGCAGAGCAGCAAACAAAGGCGTCGCAATCCGCGGGTAGCTGGCAACCGGGGTTGATTGCCCTGCATGGCAATAAGACGGAGGCGCTGGCTGATACCGTGCTGGCCTGGCTGGCCGCAAACCCTTTGCAGGCGCTGGAGCCTGAAATCGTGCTGGTGCAAAGCAACGGCATGGCCGAGTGGTTCAAGATGCGCATGGCCGAGCATCAGGGCGTGTGCGCGGCGGCCCAGGTGGAGCTGCCGGCGCGCTTTGTCTGGCGCAGTTACCGGCAGATTCTCGGCAAGCATGAGGTGCCGCGTGAGTCGCCGCTTGATAAGACGCCCATGATCTGGCGCTTGATGCGCCTGCTGCCGCAATGTCTTGAAGATCCCGCGTTCGAGCCGATTGCCAATTTTCTGCGCCCCGGCGAGCCGCAGCGCCTGCTGCAACTGGCCGAAAAGCTGGCGGACTTGTTTGACCAGTACCAGATTTACCGCGCCGACTGGCTGGCAGCTTGGGAGCAAGGCGAGGATGTGATGCGCTCTGCCGGTCGCCCTGACGTGCCCGTGCCCGAAGGGCAGCTGTGGCAGCCCCAGTTGTGGCGCAAGGTGCTGGCGGAGCTGGATGAGAACGAGCGCGCCGCCACCCGCCCAGCCTTGTTGGCGAGGATTTTGAACGCGTTGGAGAAGGGGCAGCCGCCCGTGACACCGCTGGCACGCCGCGTGGTGGTGTTTGGCATGAGCCAGATGCCGTTGTCGCTGATGCAGTTTCTGAGCGGCATTGCCCAGCACAGCCAGGTGCTGATCGCTGTGCCCAACCCGTGCCGCTTTCACTGGGCTGATGCGATTGATGGGCGTGAGCTGCTGCGCCAGCAGCGCCGCCGTCATGCGGACAAGGGCGGAAAGGACTTGGCCCAGATTCCACTGGAGGCCATGCACGCCCATGCCCATCCGCTGCTGGCGGCCTGGGGCAGGCAGAGCCGCGACTATGTGCGCCAGCTCGATGCGTTCGACACCACGGGCGACACGGCCGTGCAATGGGGCTGGCCGCGGGTGGATGTGTATGACGAGGCCGATGCTGCAGATCTGGTCGATGCACCTTTGCTGGTGCAGGTGCAGCAGCGCATTCGCGACCTGGTGCCCATGTCCGAGCATCCGCCGCTGGAGATTGCAGCGGCGGATCAGTCCATCGTCTTTCACAAGGCCCATGGTCTGGTGCGCGAGCTGGAGGTACTGCACGATCAGTTGCTGCAGTGGCTGGCGCAGCCCGCTGCCGCAGGCCAAGCACCGCTGGCGCCGCGTGATGTGGTGGTCATGTTGCCGTCGATTGAGGAAGCTGCCCCGGCCATTCGCGCCGTGTTTGGACAGTACAGCCGCCACGATGCACGCCATATTCCATTTGACATTGCCGACGTGAGCGCGCGCGTCAGCAGCCCGCTGGTGACAGCGCTGCAATGGTTGCTCAAGCTGCCGCAGCAGCGCTGTCGCCTGAGCGAGCTGTGTGATCTGCTCGATGTGCCCGCTGTGGCGGCGCGCGTGGGGCTGGCGGCTGACGACCTGCCTCAGCTCACGCACTGGATGGCGGGGGCTGGTATTCGCTGGGGGCTCAATCATGAGCAGCGTGCCCAGCTGGGGCTGGCTGCCTGTGGCGATCCCAATAGCGCCTGGTTTGGCCTGCGTCGCATGCTGCTGGGCTATGCCAGCGGCCCGGCGTTGGAGGCCGGGGATGAAGCCGCGCAGACTTTTGCGGGCATGGAGCCTTATGACGAGGTGGGCGGGCTGACGGCCGAGCTGGCCGGTTCGCTGGCCAGCTTGCTGGCACGCATGCTGCAGTGGTGGCAGACCGCCAGTGCAGCGGCAGAGCCTGAAGTGTGGGCGCAGCGCTTTCGTGCATTGATGGATGATTTTTTTGTGGCGCAAGGCGATGACGATCAGGCGTTGGTCGCTGCGCTGGATACGGCCTTGGTCAGTTGGCAGACCGCCTGCGAGCAGGCGGGATTTGCATCGGCCATTCCGCTGGAAGTGGCGCAGGAGGCATGGCTGCAAGCCCTGTCTGAGCCTGCGCTCAACCAGCGCTTTCGCGCTGGCGGCGTGACGTTCTGTACGCTGATGCCCATGCGCGCCATTCCGTTTGAGGTGGTGTGCCTGCTGGGCATGAACGATGGCGACTATCCGCGCCGGGCTACGCGTGTGGACTTCGACTTGATGGCACAACCGGGCCAGCAGCGCCCCGGCGATCGTGCGCGCCGTGACGACGACCGCCAGCTCATGCTCGATGCGCTGCTGTCGGCCCGCAGCAGGCTCTACATCAGCTGGGCGGGCCGTAATGTGCGTGACAACAGCGAGCAGCCGCCCTCGGTGCTGGTGTCGCAGCTGCGTGACTATCTGGCGCAGGGCTGGCAAGGGGAAGGTGGTGACTTGCTGGGACAACGCACCCAGCAGCATCCGTTGCAGCCCTTTAGCCGCCGCTATTTTGAACAGGCCTCGGGTCTGTCCACCTTTGCCCGCGAATGGTATGGCGCGCATGAGGAACGCGAGGTACTGGCCGTGCCTGCAGTCGCTGCTTTCGAGCCCGACCCCGAAGTGCCGCTGACGCTGGCGCGTCTCACAGACTTTCTGCGCAACCCCGCTCGCAACTTCTTGCGCAACCGCCTGCTGGTGCGCTTTGAGCAAGACGATAAGGTGGTGGAAGACGACGAGCTGTTCAGCGTGGACGGACTGATGGCCTATGGCCTGATTGCACAGCTGCAGCAGGGCGTGCGCACGCAGCTGGCGCAGGGCGCTGCGGTGGATGTGTCTGCACAAGTGCAGCGCCAGGTGCAGCGGCTGGGTCGTGCTGGCGTGCTGCCGCTGGCTGGGTTGGGTGAGCGCGAGGCGCAGGCGCTGCAGGCGCAGACCACGCCCTCGCTGCTGGCCTGGCAGCAGCAGATGCAGCAATGGCCGCAGGCTGCGCCGCGAGAGCGCCTGCTGCTGCAGGCCGGTGCGGTCACGCTGGATGACTGGATCGATGGGCTACAGGAGCGTGCCGAACCTGCATCGGCAGAGGGCAGCCGCCGCTGCTGGTTTGCGCTGGAGCCGCGCACCTTGCTCAATCAAAAAGGCGAGCTGCAGGCCTACAAGCTGATGCCGCTGTATGTGCGCAGTCTGGCGCTGTCCGCCACGGGAGCGAACGCACTGATGTGCGTGATTGCGCGCGACACCATGGTCTGGGTGCAGCCTGTGGAGCAAACCGTGGCGAAGTCACGCCTGCAGACGCTGATGGGCCTGTGGCTGCAGGGGCAGAACACAGCGGTGCCCCTGCCGCTCAAAACCGCCATCAAGGCTGCCAAGGATGATCTGAATGCGGCGGCGCAGGAGTATGAAGGCGGGTTCATGCTGGGCGGGGAATGCGAAGACGCCAGCTGGGCGCGCTGCTACCCGGACTGGGAGGCACTGACGGCCGATCTGCGCTTTCACACATTGGCCAAGGAAGTCTATGGCCCGCTGCATGACTGGCTGGCCGCGCAGCTGCAGATCGAGGACCTGCCAGCATCGAGCCACCCAGAAGACGCCGCAGGAGAGCAGGCATGAGCAAGCATTTATCCACCAGTCAGGCACTGCAGCCCCTGCACTTTCCGCTCTGGGGCTCGCGCCTGATCGAGGCCAGCGCAGGCACGGGAAAAACCTGGACGATTGCCGCGCTGTATTTGCGGCTGGTGCTGGGGCATGGCGTGGACAAGAGCTTCTCCAGACCACTGATGCCGCCCGACATACTGGTCATGACCTTTACGCGTGCTGCCACGCGAGAGCTTTCGGATCGTATTCGCGCTCGCTTGATCGAGGCCGTGCAATGCTTTCGCGGCGAGGCCGAGCCTGCAGCGCACGACAGCTTCTTGCGCGATCTGCGCGATGCCTATGCCGAAGGCGCGCAGCGTGACACCGCCGCCTGGCGGCTCGATATGGCCGCGCAGTGCATGGACGATGCGGCCATCCACACCATCGATGCCTGGTGCCAGCGGATGCTGCGCGAGCATGCGTTTGACAGCGGCAACCTGTTCGATGAAACGCTGGAGGCCGATGAAAGCCAGCGCCAGACCGAGGCCGCGCAGGACTACTGGCGTCAGCAGTGCTACCCGTTGTCGGGTGAGGTGCTGGAGGTGGCGCTCAGCGTGTGGCCTGATGTGCATGCGCTGGTCAAGGACATGCAATCGCTGCTGCGTGAAACCGTGCCTGCGGATGCCGGGGAAGGCACGCTGGCCGAGCGCATTGTGCAGATGCAGGCGCAGCGTGCGCAGCAGTTGAAAACGCTGGCCGATGGCTGGGAGCAAAAGGCCGAGCGCCTGCTGCACTGGATTGAGGGCGAACTCGACGGTCGCGCAGCGCTGTGGGACAAACGCAAGCTGCAAGCGCGCTATTACACAGGATGGTTTTCCAGCATTACGGCGTGGGCCCAAGACCCGCTGAACCAGCCGCTGGAGCTGAGCGAATCCGCCCGCAAACGCCTGTGCCCCGAAGGCATGGCCGAGGCCTTCAAAGGCTCGACCATGGACCTGCTGCTGCCCACCGAATTTGCCGAGCTTGAGCAACTGCTGCAGGCGCTGGCCGCGCTGCCATCCATCAAGGTGGCGCTGCGCCTGCATGCCGCCGTGCATGTGCAGCAGCGCCTGCTGTGGATCAAGCGCCAGGCGGGCACCTTTGGCTTTGCCGACATGCTGCAGCGGCTGGATGCCGCGCTGGTGGGCGACAGCGGCCCCGCGCTGCGCGCCAGCATTCTGGCCCAGTACCCGGTGGCGCTGATTGACGAGTTTCAGGACACATCGCCGCTGCAATACCGGCTGTTTGACCGGATCTATCGCACAGCAGACAACAGTGCCGACAGCGCGCTGCTGCTGATCGGCGACCCCAAGCAGTCCATCTACGGCTTTCGCGGTGCGGATATTTACAGCTATCTGCAAGCACGCCGGGCGACCGAAGGCCGTCACTATGTGCTGGACACTAATTTCCGCTCCTCACAGGCGCTGGTCGATGCCGTCAACCAGTGGTTTGTGCAGGCCGAAGCTCGTGATGGCGAAGGTGCTTTCATGTTCCGCACGGGGCAAAGCAACCCGCTGCCTTTTGAGCCCGTCAAGGCCAATGGCCGTAAAGAGCTGCTGATGCAAGGCGGTCAGCGCATGGCCGCGCTGACGGTGGCGTGGGATGAAGGAGCGGATGAACCGCGCGTACCGCTGAGCGGCAACGATATTCGCCGGCGAGGTGCAGAGTTCTGCGCCAGCCAGATCGTGCAATGGCTGATGGACGAGGGCACGGGCTTTGCCGAAGAAGGCAAGCCGCTGCAGCGCATGCGCCCTGCCGATATTGCCGTGCTGGTGCGCACAGGCAAGGAGGCCGCAGCCGTGCGCCGTGCATTGGCCAAACGCAATGTGGCGTCGGTCTATCTGTCCGATCAGGATTCGGTCTTTGCCAGTGACGAGGCCCGGGATTTGCTGCTGTGGCTGCGCGCTGTCGCGGCACCGCTCGATGGACTGGCCGTGCGTGCAGGGCTTGCCACGCAGATGATGGGCTTGTCGTTTGATGAGCTGGCGTACCTCGCCAGCGATGACGAGGCTTTCGATGCGCGCAGCGAGCAGCTCAAAGAGCTGCACAGCATCTGGCTGCGTCTGGGCGTGCTGGCCATGCTGCGCCAGACCCTGTATCGCTTTAAGCTGCCCGCTCGCTGGCTGCAGGACATGGGCGGAGAGCGCCGCCTGACCAACTATCTGCATCTGGCCGAGCTGCTGCAAAGCGCCAGTGCCCAGCTGGAGGGTGAGCAGGCGCTGATCCGCTGGCTGGCCACGCAAATCGAAACACCGGGCGCGGCGGGCGATGCGCAGATTGTGCGGCTGGAGTCCGACGCCGATCTGGTCAAGGTCGTCACCGTGCACAAGAGCAAGGGGCTGGAGTACCCCGTGGTCTGCCTGCCGTTTGGCGGCAGCTTCAGGGCGGTGGATGGCAAGGCGGCCTACCTGTCGCTGCCGGTGCAGATCGATGGTGCGCCGGCACGTGAGCTGGTGCTGGACTATGACGATACGCAGCTGGCGCAGGCTGACAAAGAGCGTCTGCGTGAAGACCTGCGCCTGCTGTATGTGGCGCTGACCCGCCCGCGCCATGCGCTGTGGATGGGGCTGGCTCCCATGAAGCGTGGCAACAGCAAAAACTGCATCAATGAACAGGGTGCAGCGGGCTATCTGCTTGCGGGTGGCGCTTCGCAATCCATAGCGGGCTGGCGTGCCAGCATCCAGAGCTTGAGCGATGCGTGCGCGCAGATTGCGGTGGTGGATTTGCCCGCCGAACTGCCCATGCCCACGCGCTATGTGCCTGCGCAAGACTTGCCTGCTTTGGCGGGGGCGCCCGTGTACGCGGCGCAGTTTGACCGCCGCTGGGGCATTGGCAGCTTTTCATCGCTGACCCGTGCCATGGCTGCGCCCAGCTTGCCGGTGCGGGCCGTGGCGGCCCAGAACCCTGCCGAAGATGAACGCGTGTTGGAAGAACCCGCAGGGGGCGAGGCCACCGTGGATCTGACGGCAATCACCCGCCTGCCCATGGCTGCCGGTGCGCGCAGCGATGCTGCCGTGTGGCACCGCTTCATGCGTGGGCCGGTAGTAGGGAATTTTTTGCACGATCAGCTGGAGTGGCTGGCCAGTGAAGACTTTGCGCTGCAGCCCAAGGACGACCCGGAGGTCAGCGAACCGCTGGCCGCCCGCCTGCTGCGCCGCTGCGAGCGTGCAGGCCGCCAGGAGCAGGCGCAGGATGCGCTGGAGTGGCTGCGTGCCGTGGTGCACCAGCCGCTGGCCCCTCTGGGCGTGTCGCTGGCGCAGTTGGGCGAGGGCGATGCCATGCTGCCCGAGATGGAATTCTGGTTGCCTGCACAGCGCCTGTCGGCCCAGCGCATCGATGCCCTGTGCCGTCAGCACATCCTGCCCGGCCAGCCGCGCCCCGTGCTGCCAGAGCGAGAGCTGCACGGCATGCTGATGGGCTTTGCAGACCTGGTCTTCAGCCACGGTGGCCGTTACTGGGTGCTGGATTACAAGACCAACCATCTGGGCCATGAGGCTGCGGCATATACGGCGCAAGCACTGCAGGCCGCCATGCTGGAGCACCGCTATGACGTGCAGGCGGCGCTGTATCTGCTGGCGCTGCACCGGCTGCTCAAAAGTCGTCTGGGTGCGGCTTATCAGTCCGAAGAACACTTGGGCGGTGCCCTGTACTACTTTCTGCGAGGGCTGGATGGCGATGCGGCCGGCATGCATGTGCTGGAGCCGTCGCTTTCCTTGCTTGAAGGGCTGGAAGCCTTGCTGGACGATAGCGAAGAAACTGTCGAGGAGATGCAGCCATGAAGGGCCGCCGCAAAGCCGATCTGCAAACACTGGACCTGTTTGCCGCGACCGATGATGGCGACCCCGTAACCCTGAGCATTGCCGACTGGCTGATGGCGCTGGAGCGGCTGGCCGATGCCGGTTTGCTGCGCAGGCTGGATAGCGCTCTGGCCGCCTTTGTGGCCGAGCAGGATGCCGGGGCCGATGCCGCCTTGCTGGTTGCCACCGCCGTGCTGGCGCAGATGGAGGGGCGTGGCCACAGCTGTCTGCCGCTGCAGGCGCTGGCCAGCAGTCCGAATGAAATCCTTGCCTGGCCCAAAGAAGCCTTGCACCTGCAGCTATCGCTATGGGAGCAGCTGCCCCGCCAGCTCAGCGGCTGGCTGCGGGCGCTGCGCCGCAGCCCCGTCGTCCGGGTGGTGCAGCCTGGCATCGCCACTGTCGATCAAGGTCAGCCGCTGGTGCTGCTCGACGGACCCGCACCTTTGCTGTATCTGCGCCGCTACTGGGACTATGAGCGCAGCGTGGCTGTGCACATTGTTCAGCGCACAGGTGCGGATAGTGTGGCGGAGAGTACGCAGGTGGATGAGCCCAAGGTGCGTGACTGGCTGGGCCGCTTGTTCAACTCTCCTGCCGATGCGTTGGACTGGCAAAAACTGGCTTGTGCACTGGCGCTGCGCGGGCGCATGTCTGTCATCACCGGCGGGCCGGGAACGGGCAAAACCTATACCGCAGCCCGCCTGCTGGCGCTGCTGTTTGCCACGGCACCTGATGCGGCGCAGCTGCGCGTGGCGCTGGCGGCACCCACGGGCAAGGCGGCGGCAAGGCTCAAGCAGTCCATCGACAGCTCGCTGTTAGAGCTGCAGGACGCTGTGGGGAGCGAGCTGGACCTGGAAGCGCTGGTCAAACGCATGGGCGCGGCGCGCACTTTGCACTCGCTGCTGGGTGCAAGACCTGATACGCGGCGCTTTGCCCACCATGCGGGCAACCCGCTGGATGTGGACGTGCTCATCGTCGATGAGGCGTCCATGATCCACCTCGAAATGATGGCTGCGTTGCTGCAGGCACTGCCGCCCACGGCGCGATTGATTCTGCTGGGTGACAAGGACCAGCTGGCCTCCGTCGAAGCCGGTGCCGTGCTGGGCGACCTGTGCCGCGATGCCCAGCGTGGCAACTATGCGGCAGACACGGCGGCTTACGCCGAGCGCGTGACGGGCCAGAGCCTGCCCGCGCAGTATCTGGCGGCGGCCAAGGCGCTGCCGCTGGCCCAGCACACCGTCATGCTGCGCGAAAGCCGCCGTTTTGGCGGGCCCATCGGTCAGCTGGCGCTGGCCGTCAATGCCGGTGATGCGCCGGGCGCTACCGCCTTGCTGCGCGAGCAAACCCAGTCGGGCCCGAGTGCAGAACTCTGGTCACGCGAAGGCGGCGACATCGACGCCGTGGTGCGCAGCGCCGTGCAAGGCCGTGGCAATGCAGACAACAAGACCGCCAGTTACGCGGACTATGCCGAGGTGCTGCAGCAAGGGCGAGGCCAGCGCTTTGCCACGGAGGCTGCGCACCAGCAATGGATCAAGGCCGTGCTGGCCGCCTTTGACCGCTACCGCCTGTTGTGCGCAGTGCGTGAAGGCAGCTGGGGCGTGGCGGGCCTGAACCACGCGGTAGAGCAGGCGCTGCACGCTCAGGGCGCGATCCGCAAGGATGGTGAGTGGTACATGGGCCGCCCCGTCATGGTCACACGCAACGATGCGCAGCTTGGCGTGTTCAACGGCGACATCGGCATGGCCCTGCCCAGCTTTGCCGACCCGGCGCGGCTGCGTGTGTACTTCATGCAGGGCGAGAAGCTGCACCATGTCAGCACCGCGCGGCTGGCCCATGTGGAAACCGCCTTTGCCATGACGGTGCACAAAAGCCAGGGCTCGGAGTTTGAGCACACGGCGCTGGTGCTGGCCGCACAGGGCGGCAGCGTGCTTAGCCGCGAGCTGGTCTACACCGGCATCACGCGGGCCCGCAAGGCGTTTTCGCTGTGGTCGGAAGTGCCGGGGTTGTTGGTGTCGGCCATGGGCAGTCCTACGCAGCGCAGCAGTGGTTTGCTGGGGTTGATGGAGAGCGCTCAGTAGCTGGGGGTGAGCATGCGTTTTTGATAGCTACTAGCGCCTTCTGGATATGGGCTAGAGGCTGATTTGGCTTGAATTTCTTGCTGGGCTAATGCTTCCCCATGGGGGAGCAAGCAGCTTTCGGGCTATGTGAGATTCAAGCCTCCATCTGACATCAGGATTTCGCCCGTCAAATAACTGGATTCGATGAGCATGGAAACCGCCTGGGCAATATCTTCGGGGCTGGCAGCACGGCGCATGGGCGCACGCTCTCGCCATAGCTGCTGCGCTTGTGTCCAGTCGGCGGTCAGTGGCGTATCAACCAGGCCGGGGGCGACGGCGTTCACGCGAATGTCCGGGGCCAGCGAGACCGCTAACAGGCGCGTGATGTGATTGAGCGCGGCTTTCGTGGCGGCATACGGTATGGACGCCCCCTTGGGACGAACCCCGGCATGCGAGCTGACGTTCACCACACAAGCTGGCGAGCCAGATGCCGCCGAGGCGCGCAGCGCAGACTCGGCATGCGCAATGATGCGAAAAGGTGCAATGACATTGACCTCATGCAATTCGTGCCAGATGTCGGGAGTCGCAGCCGCCAGATCGGCATGAGGCAACACACAGCTGATGCCGGCATTGTTCACAACCACATCCAGACGCCCCCATTGGGCCACTGCTTCTTGCACCAGCTGTAGTCGGTCGGCCTCGACAGCCAGGTCGGCCTGCACATAAGCCGCCATGCCCAGTTCTCGCGCCATGGCCATGCCCACATCTACCGAGCTGCGTGAATGCAAGACGACGGCATAACCGTCTTTGGAAAGTCGTCGTGCTATTGCGGCTCCAATGCCGGAAGTGGAACCTGTCACAAGAGCGACGCGCTGAGGTGGATGCATAGAAAAATCACACGAATTTGGAGTCACAGCACTGTGCGTCACCGGGGTGGAAGGAGTACTGTTTTGATAGCTTCTGGCGCAATCTGGGCAGGCATTCCAGGCTCTGGGTGGTGCGGCATGGCTCAGGTGCCTCAGTGCTCGTACACCGCATCCCAATTCGCAAACCCTTTGACCTCAATTGGATTGCCGCAAGGGTCAGTGAAGAACATCGTCCATTGCTCGCCCGGCTCGCCTTCAAAGCGCACCTGTGGCTCAAGAATGAAGGTGGTACCTGCTGCCTTCAGACGCTCGGCCAAGGCCAGCCAGTCGGGCTTGAGCAGGATCACGCCCAGGTGGGGCATGGGCACCATGTGGCTGCCGACCTTGCCGGTGTTGGCTACGGCAAAGGGCTGGCCCAGGTGCAGGGAGATCTGGTGGCCGAAGAAGTCGAAATCGATCCAGGTGTCGGTGCTGCGACCTTCGCGGCAGCCGAGGACGCCGCCGTAGAAACGGCGCGCCTCGTCGAGATCGGTGACGTGATAGGCGAGGTGAAACAGGCTTTGCATAGTGTTTGCAAGCCTAGCATTGCCTGGCCTGCTTGGGCACCGGTCAGCGCACGGCCTGGGCTTGTATGCGGGCCATCAATTCCTTGTCATTGGCTTTGCGGTCGGCGGTGATTTTTTGCATGGCCGGGCGCTCGCCCATGCGGGCCAGGTAGCCGCGCACAGGCAGATGGGCCAGCATGTCTGTGCCGCCCACAATCTGCGTAGCCTTGCTGATCAAAGGCAGGTGAAAGATGGCGCTGCAGTCGGCCAGGCTCAAGCTGTCACCGGCAATGAATGGCGTGTCAAAGCGCGCCAGCTTGGCAAAGCCGGCAATGTTCTTTTTGAGCTGCTCCAGCGTCTTGTCGCGCGTGGCATCGCTGATCTTGCCGCCGAAGAAGGCCTGAGGGTAAAGGTTACGCGCCACCAGTTCCAGGTGCAGGTTCAGATAGACGCAGAGTTCACGCACCTTTGCAGCGGCAAAAGGGTCGGCGGGTAGCAGTGACACGCTGCTAGGCAGCGTTTCCACGTATTCGATGATGGCATCGGATTCGCTGATGGCGCCGTGGCGGGTGCGCAGATAAGGCACTTTGCCCAGTGGCGACTCTGCGGGGTTGGTGCTGCCCAGCCAGACCAGCTCCTCGGCAAAGGGGATTTGCTTTTCCATCAATGCCAGCTTGATCTTGTTGTAGTAGTTGCTGGCTGAAAAGCCGCACAAAGTCAGCATGTCTGTCTCCTTCATATTGCGTGTTGAATGGCGCATCCTAGTGCCTGAAGACACAAGCCCTGCGTCACCGACTGGATAGTGTGGCGGCTTCTACAATCGGCCCATGCATTGGCGCACTGCTTATTCTCAGCCCTGCCCCACGGCCACTCTGGCCCGATGGGTGCTGGGCGCATGGCTGTGCGTTTTACTGGTCAGCGTGCTCACGCCTTTGGCCAGGGCCACGCCCCCCGCAGGTTGGGAGGCAGTTTGTTCAGCTGACGGCGGCACGCACTGGGTGCCAAGCCCGGCCAGCGACGAGGCGCAAGTCGCGTCGCATGGGCTCGATTGCGCGCTGTGTCTGCCTGCCATGGCGCCGCCGCCTGCCCAGCAAAGCGGTCTGGGGGCGTGCGCCACCATTTTTGAGGCCCGGCAATGGGCGGACTCTGCGCCCAGAGTCTTTGTCTCCACTTTGCCGCCTGTGCGCGCACCGCCGCAGTGAAACTTTCAAAACCATAGCTGTACGCGCTTGATGGGCAAGCGCTGCAGGTCGATTTGATATTGAATTTCAATGGAGAAAGTTTCATGAAGATGCGTCGTTTGACGGTAATGGCCGTGGGTTCCTTGCTGGGTTCTTTGGTGGTGTCTGGTGCTGCCTGGGCGCATGCCGATGCCGCCCATGTGAAGGTGGAGAACGCCTGGGCGCGCGCCAGCGTGGCGGGGCAGCAGGCATCGGGAGCATTCATGCGCTTGACAGCGCAGGAGCCGCTCAAGCTGGTGGGCGTGGAGTCGCCCACCGCCGCAGTGGCCGAGGTGCATGAGATGAAGATGGAAGGCGATGTGATGCGCATGCGCGCCATCGCTTCTCTGGATCTGCCCAAGAATGTGGCCGTAGAGCTCAAGCCCGGTGGCTATCACCTGATGCTGCAGCAGCTCAAGGCACCCTTGGTCAAAGACACGCAAGTGCCTGTGACCCTGGTGTTCAAGGACGCCAAGGGTGCAGAGTCGCGTCTGAGCCTGCAAGTGCCAGTGCGCATGAGTGCTCCGGCCGGGGCTGCTGGCGCGCACTCGTCCATGCACACCATGCCGCACGCTGGGCATGAAGGCCACGGTGGCCACAAGCATTGATGGCTTGAACAAGGAGCGCTGTGCTCCTTGATTTGCCGCCTAGGCAGCCGGTGCAGTAAGCTCGCTGGAGTGCCCATCAGAGGATGGGTACAGATTCTGGTACCCATCCTGCAGTGGAGAGCACTATGAGCGGCGACGCATCGGCATTTGGTTTCGGTAAGTTCATTCCTGGCTTTGATTTTCTGCAGGGGCTGGCGCAAAGCACCGGCGCAGCCGCCAGCCCGCTGGGGCGCGTGCCGCAGTGGGTGGCACCCACGGTGAGCGTGGAAGAGGTGGACAAGCGCATTGCCGAACTCAAGGCCGTGCAGTTCTGGCTGGAGCAGAACGGACGTGCGCTGACCGCCACGATTCAGGCGCTGGAAGTGCAGCGTATGACGCTTTCCACCCTCAAGGACATGAACGTCAGCATGAGCGAGCTGGCCAAGTCCTTTCAGTTTCCTGCTGCCTCGCAGGCCGAGGCGTCAGCGGCAGCTCATGCGGGCTGGCCCATGGGGGCGGCCAAGGCCGCTGAACCAGCGGAGCCGGTGCAGGAGCCGCCTAAGGGTCAGCAGCAAAAGCAAAAGCCCCAGACTGATGCCAAGCCCGAAGCCGAACCTGCGGCTCAGGCGGAGCCATCTGCACAGGCTCTGGGTCAGGCCATGCAGTGGTGGGGAGCGCTGACCCAGCAGTTTCAGCAGATTGCGGCCAAGGCCATGGCAGAGCCTGTGCCTGCAGAGACCATTGCAGCTGCCCAGAGGGCCACCGAAGTGGCCAGTGGGTTTGCGCAATCCGCCATGGAAAAAATGATGGCGCAGGCCGGGAGCTTTGGGGGCGGCAAAGAGGCTGCTGGGAGTGAGCCAGCGGGTGAGCCCAAGCCAGCGCGCAAAGCTTCGTCAGCCAAGGCATCAAGCAGCAAGGCGGCGACGGCTAAGAGCGTTACACCCAAGAGCGCTGCCGCCAAGAGGCCTGCGGCCAAGAAATCAGTGTCCAAGAAGGCCCCAGCCAAGACGGCTGCTGCATCGCGCAAGTCTTGACTGAGCCAGGCCGATTGGGCTGAAACGGCGCGGCACTTGTGCGCTGCGCTGGGCAAGAAGAGGAGGACTCATGTCACTGTTTCCCGTCGCTCATGCCGCTCATACGGACTGGCACGTGGCCGCCCGCCAGGTCGTGCAGCAGCTGCGCGGGCAATTGCTTTCACAGCCAGCGCAGCGGCAGCAACCATACCGGCTGGGGCTGCTCTATATCGCTCAGGGACTGGCATCCCATGCACAGGCATTGCTGGCGCTGCTGGCGCAGGAGTTGCCCCAGGTCACGGACTGGGTGGGAAGCTCGGGCCATGCAGTACTGGCGATGGAGCATGAGTACCCGGAAAGCACGGCACTGGCCGTGATGCTGCTGGACTTGCCTGCAGCCCGTTACCGTGTCTATTCCGGCGTGGCGCCGCTGGCGCAAAGCGGTGCCGAGGCCGGGTTTCAGGCGCACTCTGCACTGGTGCATTCCTGTATGACTCAGACCGATCTGCCGGACTTGCTGCTGGAGCTGTCCGAGCGCACCAGCTCCGGCAATCTGTTTGGCGCACTCGGCGATGAGCAGGGCGTGCAGTTCGCCTGTCGTGCAGAAGACCTGCGCACGGGCATGAAAGCAGGCATTTTTCGGGGCGGCTTTTCGGGGGTGGCTTTCGCAAGCGAAGTGGCCTGCATGACACGCATGGCCCAGGGCTGCGCACCTTTGGGCGCTGGGCTTGAGATCACCGAAGCCAAAGGCCCGGTCTTGATGACGCTGGAGGGCGAGCCGGCCTTGCCGCGTCTGCTGCAAATGCTGGATGTGGATGCCAGCCCCCATGCCGGTGGCGGTTGGCAGGCGGCGCTATCGCAGCTGCGCAAGACCGTGGCGGCCATTGCTCCGCTGGGCCGGGGGCAGGAGCGTGGTGCATTGACCGATGAGGCGCAGGTGCTGAACATCGTGGGGCTGGACCCGGTGCGTCAGGGGCTGGCGCTGTCATCGCCCGTCAAGGCGGAGCAAACCGTGATCTTCTGCCAGCGTCAAAGCAGCGCAGCCCGCCATGAACTGATGCAGATGGGCGCGGCACTCAAGGATGCGCTGCAGCCCGACTTTGCGGAAGCAGGCCCGTTAGCGGAGGGCGAAGCGGCGGTGCCGCAGCAAATACGCGGTGCCATCTATGTCAGCAGCAAAGGGCGTGGCAATGATCTGTTTGGCGATGCAGATGCCGAGCTGAAGCTGCTGCGCCATGCGCTGGGTCCCGTACCGCTGATTGGCGTGGTGGCCGATGCCCAGCTGATGGATGCCAAAGTGCACCAGCTGGCGGGCGTGCTGACGGTTTTTACCGAAAAAGCTTCTTGAATTTGATAGCTGCTTGCGCTTGATATCAGTGCACTTCAAGCTCCATTGAGGTTGAAACCAAGACCAATCAAGCGCAACCTGCTATCAAAAAAATCGCCAGCTAAAACCTGGCGCAATCTAAAGCAAGGAACAGCAAGCAAGCGCCGCCGCGCAGCGAAGCTGTCGTCCCCCTCCCGTAGCGCGCAGCGCGTAGAGAGAGGGGGAAGGCGCAAAGCGCCTCAGGGGGTGCTATACAGCTCCACGCCCAGATTCAACATCAAGCGATTGGCCCAGCCAAACAGCGCGGCCGAGTGCAGCATGTCCAGGATTTCCAGATCAGACAGGCCTGCATCGCGCAGCGGCTGCAGGTTCTGTTTGCCAAAGCTGCCGGGTGCACGGGTCAGCGCCAGAGAGGCCTGAATGATGGCGCGCTCGCGGGCATTGGTGCCAGCGGTATCGGGCTCGTCAAACAGCTGGGCCATGACATCGTTGCGCTTGGCCAGCTGCTCAAAGCGCTGGGCATGAACAGAGGCACAGTACACGCAGCGGTTGGAGCGCGATACGGCCGTGGCCGCCACTTCACGCTCGGCACGCGAGAGGCCACCGGGCGCATACATGATGGCGTTGAAGGCCTGAGAGCGCTCCAGCAGCACCTGGGGCTGGCGGGCCAGCACCAGGTAGAAGTCCATGGTCTTGGCCTTGGGGTGGCTGACTTCCAGCACATGCTGCTGCTCGGGCGTGGCGGTTTCGGGGTTGAGCACTTCCAGCCAGGATTCCCAGCCCAGTGTTTCGCTGGTAAAGCCGTTGCGGCGCAGTGGTTCACCGGGCGCAGGCAGATTGGCGGGATGCACAAAGGGTGCTGCATCGGCGGGTTGGGCCGCAGGCGCATCGGCCACGCCACCCATATCGTTCATGGCCTTGACGCCGACCAGCAGGCGCGCCTGATAGGCCACAAAACCAATCAGCTGGGCCAGCAGCACGGTATCGTTAAGCGACAGCCCGGCGGCTGGAATGGCCAGCAGCGCAGCCTTGTCGCTCTCGGCAGGGTTCAGTGCCAGCGTGCGCACAAAGTGCAGCATGGCATCCATGCGGGCATTGCCGGTCTGTGCGCCAGGCTGGTTGAGGATGGTGTTCAGCTCGGGCGTGATGGCGGCTGACTCCAGCGCCAGTGCGCGGGCACGGTAGACGGCCTGCAGCACGTTGACACCGCTGATGCGGGCTTGCTCGCTGGCCAGCACCAGACGCTCGGCCTGGGTCAGTGCGGTATCCAGCGTATTGCCCAGCAGCAGGTCTTCACAGGCCTGTGTGGCCAAGGCGACTTTCTCTCGCTCGTGGCGGGTGGTGAAGGTAGGGCTGCCCTGCTCAAGGCCAGCCAGGAGGTCAATCGTGTCGGTCATACAAAGTCTCTTCAATTATTTTGCAGCTGCTGGATACGCGCGGCGCTGTCGGCCTCTGTCCATTCCGTGCCGTCCAGCTCGGGCTCGGCATAGGCCTGCAGTTTGGCAAAGTGCTGCTCGATATCGTCTAGGTAGAACAGCGAGGCCAGCCCTTGCGCCAGCTTGCGCGCACCGTCGCTGATGGCCGGAATATCGCCCGACACCGTGCCGTGCGAGAGCGCAGCGGGGTAGCAGAAGCAGTGGATGTGGTCGAGGCCGGGCAGATCGCCAGCGGTCTTTTCCTGAAATTCGAACAGCGCACCCAGATCGGGCGATGCACTCAGCTCGGCGTCTTCATCGCCAGCTTCGGGCGTGAAGCGGCTGTTCCACAGCTTCACATGCGGGGCGATGTCGGCAAACTCGGGGCGCAGACTCCAGTCAATGGCGAAGCCCGTGGAGATGATGAGGAAGTCCAGCACAAACACACCGGCACTGGTCTGCACATGCAGCTTGTCACCCACTTTTTCCACAGCTTGTACGGCGCAGCCCAGGTTGAAAAAGGCGTTGTCGTGGCGCGAGACGCGCAGCGTGCTGCCATGGGGTGGCGGCACCTGCTGGGCGTTGATGTAGTGACGAATGCGCCATTTCCATTCGTCGGGCAGCAGGTACTGGCCATGGGTCAGGCCGGGCACGCCCGAGCCCTTGGACTTGTTGATTTGCGGCAGCTGTTTGCGGCGAATCAACAAGTCCACGCTGGCCGCGCCGCTCTCCAGTGCGGTGGCCGCGCTGTCCATGGCCGAGGCACCTGCACCCACCACGCCCACATGTTTGCCGGCCAGTGTGGCGTAGTCCATCTCGTCGGACGAGTGGGCCCAGAACTGCTTGTCCACACCCTGCATGAAGGCGGGAATCGTGGCACCGCCCAGACCGTCGCGGCCCGTGGCCAGCACCAGTCGGCGGGCTTGCCAGGTGGCGATCACGTTATTGGCCTTGACATCGACCTCCACCACACCGTCGGCTTGTGGGCGCACGGCGATGACTTCGTGACCGTTGCGCACATCGGCGCGGGTCATGCGGCGGTACCAGCGCAGATAGTCCATCCATTGCAGGCGGGGAATTTTGTCCACAGCAGCCCAGGCATCCTGACCGAACTGGGCGATAAACCAGGCGCGAAAGGACAGGGAGGGAATGCCCATGGCCGGGCCAGTCAGCTCCTTGGGGGAGCGCAGGGTTTCCATGCGCGCGGTGGTGGCCCAGGGGCCTTCAAAGTCCATCGGCGACTGGTCCAGCAGCACAGGCTTGATGCCGACCTGCTGCAGCGCCATGTTCAGCGCCAGGCCAGCCTGACCGGCACCGATGACGATGACGTCATGCACAGGCAAACCATTGCGGGTGGTGGACGGAACCCAGGCCTTGGCAGGCCAGCCCAGGGTGACGAAGTCGTCACGCAGGCGCTCTTCCAGCGCTGCAAGCCCCGATGCGGCGGCTGCCGTAGAAGTTGTTGTTGACATAGCTAAAACCCAAAAGCGCCTGCAGCTTGGGGCGGCAGGCGCATCCAACGAATACCAAGAACTTAACACCGAAACGAACTGCGCCCGAAACTGACTCGGCTCAAAACTGTCGTGGCCCAAGTCAGTGACGCCAAGCAAGAGCCGCCTCGCGGCGATGGCGTCGTTCCCCTTCCATAGCGCGCAGCGCGTAGAGAAAGGGGGAAGGCGCAAAGCGCCTCAGGGGGTTAATCAATACTAATCTTGGCGTCCTTGACCACCTTGGCCCACTTCAGACGGTCTTCATGCACGGTCTTCTTGAACTGTGCAGGAGTCTCCTCGCGGAGGGTGTTGCCCTGAGAGACAAAGCGCTCGCGCACTTCAGGCAGGCGCAGTGCTTCGTTCACTGCATGATTGAGCTTGTTGACGATGGCCGGGTCTGTGCCCTTGGGCGCAAAAATGCCGAACCAGATGGAGCTGTTGAAGCCCTTGGTGCCGGGCAGGCCGCTGGCGGCAATGGTGGGCACTTCCTTGACGGCTTCCACAGGTTTGGCTGTGGTCACACCCAGCAGGCGCACCTTGCCTGCCTTGTAGTGAGGCAGCACGCTTTGCACCTGATTCATGATGCAGCAAGTCTCGCCGCGCACCACGGAGCCAATGGCATCAGGGCCACCTTTGTAGGGGACATGAACCATGTCCAGCCCCAGGCGGGAGTTGAATTCGGCAAACGCCATGTGCGTGCCTGCGCCGTTGCCCGTGGAGGCAAAGTTGTATTTGCCGGGGTTGGCCTTGACCTCGTCCACGAACTCCTTGAGGGTCTTGACGTTGATGACGTTGGGATTGATGGTCAGCACATTGGCCACGTCCACCAGCGGAGCAACGGGCACAAAGTCGGCCTCAACGTCGAAGGGCAGCTTTTTGTACAGCGCTGCATTGCTGCCGTGCGTGGCGGCTGTGCCGAAGTAGAGGGTGTAGCCATCGGGTTTGGCGCGAGCAACCAGTTCGCTGCCGATATTGCCTGCAGCACCGGGCTTGTAGTCAATGATGATGGGCTGGCCCAGCAGCTTGCCCATGGGCTCTTGCACCATGCGGCCCACCATGTCCACGCCCGAGCCAGCATTGAAGCCCATGATCATGGTGATGGGCTGATGGGGATAGCCGGCAGCGCCGTGATCGGCGGCCTGAGCGGCCAGGGGAAGCAGGGCGGCTGCCGTGGCAGCGGCAGCAAGACCGGAGAAGAGGCGGGGCAGCAAACGCATGGTGAGACTTGTCCAGATGAACCTTGAATGCTGTGAATTGTGTCTGGAATTTAATGATTTGCTTCTATATGCTTATGCAGCATTAAGCCTGTGGGGTTAATGCAAAAACAGCCCATGCTTCAGGCGAAACATGGGCTGAAATCCGCTGGCAGGTGATGGTTCGGAGAACCAGCGGAGGGAGCGATCAAGAGCCGCTGCTTAGCGGCGATGCGGGTTGTGAGGGTGGCGGTCGTAGCGGTTAGGCACGCCGTCACGATCTCTGTCCCAGCGGCTGGCGCGGTAATCCCAGCGACCGTTGTGCTGGCTCCAGACGGGCTGGCGGTACACATAACCGGGACGGCTTTGCACCCAATGGCCTGCGCGCCAGACATGGCGGTGACCGCGCGGCTCCCAGTAACCGGGAGCCCAGACATAGCCTCGGCGTGGCGCAGGGACGGCCTCATAACGGGCGGGGGGCGGTGCGTTGAACTGCACGTTCACATAAACACCCTGGCTGGGAGCGCCCCAGTGATGGCTCTGGGCCTGTGCGCTGCCGGCAAAGCTCAGCAAAGCGAGTGCGCCAGCGGCTGCAGCGGTTTGGATGGTGGTGCGGATTGTCAGCATATTCGCCTCCTTCATGGTTCATGGGGCCTGGCTGGTGGGCTCAGGCATCCCTTGGGCTCCATGGTGGAGGGCCAGCATCAACCGTGGGTTGCCGCTGTGCGAAGTCTTGCAATCTTGTGTGTCTGTTGGGTGAAGTATGTATAAAAAAAGCTTCCAGCGCAGACACAGCCTGCGTGGTTAGCTCTCAAATTGAAAGCCGCCTATCGACGCAGAGATGCGAAGGCTGGAAGCTCCCATTTGCGCATGCCCAGCACCAGCGTATAGCCCTCGGTTTTTTTAGCACCCAGGCGCTGGTCTTGCAGGTGTTGCTGTGAGAAGTCCTGACCAATGCGCTGAATGCGCTCCACAAAGCTGGGCGCAAGGTTGGGCGCAATCGAGCCATGCACCAGCAGCATGGTTTCGTCCTCGTCGGCAAACTGGCCGCCAAAGTAGTCCAGCAAGGCGTTTTCGCGAAAGAACTCCATCACCGGGCCATTGGTTTGCCAGCGGAAGGTCTTGGCCAGTCGCAGTTTGTAGCGGTTGCCCGGGCGCAGCTCGATGATGCCTATGCGGTCCAGCTGGGCCAGATAGCCAATGCCCTCGGCCTCGCTGATGCGGTAGGTGGCAACGATTTGCTCCAGTGTCCACTGGCTGAGCACACAGATGGCGGTGAGCAGCAGCTTGCGGTCGGAGACCACGGCAACTTCCTGCTCGCGGCTGATTTTTTGCAGCAGCGGGCGGCTGTCGGCCACGCTGCGGGCCAGATCGGCAAAGTCCAGGTGCAGGGCGCGACAGATTTCGTCGATGCGCGACAGCGGCATATCGCCCTTGGCCAGCATGCGCTTGACGCTGGATTCGGCCATGTCGATGGCCTTGGCCAGATCGGCATAGGTCATCTGAGCGGCTTTGAGTTCCTTTTTGATGGCGGTGACAAGGTCGGCAGTCGTGCTCATGGTATCGGTCAGTAGTACTGAAAGTGCAGGGATTCGGGGCAAGTGTAGAAGATCGATTCTTTGTTGGAATTCAATTCCCATACTGCGCGGCATTCACACAAGGAGCTGCGCCATGCGCCTGCACACAACACCCGTCACTACTGTGGAGCTGACAGCTCCGCCTTACTCAGGCTCGCTGGAACAGCGCTTTGCCCTGTTTGGTGGCATGGTGCTTCTCTTTACGCTGGCATTGTTGCTGCCTGGTGTGGCGCAGCCCGAGCACTATCACGCCTTTGCCGATCAGCGCGGCTGGCTGGGCTTGCCGCATGGGGCAGACGTGCTGAGCAATCTGGGCTTTGTACTGATGGGGCTGGCCGGATTTGTCGTTTTATGGCGTGCAGACCGCCAGCGTCTCAAGGGCACGGCTCGCGCCTTGTGCGCATTGTTTTTGCTGGGGCTGCTGTGCTCTGGCGCTGGCTCTGCGTTCTATCACTGGGCACCGCACGATGAACGCCTGGTCTGGGACCGTCTGGGTATGAGCGTGGCTTTTGCCGGCTTGCTGGGGCTGGCGGTACAGACCCGCATCGACGATATCAGCGCCCGCATGACAGCCGCCCTGGTACTGCTGGCAGCCGTAGCCAGCCTGGTGGTCTGGGTGCAGACCGGCAATGTGTTGCCGTGGGCGCTATTGCAGGCCGGTGGCATGCTGCTGGTACTGTGGTTGGCCTTTGTCAGCCCGCGCCGCCATGTACTGCCGCTGGAGCTGGGCTGGGTGATTGGCCTGTATGCGGTGGCCAAGCTGCTGGAGATGTCAGACAGCGATGTGTTTGCCGTGACCGAGCACTGGGTTTCGGGCCACAGCCTCAAGCATTGGGTGGCCGCACTTGCTGCGCTTCCGGTGTTGCGCGCCTTGCATCAGCTGCGCGAGAAACAATGATTTTTATAGCTGCTAGCGCATGCTCACAAAGCGCTTGCGGCATAAAACCTACAAATAATTCGCCGTGCATAGGCACAATGCCTGCAGCGCCAAAGGGAGAGATGCATGAGTTCCACGCAGACCGGTGAGCAGGCCGCCACCGCCACAGATTCGCCAGCCCACCCCAACCAGTTTGCCTTGCTGGGCCAGCGCCGCTTTGCGCCATTTTTCTGGACGCAGTTTGCCGGAGCGGGCAATGACAATCTGTTCAAGTTCGCCTTCACGGTGATGGTGACCTACCAGCTCAGCGTCTCCTGGTTGCCGCCCGCCATGGCCGGGCTGGTCATCGGAGCGCTGTTCACGCTGCCGTATTTGCTGTTTTCTGCCACCTCGGGTCAGTTGACCGACAAGTGGGACAAGACGCGCATGTTCCGCCTCGTGAAGAACCTGGAAATCGCCATCATGCTGATTGCGGCCTGGGGCTTTGTGGAAGCCCATGTGCCCGTGCTGCTGCTGTGCATTTTTCTGATGGGTCTGCACTCCACATTGTTTGGCCCCGTCAAATTTGCTTACCTGCCGCAGGTGCTCAATGAGCGAGAGCTGACAGGCGGCAACGGCATGGTGGAAATGGGCACGTTTGTTGCCATCTTGCTGGGCCAGATGGCCGGCGGCCTGTTGATTGCGATTCCCGAGGTCGGCCACTTGCAGGTGGCCGTTGCCTGTGTGGCACTGGCGCTCATTGGCCGCCTTTGCGCGCAGTTCATTCCCCATGCGCCGGCCACAGACCCCGATCTGGTCATCAACTGGAATCCGTTCACTGAAACCTGGCGCAACCTCAAGCTGGCGCGCCAGCAGCCCGTGGTGTTTCGCTCATTGCTGGGGATCAGCTGGATGTGGTTCTTTGGCGCGGTGTTTCTCTCTCAGTTTCCCAGCTTTGCCAAGGAAGTGCTGCATGGCGATGAGCATGTGGCATCGCTGCTGCTGGTGATTTTTTCGGTGGGCATCGGCATTGGGTCGCTGCTGTGCGAAGTGTTCAGCCGCCGTCAGGTCGAGATTGGTCTGGTGCCGCTGGGTGCGATTGGCATGAGCCTATTCGCGGTGGATTTGTACTTTGCCACCCGTGCTCTGCCAGCAGCCGAGCTCATGGGCGTGAGCGCATTTGTGGCGCAAAGCCAGCATTGGCGTGTGATGCTCGATCTGGGCATGCTGGCGCTGTCGGCAGGTATCTATAGCGTGCCCATGTATGCGCTGATTCAGCTGCGCAGCCAGCCCACCCACCGCGCGCGCATCATCGCGGCCAACAATATTCTCAATGCCTTGTTCATGATCGCTTCCGCCGTGCTGGCTGGCGGTTTGCTGGCTGCTGGCTGCAGTATTCCTCAGGTGTTTCTGATCACCGGCATTGCCAATGCCATCGTGGCGCTCTATGTGTTCTTGCTGGTGCCAGAGTATCTGCTGCGCTTTGTGGCCTGGGTCATTACCCATTTCGTCTATCGCTTCAAGGTGCGCGGTTACGAGAACATCCCCAGTCAGGGGGCCGCAGTGCTGGTCTGCAACCATGTGAGTTTTGTGGATGCCATCTTGCTCATGGCTGCCAGTCCCAGGCCCATCCACTTCGTGATGGACTACCGCATCTTCCAGACGCCGGTGCTTGGCTGGTTGTTCAAGCTGGCCAAGGCCATTCCGATTGCCTCGCACAGAGAAGATCCCGCCACCTATGAAGCCGCGTTTGCGCGTGCAGCGCAGGTGCTTCGCGACGGCGACCTTCTGGCAATTTTTCCTGAGGGTGGCATCACTTTCGATGGACAGCTGCAACCCTTCAAGGGCGGCGTCATGAAAATTCTGTATCGTGCCAAGGCCGAGGGCCTGGATGTACCCCTGATCCCCATGGCGCTGACGAATCTCTGGGGCTCTTACTTCAGCCGTATCGAAGTGCGCAAGGGCAAAAATGTGGCCATGGTCAAGCCGCTGCGTCGTGGCATCTTCAACCGCGTGGGACTGGAGGTGGGCGAGCCCGTTACAGCGCAGGAGGCCACGCCTGGCGTACTGCAGCAGCATGTGCAGGGCTTGCTCAGCAAGGCAACGGGCTGAGGCGCCTTAGGGCTGAAGATGAATATCACCCATGTAGCCCAGACTGCTGCCATGGGTGCTGTCCGAGTCGGCGGAGACGGTGATGCCTATCAGCATGGGCATGGCGCTGGATTCATCGCCAAAGGCCTGAGCGTAGTCGGCCGCCAGGTTGCGCTGCTCCTTCATCCAGTGACCTAGATGCTGGCTGCCGCTTTGCAGCACGATGTAGCGCATGCGGTGGGTGAAGGCATTGTGCAAGGTGCTGCCTATGGGCAGCTTGTTGTCCCAGACATAGCAAAGCGTTTCGGCTGGGATGTCCTCGCCCGTGCTGATCTTGCCCAGGCGCAGCTTGGTGCGCTCGCCAAAGCTCAGCTGAGACTTGTCAAAGTCGAACGAAACGCACAGCTTGAGTGCCGAGTCATCGCCGGCCTTGCGGTTGATATCGGCTTTTTCCACAAGGTGGTCAACGCGCCAGCGCCATTGCAGCTGAGGGCTGGCTGAAGGGGTCTGGTGCAGGGTGTGAACCATATTGCCATAGGCATCTTGTGTGGTTACTTTCAGCACGTTCTGACCGTCCAGGTCGGTCACCGTGAACGAGGTGGGATTTTTGCCGGGAAGAGTGACGAAATGCCATGGCGCAGGCAGGGCACCCATGCCCATTTGAGAGAAGGCCAGAGCCATATCGCCCTGAGCCCAGCTGCTGCCGCTCAGGGACATGGCTGCCGTAATCGCCAGCGCAGAGCTGAAGGAAAAAGTCCGCATGATGAGCCTCGTGATTGTGAATAGTTGTGGGCCATGAATGGGTGCAGGAGGCCGTGCTGGACTGGAAGCATGAAAAAGTATCGCTTCAAGATACTGCAGGCGCTGCAATGCGGTGATTTTGACAAAACTGCATGTGAATGCTTGTGAGCCCAGCGATGATTCGTCTGTCTTCGCCACAAGGCGGTGATAGCCATCAACAACAACCAGGAGCTTTCCGTGATTTCAACCTCGACCTTGATCCGACCTCTGCGCAACAGCCTGTGTGCGCTTGGCATGGCCTGCGCATTGTTGGGCGGTGGTAGCGCTTATGCGCAAAGCGAGGCTTCGCTGGTGTTGTCGGCTCTGCCCGTCGCATCGGTGGTTGCTGCGGCATCTGGAGGCGCTTCGGAGGAAGTCGTGGCTGTACCTTTGTTCTTGTCAGCGGCCGGAGCCTCTGTGGTGGTTGAGGCCGTGGAGTCCACCGCCGAAGGGGTTAGCTATGTGCTCAAAAATGTGGCCGATGGCACATCTGCAGTGGTCAAGGTCTCTGGTCAAGCAGCGGGTGCCTTGTCTGTCGGTGTAGGAACGGTGGTGCAGACTAGTGCGATCGGAGCGGGTGTGATTCTTTCTGCAGCAGGCAAGGTGCTGGCCTTCATTCCCAATGAAATTGGCAAGACCCTGATGCACAACGAACGCCTGTAAGAACGGAGAACACCATGGAACAAGCTTCTGTTGTGCAGACCATGTTGCCTTTGCCAATCCACCGTCGTCCTTTGCCAGGCACCGCCGTTCTGATGCTGGGGGCGGCCTTGATCGCCTGGGGTGGCTCTGCGCATGCGGGCCGCAGCTGCGATAACAAGCCACTGACGGCCGAGACCATGAGCAAGGGCTTGAATCTGGCTCTGAATACGGCCAAGGCCCTGAATGCCGAGTACCAGAAAAATGGAACCCAGGTCGTGCTGCTGGCACGCGAAGGCCAGGACTTGAGCAAGTACGAACTCAAATATTCGCATTACGGCTGGGCCTACCGTACGCCAGAAGGTGCCTGGCGTGTGGCCCACAAGCTCAATGAGTGTGGCACCGCAGGCGGTCATATCTATCGCCAGGGTCTGGGGGAGTTTTTTCTGGATGATATGTGGAGCTATACGGCCGCTATCCAGGTGCCCAAGCCCGCCGTGCAAAAGGCTCTATGGAGTTTTTTGACACAGCCAACGGTGCTGCGCCTGCAAAACGAGCCTTACAGCATGGTGAGCTACGCCTGGGGGCAGAAGTATCAGCAGTCCAACCAGTGGGCTACAGAGACGCTGGCAGCGGCCATGAACCCTGCCGAAATCCAAAACCGTGCGCAGGCCCAAAGCTGGCTGCAGGCACAGGGGTACGAGCCCAGCTCGCTCATCATTCGTGCATTTTCGCGTTTGGGTGGCCGTATGACCGCCGCCAATATTGCGTTTGATGACCACCCCAATGACAAACGTTATGCAAGCCGTATCGAGACGGTGACAGTGGACTCTGTGACCCGTTGGCTGCAGCGTAGTCAACTGGCTGCAGAGGTTCGAGAAGTTCGTTGAGTTTGAATGAAATCGGACTCTGGCGCAGTGGGGGAAAGCACTTGCAGCTATGGATTGAGGAGTGACTGAGTATGAGTAAATCCCTGCGATTGCCGGAAAAGTGGTTTCGCCGTGGTCTGTGGCTGGTTGCGGCTGCCTTTGCCTTCTTTCTGATTGGGTTAGGCAGCCTGATCGTGGGGAACTTGCCCCAGCCCAATACGGCGCTGGAGGTTGAGCATTTCATCCCAGAGCCTGATGCGCAGCGTGTGCAGGCTGCAATCGACAAAGCACAGTCTCTGGCGCAGCAGGCCGGTCGGGCGCGTGACAAGGCACAGCTGCAATACGACGCCGAGCGCGCCCGCTATCAGTCAGCGCGTGACACGTTTGAGAACTGGGTCTCTACGCGTCGGGCCACCGAGAGGCCCGATCAGGATGCGGAGCTGCTGGCGCGCACCAAGGTGCTGGACGATATCAAGCAGACCGAAAACAAGGCCCGCGAAGAGCTGGAGAAGCAGGAGCAATCAAGTCTCGCTGCCTCGCAGGCGGTCTCCAGTGCCGAAGTGGAGATGGGACAGTTGCGTGATGCCGCTTACCCTGAGTGGCAATCGGCCATGCGTGCCAGCGAATTGCGAGTGTTTTTGTTCCGTCTGGCACTCACCTTGCCTTTGCTGGCAGTGGCGGGCTGGCTGTTTGCCCAAAAGCGCCAAGGCACCTGGTGGCCTTTTGTCTGGGGCTTTATCTTCTTTGCGCTGTTTGCCTTCTTTGTGGAGCTGGTGCCCTATCTGCCCGACTATGGCGGCTATGTGCGCTACATCGTGGGCATTGTGGTCACGGTGCTGCTGGGGCGCTACGCCATCATTGCGCTCAATCGCTATCTCGAAAAGCAAAAGCTGCGCGAGGCCATGCCCGAAGTGCAGCGTCGCGAGGAGCTCGGCTATGACGTGGCGCTGGAGCGTTTATCCAAAAGCGTGTGCCCGGGTTGCGAGCGCCCAGTGGATTTGAAAAATACCGAGATCGACTTCTGTCCCCACTGCGGCATCGGCTTGTTCGACCACTGTGGCAACTGCCACACTCGCAAGAGCGCATTCTCTCGCTTTTGCCACAGCTGCGGGGCTTCTAAAAAGGAGGTGAAGCCTCGACAGGAGTCGTCCACCCATGAGGATGCTGGAGGCTACGCAAGCGTCAACCGCGGTGTAAGAAGTGGCCCTGGCGTTGGAGGTGAGCCGGAAGGCCAACGGTAGAAAAAAGCCAGAGGCTTGCTCTGGCTTTTGAGGGGGCTGCTGCAGCAGGCTTGGATCAGACGCCGCGGGCACGGTCTGCCTTGAATTGAGTACGGAACTGCTCGAACGTACCGGCATCCAGTGCATCACGCACTTCCTGCATCAGGTTCAGGTAGTAATGCAGGTTGTGGATGGTGGTCAGCATGGGGCCAAGCATTTCGCCGCAACGGTCCAGATGGTGTAGGTAGGCGCGGCTGAAACCGTCGCGACCGCCCTGATCCCAGCTGATGCCGCTCTTGCCTGCACAGGCGTGGCATGTGCAGGTGGTGTCAATTGGTTGGTGATCGGTCTTATGGCGCGCGTTGCGCAGCTTCAGGTCGCCATAGCGCGTAAAGATCGTGCCATTGCGTGCATTGCGGGTAGGCATCACGCAGTCGAACATGTCCACGCCATCGGCCACGCCCTGCACCAGGTCTTCTGGCGTGCCCACGCCCATCAGGTAGCGGGGCTTGTTGGCAGGCAGCAGATGTGGCGTGTAGGCCATGATTTCCAGCATCTCGTCCTTGGGCTCGCCCACGGAAACGCCACCCACGGCATAGCCGGGAAAGTCCATCTCTACCAGTGCCTGCAGCGACTCCTCGCGCAGATTGGTGAACATGCCGCCTTGCACGATGCCGAACAGAGCGTTGGGATTTTCTAGGCGCTCGAACTCGTCCTTGGAGCGCTTGGCCCAGCGGCGGCTCATCTCCATGGATTTGCGTGCTTCGGCTTCGGTCGTCTTCTTGCCGTTGGTCTCGTAGGGTGTGCATTCGTCCAGCTGCATCACGATGTCCGAATTCAGCACCGTCTGGATCTGCATGCTGACTTCGGGGGACATGAAGAGCTTGTCCCCATTGACGGGACTCTGAAAGTGCACGCCTTCCTCGGTGATCTTGCGCATGGAACCCAGCGACCAGACCTGGAAGCCGCCAGAGTCGGTGAGTATGGGCTTGTCCCATTTCTCAAAGCCATGCAGGCCGCCAAAGGACTTCATGATGTCCAGACCAGGGCGCATCCACAGGTGGAAGGTATTGCCCAGAATGATTTGCGCGCCCATTTCCTCCAGGCTGCGCGGCATCACACCCTTGACGGTGCCATAGGTGCCCACGGGCATGAAGATGGGAGTCTGAACCTTGCCGTGGTTCAGGGTCAACGTGCCACGGCGAGCGTGGCTGGTTGGGTCGGTTTTGAGAAGGTCAAACTGCAGCATAGGGCGCTATTTTCCCAGATGCCTGCAAGCACTGCTGCAATAGTCACTGCTTGCCCCAGATTAGTCCCCCGTCTTTTCTATGCAGGCCTACACTGGTGTGCAGGACAACAGGAGGTAGCCATGTTCAAGATCATGATTGCAGTGGATGGTTCAGAAGTTTCCCTGGAGGCTGTGCGTTATGGCATCCGGCTTTTGCAGAGCGGGCTGAATGCTCACTTTGTGATAGCTCATGTGCAGAAAGAAGCGTCTTTGCTGGAGTTGGCGACAACAGACTCGGACCTGATTGCCAATGCCAGTATCGATGCCGGAATGGACTTGGTTGCTCCTGCCCAGGATTTGCTAAAGGCTGCAGGAGCTTCTTACGAGGTGGAAATCAGCCTGGGAGAAGAGGCCAATACCTTGATCGATATAGCCGATAGCAACGAATGCGATCAGATCATCATCGGTGCCACTGGTAAAGGCGGTCTGGACAGTATTTTGATTGGTTCGGTCTCGCGAGCTGTAGCGCGCCATAGCCGCTTACCTGTGACTATTGTGAAAATGCCCGAGGTGCTGGAGATGCCCGACGCCGTTGAGGAGACGGACTCCTAATTGGATAGCTGCCTTCCTAATACTGGAAAGGCTTTTTATCCATTTGGCATGAATTCAGGCAGCGCGACGCTGCTGGCTGGATTCATGTCTTTGCCACGTACTGCGATGGCTGGATCGATGAGCGCCAAACTTGCCATGCGGGATGTGCGTCAGCCGCATCAGTAGCCAGCGGCAATAGCCTTGCACGCACAGGCATTTATTGATTTCTTCTTCGGGGAGCGGGCCGGAGACGACAACCAGACGGTCTGCCCCCTCCCAGTCGCCAGCAATGCGCAGGCGGCGTTGCGCTCCCACGGCCCAGGAGTTGATGCGTGTGGGGTGACCATGCTGATGTATGCAACCCGTAATACGGTCAAAGGCAATGGCAACCAGCTCAAGTTTGAGGCGGTAAGGACGCTCACCCGTGACGGCACTGGGCGCATCACGCATGTCGTAGAGATAGTAGTGCCCGGATCTGAGCCGATATCGCAGATGCATTAAATCCATGGGCCATACCCTCAAGCCTGTGATGCGCAGGATTGCGTGCAGGGCATTCTCCATGAAAACGTGAGAAATCGATACCTTGCTTCGCTCAGACTTTCTCATGCTGGCTGAGTGCCACACGCAACTGTCCTAGGTGCTCATACAAGTCGTGAGTGCTTTCACTACCCAATGGCGCTAGCAATTGCTCCAGCCATAGCTCGTGTGCACTGGCCATGGCCTTGAATTGCTTTTTCCCGGCGCGGGTCAGGCGCACGGTCATGGCTCGACGGTCTTCTTCATCGGCCACGCGCTCAACCCAGCCTTCTGCGACCAGCTGGTCAGTGAGTCCGGTGATGTTGCCGCCGGTGACCATCAGATACTCCGACAGCGTTTTCATGCGCAGGCCTTTGGGAAAGCGACTGAGCTGCGCCAGGTAATCAAAGCGCGGCAGCGTGGTGTTGAACTCGGTGCGTAGCTGGCTGCGAATGACCTGCTCTATCTGCGTGCTGCAGGTCAGCAGGCGCAGCCAGAGGCGAACAGCCTGATGATCAGAGTGAGACAGGCCTGCCTCACGGCCAAGCGCTTCAGGCTTGTCGATGGATGAGTCCTGAGGGTGTTGTTCCATGGTCTGCATGGTGAGCAAGATAGCGCGTTTGAGGTTCCGGGTTAGACCGGATTTTAGTGACAATTTCAAGCATTAATAATTTAGATATAAAGTAATTTCCAACGAGCCTGCACTGGATCGCCGAGATGAAAATTGTCTGCATTGGTGGCGGCCCCGCCGGACTGTATTTCGCACTGCTGATGAAGCAGATGAGCCCTGCGCATGACGTGACGGTGGTTGAGCGCAACAAGCCCTATGACACCTTTGGCTGGGGCGTGGTCTTCTCCGATGCCACCATGGACAATATGCGCGAGTGGGACCCGGTGACAGCTGCGCAGATAGAGCAGGCTTTCAATCACTGGGACGATATCGAGCTGCTGTTCAAAGGGCGCCGGATTCGTTCTGGCGGCCACGGCTTTGTCGGTATTGGCCGCAAGCATTTACTCAACATCCTGCAGGCGCGTTGTGAGCATCTGGGTGTGCAACTGGTGTTCGAAACCGATGTGCAAAGCGATGAGGACTATGCCGATGCCGATCTCATCATTGCCAGCGATGGCGTGAATTCGCGCATACGCGGCAAGTACGCCGACATCTTCAGGCCCGATATCATCACTCGCCCCAACCGCTTCATCTGGCTGGGTACGAACAAGATCTACGACGCTTTCACCTTCGACTTCGTGCGCACAGCGCATGGCTGGTTTCAGGCGCATATCTACAAGTTCGACGACCAGACCTCAACCTTTATTGTCGAAACAACAGAGGAGTGCTGGAAGGCCAGCGGTCTTGATACGGCCGATCAAGAGCAGTCCATTGCCTTCTGCGAAAAGATTTTTGCGGACAACCTGCAGGGCGAGAAGCTGATGACCAATGCCCGTCATCTGCGTGGCTCGGCCTGGATCAATTTTCAGCGCGTGGTTTGTGAGCAGTGGTGGCTGAAAAACCGCCAGGGCAGCCATGTGGTGCTGATGGGGGATGCGGTACACACAGCCCACTTTGCCATTGGTTCCGGCACCAAGTTGGCGATTGAAGATGCCATCGAGCTGGCGCGTCAATTCAAGCTGGCGGACGATACGGCAGAGCATATTCCTGAGGTGCTGGCTGCTTACCAGGAGGTGCGTCGCGTGGAGACGCTGCGTATTCAGAATGCAGCCTGGAATGCCATGGAGTGGTTTGAAGTCTGCGGCCAGCGCTATTGCGATCAGCTGGAACCCGAGCAATTCATGTACTCCATGCTCACGCGCAGCCAGCGCATCAGTCATGAAAACCTGCGCCTGCGTGATGCCCAGTGGCTGGGTGGTTATGAGCAATGGCTGGCCGAAAAAAATGGTGTTGCGCTTGATGGCAAGGCACCGCCACCCATGTTCTTGCCTTACACCTTGCGTGGTCTCACGCTCAAGAACCGCATCGTGGTTTCGCCCATGGCGCAGTACTCGGCTGTTGATGGCGTGCCCGGCGACTTTCACCTCGTACACCTGGGGGCACGTGCACTGGGTGGAGCAGGCCTGGTGTTTGCCGAGATGGCCTGTGTCTGCCCAGAGGGGCGCATCACGCCAGGCTGCCCCGGCACTTATAGCGAGGCTGCGAAACAAGGCTGGAAACGCATCAGCGACTGGATTCATGCCAACACCGACGCCAAGTTCGCCATGCAGATCGGTCATGCGGGAGCCAAGGCATCGACGCGGCTGGCCTGGGAGGGGACGGACCTGCCGCTGGAGCAGGGCAACTGGCCCATCATGGCGGCATCCGAGCAGCAGTACCTGCAAGGTGTGAGCCAGACCTCCAAAGCCATGACGCGTGCCGATATGGATGAGGTGCGGCAGCAGTTTGTGCGGGCTGCGCAAATGGCGGCTGACATTGATGTGGACTGGCTGGAGCTGCACTGTGCACACGGCTATCTGCTGTCCAGCTTTATCTCTCCCCTGACTAACCAGCGCGGGGATGAGTACGGTGGCAGTCTGGACAACCGCTTGCGCTATCCACTGGAAGTTTTCAAAGCCATGCGTGCTGTCTGGCCGCAGAGCAAGCCCATGTCGGTGCGCATCTCTGCCCATGACTGGGTGCCGGGCGGCATCACTCCAGAGGATGCTGTACTGATTGCCAAGGCCTTCAAGGAGGCTGGAGCCGATTTGATCGACTGTTCATCGGGCCAGGTCAGCAAGCGCGAAAAGCCGGTGTTCGGCCGCATGTACCAGACCCCGTTGGCCGACCGCATCCGTCAGGAAGCAGGAATTGCCACCATGGCGGTTGGTGCAATCAGCGAGGCCGATCATGCCAACAGCATCATCGCCGCCGGTCGTGCCGACCTCTGTGCTGTGGCCCGTCCGCATCTGGCCAACCCCGCATGGACGCTGACAGAAGCCGCCAAAATTGGCTATACGCCCATCGTTTGGCCCAAGCAGTATTTCGCTGGCAAGCGCCAGATGGAGTCGCTGTTCGAGCGCGAAAAGGCCTTGAAATGAGGCCCCCCTGAGGCGCTGCGCGCCTGTCCCTCTCTACTCGCTGCGCGAGGAAGGGGGGCAAAACCTTCGGTGTAGCCGGGTAGGAGTAAGTCAGTTTGCTGGGGTAAGGAGAACGAAGTGGCGAGTGATCTCAACGATCAGCATGCGCTGGTGACCGGCGCAGGCCAGGGAATTGGCGAAGCGATTGCCCGCCAGTTGCTGACACAGGGCGCGCGCGTCACCGTGCTGGGGCGGCGTGCTGAGCCATTGCAAAAGCTACTGGCAGACCACACACAACAGTGCCGGATGGTGCTGGCCGATGTAGCCGATGAATTACAGGTGAAAACTGCGTTTGAGCAGGCAGTACAAGCGCAAGGTGCTATCAATATTTTGATTAACAACGCCGGGCAGGCCAGCAGCGCACCGTTCACGAAGATGGATGTTGGGCTCTGGCAGCAGATGCTGGCGGTCAACCTGAGTGGCACCATGTTCTGCATGCAGCAGGTGCTGCCCGCCATGGCTGCAGCGGGCTGGGGGCGCATCGTCAATGTGGCCAGCACGGCTGGTTTGGTGGGCTATGCCTATGTTGCGGCCTATGTGGCTGCCAAGCATGGCGTGGTGGGGCTGACGCGGGCACTGGCGCTGGAGTACGCCAAGAGTGGCATCAACATCAATGCCGTTTGCCCCGGCTATACCGAAACCGAGATTGTCAAAAACAGCATAGACCGCGTGGTGGCCAAGACAGGCCGTACTTCGGCGCAAGCTCTGGCCGAGTTCGTTAAATCCAACCCGCAGGGGCGACTGGTACAGCCGCAGGAAGTGGCAGACACCGTGCTCTGGCTGTGCGGCAAAGGCGCGAGTGCGATTACGGGTCAATCCATTGCCGTCGCTGGCGGCGAAGTGATGTAGACGCGCAGCACCCCTGAGCCGCTGTGCGGCTTCTCCCTCTCTCGCAAGCGGAAGGGGACGACACCGTCGCTGCGGGGCGGCCCTTGCTCGGTGCCACTGGCTTAGGCCCTGCGCTGTTCGCGGATGGTCAACAGAATGAGGAGTAATTTTGTGATGAGCAATTACGCAATTGACCCCGGCCTGGCTGCAGGCAACCACAAGCCGCTGGCGGCCTACCAAGCCAAGCATTTTCAGTGGCAAGTGGTGGATGGCGTGGCCACCATCACGCTTAATCGGCCAGAGCGCAAAAACCCGCTGACCTTTGAGTCTTACGCCGAACTGCGCGATCTGTTTCACCAGCTCAAATGGGCCACCGATGTGAAGGCCGTGGTGCTGATTGGGGCGGGTGACAACTTCTGCTCGGGCGGTGATGTGCATGAAATCATCGGGCCGCTGGTCGCCCTCAAGGCACCGGAGTTGCTGATGTTCACCCGCATGACGGGTGAGCTGGTCAAGAACATGCGCAACTGCCCCCAGCCCATCATTGCGGCCATTGATGGCGTGTGCGCCGGTGCGGGCGCCATCATGGCCATGGCGTCTGACATGCGCCTGGGCACGGCGCGCAGCAAGACCGCATTCTTGTTCAACCGCGTGGGGCTGGCGGGCTGCGATATGGGGGCTTGCGCCATGCTGCCGCGCATCATTGGTCAGGGCCGGGCCAGCGAGTTGCTCTACACAGGGCGCAGCCTAGGCGGCGAAGAGGGCGAGCGCTGGGGCTTCTTCAACCGCCTGAGCGAGCCGCAGAGCGTGCTGGCCGACGCGCAAAAGCTGGCCGCCGATCTGGCGGCTGGCCCCAGTTTTGCCAACGGCATCACCAAGACCATGTTGCACCAGGAATGGGCGATGACGATTGAGCAGGCGATTGAGGCCGAAGCACAGGCACAGGCCCTCTGCATGCTGACCGAGGACTTTTCGCGTGCCTATCACGCTTTTGTGGCCAAGCAAAAACCGGTGTTTGAGGGGAACTGATATGGCAGACAGCAGTTATCTGAAGTGGCCATTTTTTGCCATGCATCACGAGCGGCTGGCGCAGTCGCTGGATGCCTGGGCTACGCAAAACATCTCCCAGGCTCATGCCCCGGATGTGGATGCCGAATGTCGGCAACTGGTCAAAGCACTGGGAGAGGCGGGCTGGCTGCGCCACGCTGTGGCGGGTGTGGTTTATGGCGGTGCGGGTGAGCAGATTGACACGCGGGCCATCTGCCTGATCCGGGAGACCCTGGCACGCCACAGCGGTCTGGCCGACTTTGCCTTTGCCATGCAGGGGCTGGGCTCGGGAGCGATCTCGCTGGCGGGCACGGAGGCGCAGAAAAGCCATTACCTGAGCCGCGTAGCCAGGGGTGAGGCGATAGCGGCCTTTGCGCTCTCCGAGCCGGAGGCGGGCTCGGATGTAGCGGCCATGACTTGCGAGGCCGTGCGGGACGGCGATGACTACGTCATCAACGGCGAGAAGACCTGGATTTCCAACGGCGGTATTGCCGATTTTTACGTGGTATTTGTGCGCACGGGCGAGGCACTGGACTCGCGCGGCTTGTCTGCATTGATTGTGGATGCGCAAACGCCGGGTTTTGAAATTGCCGAGCGCATCAACGTCATTGCTCCACACCCTCTGGCGCGGCTGAAATTCACCAGTTGCCGTGTGCCGGCCACGCAGCTGGTGGGAGCTGCAGGAGAGGGCTTCAAGGTTGCCATGCGCACGCTGGATGTGTTTCGCACTTCGGTGGCCGCTGCATCGCTGGGCTTTGCGCGCAGGGCCATGGATGAAGCTTTGCAGCGCGCCACCAGCCGAAAAATGTTTGGCGCAGTACTGGCAGATTTTCAACTGATCCAATCCAAGCTGGCGCAGATGGCCACGCAAATCGACAGCGCGGCGCTGCTGACTTATCGCGCAGCCTGGCAGCGCGATACGGGCGAAAACGTGACGCGAGAGGCCGCCATGGCCAAGATGGTGGCGACGGAAAACGCCCAGCAGGTGATTGACGCGGCCGTGCAGATATGGGGCGGCCTGGGCGTGGTCAGCGAGCAGCCCGTGGAGCGCCTGTACCGGGAGATTCGGGCCCTGCGCATCTATGAAGGCGCGACCGAGGTGCAGCAGCTCATCATTGGCCGTGACCTTGTCAAAAGTCATAGCTGATACCCATTTCCAGTAAAGCGCTAGAGCCTGTTTTTGCTTGAATTTGCTTGAGAGGTTGGAGTCATGTCGAACACCGTTTCATACAGCGCGCATACCGATACCTTTGCTGCAGATCATTTGCCGCCGCCCGAGCAACAGCCCGAATTCATTTTTGAGTTGCCCGAGCTGCAATTTTCGGAGCGCCTGAATTGCGCTGCAGAGCTGCTTGATCGCCATGTGGCCGAAGGCCGTGGCGACAGGCTTTGCATTCAGGCCGAAGGCCTGCGCTGGACTTATGCGCAGCTGCAGAACAAGGTCAACCGCATCGCGAATGTGCTGGTCCATGAAATGGGGCTGATATCCGGCAACCGCGTGCTGCTGTGCGCGCCCAACAACCCCATGATGGTGGCCAGCTGGTTTGCCGTCATCAAGGCTGGAGGCATCGCGGTGGCAGCCATGCCGCTGCTGCGGGCCAAGGAGCTGGCAACCATCATCGATATTGCGCAGATTAGCCATGCTCTGTGCGATGCTGCTCTGCGCACCGAGGTGCAGGGTGCGCAGCAAAAAGCCAGAACGCTCAAGGCGCTGTGCTATTTCAACAGCAGCGAGCCCGATGCGCTGGAGCAGCTGATGGAGCGCAGCGCCGATACTTTTGAGGCCGTGGATACGGCTGCGACGGACACCTGCCTGCTGGGCTTTACCTCGGGCACCACGGGCGTGCCCAAAGCCACCATGCACTTTCATCGCGATGTGATGGCGGTTTGTGCCTGCTGGCCTGAGCATACGCTGCGAGCCCATGCGGATGATGTGTTCATGGGCAGCCCGCCGCTGGCCTTCACGTTCGGGCTGGGCGGACAGGTGCTGTTTCCCATGGCGATTGGTGCGTCCATGGCGCTGCTGGAAAAAGCCAGCCCGCCGTTTCTGCTGGAGGGCATTGAGAAATTCGGTGCCACCGTGGTGTTTACTGCGCCCACGTCCTACCGAGCCATGGCCCAGCAGGGCGAGCGCATACGCGCCACCCGTCTGCGCAAATGCGTGTCGGCTGGCGAGGCGTTGAGCGCCTCGACCCGGGCGCTGTGGAAGGAGGCCACAGGCCTTGAAATCATTGACGGAATAGGCTCTACCGAGATGCTGCACATCTTTATCTCGCACCGCGAAGAAGAGGCCAAACCCGGAGCCACGGGCAAGGCCGTGCCCGGCTATCGCGCCAAGGTGGTGGACGACGATGGCAATGAAGTTCCAGCGGGTACCGTGGGCAAGCTGGCCGTGCAAGGGCCTACAGGTTGCCGCTACCTGAACGACAGCCGCCAGACCAAGTATGTGAGCCGGGGCTGGAACCTGACGGGCGATGCGTATTTGGTGGATGAGGAGGGCTACTTCGTCTATCAGGCGCGCACGGACGACATGATCATCTCGGCCGGCTACAACATTGCCGCCCCCGAAGTGGAGGAGGCGCTGATGCAGCACAAGGCCGTGGCCGAATGTGCGGTGATCGGTGTGGCCGACAGCGAGCGCGGCCAGATCGTCAAGGCCTTTGTGGTGCTGCGCCCCGACTATGCGGCGGGCGCGGCCATGGTGCAGGAGCTGCAGGACTTTGTGAAGCAGGCGGCTGCGCCCTACAAGTACCCGCGTGCTGTCCAGTTTGTCGAGCAGTTGCCGCGCACGGCCACAGGCAAGCTGCAGCGCTTTCGCTTGCATGAGGTTTGAGTGCTATTGATGTAAGAGCTAGCTGCGCTTGATGGGTATGCGCTAGAGCCTGATTTCATTCAATTTTTTAGGTGTCAATGCTGTGTCAATGACTTCTCAACGCTTTTCTACGCAGGTGCCGATTCGCTTTGCGCACTGCGATCAGGCGGGCATTATTTTCTTTCCGCAGTACCTTGTGCTGTTTAACGGGCTGGTGGAAGACTGGTTTAACCAGGCGCTGGGCGTGAGTTATGCGGACATGCTGCAGATTGACAAGATCGGCCTGCCCATCGTGCATCTGGAGTGTGACTTTCGCGCTATCACCCGCATGGGGGAAACGGTGCGCCTGGGGCTGGCGGTTGAGAAGCTGGGCCAGCGTTCGCTGACCTTGAGCCTGGACTGCTCCGGCCCGGACGGACAGTTGCGCGTTTCAGCGCAGAAAGTGCTGGTCTTCACCAGCTTGCAAACCCATCAGGCCATCAGTGCGTCGCAACCGATTCGCCATGCCATTGAGCAATGGCTGAGTACATCCCACGCTATGGAAAAAAGGAGCTGAACAATGCAAGTGTTGTTGCCGCCGGGCTGGCCCCGGCCCAAGGGTTATGCCAATGGCGTGTCCGTGAGTGGTCGTCAAATCTATGTGGCGGGCATGATTGGCTGGGATGCGCATGCTCAGTTTCATACCGATGATCTGGCCTTGCAGGCAAGACAGGCCATGCAGAACATCGTCGAAGTGCTGGCCGCTGGTGATGCCAGGCCCGAGCACATTGTTCGCATGACCTGGTACATCACCGACAAGCAGGAATATCTGGCGCAGCAGGCCGAGATCGGCAAGGCTTTTCGAGAGGTGATTGGCTCCTTCAACATTGCCATGACTGCGGTGCAGGTGGCGGCCCTGATCGAAGATCGCGCCAAGGTGGAGATTGAGGTAACGGCCGTGGTGCCGGACTGATTCACAAAGCATTGCTGGCAGCCGCTGCATCCAATGTGCAGCGGCTTTTTTATGACTGCCGTGCCTCTCAGACTATGCTTGTCCCACTTTTTTCTTTGTGAGGTGTCATGCCGAGAATGGATTTATCCCGTCGCCAGGCTCTTCAAGCCGTGCGTGCCGCCGCTGTTCTGACAGCCAGCGGTGCTTTGCTGGCTGCCTGTGGCAAGAAAGCACCCAAGGCTGCGGCAGTGCCCACTGGAGCCACGGTGCTTGCCCTGGGGGACTCTTTGACGCAAGGCGTGGGTGCCAGCGCAGAGACTGCTTACCCCCATGTGCTGGCCGAGCGTACAGGCTGGAAGGTGGTGAATGCTGGTGTCTCGGGCGAGACCAGCTGCCAGATTGCGGATCGCTTGCCGGGGCTGCTCGATGAGCATCAGCCGGCACTGGTGATTTTGTGCGCCGGTGGCAATGACTGGTTGCAGCGCAAGAGCGAGCAAGACGTGCAGACCGAAATCAGCCGCATGCTGCAGCTGTGCAAAGCAAGGGCCGTGCCTGTGCTGCTGGTGGCGGTGCCGGAGCTGAGCTTGAGCGCCGCTTTGACGGGGCGCATGAAAGACCACTCCATCTATCAAACCCTGGCCAAGGACAGCAAGGTATCGTTGCTGTCCGGAGCCTGGAGCGAGGTGCTGGGCAATAGCGCTATGCGCGCCGATCAGGTGCATGCCAACGCGGCAGGCTACGCCCGGTTTGTCGAGCTGCTGGAGACGCAGCTCAGAGCTTCGGGCTTTCTGGCCGGCTGAGCCTTCGTTAGAAGTCCAGCAGGCTCAGTCCTACGCTGAGCATCGTGCGCTTGCGGTTGTAGTCGATCAGGCTGTCGCCATAGCCACTGAAAAGCTGCATATGCAGGCGCAGATTGCTCTTGCCGCCGTTCCAGCCTTCACCCAGAGTGCGCAGCCATTCGATACGGCCAGAGCCTTTGCCCTTGCCCAGTGAGCCGCGGGCGGTGATGCCCAGATAGTTTTGCGCGTTGACGTTCCAGCCCAATTTGATTTCGCCGCGACCAATGTAGTCCTGGATATGGGGGTTGTCGTCTTCCAGAGCACTTTCCTTGATGCGCTGCCAGGCCTTGGCGTGCAACTGCCAGCGGTTGCCCAGCTCGGCACCGGTCATCAGATACCAGCGGTTCCAGCTGCGCGAAAGGGGCTCGCTTTGGCCGTTGGACTGGTGGACAAGGCCTATGCCCGAATAACGCCAGCGCCAGCCAAAGGGCAGCTTGGCATCGGTGGGGTAGACGTAAAAGACTTCTGGCTCATGGTCCGTGGTGCGGAAAGGGCGCGAGATTTCGCTATTGAACAGCTGCCAATACGACTGCTGGGTGTAGCCAAACCACAGCGAATCCTTGCCCTGCGAGGTGGGGCCTGTCAGCAGGCCCGAAGCAATCTTGGTACGGGCTGAAAGCTGCAGCCGCATTTCATGCTTTTGATAAGGCTGCTCGGTCGCAAAGCCGCGGCTGGGCGAATAAGGCTGCTGATTGACTTCGTCACCCATGACCACCGAGACCGACATGGGGCGATAGCCACGGAAGTTGAAGGTGCCGCAGTCGGAGCCTGGCTCAAGCTCGTAGTAGCGAGAGATTTCGGAGTAGCGAGGGTCACGGCAGCCGCCGTTGGTGGGCGACAGGCCCAGGCCATCGCTGGCAGTGGCTGTAATCACAGGCACTGCTGCAGGCGTAGCTTCTGTGGATGCACTGGCTGAGGGTGCGCTCCAGCCGGAGGCGGGAGGGGCAATATCCGGGTTTTGCTGCAGAGCCCAGGCATCAAAGCAGGCCAGGCGGTCGGTATTGCTGGTGGTCGCAGCGCATTGCTGCCAGCTTTCTGGAGCAGGCAGTTCAGTGCCGCTGGCGCTGGCGGGCTGAAGGCCGCTGATCAGCCCCAGGCCGATGCCAAGAGCCAGAGGATGGAGGGTATGGAGGCGAGAACTCATGGAATCAATCAATGCACAGGCGGCCTTGCGACAAGCATCACACAGCCCAGCTCAAGGCTGGGCCTTGCGCATGATGAAGGTGCGCGGTGGAACATTTTCTCCCTCCAGGTAACTGCCGTGAATTTCTGTACCGCAGCTGCCTTCGACCACTTCGCCCAGCCAGGTGCCGGTGATGCGTGAGCCATCTGCACTTTCTTCGAGAGTGACAGTTCCCTGGTTCAAATCGCCCACCATGGGGTAGCTGCTGCCGGGGCGGTTGATGCTGCCTTTGACATTGCCATCCCATTCGGGATGGGGGCCCAGCACCATGCGTGCGGCTTCGTCACTGCCGGTGACAGAGCCTATCCACTCACCTTGCAACTGCTTGTCGGTCATTTGCCAGTCTTGAGGGCAAGTGCTGGCAGAGTTTGAGTCAAATTGAGCCCAAGCGCTGATAGATAAAGCGCTGGCAGCTATGAAAATCAGAGTTTTCAAGGTCATGTCGAGTCTTTAGTTGGCGGCGCCTGGCGCTGCCTGATTCTTGCGTGCAGCAAACTCTTCGCGCAGCTTGCGCAGTTTCTCGCGCGGATCTTCCTTGGCGGTGGCGGCGTCCAGCCCCATCTCTTTGATGAAGCGGCTGGGCTGGCAGGCCACCATTTCGCGGCCTTTTTTGCGACGCTTGGTCCAGCTCACGGCCAGCGTGCGTTGGGCGCGGGTGATACCCACATACATCAGGCGGCGCTCTTCCTGCAGTCGCGCTGCAATATCGTCGCTGACCTTTTGCTGTTTGCCATCGTCATCGTCGAGCTTGAAGGGAAGCATGCCCTCGGTCACGCCGACCTGCATGACATGGGGCCATTCCAGACCCTTGGAGGCGTGAAGGGTGGAGAGCACCACCATGTCCTGCTCTTTCTCGCGTTCGCTGATGGTGGAGAGTAGGGCAATGTTCTGCGAGACTTCTAGCAGGCTCTTGACCTCGGTCTGGGTGCTGGTTCCGGCAGCGTCTTCTATTTGACCGCCAGCGCGCTGGGCCATCCAGTCGCAGAACTCCAGCACATTGCTCCAGCGTGCAGCGGCGACGGATTCGCTGTCCTCGCTGTCATACAGATACTGTTCGTAGCCAATTTCCTTGAGCCAGTCGATCAGAAAAGTACGGGATGCCTCAAAGCCCAGCGTGTGGCGCGCGCGGTATTCCAGGTCGTTGATATAGCGGCCGAACTCCAGCAGACTCTCGAACGCCTTGCGGGGGAGCGCTTCCTCCAGCATGGCGTTGAACAGCGCACCAAACATGCTGAGCTTGTGGGCCGAGGAGAACTCGCCGAGCCTGCCCAGCGTGGTGTGGCCTATGCCGCGCTTGGGCGTGCCAATGGCCCGCAGAAACGCCGGGTCGTCGTCGTTGTTGATCCAGAGGCGGAACCAGGCGCACAGGTCCTTGATTTCGGCGCGATCAAAAAAGCTGGTGCCGCCCGAGACCTTGTAGGGAATATTGGCCTTGCGCAGGGCCTTCTCGAAAGGCTTGGCCTGGTGGTTGGCGCGGTAGAGGATGGCAAAGTCCTTCCACGCGGGCTGCGGGTTCATGTTGGCGCGCAGGCTCTGGATGCGGGCGACGGCGCGCTCGGCCTCATGCTCTTCGGTGTCGCAGTCCACGATGCGCACGGGCTCGCCCTCGCCCAGCTCCGAAAACAGTGTCTTTGGGAACAGCTTGGGATTAGGGCCGATCACATTGTTGGCGGCGCGCAGGATGGCGCTGGTGGAGCGATAGTTCTGCTCCAGCTTGATGACCTTGAGCTGCGGGAAGTCGATGGGCAGCTTTTTGAGGTTGTCCAGCGTGGCGCCGCGCCAGCCGTAGATGGACTGGTCATCGTCGCCCACGGCGGTGAAATGGGCACGCTCGCCCACCAGCATCTTCAGTAGTTCGTACTGAGTGGCATTGGTGTCCTGATATTCGTCCACCAGCACATGGCCCAGCAGGCGCTGCCATTTCTCGCGCACCTCTGGGTGGCCGCGCAGCAGTCGCATGGGCATGCCGATCAGGTCGTCAAAGTCCACGCTTTGGTAGGCGGTCAGCCGCTCCTCATAGCGCTGCATGATGAGGGCGATGCTGCGCTCGTTATCGTCCTGGGCCATGGCCAGGGCCTTGCGGCTGTCCCAGCCCTGATTCTTCCAGCCGCTGATGGTCCATTGCCACTGGCGGGCCGTCGCGACATCGGTGGTACCGCCAGCGCAGTCTTTGAGAATGCCGGTGACGTCATCGGTATCCAGAATGCTGAACTGGGGCTTGAGCCCCAGCGCATGGCCATCTTCGCGCACCATGCGCACACCCAGCGAGTGGAAGGTGCAGATCAGCACCTCCTTGGCCTGACGGCCGATCAGGCCCGCAGCGCGCTCCCGCATCTCAGCGGCGGCTTTGTTCGTAAACGTGATGGCGGCAATGCGGCGCGGGGCCAGACCGGTCTCGATCAGTCGGCCGATCTTGTGTGTGATGACGCGGGTCTTGCCAGAACCGGCTCCTGCAAGAACAAGGCAAGGCCCTTCGGTGTAATGCACGGCCTGAAGCTGAGCGAGGTTGAGACCAGCAGACATGAAGCAGAGTGACCCATCAACAAAAACAAGGACTGGGAGCATACCGCTTCACTGTGAAAAGACCTGATGGCCTCTCTCACAACTGACAAAAAAGAGGGGCTCCGCGAGCGTTTTGACTACAGCAATCACGTAAGTAAGCTTGAATAATTGTTGTAATAAGGTGTTATTGGATTAGTGTGAAGAATTGTGGAATGCAGGCTTCCATTGCAAATAAATCAAGCAAATTTGCTATCGTTTGATGTGAATTGATTGCTTTTTCTTTAATAGTTGGGGTGCTTGCATGGCGAGAACCATTGGTGAAGTGAACTTGGCCGCAGAATTGTGGACGCCTGCTGTGCAGCAGCGCTTTGAAACACTTTTTTCTGTGGCTGGGCGCAAGTCGCTGTCCGGTTGGCGCCAGACACCAAGACAGGCGGCGGAAGTGTTGGTGATTGAAGGATTCGCACCAGTGGAGTTCAGGGATGGCGTCAGTGTTCCCTGTGTGGTCTACGTTGGTGGCGAGGCAGCTTCACAGCCCTTGGGACGATCTGCTCAAGGCTGGGCAGCGCATCTGGATGTGGACTTCACACTATCCGATTTGATCGATATTTTGGATCGTGCAGCAGTGTTCCTCATGGACTGGAGAGCGCGGCAAAAAGCCAGTGTGACCTTGACCCTGCAGCGTGCTCTGGAAGATTTGAAGCAGCAGGGGCTTGAGTGTCCACACCGCTTCCAGATCAAGTCTTGGATTGCTTTGCCTATGGGGGCCAACACAGCTCAGAACATGCGTGTACTGGCACTTTTGTCGCGTGGCCCTATCGATGTGAAGTCACTGCAGGAGCACTCCGGGGTTGAGTTGCCGCAGTTGCTAACACTACTGGCACTGCCCCAGCTGCAAACTGTGCTGCAGTGCAGTCTGCGTACGCAGCAGGTACTGGTTGCAGCACAGAAATCAACAAAAACGCAGCCGGCCACTTCGGTGACGCGTCAGTGGGTGAGCAAACTGACTGGCTGGATTACGCGCGGAGGACGTACATGACATCTTTTATCCCCATGCAGCCCGGCCAGGGTTTGCTGCGGGTGAGCCTGCTGGGCCCCATGGGCATAGGCAAGACCACAGCGCTGCGCAGTTTGTGCGGCCAGTTGATGGCTGGCAGCGACGTGCCCAATCTTGACAAGGCCGCACACTCTAAGGACTTCACGACCGTGGGGGCTGAGTTTGGGGAGATTGACCTGGGATCGGGGGAACGTTTGCAGCTGGTCGGAAGTCCAGGGCAGGATCGCTTTGATTTTGTGCGCCGCTGGGTGCTCTCTGCCTCAGTAGGTGCGCTGCTGATGCTGGACGTCAATGATGCCGCTGCGGTGGATTACGCTTCTGAAATGCTCAGGGGCGTGGCTGAACTGGAGACAGCCCCGCTGATGATCATTCTCAGCTGCCGCTCGGCCAGTGGTACACAGCTGGAAGCGTTCAGTGCAGCGTTGCAGGCCAAAGGGCATGACATTGTTCCTCTTGTCGAGGCCGATCCCCGCGATCGTCAGCAGATGCTGGATGCCCTGGGTGTACTGGCATCACTGTTGTCCTTGCAAAGTCAGAATTTATGAAAACCAATAGTCCTCTTGTTATTCCGGCCCACGCAGTCGAGGCCGGTCAGGAAATCCTGACGCGTGTCGTTGCGCCTGTTGCGGGTGTGCATATCGCGTTGCTTTGCACGCCCGATGGCTTTGAGATTACGGCGCTGCGCATTCGCAGCGAGCTACCGACCGAGCGCCTGTCCGCCATGGCGGGCTCGCTCATGGCCATGGCCAAGGCTGTGGCCAATGAAATCGGACACAAAGACTGTAGGCGCCTGACTTTCGAGACGGAGTCAGGCACGGTGGTCTTCCAGGCGGTGAACGGCTCTTTTCCGGCAGTTCTTTGTTTGGTGGTGGATCAGAACGCTTTGCTGGGCCGCGCGCTTTGGGCGGCAGGCGAGGTCTCTACAGGGTATCTGCCCTGATTGAGGTGAGGTTCTGAGGTTAGGGTGGGCGCACAGTCTGTGTGCGGGTTCCTTGTCTTGCTTTCTATAAGGTGGATTTATGGCCTCTATTCAAGATTCTCTGGACGCTCTGATGATGACTGACGGAGCTGTCTGTGCAGCTCTTGTCGACAGTACCAGCGGCATGCTGATGGGCAGCGCCGGCAGTGGTGTCGATATGGAGCTTGCAGCAGCAGGCAATACGGAAGTGGTGCGTGCCAAGCTCAAGACCATGCGCATGCTCAACCTCAATGATCAGATCGACGACATTCTGATCACTCTGGGCAAGCAGTACCACATCATTCGTCCAGTGAGTGCGCATGAGGGCGTGTTCTTCTATCTGGTTCTGGACAAGACGCGTGCCAACCTGGCGCTGGCCCGTCGCAAGACCATGGATGTGGAAAAGGAACTCAAGCTCTGAGCGTCCCGGATTCCTGTGAAACAAAGCCTGCCTGGAGCAGGCTTTTTTGTGGCTGCGCTCATCGCTGTGTGCGACGGCTGACTGCAAATAATTTCAGGTGAGCAAAGAGCGCTATTTCACCGCTGTGCATTCACAATTTGCGGGTGCTGTCCGTTCTCCTCATCACCTTTCCCTTCTTCGCGCTGGTGGCCTGCGGCTTTATCGCCACCTGGCGCGGCGTGCTGCCGCAAGCAGCCATACCAGGACTCAACGCCTTTGTGCTGTACTTCGCGCTGCCCTGCATGCTGTACCGCTTTGGCGCGCAAACCCCTATCCACCAACTGCTGGACACCAACGTCACCGCCGTCTATCTGCTGTGCGCCGTACTGATGGTGGGCGTGACGGTGGCGCTGACCCGCAAGCGCATGGGCTGGAACGACGCCGCCTTTGGCGCACTGGTGGCTGCTTTCCCCAATACTGGCTTCATGGGCGTGCCCATGCTGGTGGCGCTGCTGGGCGCACAAAGCGCTGGTCCGGTCATCGTCACCATGGCCATCGACATGGTCATCACCACCTCGGCCTGTATTGCACTCTCTCGCCTGGATCTTGCTGGCGGACAAGGTCGAAGCGGTGTCTGGACGGCAGTGCGCAACTCCCTCAAAGGCATGCTCTCTAACCCCATGCCTTGGGCGATTTTGCTGGGCGGGCTGGCATCCGCTATGAGTTGGGTTCTGCCAGAGCCTGTGGACAAAACCGTGGCCATGCTGGCGGGTGCTGCATCGCCCGTCGCCCTGTTCACCATCGGCGCCGTACTGGCCCGTTCTCAAATGAATAGCCACGAACGCGTGGCGGTGTGTGACTATGTGCCGGTTGCGCTGGCCAAGCTCATCATTCACCCGCTGCTGGTCTGGGCCGTGGGCATGGGTGCCATCGCCATGGGCCTGTCGCTGAGCCATGAAACATTGGTTGTGCTGGTGCTGCTGGCTGCCCTGCCGTCGGCCAGCAATGTATCGCTGTTGACCGAACGCTACGGCGCCCACAGCGGCCGCGTGGCCAGAATCATTCTGGTCTCGACCAGCTTGGCTTTTCTGACCTTCTCAGCAGCCGTAGCGTTGATGACATAGCAAAAACAATAGCGGCTTGCGCTTGTCTGGTAAGCGCAAGCCGCTGTTTTGATCGCTTTTTGAACCGCCCTGAGGTTAAATGGTCGCTATCGCTCAGTTGTTATTGTTCGAGTCTGCGAGCAGGAGCTCTGCGGGGTGCTCATACCTTGGCGAGGAAAGCCGCTGCATCACCCGCTTCACATTTCCAGTCTGCGAAGACCCCAACCAAATTGCATTCCACGCAGTGGCAAGCGATGTAGTACCAGCGCACATCATGTGTTCCCTCGTACACGGAAACGCCGGACACTAGCTCGAACACTTCGTTCTCGCACACGCACTCGTGCGCCTCGGGAGCGGCCTCTTCAACGTAGTCCGCGCTGTCGCCCATCAGGTGTTCCTGCCCGCAGTCGGTGCAGGTGCGGACTGCCACGCCGGCTTGTTCATCGGTCTGCAGCGCAAAAGTCCGGCACCCGCAATCGCATTTGGACGAGGCAAACCGGACGGCCTCATGTCGATTTGCAATGCTGTAGCTGCGTAGCTCGGCTTGGGTGTCTCCGGACGTCGTGCCGTACATGAGATCGCCCTTTTTCGTCAGTGCCATTGATGCTGTTCCATTCTTCAAGTTGGGCTTTCCGGCGGACCTGATGCCACGTTTGCCCTGATCGTCTGGATTTTGCCTGAAGGCATGGTGAATCATCGTCAAGTGGCCGGATCGGCGTGGTCGCCGACATTCGATGTTGAAGCTCCGACATCAGAGCCGCTCGCAGTGAAACAATCCAGGCAAAAACAATAGCGGCCTGCGCACACCCAGTAAGCGCAAGCCGCTGTTTAGGCTGTAAGCGTTAATTCAAGAATTCCCTTAAGCGAGGGATGCCAAGCAAGAGCCGCCTCGCGGCGAAGGCATTGTCCCCCTCCGCGAAACGAGAGAGGGGGAAGGCGCGCCAGCGTCTCGGGGGATGGTTGATCAATACTCCCAGAACATCCGCTGCAGCTCGGCCGTGCTCGCACCCTTGGTCAGAGCTAGCATGGTCAGCAGCCGGGCTTTTTCGGGGCGCATGTCGTGGGCCACGACCCAGTCGTACTTGTCATCGGGCTGCTCGGCATTGCGCAGTACAAAGCCGTAGGGCACACGGGCCGAGCGCACGATGAGTACGCCTTTGCCGCGCGCATCCTGCAGCGGCTTGACCATGCGGTCGGCCACCGAGCCATTACCGGTGCCGGCGTGGACGATGGCCTTGGCGCCCGCATCAACCAGTGCGTTCACCGCCGTGGGCTGAACGCTGCCGTAGGCATAGACGATGTCCACCTGGGGTAGCTTGTCGATGTTGTCGATATTGAACTCTGAGTTCATGGTGTGGCGCTTGACGGGCGCGCGGAACCAGTAGTTCTTACCCTCAACCACCATACCCAGCGGGCCCCACTGGCTCTTGAAGGCGCTGGTCTGGATGTTGATGTCCTTGTTCACATCGCGGGCGGTGTTGATCTCGTCATTCATGGTGACAAAGACACCCTTGCCTTTGGCGTCCTTGGAGCCAGCGACGCTGACGGCGTTGAGCAGATTCAGTGCACCATCGGCGGACAGGGCCGTACCAGGGCGCATGCTGCCGACAACCGCAATAGGTTTGTCGGTGTGCACGGTCAGGCTCAGAAAGTAGGCAGTCTCGGCCAGCGTGTCCGTGCCGTGGGTGATGACGATGCCATCCACATCGGGCTGCTTGGCCAGTTGCGAGACGCGTTTGGCCAGGGTCAGCAGGTTGTCGTTTGTAAAGCTTTCGGAGGCGATCTGAAAGACTTGCTCGCCGCGCACATTGGCAATCTGGGCCAGTTCCGGCAGGCCTGCCAGCAGCTTGTCCACAGGCACTTTGGCTGCGGTGTAAGTGGCGCTGTTGACGGTGGATGCTCCGGCGCCTGCAATGGTTCCGCCCGTGGCAAGTACCACCACATTGGACTTTGCCGCCTGTGTCTTGGTCGATTGCGCCGCTGCCGGTGATGCGTCTTGGGCCAGCGCTGCGCCGGGTGCGGACAGAACCCCCAGAACGGCAATCGTGGCAGCCAGCAGAGTCTGGCGGAAAGCTTTTTTTTGCATGAAGTAGTGCTCCGATATGAAAGAAACCGGTCTCTTGTGGAGCCGGGGTTCACACCATGCAATAGCCATGCCGGGCTGCCCATTCGCGCAAATCCCGATGGATGCGGGAAAGCGACGCTGCCTTTTTTAAATTGATAGCTGAAAGCGCTTGTGTATCAAGCGTTATAGGCTAAAAACATCAAATACTCAAAGGGTCTACATCCACCAACCAGCGCACCAACGGCCTGTGTTCTGGCAGGCTGCGCAGCCAGTGCAGGTATTGCTGCCAGGCGCTCAGAAAGCGCAGCAGTGCGCTGCGGTTGGTGGCTTCGAGCAGCATCTGGGCGCGCTCCACATTGGCCACGCGTTGCACCGCCATGGGGATGGGGGGGTAGAGAAAGACTTCGTCCAGATAGGGCAGCTTCGCATCGCGGGCGACCTGGGTGGCAGCGGTCAGAAAAGCCTGGGCGGCCTCCTGCGTGCGCGCATCAGCCCGGACGATGGCTTGGAAGGCATAGGGCGGCATGCCTGCGTCCAGCCGCTCCTTGAGCTGCTGCTTGGCAAAGGCCGGGTAGTCATGCTTGCGCAGCGTGGTGTAGACAGCGTTTTCCGGATCGTGGGTTTGAATCCACATCTCAGGGTGGCTGCCTTGTGACTTGACATATTGCGCATCGCGCCCGGCGCGGCCTGCGGCCTGCATCAACAGGCAGAACAGCCGCTCCGGCGCGCGGTAGTCGCTGGAGTACAGCGCGCTGTCGGGCTGCACGGCAGCCACCAGGGTGATGCGGCGGAAATCATGACCCTTGGCCACCATCTGGGTGCCGACCAGCACGTCCACATCACCGGCGTGCACCTGGGCCAGTTGCTCCTCCAGACTGCCTTTGGCCTTGGTGGTGTCCGCATCGATGCGTGCCACGCGGGTCGGGTTGCCGTCGGGGCGCTGCACATTGCGCAGCAGTCGCTCCAGCTCTTCCTGGAGCTGCTCCGTGCCCTTGCCCAGCGGCAGGATGTCGGGGTTGCTGCAACTGGGGCAGGCAAAAGGCACGCGCTGGGTAAAACCGCAATGGTGGCAGCGCAGGGTGCGGTCGCCCTTGTGAAAGACCTGGTGGGCGCTGCAGTGCGGGCAGTCGCTTTTCCAGTTGCAGTCTGCGCAGAACAGCACGGGCGCAAAGCCGCGGCGGTTGAGCAGAATCAGGCTTTGTTCGCCGCGCAGCACGCGCTCGGTAATTGCTTCGATCAGCGGTGGCGAAAAGACGGCACGCTTGGGCTGCTGGGTCATGTCCACCAGCCGTACTTTGGGCAGCGATGCAGAGCCTATGCGGCTGGGCATATGCAGGCGCAGATAGCGGCCGACTTCGGGATCCGATGCATGCCAGCTCTCCAGCGATGGTGTGGCGCTGCCCAGAATCACCTTGGCACCGCTATCGCGCCCGCGCCAGATGGCCAGATCGCGGGCGGAGTAGCGTGCGCCTTCCTGCTGCTTGTAGCTGGCGTCGTGCTCCTCATCAACCACGATCAGAGCCAGTTGCGGCAGGCTGGCAAAAATGGCCATGCGTGTGCCCAGCACGATGCGGGCGCGGCCGGTGTGGGCGGCCAGCCAGCTTTTAAGGCGCTGCGGGTTGGTCATGCCGCTGTGCATGCTGACAACGGCATCCTTGCCAAACTGCGGTACAAAACGGGCGACAAAGCGCTCTTCCAACTGCGGCGTGAGGTTGATCTCGGGCACCATCACCAGCGCCTGTGCCTCGGGGTTGGCATCCAGCACGGCCTGCACGGCGCGCAGATAGACCTCGGTCTTGCCGCTGCCAGTACTGCCATAGAGCAGAAATGGGCCGGGGTTTTGCTCGATTTGCTCGAAAACCGAGGCCTGCTCTGCGCTAAGCGCTACTGATAAAGGCGTTTCGGGCGCTGCTGGCGGGAGGGCTACGGCAGTTTGCGTGTCATTCGTCAGCTCTTCTGCCTTGGCTTTTTTCTTGCTCCTGGATTGGGTGGCTTTGGGAGGAGCCAGCCGCCGAGCCAGTTGCTCGGGCGTCATATCGCGCAGCTGAGGCGGGAGTGCGGTGATGGCGATTTCACCGATGCTGCGTTGGTAGTAGTGGGCAGCAAAGGCAACCAGCTTTCGCCATGGCTGATCCAGTGGTGCTATGTCCTCTAACAAAGTGGCAATGTTGCGCAGTTGCACCCCTTCGGGTATGGCATCTGGGGATGCAGGCGTATCCCAGACAACGCCCAGCAGCTCCCTTTTTCCTAGAGGCACGCGCACCAGTGTGCCGGGCTCCAGCGCGCTCTCGCTGCCATAGCTCAACAGATCGCCTACGGCACTGTGAGCAGGTGTGTGTACGGCAACGTGAACGAGGTGGGGCATGGATGGAAAGCGAAAGGAAAAGTGGCAGTTCTCCAGAGCTATAGCAGATTTTGATGCCTGCAAAGGCTTTGCGCTCTGTGGATAACTTTGTGAGAAAAAATATGCCTGAACCTGACGGTTGAGTCTGGAGATGAGCGGTGAAGCTTTGCTTTATCTTCTTGGGTTTAGAAAAACAATATAAAAATCAATGGTTTGAGTTTTGATCTTGAAGGTTTTAAAGAATTCTGAAAGCCGGGAGAGGTCGTAGGTCTGCTTTGCCGTATCTGTGCATAAATCAGGTGCTGAGGCACTGTCAACCGAGAAGCCCCTAAACCTAAATGCATGCAAATGACGGTGCAAAGTCTTTAAGTTCTTAAAAAAGTAGCACTAATGCAAGCAGTCATCAGCTACGGCAATTACTTTGGGTATCCATATGTGGATAACTTCGGAGTCTTGCAGGCCTGAGAAGAGAAAAAATAAAAAAGCGCCAAGCATGGTTGGCGCTGAAATTCTCAGGAATGAGAGTTTAATTATTTGAAATCAATGACTTGTGAGAGTTCTTTTGGGTTATTGCACGAGGAGTGTCGTGCAATAACCATTGTCTCTGTTTGGGTAATAAGCAGGGTTTGCTCTATGACGACAGCCATTGCAGGCTGTTGTCACAGGCTTGATCAGCCCTGAGTACGCAGCAGGCGAGAGTGACTGTGGACTGTCTCCACCAAGGCTGCCACATGCTCGGGCGGAGTGAACTGGCTGATGCCATGGCCCAGGTTGAAGATGTGGGTAGGGCCAGTGGTGGTCTTGTCGGTGTGCGGCTTGCCGAAGCTGTCCAGCACGGCGCGCGCTTGTGCGGCGATCTGCTCTGGCAGTGCAAACAGTACATTGGGATCGATATTGCCCTGCAGCGCCTTGCCGGGGCCGCCGACTTCACCGCCGACGATGGCGCGGGCCTTGCCCAGGTTGGCAGTCCAGTCCAGACCCAGCACTTCGCAGTCGATGTCCTTCATATCTTGCAGCCAGATGCCGCCGCCCTTGGTAAAGACCAGACGGGGCACATCGGTGCCATCCACGCCAGTGCGCTTGAGCTGGGCCAGCACGCGCTTGGTGTACTGCAGGCTGAATTCCTGGAACGCACCGTCGGCGAGCACGCCGCCCCAGCTGTCAAAAATCATCACGGCCTGGGCGCCAGCGTCGATCTGGGCATTCAGATACTGGGCGACGCTGTCGGCGTTGACTTCCAAAATGCGGTGCATCAGGTCGGGGCGCGAGTACATCAGCGACTTGACGGTACGGTAGTCGTCGCTGCCCTTGCCTTCGGTCATATAGCAGGCTAGGGTCCAAGGGCTGCCTGAGAAGCCGATCAGCGGCACACGGCCATTGAGCGCCTTGCGGATGCTGGTGACGGCATCGAAGACATAGCGCAGCTTGTCCATATCGGGCACGGCCAGTTCGGCCACGGCGGCCTCATCACGCACCACCTTGGCAAAGCGTGGACCTTCGCCTTCGGCAAAGGTCAGGCCCAGACCCATGGCATCGGGCACGGTGAGGATGTCGCTGAACAGGATGGCGGCGTCGAGCGGGAAGCGCTCCAGTGGCTGCAGCGTGACTTCGGTGGCGTAGTCCACATTCGTGGCCAGGCCCATGAAGCTGCCAGCCTTGGCGCGGGTCGCTTTGTACTCAGGCAGGTAACGTCCCGCCTGGCGCATCAGCCACAGGGGCGTGTAGTCAGTAGCCTGGCGACGGCATGCGCGCAGGAAGGTGTCATTGGTCAGGGGGGCGAAACTCATAGCTCGATTGTCGCCCACTCTGGCTTTTCTATTCATTACATTCCCGAGCTGTCATCCACACCTCTGGGGCTTAACGGTTTTTTACGCGCTGTCACGCAAGCGTCATCCAACTGTCGCGCAAGTTTCATTTGCGTTTTCCACAATAACGGCACGCAGACACACCGTGTGGCACAGGCAGGCCGCCAACTGCGTCCAACATCGAGAGGAAAGCAGACATGAGGCATCCCGAGATTCTTGATGCGCTGAATGGTCAGAGCATTGCGGCAACATCATCATCGGCCCCCTCGCTTTCCTTGCATTCCACCAGCACTATGCATGCTGCAGCGCCCGCTTTACGCCTGCAGGTGCGCTGGGCGCGTCACCTGGATGAAGTGCGGCAGGCGCAGCGCCTGCGCTATCAGGTCTTTGCGGAGGAAATGGGCGCTGTTTTACAGACGCCGGTAGCAGGCCACGACATCGATGCTTTCGATGACTTCTGTGAGCACCTGATGGTTTGTGACGAAGCGCAGAACAAGGTGATAGGCACTTACCGTCTGTTGACACCTGCTCAAGCCCAACGTGCGGGCGGTTTGTACAGTGACCAGGAGTTCGATCTCTCCCCCATCTGTGCATGGCGAGGGAAGATGGTGGAGTTGGGGCGCAGCTGTGTACATGCCGAACATCGTCAGGGAGGCGTGATTCTGGCGCTCTGGGCTGCTTTGGCCGAATTTATGCAGCGTAATCAACTGGAAGCCATGGTGGGCTGCGCCAGCATTCCCATGCAGTACCCGGGTCTGGCACATGGGGAAGGCCCGGCGCGCATCTGGCAGCAGCTGCGCCAAAGCCATTTGGCCGAACCTGAGCTGCAGGTGAATCCCCGCGTCGCCTTGCCAGAGGAGTTGGCGCATATCAGCAATGTCTCGGCAGATGCACTAAATGTCGAGCCGCCTGCGCTCATTCAAGGCTATCTGCGCGCAGGCGCCAAAGTGCTGGGTGCACCGGCCTGGGACAGCGACTTCAATACGGCCGACCTGCCCATCATGATGCGAATGCAGGATTTGCCTTCACGCTATCGCCGCCTGTTTAGTCGCGGCAGGGTCTGAGCCCACAAAAAAGCCCGAGGCTTGGTGCCACGGGCTTGAAGTGTGTATTGCTGAGCGGAGGCTCAGGCGGCATGACCGTGCTCGTCCTCCAGACCCTCGGCCAGCAGGCCCAGGGCGGTGATGCTCAGCCCCATAATCAAAAAGGCATAGGCGGCAAGTGATAGCACCAGGCTCAGGCTGTAACCCCACTCCAGGGCCGAGCAGGAAAAGCTGGCCGCCGGGTACATGGCCGCGCACTGGCTGCTGAGTGGCATATGGGCATACCAGGTGACAGCGATCAACATCAGCACCAGCATGGCGATTGCCGTGCGCAGCTTGTGTGGGCGCTCTTGTTGCAGGCTCAGCAGCAGTACCAGAGGAATTGCGCCGCCCCAGACAAACATCATGATCCAGCTCAGAGGCGGAACCTGGGCCAGCGCCTGTTGTAGCCAGCCCATTTTGGGCATGCTGTCGATGCTGGCCAAAACATCCCAGGCAAAGGGCAAGGACATGCCCGCAATGGCAAGACTGGCCATTGCCAGTGCGCGCAGAAGACAGAGCTTCCTGTGAGAAGGTATGTGGCTATGGTTGGCATGCATGGCGGACCTCCTGTGCGGTTCAGGTGGGCCGCAGTCTTCATGCTGCGATGTGCAGCAGTGCTGCGGCTTTCCCGGCTTGTGGGCAGGTCCAGTCTAGGCCGTCTCTCACATCAAGACCATAGGGTAGATGTCAGTGGATGCTTAGCCTACAGCATCTTCAGTGCATCGAGAACTTCAGCCCTGGAGAGCAATTCGCTCATGACAAGCGGAGCGCGGCCTGGTGCATACAGCACATAGACAGGGACGCCACTGCGGCCCAGAGACTGTAAAGCCTGGGTGATGGCAGGGTCCTGGCGCGTCCAGTCGGCGCGCAGCAATTGCACCTGGTGCTGAGAAAAAGCGGCCAGAACCTCGGCGTTGCTGAGCGTGGTGCGCTTGTTGACCTGGCAGGTCACGCACCAGGCGGCTGTGAAGTCCACAAACACGGGCTGTCCTGCAGCCTGCGCAGCTTGAACCTTGTCTGCCGACCAGGGCTGCCATAGCTCGCCCGACTGCGTTTGTGCCTGAGAGGTTTCCAATGGCTCGGCATTGATCAGCGGCAAGGCGTAATACGCGACGCCGGCGGTCAGTAGCGCTGCAATGGCGCAGACCATCATGCGGGTCTTGCCTTGCAGAGTAGTGGCCCAGATCAGCGTGGCCAGCATCAGCAGCAAGGCCAGCAGAGCTGCTGCGGAGTCCATGCCGCCTTGATGGCCCAGCACCCAGACCAGCCAGATCACGGTGGCAAACATGGGAAAGGCCATGGCGTGGCGGAAGGTTTGCATCCAGGCACCGGGGCGGGGCAGCCAGGCCACGATGGCAGGTACAAAGCTGGCCAGCAGATAAGGCAGGGCCATGCCCACGCCCAGAGCGGCAAACACGGTCAATGCCTGAGCGGCTGGCATGTCGATGGCAAAGCCCAGAGATGCCCCCATGAACGGGGCTGTGCAGGGCGAGGCGATGGCGACCGCCAGAACGCCGGACAGGAAAGAGTCCAGCACCGGGCTGCGTGCCTGCATGCTGGCGATGCGGCTGGGCACGATGCTGCCGAACTCGAACAGACCTGCCAGATTGAGGCCCAGTACGGTAAACAGTGCTGCCAGCAGAGAAACCACAACAGGCGACTGCAGCTGAAAGCCCCAGCCCAGTTGCTGACCTGCGGCGCGCAGCCCCAGCAGCAAAGCGCCCAGAGCCATGAATGAGAGGATGACGCCAGCGGTATAGGCCAGGCCGCCCAGCTTTTGCTCGCGACGGTTTTGGCCATGGCCGGCAAAGCCCAGCACCTTGATGGCCAGTACCGGGAAGACACAGGGCATGAGGTTGAGGATCAGCCCGCCGATCAGACCGCCCAGCAGGGCTGCCAGCAGGCCGGAGTTGCTGCCCGCTGGCGCTGGCTGTGTCGTGCTGCCTGCACTCTTGTTGGCTTCCAGTGCCGCAGCCAATGCAGGGGAGACACTGGCCAGCTCGGCAGGCTTCCATTGCCCTTGCACTGCCAGAACGCTGCGCCAGGCCATGGGCTCGCCCTTGTCAAAGGCTGCGCTTCTTTGTGGTTCTGCCAATGTCAGCACGACAGCCAGCTGCTGCGGTGTCTCGCCGCGCATGTCGGAAAGTGGCAGGCCCTCGGCGACCCAGACATCGCCCTCCCAGCGCTGCTGCCATTCCTTGCCGGATTCGGCTGCATGCCTGAAGGTCTCTGCATCTTCGGGATAGAACTCCAGCGTCTTGCCCTGAATGGACTTCGGCAGGTCGGTGACACGCAGGGTGAGACGATCGTCTGCAACTTTGGCCGAGCTATCGGTTGCAGGCTGAACACTTGCAACCCCTTTGCTGGCCAGGGCCAGAGGCTGCTGGGCCTGCGCCTTGAGGAAGTCACTGCTGTGGGCTGCAGTCGTTCCGCCCACTGGAATCTGCAGCGTGAACTCGCCGCTTTCAGGAATGCACTCCACGCGGCAGATCAGCCAGGTGGCAGACAGGCGTACATCCACCATGCCGGAGGCTGGGGCCTGAAAATCCTTGTCAACCTTGACGGGCACCGGCAGCAGTACGGTGTTTTCATAGCCGTAGTTGAGCAGTGGCCCCACGCGCAGCGCATGGGGAGCGGGCCAGTCAATGCTGCCGGCGCTCAGGCCCGGCGGCAGCTGCCATTGGAGCTCGGTAGGCAAGCCGGAGTCGCCCGCGTTCTTCCAGTAGGTATGCCACTCGGGCTCATGGGCGAGCTTCAGGCCAAGCCAGAAGCTTTGTCCGGCCGCAATGCCGTCGGGTGCCTGAGCAACCAGCTCGGCACGTGCGTGCGGCGTCTGTACGACGGCGGCAGAACCAGGCTTGGATAGCTTGAGATTGATTTGGGCTCTGGTGCTTGTATGCCAAGCACTTGCTGCTATCAATAAGCAAGCGAGCAGCCAAAATGCAAGCAAGGAAGGGCGAGAGCGGCGAGAAGAAAGAGCAGACAGCATGACGGTGGTAAGAGCCTGGGCCGGCATTTTGGTTCCTGAACCGGGGCAGTATGGTGAGCACTGATTAAGTCTTTATGAGTGCGGCAGTGCCGCAAGACGCTCAGGGCTTATCCACAGCCATGGCCTGATTGGCGACAGGGCTGGGCGGCTGGCCGCCGACTTCGGCGGGCATGGCAATGCGCTCGCAGCGGCTGGCACTGTCCAGCAAGGCATCGACATTGGCGGGGTCCTGTGCACGGGCGCTGGTGAGGGGCGCGGACTTTCCTGCCTGCATCTGGGCTTTGCGCCAGTTGCCCCAGCGGTAGTAGGCCAGTGTCATCAACATGGAGCACACCGAGCTGATGGGAAAGCTCCACCAGATGGCATCGACACCCAGCACGGGCTGCAGCCAGCGTGCCACCGGTACACGTATGCCCCACATGGCGATAGCCAAAATAATGACGGGGGCCATGACGGCCCCTGTGGAGCGCACCACGCCGGCCAGCACAAAGGTCACGCCAAAGAACAGAAATGAGCCTATGGCGATGTGGTTGAGGTGGCGGGCGATTTCCAGCGAGGGGCTGCCTGTGGGCAGAAACCAGCCCAGCACATGGCGATCCAGCAGCACGATAAGAGCGATCAGGCTGCCGGTCAGCAAGATATTGCCCAGCATGCCTGCAGTGGCCGTGGCGCTGACCCGCTTCCACAGGCCCGCGCCCACGTTCTGCGCCGCCATGGACGAGCAGGCCGCGCCAATGGCCATGGCAGGCATTTGCACATAGGTCCACAGCTGCAGGGCGGCGCTATAGGCGGATGCCGTCTGCACGCCGTGCTCGTTGACCATGGAGATCATGGCAATCATGGCCAGCGAGATCATCACGATCTGCACTCCCATGGGCAGGCCCTTGACGACCAGGGTGCGCACAATCGTCCAATCCGGCTTGAACAGGCCTAGCTGGCGCTTTCCTATCCACAGCGGATGGCGACGCAGGCGCAGCCATGTCAGCAGGGCAAAAAAGCTCACGCCGTTGGCAATCAGCGTGGCCATGGCAGAGCCTTGAATGCCCATGGCCGAAATGGGCCCCCAGCCAAAGATCAGCAGCGGGTTCAGCACCATGTCCAGGGCGACGACAACGAGCAGGAACCAGAAGGGTGTCTTGGTATCTCCCGCGCCGCGCAGCGCGGCCGTCACAAAGCTGAACATGAATAGCAAAGGAATGGCCAGAAAGATGATCTTGAGATAAGCCTCGGCCAGAGGCAGTGCCGCTTCGGGCGTACTCATGCACTGCATAAGGTGGCGCGACAGCGGCCAGCCCAGCAAGGCGATGAGTAGCGAAACCACGCTGAAGAACGTAGCGCTGGTGCCAAGCACGCGCTTGGCCTGAGCGATATTCTTGGCCCCCATGCTCTGGGCGATCAGGATGTTGGTGGCCATGCTGATGCCGAAGACGGCACCGATCAGCGCAAACATCACATTGTTGGCATTGGCCGTGGCGGTGAGTGCCGCCTCGCCCAGGTGTCCGCCCACCCAGATGGCATTGACCGAGCCGTTGAGCGACTGCAGCACGTTGCCTGCCAGTATGGGCAGCGCAAAGACCAGCAAGGTGCTGGCAATCGGCCCCTGGGTCAGATCTCGGGTCTGGGGCTTTTTGGCAGAGTGCACAGTCTGTGGCGTAGCGTTGGTGGAGGCGTCAGGCATCGGGCCATTGTGGGGCATGTCGGCCTGTCAGCGATGACGGACGGCAAGCCAAAGCTCAGGCAGGACGTGGCCGGGCGGCGCTGGCCCCGCTACGATGCAGGGTATGAGCACTACCCCGTCTTTTTCTTCTGCACGCTGGCCTTCTCGTTTCTGGGCGCAGGCATCGGCCCATGACTTCGCAAGCGCGCAGGGCAACGGGCTGGCGGCCGCCACCGTGGCCGTGCTGCCCGTGGGCGCGGTGGAGCAGCATGGGCCGCACCTGCCGCTGTCGGTGGATGCCAGCCTGATTGACGGTGTCATCAACGCTGCACTGCCACAGCTGCCTGCCGATCTGCCAGTGCTGTTCCTGCCGTCGCAGAACATCGGTTTTTCCGTTGAGCACACCCACTATGCCGGCACCTTGAGTCTGCAGCCCGCAACGCTGATTGCGCTGTGGACGGAGCTGGGCGCCTGCGTGGCGCGCGCCGGCATCCAAAAGCTGCTGCTGCTCAACGGCCATGGCGGCCAGGTCAGCGTGATGGACATCGTGGCGCGCGAGCTGCGCATGCAGCATGGTTTGCTGGTCTACAGCGCCAGCTGGTTCGGGCTGGTGGACGATGCGGCCAATCAGCAGTTCTGTGCGCATGAGCACCGCTTTGGCATTCACGGCGGCGAGGTCGAGACCTCGATGATGCTGCACCTGGCTCCCGAGACCGTACACATGGAGCGCGCGCAGAACTTTGCCTCCACCTCCGAAGTGCGGGCGGGCAAATATCACTTCATCGGCAACGGCCGCAGCGCCAAGCTGGGCTGGGCTATCGAGGACTACAACCCGGCAGGCGCTGTAGGCAACGCCGCTGCCGCCACGGCCGAGCGCGGGGCCCAAGTGGTGCAGTCAGCGGCAGAAGGTCTGGTGGCATTGCTGGGCGAGATTCACGACCTGCCTTTGAGCACGGTGGAGAACAAGCCTCAGCCGCTTTGAATTTAGTAGCTGATTGCGCAAGAACAGCCTGCATTTGCAGGCTGTTTTGCATTGAAAGCTAATAAATTCAGGCGCTATAAGCTACTGAAAGAATAGCTTTGGCTGTGGGGTGCTTATTGCTTGGGAATTTTGGCCTGGACGATCACATCGCCCCAGCGCTTGATTTCGGACTGCAGCAACTGGGCCGTCTGCTCGGGTGTGCTGGCCTGGGCCTGCACATTGAGCTCGCGCAGCTTCTTGGCAACTTCGGGGTTGTTGACGGCGGCGTTGATTTCCTGGTTCAGGCGTGCAATCACGGGGGCAGGCGTCTTGGAGGGCGCAGCCAGTGCATTCCAGGATGAGGCCACAAAGCCCTTGACGCCAGACTCCTGAGCCGTGGGTACGCTGGGCAGCAGCGGCGAGCGCTTATCGCCCGTGACGGCCAGCAGGTTCACGGCCTTGGAATTGATCTGGCCCATGATGGGCGTGAGAATTTCCACCGCGGCATCGATCTGCTTGCCGCGCAGCGCGGTTACCACGGCGGGCGTGCCGTTGAAGGGGATGATCTGGGCGTCGATGCTGGCCGTGGTCTTGAACAGCTCGGCCGCCAGGTGCTGGGTGCTGCCTACGTTGATGCTGCCCAGGTTCAACTTGCCGGGGTTGGCCTTGGCATAGCTGATCAGCTCACCCAGGTTCTTGAACGGCGACTTGGCATCGGTGATGACGCCGATGTCAAAGTAGCCCAGGGTGGAGATAGGCGTCAGGTCCTTGACCATGTCAAAGGGCAGCTGCTTGAACAGATTCACGGTGACGGCGCTGCCGTTGGACATCAGAAACAGCGTATGACCGTCGGGTGCCGCCTTGGCCACGGCATCGGCCGCCACAATGCCGCCGGCACTGGGCTTGTTGTCGATGACCACGGGCTGGCCCAACTGGGTGGACAGTTGCTGAGCCACCACGCGGGCTGTGACGTCGGCAACGCCACCCGCGCCAAAGGGTACGACGATGCGGATGGGGCGGTTGGACAGGCCCTGGGCCTGAGCGGATATGGCCAGGCCACTCAGCAAGGCAGCCCCCGCTGCGGCGCTGATCAGGGATTGGGTAAAACTACGGCGCTTCATGTCTGTCTTCCTGTCTGAAATTTTTATGCAGACAGTGTGCCGCCAAAAAATGGCTGCAGACAGAAGCCAGGCGTTCTGCCTGCTATGCCTCAAAGGAATGGCTGGTTATGGGCTAGTTATGGCTCGCTTGCAGCGAGTGCAGGCCCCAATGATGTAGGGCCTCACGCAGTATCAATAGTGCCGCCGCAAATTCTGGCGTTTGGGGAAGTTGTGGGTCGGTGTGGCCCGGTCGCTGGGCTTGGTGTGCCAAGGCCTCAAACAGATTTTCGATGGCCTCGCGGGACGCCTGCACGGCCTGAGGATCACCTGTCGCGCTGTGAATGACTTGCACCAGCAAGGGGTCTGCCGTTTGCAGTGCGGCCGCTCCTGCAGGTAGCCATTGGGCGGCGGGCATGACGGCATCTTCCACATCGGCAATGGCATTTTCCAGCGTCAGAGCAGTGGGCATGCGTTGCCCAAAGGCCTTGACTAGCGTGGCAATACCAGTGGGCAGCAGGTGCTGGTGGGCGCCAATCTGCAGGATCAGCGCCGTATCACCGAGAGTGAGTGAGAGGGTTTCCATTCAGGATTTGTAGCAGCTTGCGCTTGACCGCTCTGGGCTTGAGGCCGTTTGGGGCTGAACTTCAGGCGCTGGTAATCCAGTTTCTGTATTCGACGGTGTCCAGGTGGTTGAGGGTGTTGAAGCTCTGCAGCATCAGCCGTTTGGGGCTGATGCTGAACTCGGTCACGGCAATATTGCGCAGCCGCATATTGAGGGCAATCGTCACCTCGGGCGATGTGCCCAGCACCTGACCCACAGCCGTGGAGATCGGGCCTCCGCTGCTGACCAGCAGCACATTCTGGCCGCTGTGTTGGTGGCGCACTTCTTCCAGTACCTGATGCACGCCTTCTGAAAAACCGTTCCAGTCCGGCATGCCTTCCGGGCTGATGGTGCCTCCCATCCACTGGGCGAGCGCGTCGCACAGCAGGCGAAAGTGTTCGCGGTAGAGCTCGGGCGTATCGGGCCTGGGCAAGGGGGCAGGGTGAATGGCGTGCAGTAGGGCCTGGCTGTCGTACTCGTTGAGGCCGGGGCGGTTTTGCGTCTTGGGGCTGGCACTGGAATCCAGCCCCTGCAGAATGCCGGCCAGTGTTTGCTGATGTCTTTTCAGCGTGCCCGCATACACGGCATCGAACTGCAGGCCACGCTCGCGCCAGTATTCGCCCAAGCGTATGGCTTGGGCCTTGCCGCGCTCGCTGAGCTGGTCATAGTCATCTGCGCCAAACGAGGCCTGGCCGTGGCGCACAAGGTAGAGGCTTCCCATGGAACGCAATGTTGGGCCTTGTGCGCAGGCCATGCTGTCATGCCTGCGACCTGCTGGCGCTTGGGAGACAGTGGATTCATTCGCATTTCCGTTGCTTCCATCAGGCTTGAGGTGTGGGTGACATCGCTTGCTCGGTTAAGATGGATGCGAGCGATTCTCATAAACATAAAACACGCTCCGCTTTCAGCACAGTTTGGCTGGCCTTTTTTCACCTGCGTGTTCAAAGGCTTGCTGGCTTGAAGCGGGGCGTTTTTGTATCTATCAACCTTCCGGAGCTATCCATGTTTCGACGCCCTCTGTTTGCACTGGCCGCCGTTGCCAGCCTGTGCGCCCCTGCACTGTCCGCCCATGCCGAGGACATCACGCTCTACACCACACGTGAGCCCGCACTGATTCAGCCTCTGCTGTCGGCTTTTACCGCCCAGACCAAAATTGGCGTGAAGACGGTTTTTGTGAAGGATGGTCTGCTGGAACGCGTCAAGGCCGAGGGCGAGCGCTCGCCGGCGGACGTGCTGATGACGGTGGATATCGGCAATCTGCTGGATCTGGTCGATGGCGGCGTGACCCAGCCCGTGAAGTCTGCGGCTCTGGAGGCAGCCATTCCCGCCCAGCTGCGCGGGGCTGACAACCAGTGGTTTGCACTGTCCATGCGTGCCCGTGTGCTGTATGCCGAAAAGGACATGAAGATCGGCGCCTTCCGCTACGAAGATCTGGCCAAGCCCCAGTTCAAGGGCAAGGTCTGCAGCCGCGCCGGTCAGCACCCTTACAACACGGCGCTGATTGCGGCCATGATTGCCCATGATGGCGAAGCCAAGACCGAGCAGTGGCTCAAGGGTGTCAAGGCCAATCTGGCACGCAAGGCCACGGGCGGCGACCGCGATGTGGCGCGTGACATTCTGGGCGGCATCTGCGATGTGGGCCTGGCCAACACCTATTACGTGGGCCACATGAAGGCGGCCAAGGAAGGCACGGACGCCCGCAAGTGGGGCGATGCCATCAAGGTCGTCAAGCCCACATTTGCCGATGCCAAGAGCGGCACGCACGTGAATATCAGCGGCGCCTCTGTCGCCAAGCACGCGCCCAACCGCGAGCAGGCCGTGAAGCTGCTGGAGTTCCTGGTCTCCGAGCCGGCCCAGAATATGTACGCACAGGCCAACTATGAGCACCCCGTACGCAAGGGCGTGGCGCTGGACCCCGTGGTGGCCCAGAACATTGGTGAAATCAAGATCGATCCGCTGCCGCTGACCGAGATTGCCAAGCACCGCAAGCAAGCCAGCTTGTTGGTCGATAAAGTCGGATTTGATAAATAAGTAACGCCCCCTGAGCGGCTTTGCCGCTTCCCCCTCTCTGCTTTGCGGAGGGGGACAACAGCTTCGCTGCGGGGCGGCCCTTGCTTGCTGTCCCTCTCTTGGGCCTTGCTTGTTTAAGCGCTGCGTCCTGCAGGTGGCTTTTTGCTGGGTGTGCTTCTTTCAGTGCTGCGTCCTTTGTATGGGCCGCAGCTTTTTGGTTTTTTGGGTGCAGCCGTTTTTCGTGCGCAGTTGATGTTTTCTTTTCTTCGTTCAGGGCTGCGGCCCGTCGGGCCGGTGTGGCAGGGCGCAAGCTGGTTGATTGCGCTGGGGGTGCTTGCACCTATTGCTTCGCTGGCCTGGCTGGCGCTGGGGGCAGATTTTTCGCACTGGCAGGATCTGGTGCGTTATGTGCTGCCCGATGCGGCCGCCAATACGGGCTTGCTGCTGCTGGGCGTGGGCTTGCTGGTGCTGATCGTGGGGACGGGCTGCGCCTGGCTGGTCACGGCTTATGACTTTCCGGGGCGGCGCTGGCTGCACTGGGCGCTGCTGCTGCCGCTGGCCATGCCGGCCTACATTGTGGCTTTTGCCTATCTGGATTTGCTGCACCCCATCGGTCCGGTGCAGGGTGCGCTGCGCTGGCTGCTGGGCTATGACAGCCCGCGTCAGTGGCGCCTGCCGGATCTGCGCTCCATGGGGGGCGCGATTTTTATGCTGGGCTTCACGCTCTACCCCTATGTGTATATGACGGCGCGGGCCATGTTCATGACCCAGCCCGCGCATCTGATGGAAGCCGCCCGTTCGCTGGGCGAGACGCGCTGGGGCGCGTTCTGGCGTGTGGCCCTGCCCATGGCACGGCCTGCGCTGGTCGTGGGCCTGAGTCTGGCCCTGCTGGAGACGCTCAACGACATCGGTGCATCGGAATTCTTGGGCGTGCACACGCTCACCGTGTCGATCTACACCACCTGGGTTACGCGCTCCGATCTGGCGGGCGCGGCGCAGATTGCCTGCTCCATGCTGCTGGCTGTAGTGGCCTTGGTCTGGCTGGAGCGCCAGGGCCGAAGCCGTCAGCGCTTTGGTTCGGCCCAGCGCATGCGGGCGATTGAGCCGCACCGTCTGCCCGTTCGCACGGCCTGGCTGGCTACGCTGTTTTGCAGCGTTCCCGTGCTGGTCGGTTTTGCAGCACCTGCGGCTTATCTGAGCTGGGAAAGTGCCAAGCGCTTTGCGCAAGGCACGGGGATTTCGGAAGGACTGGTCTCCAGCTTGCTCAACACTCTGGGGCTGGCCTTGGGGGTGACGGTGATTGCCGTGGCTGCAGGCTTGATCGTGGCATGGGCCACACGCACCAGCGTCAGCACGCAAGCGCCTTCGCGCTGGCAGGCGCAGATTGCGGCACTGGGCTATGCCGTGCCGGGCACGGTGCTGGCCATCGGCTTGCTGACGCCTGCACTGGCGCTGGATGCGGGGCTGGCTCAGTTGTTCGGCGCACAGGGCTTGCCGCTGATGGGGCAAGGCGTGGTGCTGGTCGTGGCCTGCGTGATTCGCTTTCTGGTCATGCCCGTGGGCGGTATCGAGGCGGGTCTGGCCCGTATCCCACCCACGCTGGAGCAGGCTTCGCGCCTGCTGGGCGAAAGCCGCCTGGGTACGCTGCGCCGTGTGCATCTGCCGCTGCTGCGCCCGGCCATGGCCACCAGCGCCATGCTGGTGTTTGTCGATGCCATGAAAGAGCTGCCTGCGACGCTGCTGCTGCGCCCGGCCGATTTCGATACGCTGGCCACCTGGCTCTATGCCGAAGCCGCGCGCGGCACCTACGAGGAAGGTGCGATTGCTGCGCTGTGCATTGTGTTGGCGGGCCTGATTCCCGTCATGCTGCTGGCGCGCACCCAGCTTGCGGGTCACAAAAATTAGATGAAATTGGCCTCAAACGCTTTCTAGTATTGCGCAAGCAGCTATTGAATATGAAGTGATCGCATGACTGCCTCTTTGAACATTGCACAGCTGCATCTGGGCTACGAAACTCCCCAGGGCCTGCAAACCGTGTTGCAGGGTTTTGACCTGCAAGTGCCTGCTGGTCATATCGCCAGCCTGCTGGGCCCCTCGGGCTGCGGCAAAACCTCGGTGCTGCGCGCCATTGCGGGCTTTGAGCCCGTGCGCGCTGGCAGTATTCATCTGGGCGAGCGGCTGTTGTCCGGCCTTAGGACGCATCTGCCGCCCGAGCAGCGCCATGTGGGCATGATGTTTCAGGAGTACGGCCTGTTCCCGCACCTGACGGCGGCCCAGAACGTGGGCTTTGGCCTGCGCCGCAGCAGCAAGCCCGAGCGCGACCGGCGTGTGCAGGAGTTGCTGGCCGTGGTGGGTCTGGCGGATTCAGGCAGCAAGTTCCCGCATGAGTTGTCCGGTGGTCAGCAGCAGCGCGTGGCGCTGGCGCGGGCCTTGGCTCCATCCCCGGCACTGCTGCTGCTGGATGAGCCGTTTTCCAATCTGGATGCTGCCACGCGTGAGCGCCTGACGGTCGAGGTGCGCGACATTCTGCGTGCTGCTGGCCAAACGGCCATTCTGGTCACGCACAACGCGCAGGAGGCCGAAACCATGGCCGATCAGATCTGCCACATGACGCCGTTTGCAAAAAGTTAGCAAACACTTCTGCCAAGCAGGTTTTCACGGGTCTTCACTGGGAGCAAGTTCGCCACACTTGTGACGGTATCTGCTTGTTTCTGTAAAGAACCCAAAAATGCCATGCTACGCTGTCGGCCTTGCCGCGCGGCTTCGCTGTGCTGCACCCTTACAAACTGCCATGGCGCCGTGCAGGTGCCGGTGCATTGCCCTCATGCCTTCTGGAAGGAATCGTCCCGTGTCCACCTCTGCCACCCAGTTCAAGCTGACTCCCTCAAGCCACCCACGCAGCGCCGAAGAGCGCGCCAAGATTCTGGAGAAGCCGGGCTTTGGCCTGCACTTTACCGACCACATGGTGGCAGTGCGCTGGGAAAAGGAAACCGGTTGGCATGACGCCGAAGTGATTCCCTACGGTCCCATTTCGCTGGACCCCGCCGCTGCCGTGCTGCACTACGGTCAAGAGATTTTTGAAGGCATCAAGGCCTACCGCCACGCCGATGGCTCCATCTGGACCTTCCGCCCCACGGCCAATGCCCAGCGTATGCAGCGCTCGGCCAAGCGCCTGGCCCTGCCCGAACTGCCCGTGGAGCTGTTTGTCGAATCGCTCAAGCAAATCATCGCCGTGGACAAGGACTGGGTGCCCGGCGGCGAAGAAGCCAGCCTGTACCTGCGCCCCTTCATCATTGGCGATGAAGTCTTCCTGGGCGTGCGCAGCGCGCACAAGGCCAGCTACTACGTGATCGCCAGCCCCGCAGGCCCTTACTTTGCCAAGGGCGTGGCGCCCGTGGCGATCTGGTTGTCGACCGACTTTGCCCGCGCTGCCAAGGGCGGCACCGGCGCTGCAAAGTGCGGCGGCAACTATGCAGCATCCCTGCTGCCCCAGGAGCAAGCCTATGAAAACGGCTGCTCGCAAGTGCTGTTCCTGGACCCCGCCGAAGGCAAGTACCTGGAAGAGCTGGGTGGCATGAATGTCTTCTTGGTCTACGGCAAGGAAAACAAGCTGGTCACCCCCGCCCTGTCCGGCAGTATTCTGGAAGGCATCACCCGCGACTCGATCCTGCAACTGGCACGTGACCGCGGCATGACCGTGGAAGAGCGCAAGGTGTCTGCCGATGAGTGGAAGCAAGGCGTGGCCAGCGGCGACATCACCGAAGTGTTTGCCTGCGGAACGGCTGCCGTCATCACCCCCATTGGTCAGCTCAAGGGCAAGGATTTCTCCGTGGGCGATATCAACGCGCCTGCCGGTGAAGTCACGCTTGCGCTGCGCAAGGAGCTGACCGACATCCAATACGGCCGAGCTGCGGATCGTCACGGTTGGCTGGTACGTCTGGACGCTTAATCCGGTCGCTTATTAGCTTTAGGCTTTAAAAACGCCAGACATCTGAAAAGGTGTCTGGCGTTTTCTTTTGTGCAGGGCTGGTGGTTCAGAGCAAGGCCGAACCGCTGACAACGGTGACGGTGTGGCCGCCCACCCAGAGCTTGCCGTTGCTGCCGGTCTGAACATGGACTTGGCCGTCGCGGCCCACGCACACGCCTTGGGCGGCGATATAGGGCGTTTGCAGCAGGCCTTCGCCCGTCAGCCACTGGGCCAGCGCGGCGTTCAGACTGCCGGTCACAGGGTCTTCGCTGCTGGTTTCGCCAACCAGGGCGCGTACTTCAAGACGTGGCTGCGCAGAAGTCACTTTTTGCTGGGCCGCCTCTTCGGCCTGCTTGGCAAAGGCCCGCGCTTCGCGGCTGGAGCGGCCAATCAGCGGTGCATCATCTTCCACTTCATAGATCGCAGCCAGACCGGCTTTGGCCCCCAGCTTTTTGAGCGCAGCAAAGTCGGGTTCTACGCCCAGCACCGTATCGGGCTCATCCAGCAGCAGGCCCAGCCAGGGCGAGCCGTTGTACAGGCGGCGTGCCATCAAGAGCTGCTCTCGCGCAAGGCCCAGCACCTGCAGCACCGGGACCAGTTCTTCTTCAGACACCTCTTGCGAATCCAGCGATGGAACTTCAAAAAACAGAGCGCCTTGCGCGCTTGTAGTAATGGGAATAAGCCCTTTTTTGCATTCCTGCAGCACTTGATTGGAGTTGTGCGGCTGGCCGCCCTGGGCCAACCAGGCGTGGCAACTGCCCAGCGTGGGGTGACCGGCAAACGCCAGCTCGCCCGCAGGCGTGAAGATGCGCAGCAGATAGTCGGCACCAGCGGCTTGGCCCTCGGCGCTGGGCTGCATCACAAACGTGGTTTCCGACAGGTTGGTCCAGCGTGCAAAAGCCTGCATCTGTGCATCGCTCAGTCCATCGGCATTCAGCACCACGGCGACGGGGTTGCCGAGCAGCGCGGTTTGCGTGAACACGTCCACAGTCATATAGGGACGGGAATAAGCGATGTGGGAAGCAGTGACAGACATGGTCAGCGATTGTCGGCAAAAAGAAAAACCGGCGCTACACGGAGGTTCGTGTCAGGCCGGTTGATAGGGCATGCCGCTTGTCATCGGATATTGGAGACAGCGAGCAAGGGCCCCTCCGCAGCGAGGCTGTCGTACCCCTGGGCTAAGCAGATAGAGCGGGAAGGCGCGTGGCGCCTCAGGGGGAGTCTGGCAATCAGGGGGTGTTGCTGCGAATTGCGTCAGCCAGGGCCGCAATGCCAATATTGATCTGCTCGGCCGACACCGTCACATACGACAGGCGCAGCGTGTTGGCCTGTGCATCGCCAGCATAGAAAGGTGCGCCGGGCACGAAAGCCATATTGCGCTCCACGGCCTTGGCAAGCAGGGCCTGGGCATCCATGCCAGCAGGCAGCTTGACCCACAGGAACATGCCGCCTACGGGGCGCGTCCACTGCACATCCAGACCGGCCATCTCGCGTTCCAGCGCCATCAGCATCACATCGCGCTGCACCTTGTACATGGCGCGAATGGTGGGTACATGGCGGTCCAGAAAGCCGTCCTTGATGACTTCGGCGACCACGCGCTGGTTAAAGCTGGGGGTGTGCAGATCGGCAGCCTGCTTGGCCTGGGTCAGCTTGCCGTACACCGACTTGGGCGCGACGATAAAGCCGATGCGCAGGCCGGGGGCCAGCACCTTGGAGAACGAGCCCATGTAGATCACGCCCTCGGGGTTGCGTGCGGCCAGCGGCAGTGGCGGCTCCTGCTCGTACCAGAGGTCGCCGTAGGGGTTGTCCTCGATCAGCGGAATGTCCAGTTCCTTGGCCTTTTCCACCAGGGCCTGGCGGCGCGCATCGCTCATGGTGCGGCCCGTGGGGTTCTGGAAGTTGGGCAGCACATAGGCCAGGCGGGCCTTGTCGGCGCCGGTGCCGACTTGCTTTTCGAAGTCGTTGATCAGCATGCCTTCGTCGTCGCTGTCCACGCCGACGGCCACGGGCTCCATGGGCGTGAAGGCCTGCAGCGCACCCAGGTAGGTGGGCTTTTCGACCAGCAGGCGGCTGCCCTTGTCCAGAAACACCTTGCCGATCAGGTCCAGTGCCTGCTGGCTGCCGGTGGTGATCAGGATTTGCTCTGGGTCCACATTCCAGGGCAGGAAGTCGGCAATCGCCTGACGCAGCGGGGCAAAGCCTTCGGTGGTGGAGTATTGCAGGGCGGCAGCACCGTCACGCTGCATCACGGCCTGGCATGCCTCGGTGAAGGCATCCAGCGGGAAGGCCTGTGGAGAGGGCAGGCCGCCGGCCATGCTGATGATGCCGGGACGGTCGGTCAGTTTCAGGATTTCGCGGATGGCGGAGGAATTCATCTTGGCAGCACGCTCTGCCAGTTTCCAGGTTGTCATAAAACAGGTCTCGATCTCTACGTCGCCAGTCCCGACGGGGCTGGCCAATGTGCGGTCTCACGCCGTTGTAGGGCATGTGCTGGCAAAAGTGCATTGCTTTTTGCGCAACAGCGGCGGTGCGGATAGCACGGCCACTGCGCTCCAGCAGGTGGGTTTATTGTGTCGCGCCTCGTTTGCCGGTGTGGGCGTGGCGGGCAATTGCGACAAACTGGCCATGGCCCTGTGTAGAGGGCAGCCCAGCAAGAGGATGAAATCAATATACGCCTGAGACCATTACAGAACCTATACAGACAGTCTTACAATTTTGGCTTCTGTATTGGTATCTGCATCAATACAGTCTGACGCCTCAAAAATCATGGCCATTTCCCTCTCCCGTCAAGCGGCACTGACGCTGACCCAGCAACTGGCTGAACGACTGGCCGAGCGCATACGTACCCGGCTGCTGCCTGCCGGCTCGCGCCTGCCATCGGTGCGCGAGTGCGCGCGCCAGCAGGGCGTGAGCCCCTATACCGTGGTCGCCGCTTATGACCTGCTGCAGGCGCAAGGCCTGGTCGAGGCCAGGCCGCAGCGCGGCTTTTTTGTACGAGATATTGCACAAAATCCGCTTCAAACGCAGGATGGACAAGCGCAAGCAGCTATCAAAAAAGCAGAGGCCGATACGCCGCTGGGCTTGGCACCGGGCACGCATGTCAATGCCACCTTGCTGATTCGCGGCATGTTTGTTGAAAGCGTGGCGGGCAAGCCCCAGCCCGGTGCGGGCGTGCTGCCGGCGGAGTGGCTGGATGCGAGCTTTCTGGCTGCCGCCATGCGCAAGGTCACCAGCGGGCCCGCGCTGCGCGAATCGCTGGTGCGCTATGGCGAACCCATGGGCGACAGCAGCCTGCGCGAGGCGCTGGCACGGCGGCTGCGGCGCATCGGCATTGCAGCCGTGCCTGGGCAGATCATCACGACCATGGGTGCCACCCAGGCGCTGGACATTGTCAGCCGCGCTCTGCTGCAGCCCGGCGACCCGGTGATGGTGGAGGAGCCTGGCTGGGCCGTGGAATATGCGCGCCTGCAGGCAATGGGCATGCGCGTGCTGCCTGTGCCACGCGGGCCCGAGGGGCCGGACATGGCCGTGATGCAGCGCTATTGCGAAACCATGGCGCCCAAGCTGTATGTCAGCGTCAGCGTGCTGCACAACCCAACGGGCTACAGCTTGAGTGCGGCCAGCGCCCATGAGGTGCTGCAGATGGCGCAGCGCTACGGTTTCTATGTGGTGGAGGATGACACCTACTGCCACATCGCCCCCGACCATGCGCCGCGCGTGACGGTGCTGGACCGGCTGCAGCGCAGCATCTATGTCAGCGGCTTTGCCAAGGTGCTGGTGCCCAACTGGCGTCTGGGCTATCTGGCTGCACCGCCCGAGCTGGTCGAAAGATTGCTGGATACCAAGCTGCTGTCCACCTTATCTACTCCCACGCCGATGGAGCAGGCGCTGGCCCTGTGCATGGAGCAAGGTCAGCTGCGCCGTCATGCCGAGCGCCTGCGCCAGCATCTGGCACAGGCCAGAACCCGAAGCGTGGCGCTGGCCCAGGCGGCAGGCTGCCGCTTTGTGGCCGAGCCCGCTGGCATGTTTGGCTGGGTGGATACCGGCGTAGATACCGAAGTGCTGACCCAGCTGCTGCTGGACGAGGGCTACATGATTGCGCCCGGCGCCATGTTCCACGCCAGCCGGGGATCGAGCACCTGCATGCGCATCAATTTCGCCACCACGCAGGACGCGGCCTTCTGGCGGGTGTTCGAGCGCGTGGTGAAAAGCCTGCAGGGTGCGGCAGGCGAATGAGTGCAGGGGATATGAGTCTTTTTGCCATCAAACGCTTATGAGGTAAACGCTGATAGCTATGAAAATTGAATGGGGTGGGCAGGTCAGCTGGCCGCGTGATAAATCCGTGCACGGCCGGTCTGTGAAGCGCCGCGCAGGCTGCTTTCATAGGTGCTGTCCTGAGCTGCAGGAACCAGGGCCTGTGTGCGACGCTGGTTGAGTACCGACAGACGTGCCAACTGGTCGCGCATGAGGGCGATGTCAGCATTGAGCTTTTGCGCCCGCTCGCGCAGCTCTGGCGTCCAGTCTTCGGGCGCAAAGCGCTTGACGAGCTGGGCTACAGCCACCATTGCGTCGCGCAGGCGGGTGCTGGATTGCTCCAGCGCAGAGGCATCCGAAGTTTGCAGCGATGCCGAGACGGTCTGAATCACCGCATCCAGCGAGTCGAGCATTTCCTGCAAAGTCATGGTTTCAGCCTCTGAGAATGCTTTCAGGCGCGAGCGTGCACCAGAAATTCTTCCGTGTTGGCCAACAGCTTGTCGGCCACGGCTTCGGCGCTGACGCGGAAGCTGCCATTGGCAATGGCTTCGCGCATGGCCTTGACGCGGTCGGCATCAAAGTCCGTGTTGGTGCGGCTCTGGTTGTCCAGTGCGCGGGCAGACGATGAGAAAGACACGGGCACGCCAGCGGCTCGCTCAGGTAAACCCTTGGTCGATTCTTCGGTGGCAACCGTGGTTGCAGATTTCGGTGCCTGCTTGGCCGCCGCAGCAGCAGCCTGCGGCAGATCCGGCTTGTTACCTATCTTCATGCTGGTTCTCCAATCGCCCTGTATCGGCGTAGGGCGCTGTAGCCTTGCTTTCGACAAGGGCGCGAAAAACTTGAGGGATTTTTGACATGGGTTCAGAAATGTGAGTCATTGCTCTCGATTACTGAACCAGAACCACGCCCTGGGCATTGACTGTTCCCGTCACCAGGCGGCCATTATCCATGCGAACCCGTACTTGCTGCCCCTGTCCTGCGGCGGTCATGGCCTTGCCGGAGGCGGTGACGCTGAAGCCGCCGCCATCAACCATGACCTGTACCGGTGCGCCGGCGCTGAACAGGGCGGGGGAGCGCACCATGTTCTGTCGCAGAGCCTGGCCGGATGCCAGGGCACGGGTCGTCACCATGCCGATGAAGTCCTGTGCGTTGGCAAACACGGGGGCGTTGTCTTCGGCCCAGTCCACCTCGCTGGAGGCGACATCGGCGGCGCTCAGGGTTGTGCCCATGGGGATATTGCCTTGCGCCACCCATGCCGGGCCGTAGGCACGCACGGTAATGGGCAAGAACACATTCCAGTGAACGGAGCCCTGCACGCAGCGCAGACCCAGGCGGGTGCGACCCCAGAGACGGCTGCCCGTGGGCAGATAAGGCTCCACCTTGGCACAGGCCGCCAGGCGCAGGCGTGAATCAAGCTGGCCCATCTGCACTTCCATGCGCAAAGGCATGGGGTTGCTGCCCTGGGGGGAGTCGGCAGAGGGCTGCTGCAGGGCAGCATCCACAAAGCGCTGGCCGATCTGGCTCAGCTGTGCGGCTCCGTCCTGAGCATGCACGCTGCCTGCCAGCATGAGTGAGCCCAGGCACCACGCGGCAGCTGCGCCTTGTAAGCGGCGTAGTGCGAAACGGTGGGTGAAGCGGCCAGACATGCATCAATCCTTGTGTGCGCTCTGCAGTGACAAGAGCTGCAGACGATGGCAGCAAATATAGGGGCGATGGTCTGGCGGTGATGGCTGGAAGAGCCTGCGCATTACCGCTTTCTTCGCGCTTTAGTTTTGCGCCCCGATTTTCATAATCCTCGCATGCCGCAGTCCGTGGACTCAGGCACTTCCGAATTGTTGAAAGCGAGGCTGACATGCTGAACAAAATGACCGAACGACTGGACTTCCAGAGCGAGGCACTGCTGCTGCGCGCAGAGCGCCAGCGTGCCATTGCCAGCAATATTGCCAATGCCGATACGCCCGGCTATGTGGCACGCGACTTCAACTTTCGCGAAGCGCTGATGGCTGCGTCCAGCGGCCCCCAGGCCATGACGCAGGCCAGCACCACGGCAGCCGGCCATATCCCGCTGCAGGCGCAGATGTCGGGCGAGGCGTTCAAGGCCAAGCTGGGCTACGCGGTCAACTCCCAGCCCAGCCTGGACAACAACACCGTGGATCTGGACCGCGAGCGTGCCAATTTTGTGGACAACGCCGTGCGCTACGAGGCCACGCTGCGTTTCATCAACGGCCAGTCCAAGACCATGCTCAGCGCCATACAGGGCCAGTAAGCCCAGGAGTTAACCCATGTCGATGTTTTCCATCTTCAATATTTCGGGCAGTGCGGTCAGCGCCCAGTCGCAGCGTTTGAACGTGGTGGCCTCCAATTTGGCCAACGTCGATGCCGTGGCCGGGCCGGACGGCAGCGTCTACAAGGCCCGCCAGGTGGTGTTTCAGACCGTGCCCATGGGTCATGACGGCAGCGCGGGCGTCAAGGTCAATGCGATCAGTGAAGACGACACGCCTGGTCGCCGTATTCACGACCCCAGCCACCCACTGGCCGATGGCGAAGGCTATGTCACCCATTCCAACGTGAGCGCCGTGGACGAGATGGTCAACATGATCTCGGCCTCGCGCTCCTACCAGAACAACGTGGAAGTCATGAACACGGCCAAGACGCTGCTGCTCAAGACTTTGCAAATGGGCCAGTAAGCCCGGGAACACGCACATGATCTACGGCGCAAGCAGTGTGGACGGCACCACGCTCAACACCAGCAGCAATAACAAGAACTCGGTCACCGACCCCAATGAGGCGCAGGACCGTTTCCTCAAGCTGCTGGTGGCACAGCTGAACAACCAGGACCCCATGAACCCCATGGACAACGCGGAAATGACCTCGCAGATGGCGCAGATCAATACCGTGACCGGTATTCAGCAGCTGAACCAGACCATGCAGTCCATGGCCGGGCAGTTCACCGCCATGCAGATGCTGCAGGGCACCTCCATGATCGGCCGCACCGTGCTGACCGAGGGCAATACCCTGGGCACAGCCGTTGACGGAGCGCACACCGCTGCGTTTGACCTGGAAGGCTCGGCCGCCAGTGTCAAGGTTCAGATCACCACGGCCAGCGGCGAGCTGCTGGACACCATTGATCTGGGTGCTGGGGCGGCAGGGCGCAACTACTTCACCTGGGATGCCGCCGACAAATACAGCGGCGACGCTTCACAGCTGCGCTACTCGGTTCAGGCCACCAATGGCAGCACGGTGGTGGCCTCCACACCGCTGGCGCCGCACGCCGTGATTGCGGCCAATTCGGGCAATGGCAGTCTGATGCTGGAGCTGGACAACGGCGAAGCCATTGCCTACACGGGTGTCAAGGCCGTTTACTGAGTCGCCTTCTAAGTCGCCCTTTTTTACCGATTAATTGCCCCGCAGGAGAACAAGCATGGGTTTCCAACAAGGCCTCTCGGGTCTGAACGCCGCCAGCAAGAATCTGGATGTGATCGGCCACAACATCGCCAACTCCAACACCACGGGTTTCAAATCCTCGCGTGCGGACTTTGCGGAAATGATTGCCAGCGCCATTGGCTCGGCCAGCGGCCAGAGCAGCGGCATCGGCGTGAATGTGGCGGCGGTGTCGCAGCAATTTCGCCAGGGCTCCATTACTTCCACAGGCAACAACCTGGATATCGCCATCAACGGCAACGGCTTCTTCATCGTCAAGCAAAGCGATGGCAGCACGGCCTACACGCGTGCCGGCAACTTCGGCCTAGACAAGGAGGGCAACCTCAAGACCGTGGACAACGACAATGTCATGGGCTATATGGTGGATCCCGCGACCGGCAAGATCCAGTCCGGTGCCACGCCTGTGCCTTTGAGCTTTCCCACAGGCCAGCCCATCCCCGCCAAGCAGACCTCCAAGGTGAATGTGGAGCTGAACTTGGACTCGCGTGCCACGCTGGCTGCGGGGGATGCCACCGCCAACCCACCCATTGCCGCCACACCACGTGCCACCTATGGCACATCGCTCAATGTGTATGACACGCAGGGCACGGCGATCCCCGTCAATCTGTACTTCGAGAAAGATGCGACAGGCAACACCTGGAACATCTTCAACTCCCTGGATCCGGCTGTGGGTCCCATCGGAGTGGCGACTTTTGATGCGAGCGGCAAGCTCACCGGCGTCACACCGGGCACGGGCACTTCGCTGAACCTGAGCATTAACGGCGGCACGGCCAACCCCAATGGGCTGCCGGCCTTCAATGTGGAGCTCGACTTCGGCGGCCTGACCCAGTTCGGCACCAAGTTTGCCGTCAGCAGCCTCAAGCAGGATGGCTATACCTCGGGTGCACTGACCGGCATCAATGTGGGGCGCGACGGCTCCATCGTGGCTTCTTATTCCAACGGTGTCACACGTACCGAAGGCCAGATGGCCTTGGCGGCGTTCACCAACACCCAGGGCCTGGGCTCCATTGGCAACAACAAATGGGTGGCGACGGCGGATTCCGGCCCGGCACTCAATGGCTCGGCCCAGACCGGCACTTTTGGCTCTCTGCAGTCGGGTGCGCTCGAGGAGTCCAACGTGGATCTGACGGCCGAGCTGGTCAACATGATGACGGCGCAGCGCTCGTACCAGGCCAATGCCCAGACCATCAAGACGCAGGACCAGGTGTTCTCGACCTTGGTCAACCTGAGGTAACTCCCTGATAGGGGGACTACGCCCTCGCTGCGGGGCGGCCCTTGCTCGGCGACTCTGGCTCAGGCCACGTCGGTCACGCAAGGCAACGAGCAGCAAAGAGGGCGATTGTTGAGAGCGAAGGAGAGCCAGAATGGATCGAATCATTTACACCAGCATGACGGGCGCCAATGCGGCGGCCCAGCGTCAGGCTGTGCTGGCGCACAACCTGGCCAATGCGGGCACCAATGGCTTTCGGGCCGAGATGTCGACCTTTCGCTCGGTGCCCTTGCAGGGCAGTGGAGCCAGCACACGCGTGTTTGCGCTGGAGGCAACGTCCGGCTATGTCGATGCCCCCGGTCCTGCGCAGCGCACAGGACGGGAGCTGGATGCCATGGCCATGGGGCGAGCCTGGTTTGCCGTGCAGGGGCTGGACGGGCAGGAAGCCTATACGCGCAATGGCGTGTTCGAGATTTCTCCGGAAGGCGTGCTGGTCAACAGCCATGGCTTGCCGGTGCTCTCCGACGGCGGCGCACCGATCGACATCCCTGCCGAGTCGACGATCTCCCTGGGCTCGGATGGCACGCTGACGGCCAAGACCGGCAATCAGCTGCCCGTGGCCGTGGGGCGGGTCAAGCTGGCGACGCCGCCGGTGGATGAGCCTCTGGTGCGCGGCACGGACGGCTATTTCCGCCAGGCTCAAGGCCAGCCTTTGCCCAACGATGAAGCGGCTCGCCTGCTGGCCGGATCGATTGAAGGCTCGAACGTGAATTCGGTCGAAACCATGGTCGGCATGATCGCTGCCTCGCGCCAGTTCGAGCAGCAGATGAAGTTGCTGCAGACCGCTGAAACCAATGACAAATCTGCCAGCCAGCTGCTGAGCCTGAACGGCTGATAACCCAAGGAATACGCCATGATTAACTCGCTGTTTACCGCCAAGACGGGCATGGAAGCCATGCAGACCCAGCTGGATGTGATCTCTCACAACCTGGCCAACGTCTCGACCACCGGCTACAAGCGCGCCAGTGCGCAGTTTCAGGATCTGATCTATCAGAACCTGCGCCAGGCTGGCGGCCAGACCACGGAGCAGACGCAGCACCCGACGGGGCTGGACATTGGTCTGGGCACCAAGGTGATTGGCACCACGCGCGACTTCAAGGCGGGCAGCCAGCAACTGACCAGCAATGCGTTTGATGTGGCCATCAGCGGCAGTGGATTTTTTGAAATTCAGATGCCTGACGGCACCATCGCCTATACCCGCGACGGCACGTTCAAGCCTGATGCCAATGGTCAGCTGGTGAATGCTTCGGGCTATCCGCTGGCGGCGGGGATTTCGATTCCAACATCGCCTGCGCCCGCCTCGGTCACCATCGGCGCAGACGGGGTGGTGAGCATCACCACGGCAGGCAATCCGGCCCCGCAGGCGGTGGGGACGCTGATGCTCAGCCAGTTCGTCAATCCGGCAGGCTTGCAGCCGGTGGGTGAAAACCTGTACCGCGAATCGGCGGCTTCGGGCCCACCTCAGCAAGGCACACCGGGCACCAACGGTCTGGGAACGCTCCAGCAGGGCTATCTGGAAGCCTCGAACGTCAACGTGGTGCAGGAGCTGGTGACCATGATCCAGACCCAGCGCGCCTACGAAATGAACTCCAAGGCCATCCAGACCTCCGACCAGATGCTGGCTAAGCTGGCGCAGCTCTGATTGATCACTATGTATTGAGGAGCTGCTTGCGCTTGATGGATGGCGTTTTCATGTGCAATTGACATTGAATTCGTTGTGAGACAAGCGCTAGAAGCTCTTTATTCAATAGCGCGCTGTTGCGCGTACCAGGGGCACAAGGTCCAAGCACCTGACTGCCAAGGACTTGCCGCCATGTTCAAAGCCACCGTTTTCAATGCATCCACCGCAAGCGCTATCGCCATGGCCTTGCTCGCTTCCGGTTGTGCGCTTTCGCCCAATGCACCGCCGCCCGTGGATATGCCGGTGGCCACCACACCGCCCGTGCTGCAGCCGCGCGAGCAGGTGGCCGAAGCGCCTACGGGCAGCCTGTTCAATGCCTCGCGCTACCGCCCTGCCTTTGAAGACCGCCGGGCACGCCTGGTGGGCGATCTGGTGACGGTGCAGATCGTGGAGAGTGTGACGGCACGCCAGAACCAGGACTCCGGCGTGAGCCGCAAGAACAGCCTGGGCGCCGGTGTCTCTGCACTGCCTTTCTTCAAGGGCGGCGCGACCCAGACGATCAAGGACAGCCTCAATGCCGAGCTGAGTAGCAAGTCCGATTTTTCGGGCAAAGGCTCCACCAGCAATGTGAACACCTTTACCGGCACCATCAGCACGACGGTGGTGGATGTACTGCCCAACGGCCATCTGGTGGTGGCCGGCGAGAAGCAGGTGGGCGTGAACCAGAACGTCGATGTGCTGCGCTTTACGGGCACGGTGGACCCACGCTCGCTGCGCCCCGGCAGCACCGTGGCATCGAACCAGGTGGCCAATGTGCGCATCGAGTCGCGCGGCCGTGGCCAGGGTAGCGAAGCCCAGTCAATTGGCTGGTTGTCACGGTTCTTTTTGAACGTTATGCCGTTCTGATTCTTCCGAGAATGGGCAGTATGAAAGTACTGTCCACGCTCCTGTCACTGCGTCCGGCAAGCACCGCCATTCTGGTGCTGGCTGCCCTGGGCGCCAGCGGGCTCACCGTGCCTGCGCATGCCACACGCATCAAGGAGGTGGCAGCCATTCAGGGGGTGCGCAGCAACCAGTTGACGGGTTATGGCCTGGTGGTAGGCCTCGATGGAACGGGCGACCAGACCACGCAGATGCCCTATACCAAGCAGGCCCTGGCCAACTATCTGGAGCAGATGGGCATCTCGCTGCCAGCTACCGGCAATAGCGGGCAGCTGCAGCTCAAGAACGTGGCCGCCGTCATCGTCACGGCCGAGCTGCCTGCGTTTGCGCAGCCGGGCCAGTCCATTGACATCAATGTCTCTTCCATGGGCAACGCCAAGTCGCTCAAGGGCGGCACGCTGGTGGCCACACCGCTGCGCGGTGCCGATGGCGAGATCTATGCGCTGGCCCAGGGCAATGTGGTGGTGGGCGGCGCGGGTGCTGCGGCCGGTGGCTCCAAGGTACAGGTCAATCACCTCAATGCAGGCCGCGTGCCGCAGGGCGCGCAGGTAGAGCGCGCCGTCAGCTCTCCGCTTCAGCAGGGCAATACGATCACGCTGGGTCTGAATCAGACCGACTTCCAGACCGCCGACAAGATGGTGCGCGCCATCAACCAGCGCATGGGCGCAGGCACGGCCATGGCACTGGACGGCCGCACGGTGCAGGTCAATGCGCCGCTGGATCCCGGCTCGCGCGTGCGCATGATTGCCGAGATCCAGGAAATGCCTATCGAGACTTCCAAGCCGGCGGCCAAGGTCGTCATCAATGCACGCACCGGCTCTATCGTGCTCAATCAGGCGGTGACGCTGGGGCCTTGCGCCATTGCGCACGGCAATCTGTCTATCACCATCAGCAGCACGCCCGTTATCAGTCAGCCTGCGCCGTTCTCGCAAGGGCAGACTGTGGTGGCGCAGAAGTCAGACATTCAGGTCAAGCAGGAGCCCGGCAAGGTCATCAGCATGCCCAGCTCGCCGCAGCTGACCGATGTGGTGCGGGCACTGAATTCTCTGGGGGCTACGCCGCAGGATCTGCTGGCCATTTTGCAGGCCATCAAGGCCGCAGGCGCCATGGAAGCCGAGCTGGAGGTGATATGAGTACATCGCTGCCCCATTCTTCGATGCTTGCGGCCAGCAATGCTCTGGCCGTTGATGCACGGTCGCTCAATGCTCTGAAAACTGCAGCGGGAGAGAACAATCCACAAGCCGCGCGTGAGACGGCCAAACAGCTTGAGTCGCTGTTCATGCGCGAGATGATCAAGAGCATGCGCGAAGCGACCATGAAGTCCGGTCTGCTCGATAGTGCGCAGGGCAACCTCAGCACCGACTTGCTCGATCAGCAGCTGTCCGTTGCCATGGCCGGCCAGCCCGGTGGCCTGACGGACGCCATCAGCAAGCAGCTGGCGCGCAGCATGGGGGTCGAAGCAGCTGAAGATGCCGAAATTGCCGTGCCCTCCACACTGAGCATGAGCCGCAGCGCCTGGCGCAATGTGGGTGGCAGTGGTGTCTGGAGCGGTCAGCGCACGCAGGCGGCCCAGTCCATCAATGCCTATGCGCCCGCCCCCAAGGGGCGCGATAACTTTGTCAGGGCACACAACGCCGCCGCACAGCGCGTGGCCGCTGAAAGCGGCATTCCTGCGCACTACATGATTGGTCAGGCGGGGCACGAAACCGGCTGGGGCAAGAGTGAGATCCGCAACAAGGATGGCAGCAACTCCTTCAACCTGTTCGGCATCAAGGCCGGCGGCAGCTGGAAGGGCAAGGTGGCTGAGATCACGACCACCGAATACATCAACGGCTCGCCCAAGAAGATCACGGCCAAGTTCCGCGCCTATGCCTCGTATGAGGAGTCCTTCCGCGACTATGCGCGCCTGATCGGCACCAATCCGCGCTATGAAAAGGCCATGGGCCAGACCGGCTCAGCGCATGCCTATGCCAGCGAGCTGCAAAAGGCCGGCTATGCCACCGATCCGGCCTATGCTCAGAAGCTCAGCCGCGCCATCCAGAGCGTGGTGCAGGTCCATGCGGCCAGCGCAGCCAACAACAGCACCCATGTCGCCAGCCGCCTCAGCGGCAGCGCCCGTGCAGCACAGATCAACAAGATCACCGAGAACCAGTCATGAGTCTTTTGAACGTGGGCGCACGCGCCCTGATGGCCAACCAGATTGCCTTGCAGACGGCAGGGCACAACATTGCCAACGTCAACACCGCCGGCTATTCGCGCCAGACCGTGGCTTTTCAGAGCTCGGCCGGGCAGAACATGGGCAATGGCTATATCGGCAATGGCGCCGATGTGGCCACTATCCAGCGCAATTTCAGCGAACTGCTTAATCGCCAGGCGACTGCCGCCAAGGCTGCAAGCGCTGCAGATGCTGCACGTTCACAGTCGCTCAATCAGCTGCAGGAAGTGTTTTCCGGTGGCAGCAACGGCCTGGGCGCAGCCATCAACGACATGATGAATGCGTTTGCCGATGTGAGCAGCGCGCCTACGGACTCCTCGGCGCGGCAGGTGGTGCTGACACGCATGAACGAGCTTGCGGCACGCTTTCGCTCGGCTTCGGCGCAGCTTGACGAGATGGACTACAGCACACGCCAGCAGATGAGCAATGACGTGAACGTGGTCAACAGCCTGTCCGAGCAGGTTGCGGCGCTCAATGGCCAGATCAGCCGTGCCATTGCCACCGGACACACGCCGAACGATCTGCTCGATCAGCGCGATCAGCTGGTGCGAGACATCAACCAATATGTACAGACCACGCAGGTGGATGCAGGCGATGGCTCTATCAGCCTGTTTGTCGGCGGCAGCCAGCCTCTGGTGCTGGGCCTGAGTGCGGCCAAGCTGAGCATGCAGGAGTCCACGCAGTACCCCGGCAGCGGCAAGATGAGCCTGTACTTTCAGCAGCAAAGTGGGCAGCCCGTGGAGCTGACGCCTGCCATGGCTGGGGGCGGCGAGATTGCCGGTCTGCTGCAATTCCAGAACAGCGATCTGAGCGAAGGCCGCAACCTGCTGGGACGTATGGTGATTGCGGTTGGTGACACCCTGAACACGCAAAACCAGCTGGGCCTGACTCTGACGGGGCAAAAGGGCGGGGCGCTGTTCAATATTCCCATGACCACCCAGGGCTCCACCACGGGTGCTCAATGGGCGCAGCCCGATACGCCGACTGTCACGGTCACGGATTCCGGTGCGCTCAAGGCATCCGATTACAAGATCGTGTTCGGCAACGACGCCCCCAAGGGCCAGGTCGTGCGACTGTCGGATGGACAGGCCACAAGCTTCAATGACCTCGACGAGCTGCGCGGCCTGAGCATCGACGGACTGCAGTTCGACCTCAAGAGCGAAGGCAAGCCTGGGCAGTCCGTGCTGTTTCAGCCCATGTCCTCGGCGGCGCATGATATTGAGACCATGGTGCACTCCGGCAATGATCTGGCGGTGGCCAATCCGGTGTCGGCCAAGATCAATTCCCTGGGCGATGCAGCGATTCGCATGTCCAGTCTGGTGGTGGAAAAGGGCTTTTCCGGCTCGGTGCCAGCGGGCACGAAGCTGTCCTTTACGAGCGGCGCCAATGGCGAGGTGAACTACACCATCACCCCAGCTCCTGCCGGTGTCCCCGCCACGGGAACCTATATCTCCGGGCAGGCGATTGAGCTGGCTCCGGGGCTGAAAGTGACGCTGACCGGAACGCCTGCTATTGACGGTGTCAACAGCGACAGCGTGAGCTTTGACGCGAACACTTTCTATGGCTCGGATACCGGCAATGCCAGCGCATTCCTGGCGCTGCGCGATTCCGTGATCTTTGATGGGGCCACTACGCTCAGCGATGGTTTCTCTGCTGCCATGGCCCAGGTCGGAACACGCACCCAGAGTGCGGCCTATGCGGCCAAGCTGTCGGACTCCATTGCCAAGAATCTGGAAGCAGACCGCACGGCCGTGTCCGGCGTCAATCTGGACGAAGAAGCGGCCAAGCTGCTTCAGTTTCAGCAGGCCTATCAGGCCTCGGCCAAGATGCTGCAGGTGGCTCAGGGCATTTTTGACAGCGTGATCCAGGCCGTTGGCCGTTAACCCCGTACCGCCGGAGAGCAGACATGAGCATCAACCGCATTGGCACGGCCAATATGTATGACAGCACCATCAACAACCTGGGCTCGCGCCAGAGCAGCCTGGTGGATCTGATGGAAAAGACCACGGCGGGCAAGCGCGTGCTGCGCGCCAGCGATGACCCGGTGGCTGCGGCCCAGGCCGAGCGGGCACGTACGCGCATTACGCGCTCCGAAAATGATCAGCGCGTGCTGGGAGCTCAGCGCGATGTGATTGCCCAGGGGGAGTCCGAGCTGGGCAAGGCCCATGGGGCGCTGCAGGATTTTCGTGACTTGCTGGTGCAGGCGGGCAATGGCTCGTATGACCAGGTGGCGCGTGATGCCCTGGTGCAGCAGATGGAGAGCCTGCGCGAGCAGATTCTGGGCTATGCCAATGCCAAGGATTCCAACGGTCTGCCTATCTTTCGCGGGCTGGGTGGCTCCGACACCCCTTTGCAAAGCGTGCCCCCCGGCGCGCAAGCCTCGTTCAACCCCGGCCAGAACACCGGCAGCGACAACGGCCTGCCCATTGCGCTGGACGGCTTTTCCACCTGGCTCAATGTGCCTACGGGCAATGGCGTGTTTGAAGTGGGTAGCGGCACTGGCAACTCGGGCAAGGCCTGGGTCGATGTGGGCTCGGTCACCGACCCCAGTCTGGTTACAGGCGACAGCTACAGCCTAGTGTTCAGCAAGGATGCAGCCACCGGCGTTGTCAGTTACGAGGTCAATCTGGTGCCTGCGGGCGCCACGCCGGTAAAGACGGGCACGTACAAGGACGGCGAGGCCATCGTCGTCAATGGCCAGCAAATCACCATCAAGGGCCAGCCTGCGGATGGCGACAGCTTCAGCATGAGTCCCAGCAAGCGCACCGATGTGTTCACCGTGCTGGATCAGGCCATTGCCACGGTCAAGGCAGGCACCACGGGCTCCACCGCGCTGCAGCAGGGTTTGGGCCGTGCAATGAGCGAGCTGGATGCGGGCATGAACCGCGTGCAGGCCATGCGCAGCTATGCCGGTGACCAGCTCAACCGTGCGGATCGCCTGGAGTCGGACATGAAGGATCAGGCGCTGACGCAGGAGGGCGCACGCTCGCGTGCTGAAGATATCGATATGATCACGGCGCTGTCAGATATAGAGACGCAAAAGGTGGGCTTGCAGGCAGCGCTGCAGTCGTATGCGCAAATGCAAAAGCTCTCCTTGTTCAACTACATCGGCTGATACTGGCGGGTGTTCCCGCCATCATGTTCTGCCGTTTATCTGTCCAAATTTTTCATGGTTCAGTCTGCACTCAGCTCTTTGACTCTCGGTTATCAGCCGCTGTGGAGCCGTGCACGGCGCCTGGCCGGTATTCAGCTCTATGTGCATGAAGAGCCGGGCTGCAACGCAGACATGGCGCACTTTCTGCGCAGCGTCAATGAATACTGGAGCGGGCAGGCCCCTCCCTTGCTGATTTCCGCCCAGTCACGCCAGGTGCTGTGCAGCCTGCTGGAACATGCCCCGGCAGGCAGCCCGTGGATAGAAGTACGCGGCGACTGGCTGCAGCAGGACGAAGGCATTCATCAACTGGTGCAAAAGGCCAGGGCGCGTGGGCTGATGCTGGTCTGGGGAGGTTCTCTGGCGGACGTGCCGGACGCCGATGCCGCCCGCAACTTTGCCAGCAGCCTGCTGAGTGTGCCGCCTGAAGGAGCGGGCGGAATCGCGAATACCGTGCGCGCGCTGCAGCAGCCCCGCAGTGAGAGCAAGGAGGCGGCAGCCGAATTCTTTGCGGCGGCCCCGCTGAGTCTGCTCAACGGCCAGATGTACCGCGGCCTGCAAAGTCTGGAGCTGGCGCGTGCCTGTCTGGACGGACATGAGGCGGCAGCCCTGGCCGGCTGGCCCGTGGCGGACACCATACAGGCCTTCCGGCTGCAGCAGCCGCAGCCATCAAGGGATGCGCTGTTCAGGTTGATGAAGGCCATCGACAAAGAGCAGTCGCTCGATGTGATGGAAGATATTCTGGGCTCAGACCCGGTGCTGGCCTATCGCTTTTTGCTCTATACCAACTCGGCGGCGCTGGGCCTGCGTCGCGGTGTGGATTCGCTGCGCCGCGGACTGGTCATGCTGGGACTGGGCACGCTGGAGCGCTGGCTGGCCGACCAGCTGCCACATGCTTGCACGGAGCAGGATCTGGTGCCCATGCGCAGCCAGATTGTGCTCAGGGCCAGACTGGCCGAGCGGCTGATCGAGGCAGGCGTCAGTCTTGATCTGCAGCGTGAGATGTATTTGTGCAGCCTGTTCTCGCAGCTCGATCTGCTGCTGCACGAGCCGGTGGTCAATATCTTGCGCCGCACGCCGCTCAATGAGCGCATCTTTGATGCCATCGTTTCGCGCACAGGCCCTTATGCCGGAGTGCTGCAGATGAGTCAGGCGCTGGAGGGCAGTGATGCAGGCCCGATTCGCCAGTTGCGCGAGCAGGAGGAGTGGGAGACCGAAGACCTCAACCGCCTGCTGCTGCGCATGCTCAGCGAGCTCAAGCTGGGCATGCCGCAAACGCTGGCCTGATTTTTGATGAAAATGGGCTTGCGCCTATATCTGACAAGCGCAAGAAGCTATCAAATTAATGAATCTGAGGTTGCATAGTCGCGCATAAACAGGGCTTGGCTGCCGCTTATCCGCGCATTGACGTGGCGCCAGATTCGGACAATCTGGGTATCCCATCCGTCCGTGCGCCATGTCCGAATCCCAAGACAAAAACCTGCCCGCAACCGAACGCAAGCTGCAAAAAACGCGTGCGGACGGCCAGGGTGCGCGCTCGCGTGATCTGTCGCACCTGGCCATTCTGGGAACCGGCTCGTTGCTGATGCTGCTGGGCATGCAGCCCTTGATCAATCATCTGCGCGAAGCCATGGCCAAGCAGCTGGCTTTCAATGCGGCGGCGGCCAAGACGCCGGAAGTGATGCTGGAGCGCTTTCAGACCATGCTGGTGCTGGGCCTCGGTGTGGCGGTGATCTTTGCGCTGGTGACGACGACGGCATCGGTGCTGTCCGGTGTGGCCGCTGGCGGCTGGATCTTCAGCTTCAAGCCCATACAGCCCAAGTTCAGCAAGCTCAATCCTCTGTCGGGTCTGAAGAACCTTTTCTCCAAGCAGCAGCTGACCAACGTGGTCAAGATGGTTTTCATGACCATTGTGCTGAGCTTTGTGGCCTGGAAGTACATGAGTGCCAACATGGCCGAGATTGCCTCAGTTTCGGCCCAGCCCTCGTCCATGGCTCTGTCCATGGTGGGCTCGTGGATGACCACCGGCATCACGCTGCTGCTGGTTGTGGTCTTGCTGGTGGCAATCATTGACGTGCCGCTTCAAGCCTTTCTGTTCAAGTCGCGCCTGAAGATGAGCCACGAGGAGGTCAAGCAGGAGCACAAGGAGTCGGAAGGCAACCCTCAGCTCAAAGGCAAGCTGCGCCAGAAGCAGCGCGAGATCGCCGACCGCGCCAGCATCTCTGCCGTGCCACGCGCTGATTTTGTGGTGACCAACCCTACGCACTATGCCGTGGCGCTGCGCTATGACGATGCCACCATGGCAGCCCCTCAGGTGATTGCCAAGGGCACGGACCTGGTGGCGCTCAAGATTCGTGAAGTCGCAGGTGCGCACCAGATTCCCGTGCTCGAGTCGCCCATGCTGGCCCGTGCGCTCTATGCCCATGCCGATCTTGATCAGGCCATTCCGGCAGCGCTCTACACCGCTGTGGCCCAGGTTCTGGCCTATGTCTATCGACTCAAGGCCGCACTGAGCGGCCAGGGGCCCATGCCCGATGCGCTGGGCGAGCCGCCCGTGCCTGTGGAGCTGGACCCGCAGCATGGCCGCACCCAGCCCGTCGCGGACGATGCTGCTGCGCAGCAAGAAGGTAATCTGTGATGTCGTCGAATCCTCTGCAACTCTTCCAGAAGTGGTCTGGTGCCAATGTTGGTGCGCTGCAAGGCCTGACCGCTCCTATTCTGGTAGTGGCTATTTTGGGTTTGATGGTTCTGCCCATCCCGCCCTGGCTGCTCGATACCTTCTTTACCTTGAACATCGCCGTGGCGCTGATGGTGATGATGGTGGCGGCCTACATGATCAAGCCGCTGGACTTTGCGGCGTTTCCCTCGGTGCTGCTGCTCACCACGCTGATGCGCTTGTCGCTCAACGTGGCATCGACCCGCGTGGTGCTGATGGAAGGCCACACCGGCCCCGGCGCTGCGGGCGCGGTGATCGAGGCCTTTGGTCACTTCCTGATTGGCGGCAACTTTGCCGTGGGTTTGATCGTGTTCAGCATCTTGGTGGTCATCAACTTTGTGGTGATTACCAAGGGTGCCGAGCGTATTGCCGAAGTCTCGGCCCGCTTCACGCTTGACGCCATGCCCGGCAAGCAGATGGCGGTGGATGCCGACCTGAACGCAGGTCTGATTGACGAAAAAGAAGCCAAGCGCCGCCGTGCCGAAGTGGGCGAGGAAGCCAACTTCTTCGGCTCCATGGACGGTGCCAGCAAGTTTGTGCGCGGCGATGCGATTGCCGGTATCTTGATTCTGGTCATCAACGTGATCGGCGGTCTGATCATCGGCATGGCCCAGCATGGCCTGTCTGCCGGGCAGGCTGCCGACAGCTACATCCTGCTGGCCGTGGGTGATGCGCTGGTGGCGCAGATTCCGGGTCTGCTGATCTCGGTGGCATCGGCCATGGTGATCTCGCGCGTGGGCAAAGAGGCCGACATGGGCCGCCAGATCGTGCAGCAGCTGTTCATGTCACCCAAGGTGCTGGGCATTACGGCGGGCGTGATGACCTTGCTGGGCCTGATTCCCGGCATGCCGCATCTGGTGTTCCTTTCCATGGGCGCACTGCTGGGTTGGGGTGCCTGGATGCTGGACAAGCGTGAAAAAGCCCGCATTGCTGCGCAAAGCAGTGCCCCTGCACCACAGCAGCAGGCCGCGCAAAACGATGGCGAAGCCACTTGGGACGATTTGCAGCCTGTGGATCTGCTGGGCCTGGAGCTGGGCTATCGCCTGATCGCGCTGGTGGACAAGAGCCGCCAGGGCGATTTGCTGACCCGCATCAAGGGCGTGCGCCGCAAGTTTGCGCAGGAAGTGGGCTTTCTGCCGCCCGCCGTGCATGTGCGTGACAACCTCGAGCTCAAGCCCAGTGCCTACCGCATGACGCTGCGCGGCGTCATGGTGGGCGAGGGTGAAGCCTTCCCCGGCATGTTTCTGGCTATCAATCCCGGTGGCATTACCACCCCCTTGATTGGCACGCCCACCACCGATCCCGCCTTTGGTCTGCCCGCGCACTGGATCGATGAGCGGCAAAAGGAAGCGGCACAAATGGCAGGCTTTACCGTCGTTGATTCGGAAACTGTGATGGCGACGCATTTGTCACACTTGATGCAAGTGCACGCGGCCAAGCTGTTGTCTCGTACCGAGACGCAGCAGCTCGTTGACCATGTGGCCAAGCTGGCCCCCAAACTCATCGAAGAAGTCATTCCGAAAATGGTGCCCATCACAACGTTCCAGAAAGTGCTCCAGCTGCTGCTGGAAGACTCTGTGCACATTCGTGATATCCGCACCATCATCGAGACGCTGGCCGAAAACGCCACGCAGACGACTGACCCGGTAGAGCTGGCGCGCCGTGTGCGCATTGCGCTGTCGCCTGCCATCGTGCAGCAGATCTATGGCCCCACCCGCGAGCTCAATGTGATTGCCATTGAGCCCGGTCTGGAGCGTCTGCTGGTGCAGGCGCTGGCCAACCCCAATGCGCCATCGCTGGACCCCGGCGTGGCCGAAATCCTCACACAAAAGGCGGTGGATGTCGCCAATCAGCAAGAAGAGCTGGGCTTGCCCGCCTGCCTGCTGGTGCCGGACTCCATCCGCAACTCTCTTGCCAAGCTGCTGCGCCGTGTGGCGCCGCGTCTGCAGGTGCTCGCGCACAGCGAAATCCCCGAGACGCACACCATCCGCATCGGCCCGATTCTTAAAGGTGCAACCGCATGAACATCAAACGCTTCTACGCCCCCACCGCCCGCGAGGCCCTGGCCAAGGCGCGCATGGCATTTGGCGACGGCACCCTGATTCTTTCCAACCGCCAGACGCCTGACGGGGTGGAAGTCATGGCCACGGCTGAAGAAACGCTGCAGGACATGGATGCTGGCATGCAGACCAGCTCGCCCCTGCAAAAAGCGCTGGAGCGCCGTGCGGCCGATGAAGGCATGGGCCTGCGCAAGGACAGGCTGCAAGCGGCACCTCAGCGCAGCGATGGCTTGATGAGCACGCTGGAGCATGTGCAGGCCCGCCAGAGCGCCAAGCAGGAGCGCGAAATGCAGGCCAAGCAGGTCAAGCCCATCAACGAACTGGCACAGCACTCCGTGCAGGATGATGTGGAGCAGCTGTCCATGAGCACGCTGACTTTTCAGGACTATGTGCGCGAACGCATGCTGCGCCGCCGTCACGAGTCTTCGCTGGACAGCGGTGAGGCTTTGCCCACATTCGCCCAGCGTGTGCAGGACCGCAATAACGAACGTGGTCACGAGCGCCCCATGGCTGCCAAGGCTCAGCCTGCAAGCGCTGGCGTAGCACGCCACAACCCTCTGCGCCCCGAGCAAATTCAGATCAGGGAAGGAGCTGCCAAGCCTCAGGCAGTTGCACAGGCCGCCCCGCAGAACTTCATGCAGGAAATGCAATCCATGAAGGATCTGATCGAGGAGCGCTTCAACACGCTGACCTGGCTGGGTCAGACGCGCCAGAACCCGATTCAGTCCAGCCTGATGCACAAGCTGATTCGCGCCGGGTATTCGCCTGCCTTGTCGCGCGCGCTGATCGAGAAACTGCCTGAGACACTCTCTGCCAGCGATGCCGTGCGTTGGCTGATGCAGGTGCTGGAGCGCAATCTGCGCACCGATGCGGCCCAGCCTGCGATCTACGAACAGGGCGGTGTCTTCGCTCTGGTGGGAGCCACCGGCGTAGGCAAGACCACGACTACTGCCAAGCTGGCCGCGCTGTGTGCCGCCAAGCATGGCCCGGCTTCCGTGGGCCTGATCACGCTCGATACCTACCGCATCGGTGGTCATGACCAGCTGCGCACCTATGCACGCATGCTGGGCATGGTGGCCCATCAGGCCCATGACAAGGCTGCGCTGCAGGATCTGCTGGGCCTGCTGCAAAGCAAGAAGATGGTGCTGATCGACACCACGGGCGTGGCTCCGCGTGACCCGCGCAAGGACGAGATCATGGATGTGCTGGCCATCGACGGTGTGCAGCAACTGTTGGCTGTAAACGCCGCCGCACAGGGCGATGCGCAGGACGATGTCATGCAGGCCTTCAAGGCCCGTGGCTCGCAGCACGCCATCCTCACCAAGGTCGATGAAGCCGTGAAGGTCGGCCCTTCGGTCGATACGCTGATTCGCCATCAGATTCAGCTGCGCGGCGTGACCAACGGACAACGCGTGCCCGAAGATTTCGAACGCGCCAGTGCCCAGCTGCTGGTGTCCGCCTCCATGCGCTCGGCCACCAAGTCGGCGTTTGATCCACAGTCACTGGATCTGGACTTCTTCTTCACGCCTTCGTCGGCTACTGGTGCAGAGGCCGCCCATGCTTGAGCGACATGCGCCATTGCATCAGGGCATGGCCCTGCATGTGAGCGATGCCAGCACCGCTGGTCTGCGTGTGCTGGCAGTGCTGCACAGCACTGCCGGTGCAGCAGCGGAACAAGCTGTGCTCTGGCCCCTGTGCGCCCAGCTGCAGCGCCTGGGCCAGAAGGTGCTGGTGCTGGATGGCAGCCAGCCCGAATCCTTTCATACACCGGGACTGGCGCAGCTGCTGGTGCAGCACGCCTGGCAGGCTCAGGCGGAGCTGCGCTCTGGCGCGGCTGATGTTCACTCGGTGGCCAGCCTTCCCGCTCGCCAGGGGCTCAAGCAGCTCAAGGCATCGGCGGACGAAATGGGCATGGACATACTGACTGCGCTGCAAGCCTATGTGCGTGGCTATACCACGGTGCTGATTTATGCGAGTAGCGAAACTCTGGCCTCCTTGCTTCAAGGTCAGGGCCTGCAGCCCCTGCTCATCGTCCCGCCGGATGCCGAGCATTTGATCGACAGCTATCGACAGCTCAAGCACCTGGCCGTTTTAGCCGGTTTGGAGTGCACGATTGCCGCGCTGGAGGCACCGCTGAGCGCCGAAGGCCCGCAGAAATACGACTGGAGCCGCAAGCAAAGCAGTGCGCAGACAGCCAGGCAGGATGCCCAGTTGCGCCTGCAGCGCCTGAATGCTTTGCTACAGTGTTCGCAGCGCCATCTGGGTGATGCGCCGGTGCTGATGCGTCTGCGCTGGCGTCAGACCAGTGATCTGCATCAGCTTACGCTGCACATGCTCAAGACGGCCTGCATTCTGCCCATGCACGCTCAGCCCTCGGCGCTCAGCACGCCTGAATCTTTTGCCTGGAGCCATTGACTGCCATGTACACCGCCAAAGGCCAACTCGACCGCGACGCGCTGATCCGTCAGCATGTGCCGTTGGTGCGTCGGATTGCCCTGCACATGATCGCCAAACTACCGCCCAATGTGGAGCTGGATGACCTGATCCAGGTCGGCATGATTGGGCTGGCCGAAGCGCTGTCGCGCTTCGAGAGCGAGCAAGGCGTGCAATTCGACACTTTCGCCAGCCAGCGCATTCGCGGAGCCATGCTCGACGAGCTGCGCGAAGGCGACTGGATGAGCCGCAGTTCGCGCAAGAGCCAAAAGGAGATCGAGCAGGCACTGGGCCGGCTGGAGCAGCGCCTTGGCCGACCTCCGCTGGAGTCTGAAATTGCTGACGAACTGGGCATGGCACTCGATGATTACCAGTCCCTGCTGGGCAAGGTGCGAGGCACCCAGCTGGTGTACCTGGAAGACATTGGCGGCGGTGATAGCGACGATGGTGATGACTACCTGGAGCGTCACGTCGCAGACTCCGGCGCAGACCCGTTTGCCCTGCTGCGCGATCAACGCCTGCGCTTGGCTCTGGTCGAAGCCATCAAGAACCTGCCTGAGCGTGAGCAGTATGTGATGGGCATGTACTACGAGCACGACATGAACCTCAAGGAAATTGCTGCCGTGCTGGGTGTGACCGAATCGCGGGTCTGCCAGCTGCACAGCCAGGCCATTGCCCGCCTGCGTACCAAGATGCGCGCTCACTGACAACCCAGCCCGAACGGCGCGACCACTTGCACAGAGCCGCCGCACTGGCAGATACCAATCTGACCATGCGGCGGTTTTGCTTTGCGCGCAGTGTCGTTATTCAAATACTCGCTAAATTAATAGCTAATAGCGCTTGCTGGTATTGGTTTAGAGGCTGTTTTGTCTTGAATTCTTGTGCTGAGTTGCCACCTGCAAAAAAGCCCTGTTGCATCTCTGCAGCAGGGCTTTTTTTCAGGTGATCTAGCGATCAGTGCATCACATGGGGCTGGCCGTCGAACATATGTTCAAAACTCGCCAGCCAGGGCTCGGCGAGCACACGGATCTGGGCGTCGTTGCGCAGAATGCGCTGCATGATGCGGGCCTTTTCCTTGCGCTGCTCTGGCTCTAGCTTCTCCTCGCGAGAGCGAAAGCGCAATTGCTCGATCAGCACGGCACAAGTGCCCTCGTAGCGCGCAACACCATCCCAGTCCTTGGCTTGAGCGGCTTGCAGCATCTTGGCGCTGCTTTCCTCAATAGCGCGGTAGAAGTCGATCAATGTGTGCTCCATTTTTTAAGCACCAGCGGGCGCCGGTGCATTTGTTATTTCAGTCCAGCCCTGAGCCACGGTTCCCACAAGGCCGGCCACTTCATCGACCATGCTCAGGTCGTTGCGGGCATTGGCCAGCGTCAGGCGCGTGGTGCAGTACTCATAAAGAGCGGCCAGATTGCTGGCCAGCTCTCCGCCTTTCTCCCGGTCCAGGGCACTTAGCAAGCCCTCTTGCAGAATGCGCACTGCCTTGCCGATATGGCGCACTTTTTCATTGATATCGCCGCGCTCTATCGCTCCGCGTGCGGCATTGATGGAGGCCAGCAAGCCATCAAACAGCATCTTGATCAACTGCTGAGGCGATGCGCTGTCCACCACGGACTGCACACCCACCTGACGGTAAGCCGACATTGCGCGCGCATTGGCAGGGGAAAACATCACAAAACTCCTTTGATGCAGTTTCTCAAAATTACTGTTCTTGTTATCGGCAGACTCAGGGGGGAATTAAGCCCTTTCTGTCGGGTTCAGCGCTTTAGCCTTTGGACTGGTTATTCCAGGCGGTAACTTGCTGAGAAATATAGGTGTCCAGGGCTGACAAGCTGGCCATCTGGGCATCCAGTCGAGAGTACTGGGCCCGCAGGCGAGCTTCATAGGCGGTGACCCGCGCCGTCTGGCGCTCCTGATCGGTGCTGTTGCGCTTGAGCGCATCCTTGAGCGTGTTGTCCTTGGTGGCAAAAGTCCCGTCTGATGCGAGCAGGCCGCGCGTAAAGTCTTTCAGGCGTACGGCAAAGCCGTCCTGATTGGCGTCTTCCACATCCACGGTAAAAAATTTGTTCAGGCTTTCCGGATGCTTCAGAGCTTCGTCCAGCTTGGTGTCGTCAATCTTGAGCGTGCCATCCTTCTGAAAGGAAATGCCCATCTGTGAAAGGCTGCTGAACTCTCCCCCTTCACCACCAGGGCCGGACAGCAGGCGGCGCAAGGCGGACTGCAGATTCACTGCGGTCGAATCCCCTTGCAAGGTGCCGGCTGTCTTGCTGTCCTTGTCATAGGCCGTCATGGTGCTCAGAGCTTTGCTCAGGGCGTTGTATGACTCCACCAAGTTTTTTAGTGCAGTCTTGCCAGTGGCGGTGTCATTGGCAATGGTGATACGCACCGGCGCATCGGTCTCGGCCATTTTTTGAGAGACAGTCAGCGTGACGCCAGCGGCAACCTCCTCAAAGACATTGGTGTGCGATGCCATTTCAATGCCATTGATCTTGGCCAGTGTGTCTTGGGCCTGTACCGAACGCTTCATGCTGCCATCGCTGCCGTTGTAGGCAAACTTCTGCAGGCCTACCCCTTCTGCCTCTACCGTGAACGCAGAATTGATGCCCGTGGTCTTGGATTGCAGTACCAGGCGTTCGCCGGTGTGGTCTTTGAGCACCGTGGCGCTGACATCGCCTTTTTGTGCGTTGATCTTGGCGGCGATCTTGGCCAGAGAATCATCGTCTTCGGTGATAACTACGCTAAAGCTCACAGGCTGGCCATCTTTGGTTTTGGGCGTCAGTCCTGTGTCGCCCAAAGTACCCATGTTGATCGTCAGCTTGCCTGGGCCCAAGGCTGCGTCGCTGGTCACCAGGCCAGATCCAATAGTCTGGCCAGCTGCAATTTGGGAGACTTTGACGTCATAAGTGGCCTGCACAGCGCTGGAGGTGGCGGTACCGCTCACTTGTGCAGAGTTGGACGAAGTCAGGGTATTGCCCAGCCAGGTTGCAGGCTTGGTCAGTTTGTCCAGTTGATCTTGCAGATTGGAGATTTGAGATTTCAGCTGGCTGAAAGCTGAAATCTGGGTGTTGATGCCGCTGGCCTTGGTCTGCAGTGACTGGATGGGCTTGGACTCCAAGGTCACCAGCTGCTTGACAATGGTTTCTACATCCAGGCCGCTGCCAATACCGACTGAGCTGATACCCATACAAAACTCCCTCTGCACAAACACCAGTACGTGCAGCGGGCACGGTTTGCGCTATTGAACAAACGACGCTTGCGCCTCGTTGTGATGGACAGTGCTGCACCCTGCATTTCGGCAAGCGAGTGCAGAACTTGAGCACTTCAATAATGACGATAAGGTATCAGCCCTGCAGCAGCTTCAGTACCGACTGAGGTAGCTGGTTGGCCTGCGCAACCATGGCTGTACCGGCCTGCTGCAGAATCTGCGTACGGCTCAAGTTGGCGGTTTCAGCGGCAAAGTCGGCATCCATGATGCGGCTGCGGGATGCAGAGAGGTTTTCTGTATTCACGCTCAGGTTCTCGACGGTCGTTTCAAACCGGCTTTGGATGGCACCCAAGTCTGCACGGGCACCGTTAATTTCTCGCAGCGCTGCATCCATGGCAACAATGGCGTTGTCCGAATCTTCAGGGCTCTTGACACTCAGGTCTTTGAAACCTGATTGAAGCTGAGATGGGGTGCCTGTAACAGGAGTGCCAAGAAAGCCGGTGCCAAATGCTGGATCGCTGGTTGCAGGGCCGCCGGTTTCATCTACAGTGATTTCTAGACTTGTGCCATCCAGCTTTGAAATTACGGCGGTACCAGCGGCGAAAGTGCCAGAAAGTTTGTAGCCTTCACCTGCAGCCGTCGTTGAGAAACTAGCCCATGCTGCGTCCAGTTCTTGGCCTGTTACCAGCGGGTCTGCACCTGTGTCGGTGGCAAGATCTTTTGTGAAAAAGCTAGTCCCATCCACCTGCAATTCGTATTTGTACGCAGCGTGTGGGCTCGTAATGCTGCCGCCTGTGATAGTGCCCACCGCCGCACTTTTACTGGGCGTCGGCACGGAGTTCCATTCCCCCAGCTTGTCGATGCGCGAATCCGCAATCTTGTTGACGTCGATGGTTTGTCCCTGATTGGCTCCCACCTGGAAAGCCATATTGGTGAACGAGCCATCCAGCAGCTTGGTGCCGTTGAATGATGTGTCGCGAGCAATGCGGCTGATTTCGGCCTTGAGCTGCTGCACTTCGGCGTCCAGCGCTGCACGGTCTTCTTCCGAGTTTGTGGCATTGCGGGACTGCACAGCCAGCTCGCGGATGCGCTGCAAGTTGCTGCCCACAGAGCCCAAAGCACCTTCAGCGGTTTGCGCCAGAGAAATACCGTCATTGGCATTGCGCATGGCAACTGTCAGGCCGCGCACCTGTGTGGTCATGCGCTCTGCAATCGCCAAGCCTGCTGCATCGTCTTTGGCGCTATTGATACGCAAGCCCGAAGACAGGCGCTGCATGGAAGTAGCCAGCTGGCTTTGGGAAGAGCTCAGATTGCGTTGCGCATTGAGCGACTGAATATTCGTATTGATGATGGCTGCCATGGCGTGTGCTCCTGTTTCAAGCCAGTAAACCGGCGACGTACTAGCCGTTTTCACGACCAGCGACGGCGCTGGCCCACGTGACCGGAAACACGGACGAAGTCTGGTATTCCGGGTACGAGGATTGTTGGAGCAAGTGGCAGCCAACATAAGACCGATAAGAGGCCTAAAGCACCGCTATTTTTACAAATGAAGACGATGCTTCAAGCAAACATCAAGAGGGCAACAATGAAAAAAGCCTCCCGGAGGAGGCTTTCGCTTGTGTCTGATTCACCAGCTTTTGGCGGGTGAATTCTTTTGCGATTAACGCAGCAGAGACAGCACGCCCTGGGGCAGCTGGTTAGCCTGGGCCACCATGGCGGTACCGGCTTGCTGCAGGATTTGCGAGCGGCTCAGATTGGCGGTTTCCGAAGCAAAGTCTGCATCCATGATGCGGCTCTTGGAGGCGGACAGGTTTTCGCTGTTCACGCTCAGGTTGGCAACCACGGATTCAAAGCGGTTTTGCATTGCACCTAGATCAGCGCGAGCAGAGTTCACGGCTTTCAGCGCAGCATCCATCGACAAAATGGCCTTGTCTGCACCTACAACCGTAGAGACATCCACTGTGCTGAATCCAACCGCCGCAGCTCCAGACTCCGTGGCAACCCCTGTAGTTGCCGCGGTGCCACCGGCAAACGTAAACTTTTCCAGTGAGTTAATTTGCAGTTTCCCGTCTTCCACATAAGCAGTCACTCGACCGCCGGAGGCTTTGCTAATTTCTGTTGCAACATCGGACAGTCGCTGACTAATTGCTGCTTTGTCGGCTGCAGTTACATCGGTTGCTGCACCGCTTGCCGGAGCGATATCAATGGCCGCAAGCTTACCGAGCTTGAATGTTTCGGCGCTAGCGCCTTCACCAACTGTCACAGAGATTGTGTCTGCTGCAATTTCTGCAAACTTGGCATTGGTTGGAGTTCCGCCGCCATCCGCGGCAGGCGTTTGTGCATCTGTAATGGCTGCTGTAGCGACAGAGTAGCTGGTGCCAAGGCTGGTGGAGCGAGCATTGGTGATTTCGGAAATGTTGATGCGTTCGCCAACGTTTGCACCAACTTGGAAGGATTGCTCAGTAAAGCTGCCGTCCAGCAACTTGGTTCCGTTGAAGGAGGTCGTGGTTGCGACGCGGTCAATTTCTTCCTTGAGCTGTGCTACTTCTTTTTGCAGGGCGGCACGATCTTCGGTGGAGTTGGTTGCGTTACGAGACTGCACAGCCAGTTCACGGATTCGCTGTAAGTTGCCGCCAATGGTGCCTAGGGCGCCTTCTGCCGTTTGAGCCAAGGACACGCCGTCGTTGGCATTGCGCTGCGCCTGGTTCAGGCCGCGAACCTGGGCGCTCATGCGCTCGGCAATGGCCAGGCCGGCCGCATCATCCTTGGCGCTGTTGATGCGCAGGCCCGAAGACAGGCGCTGCATGGAAGTGGACAGCGAGGATTGCGAGGTGCCCAGGTTGCGCTGAGCGTTGAGCGACTGGATATTGGTGTTGATGGTCATTGCCATGATGAGAACTCCTCTGTGAGATCAAAACGTCGCCGCCACAGTGACCTGAAACCTTTCAGGGTGGGCGGCGGCGGCAGCCCAATCCAGCACCCCAGCCTGCAGTTCCTTGTGTTTGCTGCTGTGGCCCGCTGGTGACAGGGCTTTTTTCCCTGTTGAAGCTGTTATCGGCCCTCTGGCTCAGAAACTTTAGGGCGTTCTGCAAATATTTTTCTGGATGTAACGTTCACCGGGAGATGCCCTGTTGGCAGTGCTGGAGCGCGCTGGCGTATCTCTGTGCAGGTACGACAGAAATAAGCATGAATAAAAACAGGAGCTGGTTGCGCTGGTAGTAGCTTGATTTCATTGAAAAAACTATCTGAAGTTATTTGTTTACAGGCGCTGTCTGCTCCTGTTTATTGCTTGTGGAATGAAGATTCCTGAGTTTGCTGGCATGTCTGCTGAGGCCTTCTTTTGTCTGTGCCAGTCAGAATTTCCCTACATAAGCGGCGTTAGCTGCCGATCTATCTCCCAAACGCCCATCTTTTTGTGCCTATGGGCGCATGTCTGCCACCTCACAATCGGTCCCCATGCTTGTTCTCATCGGTTATATCGTCGCCTTCGGCTGCATCTTCGGCATGTATGTGCTGCACGGCGGCAGCGTGGGCGTTCTTGTCAAGGCGCTGCCGTTTGAGCTGGTGACCATTGGCGGAGGCGCACTGGGCGCTTTTATCGTGAGCAACCAGCCCAAGGTTCTCAAGGCGACGGCCAAGGCAATTCCGGCGGCGCTCAAGCCTTCGCGCTATACCAAGGCGCGTTATATGGAGGTGATGGCGCTTCTGTATGAGTTGCTGCAGAAGGCCCGCAAGGAAGGGCTGATGTCGATCGAGGCCGATGTGGAAGAGCCCCAGTCATCGACGGTGTTTCAGAACTACCCCGCCTTGCTGGCTGATCACCATGTAATGGAGTTTTTGACCGACTATCTGCGCATGATGGTTTCGGGGAACCTGAACTCGCACGAAATTGAAGCACTGATGGACAGCGAAATTGAAGCCCATCATGCCGAGGCGCATGGCCCGGTGATGGCTTTGAACCGGCTGGCAGGCGCGTTGCCAGCCTTTGGCATTATTGCGGCCGTGCTGGGCGTGGTGAACACCATGGCGTTTGTGGGGCAGCCCCCTGCGGTGCTGGGCGGCATGATTGCTTCGGCGCTGGTGGGAACCTTCCTGGGTATTTTGCTGGCCTATGCGCTGGTGGAGCCCATGGCGGCGCTGCTGGAGCAGCGAGCGCAGGATGCAGCCAAGGAGCTCGAATGCATCAAGGCCACCTTGCTGGCCAGCATGCAGGGCTACAACCCGGGCACGGCCATCGAGTTTGGCCGCAAGGTGCTGTTCTCGACCGAGCGCCCTGGCTTTCTGGAGCTGGAAGCCCACGTCAAGGGCAAGAAGTGATGCTGCCCGGATTTGCTTCTTCTGCATCCTCTGCACTGATGGAGTGCTGCAATGGCTGACAAAAAACTGCAGCCCATCATCATCAAGCGCGTCAAAAAGGTGGCACCTGCCCACCATGGCGGCGCCTGGAAGATCGCCTATGCCGACTTTGTCACGGCGATGATGGCTTTCTTCTTGCTGATGTGGTTGCTGGGCTCTACCGCTCAGGGGGAGCTTCAGGGGATTGCGGCGTACTTCAATTCACCGCTCAAGGTGGCCATGTCGGGTGGCAGTGGTGCAGGCAATAGCTCCAGCATCGTGCCGGGCGGCGGTAATGACTTGAGCAAGGTGCACGGTCAGGTGCGCCGCTCTGAGGCGGACGATAACGCCAATCGCCGTTCCAGCCAGGCCATGGGGCGGGCGGAGGAGTCCCGGCGCGACGCACAGCGCCTGCATGCGCTCAAGGCCAAGGTGGACAGCATGATTGCCATCAATGCGAGGCTGAACGAATTTCGCTCGCAGATCCGCACCGAGATTACGCACGATGGCTTGATGATTCAGATTGTGGACGAGCAAAACCGTCCCATGTTTGATAGCGGTAGTGCCCTGGTCAAGCCTTATATGCGCGATATCCTGCGTGAAATCGGGGCAGCCATGGGCAATGCGGAAAACCGCATCAGCCTCTCAGGCCACACCGATGCGGCTCCCTATGGCAATGCCGACCGGGGTTACAGCAACTGGGAGTTGTCCGCCGACCGGGCTAATGCCTCGCGCCGCGAACTGGTGGCGGCCGGTATGCCGCTGAACCTGCTGGCGCGCGTGGTAGGTATGGCCAGCAGCGATCCTTTGCTGCCGCAGGAGCCGCGCGCAGCCCAGAATCGGCGTATCACGATTACCGTGCTGACCAAGGAGGCGGAGCGCCGTGTGCTGGGGCTGGACAAGGACCAGCAAGAAGCGCAAGTCTCCAGTGGCGAAGCCGCCGTCAGCAGTATTCATCAGCCTTCGTCGGGCCGCGCTGCGACGGGCTCTGCCGATAGACAGTCTCTGGGGCCTCAAGAGGAGTTTGTTGTAACAAACCCTGAAGTCGCCACAGAGACGGCTGAAAAGCCCGACAATGCAGCTCCAACGCCATGAGGTTGACAAATTGTTACCATTACGGCTAAAGAACTGTTCTCCCGCACCTATTTCGACCGAAAGGGCCTCTCGTGGCTAATGCCCTGCGTTTTTTGATTGTTGATGACTTCTCCACCATGCGCCGCATCGTGCGCAATCTGCTCAAGGAGAGTGGCTTTGCCGATGCCGATGAGGCGGAAGATGGTGTGGTTGCCATCAACAAGCTGCGTGCCAGCAAGTTCGACTTTGTGGTGACGGACATCAACATGCCGAACATGAACGGCTTTCAGCTGCTGACAGAGATCAAGCAGGATGAAAAGCTCAAGCACCTGCCGGTGCTGATGGTGACGGCTGAAGCCCGCAAGGAAGACATCGTGGCGGCGGCCCAGGGCGGTGCTGCTGGCTACATCGTCAAGCCCTTCACCAAGGCCACGCTGGAAGAGAAGGTCAATCTCATCATCAAGAAGCTTGATCTCTAAGCCATGAGCAGCCAGCAGGCTCCCACCAACGTCCATTACAAGATTGGCGTGCTGACACGCCAGCTGCATAACTCGCTCAACGAGCTGGGCTATGCAGATCGCTTGCGTGGCAGCGCCGGGGAGTTGCCAGATGCGCAAAGTCGGCTCTCCTATATCGCTCGCCTGACGGGGGAGGCTGCGAACAAGGTGCTGGGGCAGGTGGAGGTGACGCAAAGCCATCAAGATGCACTGGCTGAGCGCACCAGAGCCATGCGTGCAGAGCTTATCAAGGACCCCGTGGCCGCCGTGGCAAAAGGGTCGGTGATGAACTACCTGCAGGCAGTGGAAGAGGGCACGCAGCAGACCAGCAGCCATCTGACCGAAATCATGATGGCGCAGGACTTTCACGATCTGACCGGGCAGGTGATTGCCCGCGTGGTGGCTTTGGCCGCTGATCTGGAGTCGCAGTTGCTGGAGCTGCTGATTCAAACCTCTCCAGCTCCTGATGAAGGCGGGCAGCCATTGGCTGTCGCAGAAGCAGTGCAGCCCAAGCTGGCCGGACCGGTGGTCGATCCGGAAAACACGGCCGATGTGGTGACCTCGCAATCCCAGGTCGATGATCTGCTGGCCAGTCTTGGTTTCTAAGACGCTCTAAAACCATAGCTGCAAGCGATTGATGCATAAGTGCTAGAGCCATAAAAAGCCTGATTTTTATGAATCAGGCTTTTTTATTCACTGCTGTGAATGGGTGAGATGCAAAAAGCCCGCATGTCATCACAACATGCGGGCAAGCCTTGGAGGGCAACCTGTCTCTTGAGCTGTTTAGCCTGGAGCGCGATCACACCTGCATGTTCATGACATCGGAGTAGGCCTGAACCAAGCGATTGCGCACATGGAGCGTGGCCTGAAAGCCGATCTGCGCCTTTTGCATGGCCACCATGGTCTGCTCCAGGCTGACCGCGGGATTTTCCAGCTGCACTTCGCGCTGCAGCTGGCCTGAGTGGTTCTGCGCTGCGCTTACCGACTGCAATGCGTTTTGCAGAGCCTGACCAAAGCCCCCGGCCACGGGAGAGGCACCGGCAGAGCCTGCCTTGGTGAGCTGGCTGCCCAGCTGGGCGGGATTGAGGGCAGGGATTTTCAGGTCCATATAGTGTTCCAACTGACTTGGTGAGTTGCTAGGGATCGTAGGTTTTTCGCGGCAGCGCAGACGGGCAATAAGTGGGTGAATCGGCGCGCTTATCGGGGGAACGCGATGCGCCAGAGTCCGAATAATCCACTGGACGCTAGACCTCGTGTGGGGTCTGACACCATGGAATCAAGATGTCTGCTGTAGCCGAAGTACCTGCCCCCAATGCCATGCCTGGCGCTGCCTATGCACCGCGCCCTGCGCTTGCGCAGCGCTGGAATGCGCTCGACCGCAGTCAACGCCTTCGCTGGGGCGCTCTGGCGGCGCTGGTGGCAGTGGGCCTGATTGCGGCAGCGGTGTTCTATCGCCAGCCGGATTACAAGCTGCTGTTCTCCAATGTCAGCGACAAGGATGGCGGTGCCATCGTGGCGCAGCTGACGCAGATGAACGTGCCCTACAAATACAGCGAGGGCGGCGGTGCCATCCTGATCCCTGCCGATCGCGTGCACGATGTGCGCCTGAAGCTGGCCACGCAAGGGCTGCCCAAAGGCTCGGTCACGGGCTTTGAGCTGATGGAAAACAGCAAGTTTGGCATTACCCAGTTTCAGGAGCGCTTGAATTTTCAGCGTGGCCTGGAGGGCGAACTGACCCGCTCCATCCTGGCGCTCAATGCCGTGCAAAGTGCACGTGTGCACCTGGCGCTGCCCAATCAGAACGGATTTTTTCGCGAGCAGCAAAAGCCTTCGGCCTCCGTGTTGCTGAGCCTTCATCCAGGGCGCATACTCGATCGTGCGCAGATTGCGGGCATCGTGCACCTGGTGGCATCAAGCGTGCCGGAGATGGACCCTGCAGCGGTCAGTGTGCTGGATGACTCGGGCAAGCTGCTGTCGCAGTCGCCCGACGGCAATGCGGGTGGCGTGGACATGCAGCAATTCCTCTATACCCAGCAGGTAGAGCAGCAGTATGTGCGCCGCATTCTGGACATTCTGGAGCCCGTGGTTGGCAAGAACAATGTGAAGGCCCAGGTCTCGGCCGAGCTGGATTTCAGCCAGACCGAATCGACCTCCGAGCAGCATCGCCCCAATCAGTCGGCAGAAGGCGGCGCCATTCGTAGCCAGCAGGTCATGGAAAGCAACGCGGAAAAAGAGGTTGTTCCTCCCACCGGAGTGCCGGGTGCCACCAGCAATCAGCCCCCGCAAAACTCTACGGCGCCTATCAATGGCACCAACCCCGCACCGCAGGCCGCTGGGGCAGTTCAGGGTAATGGTCAAGGCAGCAAGCGTGAGTCGATCACCAATTACGAGGTGGACAAGACCGTCAAGGTCACGCGCGGCAGCACCGGCAATATCAAGCGCCTGACGGCCGCCGTGGTCGTCAATGCACCGCTGGTAGCAGCAGCCCCTGCGGGTACGGATGCAGCAACCGCTGCGACGGCTGCCGCTGTCAGCTCCGGTCTGCGCCCGATGACGGCGCAGCAGCAAGAGCAGTTGCTGACACTGGTGCGCGAGACCGTGGGTTACAGCGCTGATCGTGGTGACTCGGTGAATCTGGTCAGTGCACCGTTCATGCAAAGCGATGCAGCTCCTGCCGACCTGCCGGCCTGGAAAGACCCGGAAATTCAGGCCATGGCCAAGAACCTGGGCGTGCCCATTGCGCTGGCGGTGTTTGGTGCGCTGGTGCTGCTGGGCCTGGTTCGTCCCTTGCTGAAGTTGCGTAAGAGTGCCCCCGGCGCGCAGCTCAATGCGATTGAAGGCGAGGCGCTGGACAGGCCTGCCTTGCCCGCTCCCGTCACCGAACTGTCTCCTACCAAGGAGCAGGAGCGACTGGATCAGGCCCGCCACCTGGCCAAGCAGAACCCGATTGCCGTGGCGAACATCGTCAAGACATGGATTAACGGAGAGGGGTGACGAAGTCACCCCCTGAGGCGCGTTGCGCCTTCCCCCTCTCTCGCTTTGCGGGAGGGGGACGATGCCTTTGCTGCAGGGCGGCCTTTGCTCGGCATCCCTGGCGTGGTGTAGCTGATAACTAGTAGAGAGTTTTGAATATGGACGATAGAGGTCTGAACGACGCTGCCATCTTGCTTGTCTCCCTCGGTGAGGAAGAGGCGGCCGAGGTGTTCAAGCACCTCACGCCCAAGGAAGTGCAGAAGCTGGGTGAGACGATTGCACGCATGCGCGGTGTGACGCGGGAGAAGGTCGATTTTGTGATCGACCGCTTCACCAATGACGCAGCCGCGCAGAGTCTGCTGGTGGACGACGCCGGAGACTATGTGCGCTCGGTTTTGAAGCGTGCCTTGGGCGATGACAAGGCGGCCCTGCTGATCGACCGCATCATGCAGGGTGGCGATATTTCAGGGATTGAAAGCCTGAAGTGGATGGACCCGCTGTCCGTGGCCGAGTTGCTGCGCGGTGAGCATCCGCAGATTGTGGCGGCGATTCTGGTGCACCTGGAATATGAGCAGGCGGCTGCGGTGTTGATGCAGTTCCCGGACCGGGCGCGCAGCGAAGTCATGCTGCGCGTGGCCACTCTGGAGGGTATTCAGCCCACGGCTCTCAAGGATTTGAACGAGGTGTTGTTCAAGGTGCTGGCGGGTGGTGACAAGGTGCGCAAGACCTCGCTGGGCGGTGTCAAGACGGCCGCCGAAATGCTCAACCAGATGGGCGGCAATGCCGATGTGGCGGTGCTGGACTCCATTCGCAACTACGACCCCGAGCTGGCGCAGAAGATCATGGACAAGATGTTTGTCTTCGACGATCTGGTCAAGCTCGACGACCGCTCGGTGCAGCTGGTGCTGCGCGAGGTGGTGTCCGAGACACTGATCGTGGCGCTCAAGGGCGGCTCGATGGAAGTGCGCGACAAGATTCTGGCCAATATGTCCATGCGTGCAGCGGAGTCGCTGCGCGAAGACCTGGAAGGCCGTGGTCCCATGCGCCTGTCCGAAGTGGAGGCCCAGCAAAAGGAAATCCTCAAGGTCGTGCGCCGTCTGGTCGAAGAAGGTCAGGTGACCATCAGCAGCGGTGCGGAGGACAGCTATGTCTAACGGCCAGCCATTGCGCACGCATTCACGCTTCATCCCTCAGGAAGAGATTGATGACAGCACGGTCGTGCAGTGGCGCTTTGGTGCTGTGAACTCCCATGGCAGCGGTGTGTTTGCGCCTGCGCAGCCAGCCGCTTTCATTCCGGCCGGATCTGAACAGTTCAACGGTTTTTCGCCATCGCTGGCACATCAGCGCGCTCCTCAGCCTGAGGTGGTGGATGAGTCATCGCAAGAGCCAGAGGCGCCCGCATTTGATGAAGCCCAGCTGCAGCAGATGCTGGAGCAGGCCCGCGCAGAAGGTCATGCCCAAGGTCTGGCTGAGGGACGCTCGCAGACGCAGCAGCAATGGCAGCAACGCTTGGACGACCATATCAAAGGCGCAGGCCGCGAGAGCGTGCAGCGCGTGGATCAGGTGCTGCAGTCGCTGGACGAAAACTTCAAGCAGATGCAATCCGGCATGGCGCAGGAGTTGCTGAAACTGGCTTGCGATATCGCCCGCCAGGTGGTGCGCCAGGAGCTGCGCAGCCAGCCTCAGGCCCTGCTGCCCGTGATTCGTGAGGCGCTGGACATGCTGGTCGACGAAAGCCGTCCCGTCACCGTGCGCTTGAATCCTGCGGATTTCGAAGTGCTGGACCAGCCTTTGCGGGATGAGCATGGCGCGCACAGCCGTATTCAGTGGGTGGGCGATGCCGCCATTGCTGCGGGTGATGTGAAGGTCGAATCCGGTGGCTCTGAAATTGATGGCGGTCTGGACAAGCGCTGGCGTCGCGCCGTGGCCGCGCTGGGCCTGGTCTCTACCTGGTATGACGGAGACAAGGCATGAGCAGCGAGCTGGGCGGCAACACTTGGCAGCAGTTCATGAGCCAGGCGCGCTCGCGCTATGCCGAGCCTGTGCCGCTGGAATGCCAGGGCCGCCTGACGCGGCTGACCGGCATGGTGCTGGAGGCTTCGGGCCTGCGTGTGCCTGTGGGCGCGCAATGCCATATTCATCAGCCCGGGCAAGAGCCTGTGCTGGCCGAGGTGGTCGGCTTTGCCGGTGAGCGTGCCTTTTTGATGCCCGCGGGCGATATTCAAGGTCTGTCCAGTGGTGCCATGGTGACGCCCGCTGCCCCCTTTATTCCTGTGCCCCAACTGGGCGTGGTGGAAACCGAAAAAGTCAGCCAAGCCGTCGGCGTGCTGCGCCTGCCCATGGGCGATGGTCTGCTGGGCCGTGTGGTGGACTCGCAAGGCATTCCGCTCGATCGTGGCCCTGCGCTGGATGGTGTGGTGCCCGAGGTGCTGGACCGCAACCCCATCAACGCCATGGACCGCGACCCGGTGCGCGAGTCACTGGACACCGGCGTCAAGGCCTTGAATTCTTTGTTGACCGTGGGCCGTGGCCAGCGTCTGGGCCTGTTTGCGGGCTCTGGCGTGGGCAAGTCGGTGCTGCTGGGCATGATGGCGCGCTACACCCAGGCCGATGTGATCGTCGTGGGACTGATCGGTGAGCGTGGCCGCGAGGTCAAGGAATTCGTCGAAGACATTCTGGGCGAGCAGGACCGCAGCCGCGCCGTGGTGGTAGCCGCTCCCGCCGATGCACCGCCGCTGCTGCGCATGCAGGGCGCTAGCTACGCCACGGCGATTGCCGAGCATTTCCGCGACAAGGGCAAGCATGTGCTGCTGCTCATGGATTCGCTGACCCGCTATGCCATGGCCCAGCGAGAAATTGCCCTGGCCATTGGCGAGCCGCCGGCCACCAAGGGCTATCCGCCATCGTGCTTTGCCAAGCTGCCCGCGCTGGTCGAGCGCAGCGGCAACGGCCTGCATGGCGTGGGCTCGATCACCGCCTTCTACACCGTGCTGTCCGAAGGCGACGACCAGCAGGACCCGATTGCCGATGCGGCCCGCGCCATTCTGGACGGCCACGTCGTGCTCTCGCGGGCCTTGGCCGAGACCGGGCATTACCCGGCCATCGATATCGAGCAGTCGGCCTCGCGCGTCATGCACAACGTGGTCTCGCGGGAGCATTTCGAGCTGGCACGTCGTTTTCGCGCTGTGTATTCGCGCTATCAAAAAGGGCGCGACCTGGTTCAGGTCGGTGCCTATGTGCCGGGCTCGGACCCGCAGCTCGATGAAGCCATTGCGCTGCAGCCAGCCATGACCGGCTTTTTGCAGCAAAGCATGTTTGAGAGCTCCAGCATGGAGCAAAGCCTGAGCGGCATGGCACAGGCCATGCAGCAAGGTTGAGTCACAACGGGTTAGTCAGAGGGAGTTTGCAGATGTCGTCCTTGAATGCCTTGAACGTCGCCATTGAAGCCGCACAGCGCAAGCGTGACGCCGCCCGTGCCGCCATGCAGGAACGCCAGCGCGCCCAGGAGGCCGCCCAGGCGCAGATGGATCAACTGCAGGGCTATGTGGGTGAAATGCAGACCCGCTGGGGCGCGCAGGAAGGTCTGGCCGTGCAGCCCGAAGTCATGCATCACCAATATCAGTTCATGGAGCGTTTGCAGCACGCGATTGGCCTGCAGACCCGTGTGGTGGCCGATCAGGGCATTCGCCTGGAAACCGCTCGCCAGGCCTTGCTGGCGGCCGAGCTGCGCGTGACCAGCCTGCAAAAAGTGGTGCAGGCCCGCAAGCGCGACCTGGCCCTGGTGCAGGTGCGGCGTGAACAAAAGGAAACCGATGAGCGCGCCACCATGGCCTTTTTTCGGCGCAGCTTCGGCCTGCAGCTCCAGGAGGCATGAGGATGGCGGACACCAGAATTGAGAGCCCGCGTAGCAGCGAGCCGCGCACGGGCAAGGCATCGACGCAGGCCATGGCATCCGCCAAAAGCGATGCCGCAGCCGGGGGGCAGGTGCCCGAATTTTCATCACTGCTGGCCGCACTGGATGGCTTTGTGATGAACGGCTTGCAGCCCGCGTCAACATCAGGCTTGGTGCAAGACGATCAGACTGCCGCCTCTGCTCTGACTGAGCAGGATGCGCTGCTGGCCGCGCAGGGGCACACCCCCTGGATGAGCTTGGTGGGGCAGACGGCGCAGCTGGACGGGCAGGGCGATGCCGATATGCGCCAGGGCACGGCTACGGATTTTCTATCTGGGCGCGGCCAGGCGACGCAGCTGGCGCACCGTCAGGCTTTGCAGGCCGGTGATGCCGCGGCTGCGGGTGCTCATGCGGCGTTCATGGGTAAGGATTTGCAGTCAAATCTGCCTCAAGCGCAGGTGGATAAAGCGCAAGCAGCTATGAATAGTGATGCAGCTGCCTTGTCGCAAACGCAGGATGAAAGTGCCCTGTCAAGCGCCCAGTCGTTGTCTGAGAGCCAGGGCACGCAGCCGGATGATGGCAAGAATGCTTTGCTGGCGCGCACGGATGTAGCACTGCACAAGCCTGCAGCGCAAGCGCAGCAGGGCATCAGCTTGCAGGGTATGGCGGCGGTGCAGCCGCAGACGTTGGAAGGTCTCAAGGATTTGCTGCGCGCAGCCCGCTCGCCGCAGGAAGAAGGTGGCCAGCCCAAAGCTGGCGCTGCACACAGCCCGAACGATTTACAGGCGGCAGCAGCCGCTGTTGGTGCTGCCATGGGCGCGGCCAGTGCCGGCATGCAAGGCGGTGGGCAAAGCGCTTCTGACTTTGGCCAGAGCCTGGCAGGCCAGGATGCCGCGCCAACCGAGCGCGAGCAGGAGGTTTCCGAGCAGGTCGCGTTCTGGGTGCACCAGAAGACGCAGAATGCTGCGATGTCGATTCAGCATGAAGGACGACCTATCCAGGTGCAGGTGCAGCTCCAGGGGCAGGAGGCCCATGTGCGCTTTGCGGCCGATGACGAGCAGGCCAGGCAGCTACTGGCCGATGGACAGGCACAGCTGCGTGACTTGTTGCATGCCCAGGGCTTGAGCCTGAGCGGTGTCAGCGTGGATGCAGGGGGTAGCCAGGGGCAGTCCAATACAGGTGCCGAGGGAGATGGGACGGCACGTGCTCAGGCCAGAGTAGCTCGAGTCTCGGTCAATGCCGGGGATACGACAGGGGCCGAGGCTGTGCTGGGGCGCAGCGCCGCACAGGTCTCGTCGAAGGGAGTGGATCTGTTTGTTTAGCCGGGCATGGTCTGGCGCGCTGGCTTAGACATAGTGGCGCAGACATGAGGCGCAGCGAAACCCGGGATCAAGCCGGGTTTCGCGCTTTTATTCCGGCAATGGTCTGGGCAGTGGGCGGCGAATAATTCAGGCGTGGATCTTCCGTGTCGTGGCTGTGGCTGCGGGGTGGAGGCAGTCCCCCACTCTTGAGGAAAACCCGCCGTGTCAGCCAATCCCAACGTCCCTGTCGCACCTGCTCCTGCCAAAGGCAAGAAGCTGATCGTCATCGTGGCCATTGTTGCCGTGCTGGCGATTGTGGCTGCTGCTGCCTATGTGCTGATGATGCAGCGCCAGCACAGCAGCCTGGACGGAGATGAGGAAGTCTCTGCCAAGGTGAGCGTGCCCACATTTTTGCCACTGGACAATATGGTGGCCAATCTGGCCGATCCCGGTGGTGACCGCTTTGTGCAGCTGGGCATCACGCTGGAGCTGGCCGACGAGAAGACCGCCTCCACCGTCAAGCAGTACCTGCCCAGCATCCGTAACGGCATTCTGATGCTGGTCTCCCAGCGCACGGCCGACGAGCTGCTGGCGCGTGAAGGCAAGGAAAAGCTGGCTGCCGACATTCTGGAAGAGGTGTCGGCACCGCTGGGCTTTGGCTCCAATGTCAAAAAACGTTCGCGTGACGACGATGATGCGGATGAAGACCGCCCCCGCTCCAGCCGCAAGAGCCCTGTGCGTCGGGTGCTGTTCTCCAGCTTCATCATTCAGTAAGTAGAGAGGGAGTGCATGAGCGATTCTTTTCTCTCCCAGGAAGAGGTTGATGCTCTTCTGGAAGGTGTTACCGGCGAGAGCCAGCGCTCCGAAGTGGTGGAGGTCGATCTCGGCCAGATCCGCAACTACGACATCTCCAGCCAGGAGCGCATCGTGCGTGGGCGCATGCCCACCATGGAAATCGTCAATGAGCGCTTTGCCCGCAACTTCCGCATTGGCCTGTTCAACTTCATCCGCCGCAGCCCCGAAGTCTCGGTCGGAACAGTGACGGTACAGCGCTACAGCGCTTTTTTGCGCGAGCTGGCCGTCCCCACCAATTTCAACATCATGGCCATCCGTCCGCTGCGCGGCAACGGCCTGATTGTGTGCGACCCCTCGCTGGTCTTTGGCGTGATCGACACGCTGTACGGCGGCACGGGTCGCCTGCAGACCCGCATCGAAGGGCGCGACTTTTCGACCACCGAGCAGCGCGTGATCAATCGCCTGGTCAACGTGATCTGCGAGGAATACAAAAAAGCCTGGCATGGCATCTATCCGCTGGAGCTGGCCTATCAGCGCTCGGAAATGCAGCCCCAGTTCGCCAATATCGCCACGCCTAGCGAAATCGTGGTCTCCACGGCGTTCCAGCTGGAGATTGGCGATATCTCTGGCTCTATTCACGTGTGCATGCCCTATGCGACGCTGGAGCCGATTCGCGATGTGCTGTATTCATCGACGCAAGGTGATGCCATCGAGGTCGATCGCCGCTGGGTCAAGGTGCTGACGCGCGAGATTCAGGCGGCCGAGGTCACGCTGGTGGCGGAACTGGCGCGCGCCGATGCCACCGTGGAACAACTGCTGGCCATGCGCCCCGGCGACTTTATCGAGCTGGACCGCGAGCCGCTGATTCGGGCCTCCATCGGTGGAGTGCCGGTTTTCGAGTGCCAGTACGGCACGCACAACGACAAATATGCAATCCGCGTGGAGCGCAGCCTGCGCGGCAGTGACTCCGGCTGGATGGGAGAGAAGCATGGCAATTGACGACAACAACAAGCCCGCTGGCGACGATCCGTTCTCCGGCTGGGCCGAGGCGATGGAAGAGCAGCGTCAGCATGACGCAGCAACAACAGGCGCGGACACGACCGAGCAGGGCGGCCCCCTGTCGGGTGATGCATCGCGCAGCTATGGCGATGTGCCGGTGCACGACATCAACATGGTGCTGGACATTCCGGTGCAGCTGTCCGTGGAGCTGGGTCGCACCAAGGTGCCGATCAAATACATCTTGCAGCTGGCCCAGGGCTCGGTGGTGGAGCTCGATGCGCTGGCGGGTGAGCCCATGGACGTGCTGGTCAACGGCTACCTCATCGCCCAGGGCGAGGTGGTGGTCGTCAACGACAAGTTCGGTATTCGCCTCACGGACGTGGTGACGCCGTCTGAGCGTCTGCGCCGGGTCAGCCGTGGTTGATACCGCTGCCAGCACGGCTGCAGTGACTGCGGCTCCATCCATGTGGCCTACGCTGATCTTGGTGGTGCTGTTTGTGGCGGCCATGGCCTGCCTGCCTTGGCTGGTGCGCCGCTTGCAACAGAAAAACCTGCTGCCACGCAGCATGGGTATGGCGCGCGGTGCTGCACCGCTAGCTTCACAAGTGCTGGGCTCGCTGGCCATAGGTCCGCAGCAGCGTGTGGTGACCGTACAGGTGGGCGAAGGTGAAGCGGCCGTGCGACTGGTGCTGGGCGTGACCGCGCAGCAGATTCAATGCCTGCATGTGCTGCAGGAGCAGGGCAGTCAACAACAAGCTGCTCGCGCTTATGTAGCAAACCCACCTGCAATGCCATCGTTTACCGATTCACTGATGCGTGCCAAGGCGGATGGCTCTGCCCGGAATTCTGGAAATGTCTAAGTTCATAGCGCGTGCGTTTGCCGCTACTTTGCTGGCAATGCCTCTGGTGGCAGCCGCTCAAGGGGCTCCTGCCAGTCTGCCTTTGCTGGTAGGGCAGGGCGCGGGCGGCAACAGCTACTCGGTGCCTATCCAGACGCTGCTGTTCTTTACAGCGCTGTCGTTTCTGCCCGCCATCCTGCTGTTGATGACGGGCTTTACCCGCATAGTCATCGTGCTGAGCCTGCTGCGCCAGGCGCTGGGTACGCAGTCTGCACCACCCAATCAGGTGGTGATCGGCCTGTCCCTGTTCCTCACCATGTTTGTGATGGGGCCGACGCTGGACAAGGTCTATCAGGATGCCTATCTGCCCTATACGCAAAACAGCATCAGCTTCGAGCAGGCCATTGAAAAGGCAGAGGCCCCCATGCGTGGCTTCATGCTCAAGCAGACGCGCCAGTCGGATTTTTCGCTGTTCAAGCGCTTGGCCAAGCTGGACGAAAGCGTGACCGCAGAAACCGCACCGCTGCGTGTGTTGGTGCCGGCCTTTGTGACCAGTGAGCTGAAAACGGCATTCCAGATCGGCTTCATGATCTTTATCCCGTTTCTGATCATCGACATGGTGGTCTCTTCCATCCTCATGTCGCTGGGCATGATGATGCTCTCGCCCGTGTTGGTGGCATTGCCGTTCAAGCTCATGCTGTTTGTGCTGGCGGATGGCTGGAATTTGATCATCGGCTCTCTGGCTGCGAGCTTCGTGACATGAGATTCCCCCTGAGTCGCTGCGCGCCTTCCCCCTCTCTCTACGCGCTTTGCGCTAGGGGAGGGGAACGACACCTTCGGTGCGGGGCGGCCCTTCCTCGGTGTCACTCGCTTTAGGCTGTGCCAGTTTTCAACGTATTGGGTTCTTTGAGAGTTAAGAGGAAGCCATGACTTCTCAATTTGTTCTGACTTTTGGGCGTGAGGCGCTGACGCTGCTGCTGATGATTGCCATGCCTGTACTGGGCGTGGTCATGGGGGTCGGCTTGCTGGTGAGCATTTTTCAGGCAGTGACGCAGGTGCATGAGGCAACGCTGGCCTTTGTGCCCAAGCTGTTGGCCGCAGTGCTGGTGTTTGCCGTGGCTGGTCCTTGGATGTTGTCGACACTGGTGGACTTCATTCGCCGCACGATCGAGGGCATTCCTGGAGCGATTGGGTAAATGGCTCCCCCTGTGTCACTTCGTGGCTGTCCTCAGAAAGGGATGATGCCATCGCTGAGAGGCAGCTCTTGCCCGGCATATTTGGCATGGGGCATGTCTGATTTGGCTGTCTGCGCGGCTTCTGGTTTTGTGGATGCACGCTCATGATTTCTTTTAGCGAAGCACAGATTGCCGCCTGGCTTTCGCCGCTGATCTGGCCTTTTGTGCGCGTGCTGGCGCTGTTCACCACGGCGCCGGTGTTTTCTCAAAAAGCCATTCCCATGCGGCTCAAGGTGGGGTTGGCGTTTCTCATTGCACTGTGCGCACAGCCGATTCTGGGCGATCAGACCGTGGTCAGCATTGCCTCGCCCCAGGCGCTGGGCACGCTGGGGCAGCAGGTGGTGGTGGGCTTGTCGGTGGGCTTTGCCGTGCGGTTGGTGATGGCGGCGGTTGAGGTGGCCGGTGAAGTCATCGGCCTGCAGATGGGCCTGAACTTTGCCTCTTTCTTCGACCCGACCAGCAATGCTCAGCTCAGTGCCGTGGCGCGCTTCATGGTGCAGATTGCGACCTTGTTGTTCATTGTGATCAACGGGCACCTGCTGGTGCTGATGGCCGTGCTCAAGAGCTTTGAGGCGTTTCCGGTCGATGGCAACTTCCTGCAGGCCATCTCGCAGATGCGTATCCATGAAATGGGGGCGGCCATGTTTGCCAGCGCCTTCTGGATTGCGCTGCCCATTATTGCCATGCTGCTGTTCGTCAACCTGGTGCTGGGCATCATCTCGCGTGTGGCGCCGCAGATGAACATCTATGCCGTGGGCTTCCCGGTTACGCTGACCGTGGGCCTGCTGGGGTTGACGGCCACTTTGCCCTTGCTAGAGCAGCCACTGGTGGCCTTGCTGCAAAAAGGCATGGCGATTTTCGGCGTCTAATCAAAGAGTTATCAAATTTGATAGCTTCTCACGCAATGTGGATAAGCGTTAGAGCCCAATTTCTTTAAAGCTGGAGAACCCCAGGCTAGGGACAGCAAGCAAGGGCCATCCCGCAGCGATGCTGTCGTCCCTCTTCCTTAGCGCGAAGCGCGTAGAGAAAGGGTGAAGCTGAAGAGAAACTATCAAGTTTGATAGCTGCTTGAGCAATATAGATAAGCGCTAGAGCGCATTTCCACCTAAAACTGGCGCACACCAAGCGAGAGACGCCGAGCAAGAGCCGCCTTGCGGCGATGGCGTCGTCCCCCTCCGGGGGAAGCGGCAAAGCCGCTCAGGGGGAATCAAATTAACTTGTTATGGATGGCATAAGCCGTCAGTTCGGCATTGCTGCTCATGCCCAGCTTTTCCAGCACGCGGGCCCGGTACACGCTCACGGTCTTGGGGCTGAGCATCAGCTCCTGCGCAATATCGGTCTGCTTCTGGCCACTGGCAATCTTGAGCAGGGTCTGCATCTCGCGCTCTGACAGTGTCTCGTGCGGGATGGGGGCTGCGGGCTGGGCCAGGCTGTCAGCCAGCATCTGCGCCACTTCGGCGGTCAGGTATTTGCGTCCACTGTGGACGATACGCACGGCCTCGATCAGCAGCAAAGGATCGCCCGCCTTGTTGGCATAGCCGGCAGCCCCGGCCTTGATGCTGCGCAGCGCGTACTGGTCTTCGGGGTACATGGAGACCATGACGACGCGGATTTGCGGGTGGGTCTCGCGCACGCTGGCCAGTACCTCTAGGCCGCTGCGGCCCGGCATGTTGATGTCCAGCAGCAGCACATCGCAGGCTGCAGTGCGCAGCTGCTCGCGCAGTTCGGCATAGCTGCCGGCCTCGGCGGTGACGTTGATGTCCGTGGCTTCGGCCAGAGTGTCGCGTATGCCCCTTCTCAAGATGGCATGGTCATCGCATAGCACCACGTGAATCAATGTCGCTCTCCCAGGAAAACTGCGGGCAGATGGTCAATGGGCCGGGTGTGCTTGCTCATTCAGTCTCTGCCAGAGGAATGGTCAGGATGATAGTGGTTCCGCGGCCGGCCTGGCTGCTCACATCGAGCCAGCCTTTGACAGTGCGTGCGCGCTCGCTCAGGCCGCGAAGACCGAAAGACTGCGGCTTCTCCCTTGCTCCAACCTCTAGGCCGACCCCGTTGTCTGTTACTTCCAGTGTCAAAAAACCTTCGTGGTCGGACAAGTCCAAGCTTACGCGGCTGGCTTGTGCATATTTGCTGATATTGGTCAAAGATTCCTGCGCGGTGCGATACACCACGACCTGCAGCTCGGCCGCAATCTCCATGTGTTCACGGCTGCTGACCAGCTGGACGGGAATGCCGGTGCGCCGCTCGAACTCCTGGGCCAGCCATTGCACGGCAGCGACCAGGCCTTGGTCGAGCACCGGGGGGCGCAGGTTTTGCATGATGCGCTGGCTCGCGCCCAGAGCATGCTCAAGCATGGCCAGGGCCGACTGGGCATGCTCGCGCATGGCGCCTTCCGGGCAGTTGCGGCTCAGCCACGCCAGGTCGAACTTGACGGCGGTGAGAGAGCCACCAATGTCGTCATGAATCTCTCGGGAGATGCTGGCGCGCTCCTGCTCAATGCTGGTGTGAAGGTGTTCGGTGAGGTCGGCCAGGCGCTTCTCGGACTCTGCGAGCTGGCGAACGGCTGTGCGGCGGGCTAGCCTGGCTTCGTGCACCTCTACAGCTCGCTGTATGACATGGGGCAGGCTGCTGATCTGATCTTTGAGCAGATAGTCGCTGATGCCCAGACGCATGATGTCCACTGCGGCAGACTCGCCAATGGCTCCGGACAGCAGAACAAAGGGCGGGGCATCCGGGCGGTTGCGTACCAGCTCCCATACATCCAGGGCCGTAAAGCCGGGCAAGTGGTAGTCCGCCAGAATCAGATCAAAGACCTCGGTCTCCAGTGCGCTGCGCACATCCTGCAGGCTATCGACCGCCGTGATCTGACAGGCCAGTTGCCCCTGCCTGAGACTGAGCCGGGCCAAGGACTGATCTGCGACAGAGTCTTCAATATGAAGGATTTTCAAGGGCTGATCCGATCGTTGCATATCGCCAAGGGCGCTATCATTGGATACATTTTGGAACATTGAGGAGAGGTGTCGTCAAGTCGAGGCAGTGCAGCCTGGCAGCGATTACCAACCCGTTCATTTCGTGGTGCATGGCGCGCGGTCCTTCTGAGGACTGTACGCAGTTGGAGTAACAATGCAGACAATGCAAAACCCATCGGGTGCACCTGCGGTTGCCGTGCCGGTCATGGTGGCGGCGGAGCTGCAAGATGCCTTGCTGGTCACACTGCGCGACCTGCAGCGCCTTGAAGGGCTGCTGGACCATGCCACGCATAATTTGCTGGAGCGCTTCGAGCAGGCGAATGGCCAATTGTCGCATCCGACATTGCCAGACACGCCTGCTTTGGATGCTGCTCGTGAGGCATTGCGCCTGGCAGTGACCGAGCTTCAGTTTCACGATATGTCGTCTCAGTTGATTGCCCATATGGCAAATACATTGCAGGCCTGTGCCATCCGGCTGGGTGCTGTGGCCATGGGGGTAGATGAGGATGAGGCTGAAGAATCAGCCATCAGCCTGCCGCACCTGCCTGAAAAGCCCAATCCCGTCACGCAAAGCGAGATGGATGCAGGCTCTGTGGAGTTATTTTGAACTTCTACCTTGTTTTTCGTTGCCCGTCTGTTGGAGCTGTACATGCGATCGATTCTGGCCGTTGATGATTCCCCCTCGATGCGAAAGATGGTCTCTTTCACCTTGAGCAGTGCTGGCTTTAAGGTGGTCGAGGCTGTCGATGGCGTGGATGCGCTGGAAAAAGCTCAGGCTGAGAGCATTGACCTGGTTCTGGTGGATCAAAACATGCCGCGTCTGGATGGCATAGGCCTGACGCGCAAGCTGCGAGAAGATCCTAAGTTCAGTGCTACGCCCATTCTGATCTTGACGACGGAGTCCAGTGATTTGATGAAACAGGCAGGCCGTGCTGCGGGGGCAACCGGCTGGCTGGTCAAGCCCTTTGATCCCAATCGCTTGATCGAAGTCATTCAAAAAGTGCTGCGTTAAGCCGATAACAACGAATCACAGCAGGAAATACCATGGCGGATACACACCAGGATGGCGCAGGTTCGGGAGCAGACTTCGACCTCAGCCAGTTCTATCAAATCTTCTTCGAGGAGGCCAGCGAGAACCTCGATCAGATGGAGCAGATGCTGCTCAGTCTGGATCTGTCGGCGGCCAACGATGAAGAGCTCAACGGCATTTTCCGCTGCGCTCACTCCATCAAAGGCGGGGCTGCGACATTTGGCTTCTCGGATGTGACTGAGCTGACGCACCGCATGGAGTCCTTGCTGGATCGTCTGCGTCGCCATGAAATCACGCCTATTCCGGAAATGGTCGATGTGCTGCTGGAGTCGGCAGATGCCAGCCGCAGTCTGCTGGCCCGTCACCAATCCGGCGATGAAGGGGAGCCGGTGTCAACCGCCGAGCTGGTGGTGCGTATCGAGACCCTGGCTCAGGGACTTACGGCCATTCCTCAGGTCAATCGTGCTCCAACCGTTGCAGAGAAAGCGCCTACAGCTACAGATATTGCAGTGGTTGAGGCAGTTACTGAACCGGTGACCATTGAGGTGGACGCCTCGGTCGTGGGCACAGCTCCCGCAGAGGGTGCGCGTGAGCTGCTGATCGAGATCGGGCCTCTGACCCGTCTGGAGCTGGGTGACGCGATCAAGGAGCTGTTCCGCGATATTCCGGGCCTGGGCTCGATTCAGGATCAGCCTTGCAGCAAGCCCGACTACCGTCTGTTCAAGGTACGTACCGTATCGACGGACGATGAGTTGCGCGACTTGTTTGTCTTTCATGTCTCCAAGGAGCAGGTGCAGATCAGCGAGGCGGAGCCTGTGGTCTCTGAGGAGGCTGCGACCGAGTCCGTGCTGGTGGTGGATGAAGAGGCCAGCATGCCTGTGCACAACCTGCCAGCAGAAGAGGCTTATGGATTTTTTGCCGGCTCGCCAGGCAGTCCTGATGCGGCACAAAATCAGGAGCGCTCTGTGCAGCCTCCAGCAGGCGGTGCTGCACAAAAGGTGGCTCCAAAAGCTGCGGCGCACATGGAGTCCACCAGCATTCGCGTGGATGTGAAGAAGGTGGATCAGCTGATCAATCTGGTGGGCGAGCTGGTCATTACCCAGGCCATGCTGGCGCAGAACAGTCAGGGGCTGGACCCAACAACGTATCAGCAATTGCTGGCAGGTCTGGCTGATCTGGATCGCAATACCCGCGACTTGCAAGAGTCCGTGATGTCGATTCGCATGATCCCCATGTCCACCGTCTTCAGTCGCTTCCCTCGCATGCTGCGCGATCTGGCCGGCAAGATGGGTAAGAAGATTGATCTGGTGACGCTGGGCGAAGCCACTGAGCTGGACAAGGGCTTGGTGGAAAAAATCACCGACCCGTTGACGCATTTGGTGCGCAACAGCGTGGATCACGGCATCGAAATGCCGGAAGACCGCATTGCAGCAGGAAAGTCGGAGCACGGAACGCTGACGCTGGCGGCATCGCACCAAGGAGGCTCCATCGTCATCGAAGTGCGCGACGACGGCAAGGGCATGAATCGCGAGAAGATCCTGAGCAAGGCCCGCGAGCGCGGCATGGATGTCTCCGACAGCATGCCTGACAGCGATGTCTGGATGTTGATCTTCGCTCCGGGCTTTTCGACTGCCGATGTGGTCACCGATGTCTCGGGCCGTGGCGTGGGCATGGATGTGGTCAAGCGCAACATCACCTCGCTGGGTGGCACGGTGGAAATTGAATCGGTGGCTGGTCAGGGCATGAAGGTGGCGGTGCGCTTGCCTTTGACGCTGGCCATCATGGATGGCATGTCGGTGGGCGTCGAGCAGGAGGTCTACATTCTGCCGCTGTCGTCGGTGGTGGAGTCCTTCCAGGTCAAGCCCGAGGATGTCAGTACCGTGGCCAACGGCACGCAACTGGTCAAGGTGCGTGATGAGTACATGCCGGTGATTGCGCTGGAGCGTATCTTCAAAGTGCCGCGCGCCGATGAAAGCAAAACCAGCAACATCATGGTGGTGGTGGAGGCCGATGGCAGCCGCGTGGCCTTGCTGGTCGATGAGCTGCTGGGTCAGCACCAGGTCGTGGTCAAGAACCTGGAGAGCAACTACCGCAAGGTGCCCAATGTTTCGGGTGCCACCATTTTGGGCGATGGATCCGTGGCACTGATTCTGGATACCGGTGCTCTGGTTCGAAGAACCCGCCATTGAAGAGCTGTGTGAATGAACCCATCCGAACCCACGCGATCTGAACAAACCACAAAGAGCCGATATGAACATCATCAACAAGACTGCTGCAGACGTGACCACCGGTGCACGAGAGTATTTGACCTTCCGCCTGGGCGAGGAGGAATACGGCATCGACATCCTCAAGGTGCAGGAAATACGCGGCTATGAGCAGCCCACGCGCATTGCCAATGCGCCAGAGTTCATCAAGGGCGTGGTCAATCTGCGCGGCACCATCGTGCCCATCGTGGACATGCGTCTGCGCTTCAATTGCTCGCAGGTGGAATACAACGCCTTCACCGTGGTCATCATCCTGAACCTGCGCAACCGTGTGGTCGGCATTGTGGTGGATTCGGTCAGCGATGTGATGGAGCTGGCGCCGGAAGCGGTGCGACCTGCGCCTGATATTGAAAGCGCCATCGACAGCGGCTGCATTCTGGGGCTGGGCTCGGTGGCAGAGCGCATGCTGATCCTGCTCGACATTGAGAAGCTCATGGGCAATGTGGACATGGGCCTGGTGGCCCCTGAAGCCTGAGCGAGGCGGAGACAGTGTGCTGAACCTGGGGCGTAATGCGTCACTGGCGGGCTCGGCTGCCAGACTGGAGATGGGTGATGAAGCTGCACCAGGCGGTCTGCCTGGTCCGCTGACCCAGGGCCGGGAGTTCGTCTGGACCAATCGTGACTTTGCGCGTGTGCAGGCGTTGATCTACAAGCGTGCAGGCATCAGCCTGCATGACGGCAAGCATGCGATGGTCTACAGCCGCCTGTCGCGCAGGCTGCGCGAGACGGGACACGACAGCTTTACTAGCTACCTGGACTGGCTGGAGAGCATCAACGACGGCCCTGAGTGGCAGGAGTTTGTCAATGCGCTGACCACGAACCTGACCTCGTTTTTCCGTGAGCAGCATCACTTCGACATCCTGGCTCAACACTTGCGCAGTCATCAGCCTGGCGGCAATGGCTGGAAGGTGTGGTGCAGCGCGGCATCGACAGGGGAAGAGCCGTATTCGATTCTGATGACAGCGGTGGAGAGCCTGGGTGCTTCGGCGAACTTTCATCTCATGGCCAGCGATATCGACTCGCGCGTGCTGGAGACGGCGGCGCGTGGTGTTTATCGCGCAGAAAGCCTCAAAGGCGTCAGCACCGAGCGGTTGCACCGCTTCTTTCTGCGTGGCAGGGCAGGCAATTCCGGCATGGTTCGCATCAAGCCGGAGCTGGTGCGCATGGTGGACTTTCTCAACGTCAACCTGATCGCTGGCGACTGGCCATTTCGCGAGACGTTTGATGTGGTCTTTTGCCGCAACGTGATGATTTATTTTGATGCGCCCACCCAGCGGCGCGTTCTGGAGCGCATTCATCAGGTGCTGACGCCGGGAGGGCTGCTGTTCGTCGGCCATGCCGAGAACTTCAGTGATTCGCGTGATCTGTTTGCACTCAAGGGCAAGACTGTCTATGAGCGTCAATGAAGCTGAAGGGCTGGGCTGCAATCCATGAGAAATATGCGCTCTGTGCTGGACTTTCCAGGAACTGGCTCGCAGGCACGGGCTTTGCATCCTGCAGGGCTTTCGGCACAGCCTGCTGTGGACGAAGCCGTTCAGCCAGCTTCGGCGACGCTGGAGCAACTCAAGCGTCAGCCGCGTCAGCCGGGAGAGGCTTCGTTTTTCTTCTTTGATCCGCACTTTCAGCTCAATGCAGCCAAAGTGCTGCCGGGTGAATATTTCGTCTCGCGCGATGAAATGGCCATCATCACGGTGCTGGGCTCCTGTATTGCGGCCTGCCTGTGGGATCGGGTCATGCGCATAGGGGGCATGAATCATTTCATGCTGCCGCAAGGCGATAGCAGCGATGCCTCGGGCCGCTATGGCTCTTACGCCATGGAGCTGCTGATCAATGAAATGCTCAAGATGGGGGCGCGGCGAGAGTCGATGCAGGCGAAAATATTTGGAGGCGGCCAGGTCATGGCCAACTTCACCACCATGAATGTGGGTGAGCGCAACACCTCGTTTGTGACGGAGTATCTGCAGACGGAGCGCATTCCCATCGTCTCCCAGGATGTGCTGGACATTTATCCGCGCAAGGTGGTGTTCTTTCCCTCCACGGGCAAGGCCATGGTCAAGCGCCTGGCCCATGCCCATCCAGAGGCACTGGTGCAGCAGGAAATCACCCGCGGCAGCGCTGCGGTGGTGGCGCGCAATACGGCGGGTGGATCGGTTGATTTGTTTTGAGGAAGGTTGAGAGTTGCTAAAGCCAAAAATCCGGGTGATCGCGGTCGATGATTCTGCGCTGGTGCGCAGTCTGCTGGCCGAGATCATCAATCGCCAGCACGATATGGAATGCATTGGCACGGCCAATGATCCCTTGATCGCGCGCGAGATGATTCGCGAACTCAACCCCGACGTCATTACCCTGGATGTGGAAATGCCCCGCATGGACGGCATTGATTTTCTGGGCCGCCTCATGCGCCTGCGCCCCATGCCGGTGGTGATGATCTCCACGCTGACCGAGCGCGGCGCTGAAGTCACCATGCGCGCGCTGGAGCTGGGGGCTGTCGACTTCGTGGCCAAGCCCCGCGTGGGCGTGGCCAATGGCCTGCAAGAGCTGGCCAGCCAGATCGTGGACAAGATTCGTGTGGCCGCCGTTGCCCAAGTGCACCGCCTGCCCGTGGTGCCGCCGGGTGTAGCCGCCAGTGCAGGCAGTGCTGGCAGCAGACCGACAGTGGCTCGGGCCCCGACAACACCCAGCCTGCTGGGGCGTATCTCTACCGAAAAAATCATTGCCATCGGCGCTTCTACAGGGGGGACCGAAGCCATCCGCGAGGTGCTCACTCACCTGCCTGCGGATTGCCCGGCGATTGTCATCACCCAGCATATGCCGCCGGGCTTCACCACCAGTTTTGCGTCGCGGCTGGACAGCCTATGCCAGATGACGGTTAAGGAAGCTGTGCATGGCGAGCGTCTGCTGCCAGGTCACGCCTATATTGCTCCCGGCGGCAAGCATTTCTCGATCTCGCGCAGCGGTGCCAACTATGTGGCGGTGGTGGATGACGCGCCTCCGGTCAATCGCCACAAGCCTTCGGTCGAGGTCTTGTTCAAGTCCGTGGCGGCCAGTGCAGGGCGCAATGCCTATGGCCTCATGCTCACAGGCATGGGGGCGGATGGTGCTTCTGCCATGCGAGAGATGCGCGATGCCGGTAGCTACAACTTGGTGCAGGATGAAGCCAGCTGCATCGTCTTCGGCATGCCTCGTGAAGCCATTGCCCATGGCGCAGCCGATGAGGTGCTGCCGCTGACCCAGATTGCCCCTGCTTTGCTGAACAAGCTGCGAGGCGGCTCGGACCAAGTCCATCACCGCATCTAAAACTGTATAAAAAGAGAGCGCCTTGCGCTTGTCACTTCTTGTTTTCAGATCGTTTTGTATCTGAAATCCATGAAGGGCAAGCGCAAGGCGCTCCTTTATTAGATAGCTTTGTTTATTCGGAGAGCAAAGTCCAGCGCTCCAGCGCTTCCATCAGGGCCTCATCAATTTCCGCATCACGCTGGTGCATGGCCACAGCCTTGGCGTTGTCGGTGGCAAACAGCGTGCCATCGGCCAAGGCATCCTGAATCTGCTTTTGCTCGGCTTCCAGTGCGGCAATACGCTCGGGCAAGGCTTCCAGCTCGCGCTGCTCTTTGTAGCTGAGCTTCTTTTTGCTGCTCGCGGCTGGTGCTGCTTCTGTGCGGGCCGCTACGGGCTTGGGTTCTTCCTTGACGGCGTTCTTGGCCTGCGCGGCTTCGGCAATCGCCTTGCTGCGGCGGGACTGCTCCATCCAGTCCGTCACGCCGCCTTCGTATTCACGCCAGTGTCCGGGGCCTTCCCAGGCGATGGTGCTGGTGACCACGTTGTCGAGGAAGGTGCGGTCGTGGCTGACGAGGAAGACGGTGCCGTCATAGTTCTGCAGCAGCTCTTCCAGCATGTCCAGGGTTTCGATGTCCAGATCGTTGGTGGGCTCGTCCAGTACCAGCACATTGGCGGGGCGGGCAAACAAGCGTGCCAGCAGCAAACGGTTGCGCTCGCCGCCCGATAGGGATCGCACGGGGGAGTGCGCACGGGCAGGCGAGAAAAGGAAGTCGGCCAGATAGCTCTTGACGTGCTTTTTCTGGTTGCCAATCTCGATCCACTCGCTGCCGGGGCTGATGAAGTCTTCCAGCGTGGCATCCAGATCCACCTGGTGGCGCATCTGGTCGAAATACGCGACCTGCAGATTGCCGCCCAGGCGCACTGTGCCGCTGTCGGGTGGCAGCTCGCCCAGAATCATCTTCAGCAGCGTGGTCTTGCCGGCGCCGTTCGGGCCCAGTAGGCCAACCTTGTCGCCACGCAAAATGGTGCCGCTGAATTTTTCGACAATCTTCTTGTCGCCAAAAGTCTTGCTGACGTCGGTCAGCTCCGCCACGATCTTGCCCTGGTAGCCATCGCCCTTGCCAGAGGCAATATCCATGTTCACGCCGCCCAGTACATCACGGCGCTGCGCGCGGCTGGCACGCAGCTCTTCCAGGCGGGAGATGCGACTTTGGCTACGGGTGCGGCGGGCTTCCACTCCTTTGCGAATCCAGACCTCTTCCTGGGCCAGCAGCCTGTCGGCCTTGGCGTTGATGATTGCCTCTTGCGCCAGTTGCTCTTCCTTTTGCAATGCGTACTGGGAGAAGTTGCCGGGGTAGGTGCGAAGAATGCCTCGGTCCAGCTCCACAATGCGGGTGGCAATACGGTCCAGAAAGCTGCGGTCGTGAGTAATGGTGATCACGCTGCCCTTGAAGGCGATCAGCAACTCCTCCAGCCACTCGATGGAATCCAGGTCCAGGTGGTTGGTCGGCTCATCGAGTAGCAGCACATCGGGGCGAGCCACCAAGGCTTGCGCCAGTGCCACACGCTTGCGGGTACCGCCAGACAAGCTGCCCACCAAGGCGTTGGGATCCAGGTGCAGGCGCTGCAGCGTCTCTTCTACCCGCTGCTCCCAGTTCCAGGCGTCGTAAGCCTCAATCTGTGTTTGCAACGCATCCAGATCCTCGCCCTCGCCGCCGGCCAAGTAGCGTTCACGGATCGCAATCACCGCAGCCAGTCCATCGGATGCGGATTCAAAGATCGTGTGCTCCGGATTCAGATCCGGCTCCTGCGCCACATAAGTAATGCGAACCCCGTTTTGAACCTGAAGCTGGCCATCGTCCGGCTTGGCCAGGCCGCCCAAGATCTTGAGCAGCGAAGACTTGCCAGCGCCATTGCGGCCGATCAGACCGACGCGTTCGCCGGATTCCAGGGAAAAAGTAGCGTGGTCCAGAAGAGCCACGTGCCCGAACGCCAATTGAGCGTCTAACAAAGTAATCAGTGCCATCGTGCGCGCATTATCTATGGAGCCTATAGAGACAGCGGCCGTAAGGCCGCTGTCTCTATTTGTGGCAACACAAATAGAGACAGGCAAAGACCATGCTGGCAAATGAATCTTTTATGTCGGAATTGGATCGCCTAGGGTTTTTCCTATGCTATAGTTCAACCCATCGCAGCAAACAACTGCCTCGCAGCGCCAACAAGATAGGTGCAGCAAGGTGAAAAGTTGTGATATACTTCAAGGCTTCGCTGATCACAGCAAGCAACGAAATCTGAATCAGATCTCCTGGTTCTTTGCTCGGTTCATTAAAAAAATACAGCCGATAAGCGTGGGCGTTTGAA
>NZ_JBXXZI010000006.1:0-306932 GCF_057369555.1 Comamonas sp. FUJ_7
GAAACCGCTGGGTCAATACATGGCTGTCACAGTATTATTGGAACGACCTCGATGAGGTTCGGGAGTTCGCCACGCAGTGGATGTGGCGCTACAACCATGAACGCCCAAACATGGCATTGGGCGGGATCACCCCTAAACAGCGGCTGGCCATGGCCGCATAGCTCTACTTCTCAGAGCGGTGGTTTATGGGGGGATTACCGTCAAGCACTCAAAAGCAAACTAGTGGCGAAGCTACTGCTGTCATAAAGCACCAGCTTGCAGTAGGCGTGGGTATGAGTCTGCGCTGGGCTGCTGTATTGGCGCAGCTTGTGCGCTTGGGCCGCCCTCGGTTGGTAGTCGTGGTACCGGCGTGTTTTGATGTTGGTAGGCTGGTCTTGACTTCGATTTGTGCAAGAGCACATGGCTTCCTGCTTCGAAGACTTTGAGTACGTTCTAAAGAAAAAAGGCTGCACCTGTGAGGGTGCAGCCTTTGTTTTAAGTGGTACCTTATGTGGTACAGAAATTAAAAACCGTTGTAAGTTGCTGATTTCATTATAGATGTGGCGGAGGCTGTGAGATTCGAACTCACGGAAGGATCACTCCTTCGGCAGTTTTCAAGACTGCTGGTTTAAACCACTCACCCAAACCTCCGGATGGCAGGATTCTACACAAGGATTGCAGAGTGATTTGGCTTTATGCGGTACAAGAAGAATCGATAGCGCTGAAATAAAGTTCAACGACTTTTTGCGATGCATTGGTAAACAAGCCACCCAGAGAATGTCAATGGATGGCTTTTGTGTGGATTTACTCAAGTATCTCTACCTGAGTGCACGTTTTACCCGCGCAGAGCAATCGCCTGAGCTGCAGCCAGCGCCGTCATGTTGACGACGCGGCGCACGGTGGACGATGGGGTCAGCACGTGGGCAGATGCGGCGCAGCCCATCAGGATGGGGCCGATGGTTGTGCCGTGGCCACCGGTGGTCTTTAGCACGTTGAACAGAATGTTCGCTGCGTCCAGGTTGGGGCAGATCAGCACGTTGGCTGCACCGGTCAGGGTGGAGTCCAGCAGGGCATGGTTGCGCACATTGGCGTCCAGCGCGGCGTCGCCGTGCATTTCACCGTCGCATTCGATGCCGGGGTTGGCGGCAGCGAACAGGTCGCGGGCAGCGCGCATCTTGCGGGCGGAGCCGCGTGTGGAGGAGCCGTAGTTGCTGTGCGAGAGGAATGCAACCTTGGGTGGCAGACCAAAGCGGGCCACTTCGTCGGCAGCCATCTTGGCGATCTCGGCCAGCTCTTCGGCGCTGGGGGCGTCGTTGATATAGGTGTCGGCGACGAACAGCGTGCCGGACTCCAGCATGACGGCGTTGACGGTGGCGAACTCGCTGGCACCCTTCTTCAGGCCCAGCACATCTTCCAGGTGCAGCAGGTGGTTGTCGAAACGACCGACCAGACCGCACAGCATGGCATCGGCATCTCCAAGATGCACCATCAGAGCAGCGATTAGGGTATTGGAGCGGCGCACGGCAGCCTTAGCGGCTTCGGGGGTGATGCCATTGCGGCCCATCAGCTTGTGATAGGTCTCCCAGTACTGGCGGAAGCGTGGATCGTCTTCTGGGTTACAGATTTCGACATCCTTGCCCAGCTGCATACGCAGGCCTGCCTTTGCAATACGCGCTTCGATGACGGCGGGACGGCCAATCAGGATGGGCTTGGCCAGACCATCGTCCAGCGCCACTTGCACAGCACGCAGCACGCGCTCGTCTTCACCTTCGGCATAGGCCACGCGTTGCTGGTTGGCCTTGGCGGCGGCAAACACAGGGCGCATGAACATGCTGGTCTGGTAGACGAAGCGGGTCAGGCTTTCGCGATAGGCAGCGATGTCTTCGATGGGGCGGGTGGCCACACCGGATTCGGCAGCGGCCTGAGCCACGGCGGGAGCGATGCGCAGGATCAGGCGCGTATCGAAAGGCGTGGGGATCAGGTAGTCGGGGCCGAAGGTCAGCTCCTTGCCCTGGTAGGCGGCAGCGACTTCATCGCTGACATCCTGCTTGGCCAGAGCCGCGATTTCACGCACGCAGGCCAGCTTCATGGCTTCGGTGATCTTGGTGGCGCCGCAATCGAGCGCGCCACGGAAGATGTAGGGGAAGCACAGGACGTTGTTGACCTGGTTGGGGTAGTCCGAGCGGCCGGTGGCCACGATGCAGTCCGGGCGAATGGCTTTGGCCAGTTCGGGGCGGATTTCCGGCTCGGGGTTGGCCAGGGCCAGGATGACGGGCTTGTCGGCCATGGTCTTGACCATGTCGGCTGTCAGCACGCCGGGAGCGGAGCAGCCCAGGAAGACGTCAGCGCCGTTGACCACGTCGGCCAGGGTGCGGGCTTCGGTGTTCTGTGCGTAGCGAGCCTTGGATGCGTCCAGACCGCCGGGGCGACCTTCATAGATCACGCCCTTGGAGTCAACCATGTAGACGTTGGAGCGCTTGACACCCAGGCCCACCATCACGTCCACGCAGGCAATGGCTGCAGCGCCGGCGCCTGAGACGGCTACCTTGACGTTGGCGATGTCCTTGCCCACCAGCTCCAGACCGTTGAGCAAAGCGGCGCTGGAGATGATGGCCGTGCCGTGCTGGTCGTCATGGAACACGGGAATGTTCATGCGCTTGGAGAGTTCTTGCTCGATGTAGAAGCACTCTGGCGCCTTGATGTCTTCCAGGTTGATGCCGCCCAGGGTGGGCTCCATGGCAGCAATGATTTCGATGAGCTTGTCTGGATCGCGCTCGGCCAGTTCGATGTCGAACACGTCCACACCGGCAAACTTCTTGAACAGGCAACCCTTGCCTTCCATCACGGGCTTGGAGGCCAGAGGGCCGATATCGCCCAGACCCAGCACGGCAGTGCCGTTGGTGATCACGCCAACCAGGTTGCCACGCGAGGTGTACTCGGCTGCGGTGGCGGGATCCGCCTCGATGTCCAGGCAGGGGTAGGCCACGCCTGGCGAGTAGGCCAGAGACAGGTCACGCTGGTTGGACAGGGGCTTGGTGGGGGTGACGGAGATCTTGCCTTTGACGGGGCTGCGGTGGTATTCGCGGGCCGCATCGCGCAAGGCTTGTTCGGCGGTGGACAGGTTTTGTGTCATACGAAATTTTTATCAGCAAGTTGCTCTCGAAGCTTACCGGATGGTGAGAGGCTTTTGAGGTCAGGTCTGTTTTGCTTCAACTACATCGACAACAAACCCCCTGACACTCTGAAAGGCGGCAGGGGGCTTGGGCTGGCGGGTAGGCCAGCAGTCGCTGAAAAGGCAGAACGATTAGTGGGCGTCTGCCTCACGTGCTGCATGGATGGCAGCACTGTTGTCTTTGGCGGCTCCGTTAAAGAAAAGATTCAGTACCACGGCGGTAATCGAGGACAGCAGGATACCGGATTCAATCAGTGGATGGATGGAATGGGGCATCCACTGGCGGAAATTAGGTGCAACCAAAGGAATCATTCCTACGCCAATAGACACTGCCACGATCATGGCGTTGTGCTTGTTGTTGCGGAAATCCACGTTGGCCAGAATGCGAATGCCGGTCGAGGCCACCATGCCGAACATGACCAAGCCTGCGCCACCCAGCACCACGGTGGGCAGGGATTCGATCAGAGCGCCCATCTTGGGCAGCACGCCCAGGATGATGAGGATGGCGCCACCGGCCACGCAAACCCAGCGGCTCATGACGCCGGTGACGGCGACCAAGCCCACGTTCTGCGAGAAGCTGGTGTAGGGGAAGGTGTTGAAGATGCCGCCGATCAGCGTGCCCAGGCCATCGGTGCGCAGACCGCGTGTCAGCTCGTCCTGGGAGATCTCGCGTTTGGTCATGTCACCCAGGGCCAGAAACATGCCGGTCGATTCGATCATCACCACGACCATCACCAGACTCATGGTCAGAATCAGAATCGGATCGAATACGGGGTAGGCAATGTCAAAGGGCAGCACCAGGGTGAACCACTCGGCCTCGCTTACTTTGTCGAAGTTCATCAAACCCAGGGCGACGGAGATGACGCCGCCGATCAAGATGCCCATCAGCACCGAGATATTGGCCAGGAAGCCCTTGGCAAAGCGTGCGATCAGCAAGATGGACAGCAGCACGACACCCGAGACGGCGGCGCCTTGCAGGTCTGCGTATTTGGGGTTGGGCATGGTGGGCAGCACCGAGAAGCCTTTGGGAATGGCTGGCAGCGCGGAGCCAGGGGCACCGGCCATGGCCTGTGCTTGTGCCAGCCATTTCAGGTGCTCGGGGTTGGGTACGGAAGGCGCAGTCGGGCCTACGGGGTTGCCAAAGATCCAATTGATGCCCACGCGCATCAGGCTGATGCCGATGACGGCAATGATGGTACCGGTCACCACTGGCGGGAAAAAGCGCAGCATGCGGCTGACCAGCGGAGCAATGAGGATGGAGATCACCCCCGCGCCGATCACCGCTCCAAAGATCAGGCCCGCGCCTGCATGACCGCCGGTGGACTGGGCAATGGCCACCATGGGCGCCACGCTGGCAAAGGTCACGCCCATCATCACGGGCAGCTTGATGCCGAACCACTGGGTGGCACCCAGGGCCTGAATCAGGGTGACCAGACCGCAGACGAACAGGTCAGCGGAGATCAGGTGAGCTACTTGCTCTGGGGGAAGGTTCAGGGCACGGCCCACGATCAGGGGAACGGCCACGGCGCCTGCGTACATGACAAGCACGTGCTGCAGGCCCAATGCGGTCAGCTTGCCAAACGGCAAGACTTCATCCACTGGATGCACTTGGGTAGTCATAGAAATCAGTCTCCTCACTTCATATTTGGTCTCGGCTTGCCGAGCAGCAACATCTGCTTATGCAATCCATACAAAAAGTGTATACAGCTCAAAATGCGCCATATCTCCCGGTAAACCCTGTTTAAAAGGCATCAAGTCGCTTCAGATTTTGAGGTTATGCGTTTTTCGCATGACTACGCTATCGATAGCCTTGATTGCTTCAAAAAAGATAGCTATAACCGCTTGTAAATAAATATATTTAAAGCGTTTTAATATTTAAATACATTGCTCATAAGCGGAATAAGCTATTAAAAAAGAAGCATTAATGCTTGATCTAGCTGATTCGCTGTCGGTTGCTTCAAGTTATGTTCATGCGAGTCATGGCTGTTCACACTTTTCCAGGGTTAAAGTTGCAGCGCTCTTGATAGCGTCGGTGCTGGATTGCTGATGGCTGCTCCTATAAAAAATGCGAAAAGCTCTTTATTGGTGCACGAATGTGCAAAAGCGTGCATTGGAGTCTCTGGGCCTGCCTTGCAGGGGCTGATGCATGACTGCAATGCAAAAGGCGTGCCTGAACTGATTTGGCGCTGGAATGTCGGTGCTTGGCCGGGCCTTGCTCTGCACTGTCTGGAATACGGCAAGGCATAAAAAAAGAGCCAGGATTGCTCCTGGCTCTTGGGGCCTGATCAGTCAGGGACTTGATCGGGCAGCATGAGTCTATGCAGGCTTTAGGCGGTCAGGTCCACCAGCGAGCGGGCCACCACCTTGGTTGCGCGGCGCAGGTCTTCCAGCACCAGACGCTCGTCGGAGCGCTTGGCGTGCGATTCCAGCACGGTGCGGGGGCCGGCGCCGTAGATCACGCCGGGGATGCCGCGCTCGACGTACAGGCGTACGTCGGTGTACAGGGGCGTGCCCACGGCAGGAGGCACTTCACCGAAGACGGCTTCACCATGCTTCTGGATGGCGTCGACCAGGGGCTTGTTGCCGTCCAGGGGCGTCATGGCATTGGCCAGCAGCAGGCGCTTAATCTGAACGCGCACGGCGTCTTCGCCGGTAAAGCCGCCTTGGGTGTTGAAGTCTTCAATGGCCTTGGCGATCACGGCGCGGATGCTGGCTTCCACTTCCACGGGATTCTCTTCAGGAATCATGCGGCGGTCGATCTTGAGCATGACCTTGCCAGGCACCACGTTGGTGTTGGTGCCGCCGTCGATGCGGCCGATGTTCAGGTACGGGTGCTTGATGCCGGGCACCTTGGACGTGACTTGCTTGTACTTCACGTTCTCGGCGTACAGAGCCGTGAGCAGCACAGCGGTGGCTTGCAGCGCGTCCACACCGGTGTGGGGCACGGCGGCGTGAGCCATCTTGCCCTGCACGGTGATTTCCATCTGCAGGCAGCCGTTGTGAGCGGTCACGACTTCGTAGCTGAAGCCCGCTGCAATCATCAGGTCGGGCTTGGTCAGGCCCTTTTCCAGCAGCCAGCCGGGGCCCATGATGCCGCCGAACTCTTCGTCGTAGGTGTAGTGCAGCTCCACCGCGCCTTTGGTTGGCTTGGCCACGGCTTCCAGAGCACGCACGGCAAAGGTGAAGGAGGCGAAATCGCTCTTGCTCACAGCTGCAGCGCGGCCATACAGCTTGCCGTCTTCGATCTCGGCGCCGTAGGGGTCCTTGGTCCAGCCTTCGCCTGGGGGCACCACGTCGCCGTGGGCGTTCAGGGCGATAGTCTTGCCACCGTCACCTTGAGTGCCGTACTCGCGGCGCACGATCAGGTTGGTGATCGACTCCATGCCGTAGGCCTTCACATCGGCTTCGGGCACGACGTGTTTTTCGGCGTCAAAGCCAAAACCCTTGATCAGCTCGGCCGTGCGCTCTGCGTGGGGCGCATTGTTGCCAGGAGGTGTGTCCGTGGGCACTTGCACCATGGCTTGCAAAAACTTCACTTCTTCGTCGAAGTGCTCGTCAATCCATGCGTCGATGGCTGCATAAGTGGCGGCGTAAGTGGCTTGCTTGTCTTGGTTCATATCAGTCATTGCTTTTCTTGAGCCAGTTGTTGGAGGAGGTGAGCGAAGGCGTCCACCGACAGCTGCATGTCGTCAGCGGTGGTGGCTTCCAGCGGGTTGTGGCTGATGCCAGCGTTCATGCCGCGCACGAACAACATGGCCTGGGGCATGATTTCGTGCAGCTTCATGGCGTCGTGGCCGGCGCCGCTGGGCATGCGCAACAGCGGCACGCCCAGTGCGTCCACAGCGTTTTCCCAGCGCTTTTGCCACTCGGGGGCGCTAGGCGCGGCCGATGCTTTCATGGTCAGCTCGGTCGTGTAGCGCAAGCCGCGGCGCTCGGCGATCGCGGCCATCTCGGCCATGATGTCGTTGATCATGGCGTCGCGCTGCTCATTGGTAGGGGCGCGCAGATCCAGCGAGAACTGGCAGCGGCCGGGCACCACGTTGACCGAGCCTGAAGGCACATTCAGCTGGCCGATAGTGGCCACGCTGTCGCCATCCTGGCCGGCGCGCTTTTCGATGTACAGCGACAGCTCGGCCACGCCAGCGGCGGCGTCACGGCGGCGGTTCATGGGGGTGGTGCCTGCGTGGCTGGCCATGCCGATGAATTCGCACACATAACGGGCGCTGCCGTTGATGGAGGTGACGATGCCCAGGGGGATGTCCAGCTCGTTGAGCACCGGACCTTGCTCGATGTGCACTTCGACAAAGCCCAGGTACTTGGCGGGATCGCGCTTCAGCTTGGGGATGTCGTCGATGCACAGACCGGCGTGCAGCATGGCTTCGCGCAAGGTGATGCCATCGGCGTCCTTCTGATCCAGCCATTCACTCTTGAAGTCGCCCACCAGGGCGCCAGAGCCCAGGAAGGTGGCCTTGTAACGCTGGCCTTCCTCTTCCGAGAAGCCCACGACTTCAATGTTGAAGGGCAGGCGCTTGCCTTGCTGGGCCAGTTGCTTGACGCAGGCCATGGGCACGAAGATGCCCAGACGGCCGTCGTACTTGCCGCCGTTGCGCACGGTGTCGTAGTGGCTGCCGGTCAGCAGAGTCTTGGCGCCCTTGGCTTCGTATTCAGAGGCAGCCTTATAGCGGCCGACCACGTTGCCGACGGCGTCGATCTCGACTTCGTCGAAGCCGATTTCACGCATCCAGTGGCTGATGCGCTGAGCGCAGGCGCGGTGAGCGTCGGTCAGATAAGTCACCGTCAGCTGGCCCTTTTCGGCGTAGCCGGGGTCGCTGTTGGTGGACAGGCGCTCTTGCCAGTCCCAGACTTCGTTGCCTTCTACGGGCTCATAGCCGAACTTGTCGTTCAGACGGATTTCGGCAATGCGGTGAATATTGCGCAGAGCCTCAGCCTGCTCGTAAGCAGGGTGGTTGAACATGCGGCGCTCGAACGTGGCAATGATCTCGGCCTTGGACAGGCCGAGGCCTCGCGCGCCGCGCACAGCCAGGATGAACGGGAAGCCGAATCGCTTGCCGTACTCGGCGTTGAGCTTGCGGATGTGCTCCAGCTCTTCGGGCGTGCAGTTGGTGAGGCCCGCCTTCTTCTGCTCGTTCGTCGATTCGGCCGTGAGCGTGTTGGTCTCCATCTGCTTGCCGGCCAGCTCCGGGTGAGCGCGAATCAGGTCTAGCTTGGACTGCTCGCTGGACTCGGCCAGCACCTGGGCCATGGCGTGTTTGATGTGGGCCATGGACTTGAAGGGGCGCTGCTCCAGCGCCTTGGCGGCAATCCAGGGCGAGTGCTCGTACAGGCCATCGAGCAGGTCGGTGGCGGTGGCCGCATCGGCGGCATTCAGTTGTTCCAGGGTCAAAGCCATGACGCAATCAATCCTTGCAGGGGAAACGCTCGGCCCAGTGGCGAGCCAAATCGATACGGCGGCACACCCACACCTTGTCGTGCTTCTGGATGTGGTCGAGGAAGCGCTGCAGCGCTGTAATTCGGCCGGGGCGGCCCAGCAGTCGGCAGTGCATGCCGATGCTCATCATCTTGGGGGCGTTGTCGCCGCTGGCATTGCCCTCGGCGTACAAGACATCGAATGTGTCCTTCATGTACTGGAAGAACGGATCGGCATGCGAGTAACCCTGGGGCAGGGCAAAGCGCATGTCGTTGACGTCGAGCGTGTAGGGAACGATGAGCTGGTTGCGCGTTGTGCCGTCGCTCTTGGCAACTTTCATCCAGAAGGGCAGGTCGTCGCCGTAGTAGTCGCTGTCATAGGTAAAGCGGCCGGTGTCGGCCACCAGGCGGTGGCTGTTGGGGCTGTCGCGGCCGGTGTACCAGCCCAGACCGTGGTCGCCATGGTGGCCGTACAGCTCTTCAAAGATGTCCACGCATTGCTGCATGTGGGCGCGCTCGATCTCTTCGGGCACGTTCTGGTAGTGGATCCACTTCAGGCCGTGGCAGGCCACTTCGTGGCCCAGCTCGTCAAAGGCCTGGGCTAGCTCGCGGTGTTTTTGCAGAGCCGTGGCCACGCCGAACACGGTCAGCGGCAGGCCGCGCTTTTCAAACTCTTTGAGAATGCGCCAAACGCCCACGCGCGAGCCGTATTCATAGATGCCATCCATGCTCATGTGGCGGGCAGGGTAGCTGGCAGGATTGAACATCTCCGACAGAAACTGCTCGCTGCCGGGGTCGCCGTGCAGGATGTGGTTCTCACCGCCTTCTTCGTAGTTCAGCACGAACTGCACCGCCACGCGGGCTTGGCCGGGCCATTGCGGATGGGGTGTGCTGCGACCGTAGCCAATCAGGTCGCGCGGGTAGGGGGCGGTGGAATCGTAAGTCATAGAGGAACGGAAGAAAGTGCCATCGACAAATCGTTCGTTGGCAGGTCGCGGTCAAAGGTCAGGCCTGCTTCCACGTGGTCCAGGTGTTGCTGCATCAGCAGTACCGCATGTTCTGCATCGCCTGCTGCCAGTGCAGCGACGATGTCGGCATGCTCTTCGTGTGAATGCTCGGCCGCCGATGCAGACTGGTACATCAGGGTGATTAATGCGCAGCGGGAAATCAGCTCGCCCAGCAGCTGTGCCAACACCTCGTTGCCCATCAGCTCTGCCATGCGCACGTGGAAGTCGCCCAGCAGCTCGGTGCGCTGGCCGACGTCGTTGGTTTCCATGGCCTTTTTCTCGGCAGCTACATGGGCTTTCAGCGCACGGATCTTGGCGCTGGTGCTTTGCGTCATGAAGCTGCGCACCATCTCGGCTTCGAGCATGCGGCGCACGGCAAACACCTGGCGGGCTTCATCCACGGAAGGCGTTGCCACAAAAGCGCCGCGTGCAGGCTCCAGCTTGATGAGCTTGTTTTGTGAGAGCTGAAACAGGGCTTGCCGAACCAGCGTGCGGGAGACGCCAAAGTGGTCGGCAAGCTTTTGCTCTGCCAGCTTGGTGCCGGGCATCAGGCGATGCTCGACGATGGCCTTGGTCAGGCTTTCGACAATGAAGCTGGTGGTGGAAGTTTCCATAAATTGATCATAGCGGTTGAAGACAAGTTTTGTATACAGTTTTTGTTCACCAAACCTAGTGTTTGTCTCGATGGTGAGTAGCAGAAAGCTGTGTGCAAGCGCACAAAACCAATGAATACAAGGGGTTGTGATATTGGTGCTGCAAAGATCAGCAGTGTTGTGACATGGGATGCTCTGTAAGGCAAAAAAGCCCGAATGCACAATGCGCAGCTATGCAAGCACCGAATATATCCTCGCGTGCGCAGAACGCTTCTGCGCCTTCGCCACAGCAAGATCCGCAAGGCTTTTTGCGTCACCTTTATGAGGTAGCTGTGCGCAATGCCTTGCCTATTGAAGGTCTGGCGCGCAGCCTGCCCAAGCCCCCCAAGGGACGTACCGTGGTGCTGGGTGCAGGCAAGGCGGGCGGCTCCATGGCGCAGGCGCTGGAGGCGCTGTGGCCTGCCGATGCGCCACTGTCCGGTCTGGTGGTGACCCGTTACGGGCATATTCCGCCGCGCCCCGAAGGGCTGCCGGAGCGGCTGGAGGTGGTCGAAGCAGCGCATCCTGTGCCAGACGCGGCAGGTCTGGCCGCTGCCGAGCGCATTCTGGCGCTGACGCGGGGGCTGACGGCAGACGATCTGGTGATCTGCCTGGTTTCGGGGGGTGGCTCTGCGCTGCTGACCCTGCCAGCCGAGGGTATTGATCTGGCAGAGAAGCAGCGCATCAACAAGGCCCTGCTGGAAAGCGGCGCCGCCATTGGCGAGATGAACTGCGTGCGCAAGCACCTCTCGCGCATCAAGGGTGGACGACTGGCTGCGGCCTGCCACCCCGCCAAGGTGGTGACCTTGACCATCAGCGATGTGCCTGGTGACGATCCATCGGTCATCGCCAGCGGCCCGACGGTGCCGGATGCCACGACCTGCGCCGATGCGCTGGCGATTCTGGATCGCTACCAGATCAGCATTCCGGGCAATGTGCGTTCCGCGCTGCAGGACGGCTTGTTTGAAACGCCCAAGCTGAATGACCCGCGTTTTGAAGGTCATGAGGTGCACTTGATTGCCACGCCTCAGCAATCGCTGGAAGCGGCTGCAGCCGCTGCGCGCGAAGCCGGTATGGCTGTACATGTGCTGTCCGACGAGATGGAAGGTGAATCGCGCGAAGTGGGCAAGGTCCATGCGGCACTGGCCCGCGCCGTGGCCAAGCGTGGCGAGCCCTTTGCCAAGCCCAGCGTGATTCTGTCCGGCGGTGAAACCACCGTCACGATTCGTCCCCGTCAGCCCGGCGCAGCCAAGGGTCGCGGCGGCCGTGCGGGAGAGTTCTGCCTGGGTCTGGCGCAGGCGCTGCAAGGCCAGGAAAAAGTCTGGGCGCTGGCTGCAGACACCGACGGCATTGATGGCATCGAAGACAACGCTGGCGCGCGTGTTTCGCCTTGCACGCTCAAGCGCGCAGCGGAAAAGAATATGCGCATCAGCGACTATCTGGATCGCAACGATGCCTATGGCTACTTTGAAGCGCTGGGCGACCTGGTCATCACCGGCCCGACGCACACCAATGTGAACGACTTCCGCGCGATTCTGGTGCTGTGAACCTGCTGATTTGATAGCTGCTTGCGCTGGCTATTAAACGGTTTCAGCATCAAAACAATTTGCAGCCACCGTTAAACAAGCGGTAGCTGCTTTGTTTTTGAGAGCGATAAGGATTTCAGATTCAAGCAGGGCCAGCGCTCTCGCTCGTCTGGCAGCGCCTGAGCAGTTTTGACTGCATGCCTTTTTTGCCGGCAGAGGCCGGGGTTTCGCCCCGGCGGACGACCTACTTTCTGGCGTGCCAGAAAGTAGGCAAAGAGCACTGCCCCTACTGCCCACGTCCCTTTGCTTCGCTGCGGGCAACCTGCGCCGTCAACCTCTTGTGGCGATGCGGCAAAACTTACTGCGCGTCTTCGACGCTCCGTTCAAACACGTTGCCGTAAATTTGATGACGATGCAGTTGCACTCTTCGGTGCAACTGCGCGCCGCAAGAGGCCGCCGTCGCAGGCGTGATCACAAGGGGCGATACCGGCATAGCGGGCCAAGTCAGCCGCCGCGCGGCAAATCCTCCCACCAGGCATCATCAAACTTGCCTTGCAGGAATGCGATAAACGACTGCACCTTTTGCGGCACCAAGCGCGGCGATGGGTAGACGGCGTGAATTTCCTGCTCGGGCAAGCGGCAGGTCTTGAGCACCTCCACCACGCGACCATCCTTGAGCGAGTCCTGAGCCACATATCGGGGCAGTGCGGCGATGCCCATGTGCGAGCGGGCAGCGGCCAGCAGGGCCGAGAGGTTGTTGGAACGCAACCTCCCCGTTATGGGGACGGAGACCGGCTCCCCGCTGGCGTTGCGCAGCCGCCAGATGTCGTTGCCCTGCACGCTGCTGTAGATCAGCGTGGAGTGTTCCTTGAGGTCGCTGGGGCGGCGCGGCGTGCCGTGTTTGCGCAGATAGGTGTTGGACGCAACCAGCGCCCAGGGGTTGACGCCCAGCATGCGCGCCCCCAGTGAAGAGTCGGCCAGCTTGCCCATGCGCAGCGCCACGTCGATGCCATTGGCCACTAGGTCGGTGTAGCGGTCCTCAAAGCTCAGATCGACTTGCACCTGCGGGTTGTGCTTCATGAATTCCATGGCCAGCGGAATCAGCACGCGGCGGCCAAATGCGACGGAGCTGCCGATGCGCAACTGGCCCTGCACCTGCGTCTGGCGCACCTTGACGACGTTTTCCGCCTCGGCCACATCGTTGACGATGATCTTGCATTTTTCGTAATACAACGCGCCCGCTTCGGTCAGGCTCACGCCGCGTGTATTGCGGTTGAGTAGCCGCACTTTCAAGCGCGCTTCCATGGCCGCGACCTGCTTGGTCACGGTGGGCTGCGTGGTGGCAAATTCCTGTGCGACCTTGGTGAAACTGCCGGTCTCCACCACGCGCACAAACATGTGCATGGCATCGAGTCTGTCCATGGTTTTGTCTCCTATTTATTCTTGGGTGGAATAAATTTTATGGTCTGAGATTGGCTTCCAGCAAGCAAAGGTCTTGACTAAAGTCCAACCAAGTTTTTAGGAGACCCCATGGCCAAAATGAAAGCAATCGACGCCGCAGTCCTGGTGCTCGAAAAAGAAGGTGTAAGCGTGACGTTTGGTGTGCCCGGCGCAGCCATCAACCCGCTGTACGCGGCGATGAAGAACCACGGCGGCATCGGTCACATTCTGGCCCGTCACGTGGAAGGCGCTAGCCATATGGCCGAAGGCTACACACGTGCCATTGCCGGCAACATCGGCGTGTGCATCGGCACCAGCGGCCCTGCTGGCACCGACATGATCACCGGTCTGTACTCGGCCAGTGCGGACTCCATCCCAGTCCTGTGCATTACCGGCCAGGCACCTCGCTCGCGTCTGCACAAGGAAGACTTCCAGGCGGTGGACATCGCATCGATTGCCAAGCCTGTGACCAAGTGGGCCACCACGGTGCTGGAGCCTGCTCAAGTGCCCCGCGCATTCCAGCAAGCCTTCCACCTGATGCGCTCCGGCCGTCCCGGCCCTGTGCTGATCGATCTGCCTATCGACGTTCAGCTGGCCGAGATCGAATTCGATATCGACACCTACGAGCCCCTGCCCGCCTACAAGCCAGCGGCTTCGCGCAAGCAAGCCGAGAAGGCCATCGCGATGCTCAACGAATCCGAGCGCCCTCTGCTGGTCTCCGGTGGCGGTGTGATCAACGCCGACGCCTCCGACCTGATGGTCGAGCTGGCCGAAATCCTGAACGTGCCCGTGATCCCCACACTGATGGGCTGGGGCACCATTCCTGACGACCACCCTCTGATGGTCGGTATGTGCGGTCTGCAGACCAGCCACCGTTATGGCAACGCCAACATGCTGGCTTCGGACTTCGTGTTCGGTATCGGCAACCGCTGGGCCAACCGCCACACCGGTTCGGTCGAGGTCTACACCAAGGGTCGCAAGTTTGTGCACGTGGATATCGAGCCCACCCAGATCGGCCGCGTGTTCGCCCCTGACTACGGCATCGTCTCCGACGCCAAGGCGGCTCTGGAGCAATTCGTTGCCGTGGCCAAGGAGTGGAAGGCAGCAGGCAAGCTCAAGTGCCGCAAGGCATGGGTGGCTGAATGCCAGGGCCGCAAGAACAGCGTCGAGTTCCTGCGCAAGACGAACTTCGACAACGTGCCGATGAAGCCCCAGCGCGTGTACCAGTGCATGAACAACACGCTGGACCGCGACACAACGTACGTGTCCACCATCGGTCTGTCGCAGATCGCCGGTGCCCAGTTCCTGCACGTGTACAAGCCACGCAACTGGATCAACTGCGGCCAGGCCGGCCCTCTGGGCTGGACGACCCCCGCCGCCCTGGGCGTGCGCGTGGCTGACCCCACTCGCAAGATCGTGGCCTTGTCTGGCGACTACGACTTCCAGTTCATGATCGAAGAGCTGGCCGTGGGCGCGCAGTTCAAGCTGCCCTATGTTCACGTGCTGGTCAACAACAGCTACCTGGGTCTGATCCGCCAGGCGCAGCGCGCTTTCTCCATCGACTATTGCGTGCAATTGGCGTTCGACAATATCAACATGGATGAGGGTGATGCGACCCGTGGCTACGGTGTTGACCATGTTAAGGTCGTTGAAGGTCTGGGCTGCAAGGCCATTCGCGTTCACCGCGCCGAAGACTTTGCCCCTGCCATGCAGCAGGCTCAAGCCTGGATGGCCGAGCACAAGACACCTGTGGTGATCGAGTGCATCTTGGAGCGTGTGACCAACATCTCCATGGGCGCCGAAATCGACAACGTGGTCGAGTTCGAAGACCTGGCCACCGAAAAGGCCGACGCGCCCAGCGCACTGGCCCTGCTGGATTGATAAGAAAAATCCCCCTGAGCGGCTTTGCCGCTTCCCCCTCTCTTTGCGGGAGGGGGATGACGCCTTCGCTGCGGGGTGGCCCTTGCTGGGCGTCCAACAATTAACGATTACCGGAGACTTTTACCATGCCCCGTTTTGCAGCCAACCTGAGCATGTTGTTCACCGAGGTGCCTTTCCTCGAGCGTTTTGAGCGTGCCGCCAACGCTGGCTTTGAAGCCGTGGAATTCCTCTTTCCCTATGCACACACCGTGGACGAGATCAAGGAACGTCTGGACGCGACGGGCCTGAAGATTGTTCTGCACAACCTGCCCGCTGGTGACTGGGATGCCGGTGAGCGCGGCATTGCCTGCGACCCCAACCGCGTGGACGAATTCCGCGCTGGCGTGGCCAAGGCCGTGACCTATGCCCATGCCCTGGGTGTGCCTCAGCTTAACTGCCTGGCTGGCAAGGTTCCAGCCGGTGTTGACGCTGCCGTGGTGCGCCGCACTTTCGTGGAAAACCTGCGCTTTGCCGCAGCCGCGCTGAGCGCCGCCAACATCCGTCTGCTGATCGAGCCGATCAACCCCTTCGATATCCCCGGCTTCTACCTGAACCGCACGGATGAAGCGCTGTCGATTCTGGACGACGTGGGTGCGCCCAATGCCTTCGTGCAGTACGACATCTACCACGCACAGCGCGTGGAAGGCGAGCTGGCTGCCACCCTGCAAAAGCAGCTGGGCCGCATTGCTCACATCCAGCTGGCAGACAACCCCGGTCGTCACGAACCCGGTACCGGCGAGATCAACTATCCCTTCCTGTTCGCACATCTGGACCGTATCGGCTACGACGGCTGGATCGGCTGCGAATACAAGCCCGCTAACGGCACCGAGTCGGGTCTGGGCTGGCTGGAGAAGATCGGCGGCTGGAAGAAGGTGGCAGTCGCTGCATAAATATAAAAAAGGCTGATAGTGATTGCTGAGTAAGTGCTGTCAGCTATCAAATTTGAATATTAAAAAGTTAGGAGAACACCATGAACGCATCTTCCCTCAAGCTGGGTTTTATCGGTCTGGGTATCATGGGCGCGCCCATGTGCGGTCATTTGATCAGCGCTGGCCATCAGCTGTTTGTGAACACACGTGGCAAAGCGCCTGCCACGATTGCTGAGACCAGCGCCACGCAGTGCACTACCGCCAAGGGCGTGGCCGAGCGTGCCGACATCATCTTCATCATGGTTCCTGATACGCCTGATGTAGAAGGTGTGCTGTTCGGTACGGATGGTGTGGCAGCAGGCCTGAAGGGCAGCAGCGGCAAGATCGTGGTGGACATGTCCTCCATCTCGCCCGTGGAAACCAAGGCGTTTGCCAAGCGTATCGAAGCGCTGGGTGCCCAGTATCTGGACGCACCGGTTTCCGGCGGCGAAGTGGGGGCCAAGAACGGCACCCTGTCCATCATGGTGGGCGGCCCTGACGAAGCCTTTGCACGCGTCAAACCTCTGTTCGAAAAGATGGGCAAGAACATCACTCTGGTCGGCGGCAACGGCGACGGCCAGACTGCCAAGGTGGCCAATCAGATCATCGTGGCGCTGAACATCGAAGCCGTGGGTGAAGCCTTGTTGTTCGCATCGCGCGCCGGTGCCGATCCCGCTCGTGTGCGTGAAGCACTGCTGGGCGGTTTTGCTTCTTCCAAGATTCTGGAAGTGCACGCCGAGCGCATGATCAAGCGCACTTTCGATCCCGGCTTCCGCATTGCTCTGCACCAAAAGGATTTGAACTTGGCGCTGTCCAGCGCTCGTCAGCTGGGCGTGTCGCTGCCCAACACGGCTCAGGCTCAAGAGCTGTTCAACAGCTGCGTGGCCCACGGCGGCGCTGCATGGGATCACTCCGGCATGGTGCGTGCTCTGGAAATCCAGGCGAACTTTGAAATCGGTCAGAAGGCCGAGTAAGCAAGTCTTAGGTGGGGAGGGTGACGCGCCGGGCGTACGGCGCTGTTATCCCAAAGAAAAAGCTGCGCTCGGGGGAGCGCGGCTTTTTGCTTTTTGATATTGAACGTGGCTTAGAAACCCATGGTTCTGCCATCCGGATTGCGCGGATCGGATGCGCCCAGCAGCAGGCCGTTGCGAATCTCAATGGTCTGGGTGCGGCCCATGGCGGGCTTGAGGGCGACTTTGTGGCCCCATTGCTGCAGCAGGTTCAGCGTATCGACGCTGAAGCCTTTCTCAATGCGCAGCTCGTCCGGTGTCCACTGATGGTGAAAGCGTGGTGTGGCCGCAGCCTCCAGCGGGTTCATGCCGTAGTCGATGTAGTTGACAATCTGCTGCAGCACCGTGGTGATGATGCGCGCCCCGCCTGGACTGCCGGTGACCAGAGCGGGCTTGCCATCCTTGAGCACCAGCGTGGGTGTCATGGATGACAGCGGCCGCTTGCCAGCCTGCACGGCGTTGGCATCGCCGCCGACCAGTCCGTAGGCATTGGCCACTCCGGGCTTGGCGGCGAAATCATCCATCTCGTTGTTGAGCAGGATGCCGGTGCCTTTGGCCACAATGCCGCTGCCGAAGTTGGTGTTCAGCGTGTAGGTCACGGCTACGGCATTGCCGGCTTTATCGACCACGGAGTAGTGCGTGGTCTGGTCGCTTTCATAAGGCTGAGGCTTGCCGGGCTTGATGTCCTGGCTGGGCTTTGCCTGCTGAGGCTTGATGCCTGTCGCCAGCGCATCGGCGTAGCGCTTGGAGATCAGGCCTTGCAGTGGGATCTTCACAAAATCCGGGTCGCCCAGGTATTCGGCGCGGTCGGCATAGGCCAGCTTCATGGCCTCGGTCATGTAGTGCACGCTTTGCGCGCTGTCCGCACCCCATTGCTTCATGGGCCAGCGTTCCATCATGTTCAGAATCTGCAGCAGGTGCGCCCCGCCGGAGGAGGGGGGAGGCATGGTTACGATCTGATAGCCGCGATAAGTGCCGCGCACTGGCTCACGTTCCACCACCTTGTAGTCGCGCAGATCCTCCAGCGTGATGGCGTTGGTGTGAGGGGCCATTTCTGCCGCAATCTTCTGTGCGATTTCGCCCTGGTAGAAGGCCTTGGCGCCTTGCTGGCTGATCAGGCGCAGCGACTGTGCCAGGTCTTTTTGCACCAGAGGCTCGCCGGCCTGCAATGGTGCACCGTTCTTCCAGAAAATGGCTTGCGTGGCAGGCCATTTGCCCATGTTCTTCTTTTCCTGGTCCAAGGTCTTGGCCAGCGTGATGCTGACGGGGTAGCCCTTGTCGGCCAGGGCAATCGCCGGTGCCATCACTGTGGACAAGGGCATGCTTCCCCAGCGTGACAGCGCATGTGTCATGCCGGCCACGGTGCCAGGAACGCCCACGGCATAGTGGGTGAACAGCGACTTGCCATCCACCACATTGCCCTTGTCGTCCAGATACATATTGCGCGATGCCCCTTTGGGCGCCACTTCACGAAAGTCCAGTGCAATGTCTTTGCCGCTCTTGGCGTCATGCACCATCATGAAGCCGCCGCCTCCGATGTTGCCCGCGTTTGGCAGCGCCACGGCCAGCGCAAAGCCCACGGCCACGGCGGCATCCACGGCATTGCCCCCGGCCTTGAGAATGTCCACGCCTATCTGTGTGGCCAGTTCCTGCTCGGTCGCCACCATGCCGTTTTTGGCCTCGACGGGGTGAAAGACATCCATGTCGAAGTCATAGGCCGCTGCTGCCGCTTGTGCACTGGCGTTCTGGGTGACGACTGCAGGTGCTGCCGTGGTCGATCCGGGGTTGGAAGCGGTGGTGCTGCACGCGGCCAGACTGACGACGGCGATGAGCAGACTGCTCGCTAAAGCGGTGGCGCGTAATTGCATGAGAGTCTCCTTGGCTGGTGTGGTGATGCATGAAAGCCATGCGGTGCAGACAGTTTAGAAGCGCTGACTTGTGCCAAAGCCCCACGGGCAGTGCCTTTTCGGGTATGTGCCTAGAAGTCAAGTCTGTACAGCCTTTGATGGAGTACAGAAACTGTATACACTTTGGTGCTCTAAGCCGAGGACGAATTCGTTCACGAGCTAGGGGATTGCAACAACCAGGGCAGGTCTGAACTGTCCATGAGGAGATTTCCATGGGACTGAGCACCCACGTTCTCGACACCATGAACGGCTGCCCCGCAGCTGGCATGGCCGTTGAACTGTTTTCCACCGAAGGCGAAAAAGCCACGCTGATCAAGAGCCTGGTGCTCAATCACGACGGTCGTACCGATGCGCCTTTGTTCGACAACAACACGCTCAAGGTCGGCACCTATCGCCTGACTTTCGATGTGGCTGCTTATTTCAAGGCCCGTGGTGTTGAACTGCCAGAGCCAAGTTTCCTGAACAAGGTGAGCCTGGACTTCGGCGTGGCCAATGTCGAGCAGCACTACCACGTGCCTTTGTTGGTCAGCCCTTGGAGCTACTCCACCTATCGCGGCTCCTGATAACTGATACGACTGCATGCCTCTTGGTGCGAGAGGCATGATTAATACCATAGCGGCTTGCGCTTATTAATCTTTGGTTTCAGTATGAAAGTTTATTGAAATCAAAGCATGACAAGCGCAGGCTGCTATTATTTTTGCGAAGTTATTTGCCTTTGGAATAAGCCATGGCAATCACCAAAGCGCTCACAAAATAAAAAGTCTGCAGCTCCAGCGCCCAGCCACCGGTGTTGTTGAGCATCAGAATCTGCCGCGTGTGCATGAGCGCAAATGCCACCAGCATGTTGACTGCAATCACCAGCGCGGCGGGAACGACCCACAGGCCCACCAGCAGCAGCAAGGGAGCAACCACTTCTCCCAGATAGACCGCATAGGCCAGAAAACCCGGGCCGCCCAAGCTTTCGATCTTGGCTTCTATGCTGCCGATTCCGTAACGAATCTTGGCCCAGCCGTGCAGCAGCATGAGCAAGGCCAGTGTCACGCGCAGCAGTACCAAGGCTGCCTTTGGGTGGTGAAAGTAACTCCAGAACTTCATGAACTTCCTGTCATCAGCGCTGTTTGCGTATCAATAATGCTAGCGCCTATTTCGCGCTGTTCCTTTCACGCAGCCGACATATTGAGAGCGTGAGCAGAGGGTGCTCTTGTGTCAGTATTTTTTGACAACTGGACTTGCCTTCTGTAGGCCGAAGGCGCAAGCTGTCGTTACAGGGTTGGCGGGACAACGTCGCGCACTAGCATCGTGTCAACCCTGCTTCCGGCTGCTTGAGCATCAGGGGATATGCAAGAGCTATGGATGCCGGAACTCAGGATCTTCAGACTTGGAATGTGTTTTCACATTCATCCCGTGAAAGGATTGAGGTATGCGTCAATTGACTTTGCGTTCTGTGGTGATGGCTGCTGCAGTGGCCGCTGGTGCCATGGCCATGACAGCCTGCACGACGACCAAGCCCGAGACTTCTTCTGCGCCTCGTGCCGATGCGACGACGGTGGATACTAGGGCCAATGCAGCTTTGGAGCGCCTGTATCAGACCGCTCCCGGCTCCAAGCAGATGGTGCAAAACGCCAAGGGCGTGCTGATCTTCCCCTCGGTCATCGGCGGCAGCTTTGTCGTGGGTGTGGAGCATGGCCGTGGCGTGCTGCGTGTGGGCGGGCATAACCGTGGTCACTACAGCACCACAGGCGCCTCTATTGGCTGGCAGGCTGGTGGTCAGTCCAAGGCTGTGATCTATGTCTTCAACACCCAAGAAGCGCTGGACAAGTTCCTCAACAGCAATGGCTGGTCCGTGGGGGCTGATGCGACGGTGGCTGCCGGCAAGATTGGTGCAAATGGCAGCATTGATACCACCACTGCTCAAGCTCCGGTCACCAGCTATGTATTGACCAATGCGGGTCTGGAAGCGGGCGTCTCGCTGCAAGGCTCCAAGATCACCAAGGTCGTGGAATAACCCAATAAATCGGCTCTGGCCTGAACGCAAAAACACCGGCCTTGGCCGGTGTTTTTCATGAATTTGTTTTTTATTGGCCTAGCTGACCTTCGGTCAGAGTGTCGAGCTGGAAGCGGCCTGACTTATCCCAGAGCCAGGTGTCGGTATAGGTCACGCTGCGCCCCGGTGCCGGAAACGGCGCAGCCGCACGTATGGAGCGCTCGATTTCTTGAGTGACTTCGGGTGCATGAGAGGGCTTGCGCAACCAGTTCAGCCTGCGAACGCGGCCCTGACCATCGAGCTGCACCTGCACTACCCCAATGGCATACAGCATGGGGGGGAGCATTCCACGATAAATGTGCTCGGGGTAGCGCTGGTACAGGTGCTGAGCAGCCTGCTTGCGATAGGCGGGGCTGGCCTTGTCGGCAGGTGTGGTACCTACACCTGGGCCTGAAGGTGCTGTCTGGCAGGCCGTCAGTACCGCAGTGACGGCGGTGATCAGGCCTGCCATCAGCCAGCCCAGAGGGCGGTTTTTTGGGCTATGGGGTGAATTGTGAAGATCGCGCATGCTTGCAAGCGTAGCGGCAAATTACGTAGCCCGAACGTAGGATGGGAGATAGGAGCCCATGTGGAAGGAAAAAACTGCAACCACTCGTCAGGCGGGGGCAGATAAGCATCTTGTTAAGGTGTTCATAAGCCTATCGCTCTGGAGCGCTCGGGAAAATGACTGAATATGGGCAATCAGTCATTAATAACATGCCGATATGTGGAGTGAGACACAGCAAGCCGTTCTGAGCCGTTTGACGCAGCAGCCCCTTTGCTGGGTCAAAGTGCAGGCTGCGCAAGGATCGGTGCCCCGGGAGGTGGGCGCCTGGATGGCGGTTTTCGCCGATGAGGTCATGGGCACGATTGGCGGTGGACATCTGGAGTGGCAGGCCATTGCGCAGGCTAGAAAGCTGCTGCAGCAGTGGAGGGAGTCGGCGGTGATGCCGCGAGAGCAGGTGCAAAGGTATGCCTTGGGTCCTAGCCTGGGGCAGTGCTGTGGCGGGGCGCTGGAGCTGCACTATGAGCGGTTTGAGTCGGGTGATGAAAAACGCTTGAAAGCCTTGATGCCTGAGCCCTCGCAATGTGTGGCTTTGTTTGGGGCGGGGCATGTTGGTCATGCGCTGGTGCGCATTTTGCGCAGCTTGCCGTACCGTGTGATCTGGGTCGATAGCCGTGATGCAGTCTTTCCTGAGCAGGAGCAGATAGGCGTGCATTGCGAACACTCCGACCCGGTGCAGGCTGCGGTGGCACAACTTCCATCGCAGAGTTCGGTCTTGATCATGAGCTTTAGCCACGCCGAAGACTTGGAGGTGGTAGCGCAATGTTTGCTGCGTCAGCGTGAAAAGGCGGACTTGCCCTTTGTGGGGCTGATTGGTAGCAAGACCAAGTGGGCCAGCTTCAGCAGTCGCTTGCGCAGGCGAGGTTTCTCGGAGCAAGAGCTGGCGCATATCACCTGTCCGATTGGCGTGTCAGGCATAGAGGGCAAGGAGCCAGAAGTCATAGCCGTCGCCGTGGCGGCTCAGCTGTTGCAGCAGCGGCGCATAGCCTGACGTATTCATGCCTGCCTTGAAGTGAGGCAGGCAGAGTGCTGTAGTTTCCAGGCTGCGGGTGCTGAATGTGGGAGCGATATTTACTTGACTGGCAGATGAGGTGTTCGGGAAATTACTGAGACTGTTTTTTTCTGAATCTATCGGTTTTCTTGCAGAAACTGCATACACTTTCAGTCGACAGAATGGTCGCAGCGGTGCCTCGCGCGTAGAGCTCGGGAGCGCGGCCTTTTCTTCTGCTCAGAGCGCCCGCAGTGGTGAGCAGGTTGTTCGGCAGCCCCACGCTGCCAAGGTTGAGAGCTATGGAAAGCTACATTCTCGACTGGGCCAACCTGCTGTTGCGGTGGCTCCACGTCATTACCGCCATCGCCTGGGTTGGCTCTTCCTTCTACTTCGTGTTTCTGGACAGCAGCCTGACGCCGCCTGTCGATGAGGACCTCAAGAAACAGGGCGTCAATGGTGAGCTTTGGGCCGTGCACGGAGGTGGCTTCTATCACCCCGTCAAGTTCAACGTCTCCCCTCCCAAGATGCCGGACCATCTGCACTGGTTCTACTGGGAAAGCTATACGACCTGGCTGTCCGGCTTTGCGCTGCTGACGGTCTCCTATCTCTGGAATGCCAACATCTATCTGGTCAATCCGGGTGACCCGAATGCCATGAGCGCTCCTGCAGCCATTGCGGCTGCTCTGGCTTTCCTGGTGGTGTTCTGGCTGCTGTACGACTTCATCTGCCGCACTTTTGGTCAAAAGAAAAATGGTGATGGCGTGGTTGGCGGCATGGTGTTGGTGCTGGTGTGTATTGCGGCCTATCTGGCTTGCCACATCTTCCCCGGTCAGGCAGCCTTCTTGCTGATGGGGGCGATGATTGCTACCTCCATGAGCGCCAACGTGTTCTTCTGGATCATTCCTGGCCAGCGTAAGGTGGTTGCAGCCCTGAAGGCTGGTCAGCCTGTCGATCCTTTGCATGGACAACGAGCCAAGCAGCGCAGTGTGCACAACACCTACTTCACGCTGCCTGTGCTGTTTGCCATGTTGTCCAACCACTATGGCTGGCTCTATAGCCACAAGTTGAACTGGCTGGTTCTGATCGGCATGATGTTTGCCGGCGCTGCCATCCGTCAGTTCTTTGTGATGCGTCACGGCTACAAGCTGGGTCGTAACAGCCACCCTTGGCCTTATGCCGCAGTGGGTGTGGTCGCTTTGATCGCTGTGTTTGCCTGGCTCAAGCCGGCCCCTTCGGCTGTTGCTGCTCCTGTGGCTAGCTCTTCTGCGGCGGTTGCAGCACCTGAGGCTCCTGTTGCTGCAACGCCTGAAGCAGCTGCACCTGCTGCAGATGGGGGAGGCTTTGCGAAGGTGAATGCTGTACTCCAGCAGCACTGTGTACTGTGCCATGGGGCAGCCATTCAGCAAAAGTCGGTACGCCTGGATTCGCCTGAGGCTGTGAAGTCTCATGCTCAGCAGATCTACCAGCAGGTGGTCCAGCTGCGCAAAATGCCTTTTGGTAATCCGGCAGCTTTGTCGGACGACGAGCGAAACTTGATCAAGATTTGGTATGAGTCTGGTGCTGCAGTGAATTGATACGCAGCTTGAAAAAGCGCTAAAGCAAAAAAGGCCGCAGCTTTGACTGCGGCCTTTTTGTTCAGTAGCCATGGCTTGTTGACTTGGCTCAATATGGACCTCTGCAAACCAAGGCACATTGCACGGCATATGTTCACTATGCCCTCCATGTCGAAAGTCGCTTCCACGTTTGGGCAGCCCGAGAGCTTTGCTCCTGGCTCGTGGCTCAGACAGCGTCGTCAACCTCTTGATTCGGTCTTGTACCTTGAAAGTGGCAGCGTGATGCTGGGCGTCGCGCAGGATTCGTCCATGCGCCATCAGTTGGGGCAGGTGGATGGGCCGACTTGGCTGGATGCGGCCTTTGCGCTGCAAGAGCGCTCGTCCTGCCTTGATATGCAGGCGCAGACGGCGGGCCGCATATATACCATTCCTCTGGCGCGCTTTCGTAGCTCGGTGGCGGAGTTGCCTCCTGCAGTGCAGCTCCTGCTCAAGGATTTGGCGCAGGCTTACTGCGCGCAGACTGAGCTGTCTGTCAGCCGCTTGGCTCAGGATGCAGAAGCCCGTTGTGCGCAATGGCTGCTGAATCATGCCAGCCCTGGTGCAACGGGAGAGGGACTGCATGTCACGCTCAAGGCGCGCAAGCGCCTGATTGCGGCACAGCTGGGCATTGCACCTGAAACCTTCTCACGTGTGCTCAGGCAACTCCGTGAGCATGGGCTGATTGCAGGGCGCGGCAATGTCATTGAACTGCCCAAGCCTGGCGCTTTGGAAGTGCTAGCACTGGGGTAAATGCCAGGAGTCTGTCAGCGAAGACGCGCTTGATCTTGCGCTGAATATGATCGGCAGGCGCTGTGTTTGCCGACAACTTCCGGGGTTTACTCTTGTTGGGTTGTTGGTGTGGGCTCTCTATATTGAAGTCCATGTCAGACGCGACTTCATCCTTGCAGGCAGAGCCACCTTGGGCTGCTCCGGCGCAGCCTGTGGATGTGTTTGTTGCGCCTGCTTCAGGCCAACTTCTCCGTGGCCCCGGCCCGATGTTGCTCAGCATGCTGCTCTTGGCTGCGGTGGCCGTTTTGCTGGCTGGCATAGGCTCGGCTGCCTGGGTGGCCTATTCCCAGCACAGGGCAGCCATGGAGGGTGTACTACCTGCACATACTAGGGCACTTGAATACGCAGGACGCTCTCTGGTCTTCAGGGTGGAGCAGCAGCAAAAGACGTTGAACAGTCTGGCGCAGGTGCTGGCTGATCGGATGCATGAATCCACAGAGTTCCAGGAAGCGCTGCTTAGCCCATCCTCCATCGCGCAGCAATATGACCAGGTTCAGCTGGCCAATGCTGAAGGGCGGCTCTTGATCAACCAGCATAAAAACTGGCTTGAACCTGTGGAGCAGTTGCAGGAGCCGCTGCGCGATGCTCTCAAGCGTTCTTTGGCCGAGGGGAAACCCATCACGCATGCCTGGGTGCGCTCCAGTGATGCTGGCTTGCAGCTGGAGTTTCAGAGCGTGGCCCCGGTGCGAGATGTGCAAGGACAGCTGCAGGGAGTTCTGGGGGGAAGCTACAGAACACCTTTATCCGTGCTTTTTAATCTCGAGGGTGCTTCCGCACAGGCCGACAGTCAGCTTTGGCTGCTGGATGGGGACTTCAAGCCTTTGGCTTTAAGTAGCAAAGGACAGTGGCAATTGCCTGGTGCCGCGCCGGAAGCGGCCTTGCCGGTGGAGATCGATCACGCCTGGCTCAGGGCCGCCCAGCAAGGTGCCGTCAGCGAGCTGGCGCATCACAAAGTCTGGAGTGCAATGCCCTTGCCATGGGCGCAATGGACTTTGCTCAAAGTAAGTGATGTCAAGACATGGTCTCCAGGTGTAACGAGCAAAACCGTGGGGCTGCTGAGTGCAGCTCTGCTGGTGTTGGTTTTGTTGCTGGTAGCTGGACTGAATCTGATTGCACATCCTCTGACGGCACTGTTCCGGTCTGCAGAGTGGGCATTGCGAAGAGGATTGATGCTGGAGGTGGACTCTTCGATTCGAGGCGCGCATTGGTGGCATGAACTGCCGGATCAGGACTGGGGAGAGGCACATGCGCTGCGTACTGCCTTGCAGGCGCTTGGCGGCGGATACGAAGCCCATGGCGAGCTGGAGCGTGAATTGCAGCTGCAACTGCAAACCTTGATGGATTACGCGCCAGTGGGGTTGGTGGTGACTTATGGGGTCAAGGTGCAGCGTGCAGGTATGCCTGCGGCACGAGTGCTGGGCTATCAGCCCAAGGAGATGCAAGGTTTGGCTGTGCGAGACATCTGTAGCTCGGATGCAGACTATGCGCAACTGATGGAGCGTGTACGCAGGTCTTTGGATACCTATGGCCAATTTGATAGCGAGGTCTGCTTTCTACGTAAGGATGGAAGGCCGATTTGGGTAAGAATTCACGGCCAGAGCATGCAGCGCATGCGTCGGTCGTGGGATCAACCGGGCAAGGTGCTGGATGAGCAGTATCTAGTCTGGGAGCTGGAAGATGTGACCACACAAAGGCAGGTGCGCGAGCAGTCGAGCTGGAAAGCCATGCATGACCCTTTGACACGCTTGCCCAATCGCACGGCTTTTGCATTGCGCCTGCAGGAGTGGCTCAGAGGCTATGCATCACCGGACTATCTGGAGAGCTTGGCAGTGGAGGGGGCGGTGATGCGATCGACTGCGGTGCCCAAGGTACACGGCATCGTCCTCTATCTGGATCTTGATCACTTCTCCCAGGTCAACCGTCTGGGCGGGCGTGAAGTGGGTGATGAAGTTCTTTGCCATATTGCACGTCTGATCGATACTGCAGTGCGCCCGCACGGCTGGGTGGCGCGGGTAGGTGGCGATGAATTTGCCATTCTCATGGCCGGTGTCAGCCGCGAAGAAGGGATGCGCCACGCTCAGCTGTTGTGCATGGCCATTCAGGACTGGGATGGCTCTTACCAGGGGCAGCGTTATATGTTGAGTGCCAGCATTGGCATGTTGCTACTGGATGCCCGCTACCACACTGCTGCCAGCGCTTTCAAAGGGGCGGACATGGCCTGCTACGCCGCCAAACGCAAAGGGCGCAATCGTGTGGAGGTCATGACTGCTGCTGCCTGATTGGGGCTTTGTTGTTGCAGTCGCAGCAAAGGGCAATCCCTTGGCTGTCGAAACGGGCCGACTGGGTTACGCTCTGAGACTGCTTTTGTATACAAAATGGATGCGGTCAACCAAGCTAACGATTCTGGCTGACCATGAGCTATGCGTGACCAAACCCTGTTTGAAAAGATAGATTTGCACCTGATAAGGGTATTGCACACGGTGCTCACAGAGCGAAGTGTGTCTCGTGCTGCATTGCGTCTGGGCATGCACCAGCCTGCAGTTTCGGCTGCTTTGCGACGTTTGAGAGAGTTGTCGGGCGACCCTTTGCTTGTTCGCTCGGGTGCACAGATGCAGCCAACGGATGTAGGCCTACGAATGGTTCAGCCTTCGGCAGATATTCTGCGTGCGGCAGAAGGGCTATTCAGTGATGCCCGGCAGTTTGATCCACGAACTTCCACGCGCACCTTTCGTATTGCCGCCAGCGATTATCTGGATCCGCAGTTTTTACCCAGACTGATGGCGGCGCTCAAAATGCAGGCCCCCCATTGCCCCGTGGAATTTCTGCCGTTGAGTGCAGAGGCTCATTACGAAGGGCAACTGGCTGAAGGTGAAGTGGATGTGGTCATTGGCAACTGGCCGAGTCCGCCTGAGGGCTTGCATATGGCCAAGCTGTTTGAGGACGAGGTCGTCTGCCTGGTCAGCCCCAAGCATCCTGCAGTGCGCCGCGGCTGGGATTTGCAGCAGTGGCTGCAGGCCGAGCACATTGCTCCGACCCCCGCCTATCCGGGCGCACAGGGAGTCATCGATGAGCAACTTGCGGGCATGGGACTGAGCCGGCAAGTGGTGGCGCGTTGCGCTCATTTCAGTCTGATCCCCGACATGGTGGCATCAAGCTTGCTTGTGCTGACCTCGGGTCGATTGTTCTGTGAACGCTTCAGTCAACGCCTGTCGCTGGCGATATTGCCTTGTCCTGTTCCGCTTCCTGTGCTGGTCTATTACCAGCTCTGGCATGCCCGTTCTCACCAGGGAGAAGCCACGCGCTGGCTCAGGGAGGTAGTGCGCAGCGTGGCACTAACGCTGCGAAATCAATAGCTTGTACTGTATTCCTGTTCAGCGCAGAGAGCCTGTTTGAGTCAATTTGTTATTGGAATTGAGAGACAATCCAGCGATGAATCCCCCCCCAACACATTCCCCAGTTGCGAGTGCGCCTGCACGCCTACAACTGGAGGGTATTAGCAAGCGGTACCCAGCTGTTGTTGCCAACAATAAGGTATCGCTGAAAGTTAGTCCTGGCGAGATACACGCCATTCTGGGCGAGAACGGCGCTGGCAAGTCCACGCTCATGAAGATCATCTACGGCGCGGTCAAGCCCGATGAGGGCACTATCGTGGTCGATGGCAAGCCCGTACAGATTCGCAACCCGCAGGAAGCGCGCTTGCTGGGCATCGCCATGGTGTTCCAGCATTTCAGCCTGTTTGACACGCTGACAGTGGCGGAGAACGTCTGGCTCGGTCTGGACAAAAGCATTCCTCTGCCCAAGGTCATCGACAGTATTCAGGCGACAGCCCGTGATTACGGACTGGAGGTGGACCCTCACCGACCCGTGCACACTCTTTCGGTGGGAGAGATGCAGCGGGTGGAAATCATCCGTGCGCTGCTGACCAACCCGCGTGTGCTGATTTTGGATGAACCAACCTCGGTGCTCACCCCGCAGGCTGTGGAGATGCTGTTTGTCGTGCTGCGTCGTCTGGCAGCAGAGGGCTGCTCCATACTCTATATCAGCCACAAGCTCCATGAGATTCGCTCCCTGTGCACGGCTTGCACCGTGCTGCGAGGCGGCGTGGTGACGGGCGAATGCAATCCTGCCAATGAGACCAATGCGTCTCTGTCACGCATGATGATTGGCTCTGAGCCCCCGGAGCTGAAAAGGCAAGCCGCTCATACGGGGGAGACCGTGCTGCGTGTACAGGAGCTGTCGCTCAAAAGTCAGGACCCTTTTGGCGTTGACCTGCAAAACATCGCGCTACAGGTGCGCGCTGGTGAGGTGGTGGGAATTGCAGGAGTCTCCGGCAATGGCCAGAAAGAGTTGATGTATGCGCTGTCTGGAGAAGACACGCGTGCAGAAGTGGAAGCCGTACAAATGCTGGGTAAAGGCATGGGGCGCATGGGGCCGGGGCGTCGCCGCGAGATGGGACTGCACTTCGTGCCGGAAGAGCGATTGGGTCGTGGAGCAGTGCCCAGCATGGGGCTGGCCCATAACCTGTTGCTGACGCGCAAGACGGCTGTGGGCAAAGGCGGCTGGATTCGCATGGGGGCGCTGCAGTCCCAAGCGCGAGACATCATTCGTCGCTTCAATGTCAAGGCGGGCGGCCCGAACTCGGCGGCTCAGTCGCTCTCAGGTGGCAACCTGCAGAAGTTCATCGTCGGCCGTGAAATTGATGCCAGGCCGCGTTTGCTCATCATCTCTCAGCCCACCTGGGGGGTGGACGTGGGAGCGGCTGCGCAGATTCGAGGCGAGATTTTGCAACTGCGCGACCAAGGCTGTGCCGTGCTGGTAGTCAGTGAGGAGTTGGACGAGTTGTTCGAAATTTGTGATCGACTGCATGTGGTGGCCAAGGGCCGCCTGAGCCCTTCAGTGGAAAGAGCTGATGCCACGGTACAGCAGATCGGAGAATGGATGAGCGGACTGTGGGAGAGCGCGGGTGAAGCGCAGGGAGCCGCTCATGTTTAAACTTGAACAACGACCTCAGGCTTCCAAGCTCTGGACTTATGCCTCGCCCGTTTTGGCGTTGCTGATCACGGTGCTGGTGGGGGTGTGCCTGTTCGCCCTGCTCGGCAAAGATCCTGTCAAGGGCCTGCAGGCCTTTTTCTGGGAACCCATCAAGTCCGGCTATGCGCTGGGCGAACTGGCCATGAAGGCCACGCCATTGCTGCTGATTGCGCTGGGGCTGGCTGTGTGCTTTCGCTCCAATATCTGGAATATCGGTGCCGAAGGCCAGTTTGTGATGGGGGCCGTGGCGGCTGGCGGCATGGCACTGCTTGCCGACAAGACCACCGGGCCGTGGATCGTTCCGGCCATTTTGATTGCCGGTGTGCTGGGAGGCATGGTTTGGGCGGGGATTGTGGCGCTGCTGCGCGATCGCTTCAATGCCAACGAAATTCTGGTCAGCCTGATGCTGGTTTATGTCGCCATCCTGGTGCTGGGCTATCTGGTCTATGGACCTTGGAAGGACCCCATGGGCTACAACTTCCCGCAGACCAAGAGCTTTGAGCGCGTCACCCAGATTCCACGTCTGGTGCAAGGCATGCGCATGAACATAGGCGTCATCATTTCGCTGGTCGGTGCTGGCCTGCTTTGGGTCTTTCTGTTCCGCACCAAGGCTGGTCTTGCGCTGCAAGTCGGCGGTCTTGCTCCTGCAGCTGCACGCTATGCAGGCTTTTCATCGCGCAAGGCGCTGTGGACTGCTTTGCTGATCTCTGGTGCGACTGCGGGTCTGGCAGGTGCCCTTGAGGTTGCAGGACCTCTGGGTCAGCTGACTCCCTATGTGCCGGCAGGCTACGGCTTTGCCGCCATCATCGTGGCTTTTGTGGGCCGCCTGCATCCTGTGGGCATGATTTTCTCGGCCATTCTCATGAGTATGTTTTATATCGGCGGTGAGCTGGCGCAATCGCGTCTGGGTCTGCCCAAGGCGCTGACGGGCGTATTCCAAGGGCTGCTGCTGTTTGCGCTGCTGGCCTGTGACACGCTGGTGGCCTATCGCGTTCGCTGGGTGGCACAAAAAGCCGCCTCTGCCACTTCTGCAGTCAAGGGAGCCTGATCCATGGAATCCTATGCACTGCTTCTGGGCTCTACGCTGAGCGCTGGCACCGTTCTGGCGCTGGCGGCTCTGGGTCTGCTCATTAATGAAAAGTCCGGCATCGTCAACTTGGGTGCCGAGGGAATGATGCTCTGCGCAGCCATCGCCGGCTTTGCTGCTACGGTTCACACCGGCAGCACCTGGGTGGGCTTTGGCGCCGGCATGCTGGCAGGGGGGCTGCTGGCAGCCATCTTTGGCGTCTTGGTCATCTGGCTCAACACCAACCAGTACGCAACCGGTTTGGCACTGTCGCTGTTTGGTGCAGGCTTTTCGGCGTTTGTCGGCCTGGGTTATGTACAGGCAAAGCTGCCCGAGCTGCCCAAGTTCGCCATTCCCGGGCTTGCCGACCTGCCTGTGGTGGGGCAAGCCTTGTTCACGCTGCACCCCTTGGTCTATGGCGCGATCGTGCTGGCTGTCGTCATGGTCTGGTTTCTCTACCGTACGCGCGCTGGTCTGGTGCTGCGCGCGGTGGGTGAGTCGCCGTCTTCGGCCCATGCCCTGGGCTACCCGGTGCGTCGCATCCGCTTGATGGCGGTGATCTTCGGCGGCGCCATGTGCGGGCTGGCAGGGGCTTTCATCTCCGTGGTCTATACCCCTTTGTGGGTGGAAAACATGGTGTCCGGCCGTGGCTGGATTGCGCTGGCACTGACCACCTTTGCGACCTGGCGTCCGGCCCGAGTGCTGCTGGGGGCTTACCTGTTTGGTGGCGTGACCATGCTGCAGTTCCACCTGCAGGCTACCGGCGTGCAGGTGCCCAGCCAGATTCTGTCGATGCTGCCGTATCTGGCCACCATCGTGGTGCTGGTGCTGATCTCGCGCAACCCGACCTGGATTCGAGCCAACATGCCCGCGTCTTTGGGCAAACCTTTTTATCCTGGAGCTTGACGCTCGAATGTGGTGCAATCCGCTTTTCAAAAATACGAGAGGACAAATCCGATGACAACTTTGGGCAAGCGCACTCTGATCAAGATGATCGGCCTGTCAGCTGTTTCCATGGCCGTTCTGACCGCCTGCGGCAAGAAAGAAGAGACTCCTGCCGCTCCCGCCGCAGCTCCTGAAGCTGCAGCACCTGCAGCCGACAAGCTGAAGATTGGCTTCATGTATGTGAGCCCCGTGGGCGATGGTGGCTGGACGTTCCAGCACGAGCTGGGTCGCAAGGCCATCCAGGAAAAGTTCGGCGACAAGATCGAGACCTCCATGGTCGAGAGCGTGCCCGAGTCTGCTGACTCTGAGCGCGTAATGCGCGACATGATCGGTCAGGGCAACAAGCTGGTCTTCGCCACCAGCTTCGGTTATCAGGACTTTGTGCAACGCGTGGCAGCAGACTCGCCAGACGTGAAGTTCGAGCACGCTACCGGTTACAAGACTGCTGACAATGCCGCCGTTTACGACACCAAGACCTTCGAAGGTGCTTACCTGGCCGGTATCGTGGCAGGTGCCATGACCAAGACCAAGACCGTGGGCGTGGTGGCATCAGTCCCAATCCCCGAGGTGGTGCGCAATATCAACAGCTTCGTGCTGGGCGCGCAGAGCATTGACCCCTCCATCAAGGCCAAGGTGGTCTGGGTCAACGAGTGGTTTGCGCCTCCCAAGGAGTCCGAAGCTGCTAACAGCCTGATCAACGGTGGTGTCGACGTGATGTACCAGAACACCAACTCTCCCGCCGTGCTGAAGACGGCTGAGGAGCGCGGTGCCCGTGCCTTTGGCAAGGACGGCGACATGAGCGGCTTTGCGCCCAAGGCCCACCTGGGTTCGGCGGTGATCGACTGGGCTCCTTACTACACCAAGGTGGTGCAGGACACTCTGGACGGCAAGTGGCAGACTGGCAACTACTGGTGGGGTGTGAAGGAAGGTGCGATTGACCTCAAGAAGATCGCCGACGACGTGCCCCAGGACATCAAGGACAAGGTTGAAAAAGCGCGTGCTGGCCTGAAGGATGGCAGCTTTGCGGTCTGGACAGGTCCCATCAAGGACAACACCGGCAAGGAAGTGCTGGAAGCTGGCAAGGTGGCTGACGAGGCCTGGCTGCGCGGCATCAACTTCTATGTCGATGGCATTGACGGCAACGTGCCGGGCGCAAAGTAAGCGCTATCTGCAGGATGCATGCGTTGTGTCCATGAAAGGCCCTTGGGGCCTTTCTTTTTTGGACTGTCGTTTTCTCGATAACCATCTGTAAGCTGGCGCGGTTTCTGCATATATTGCGCCAGGACGCGATGCTCCTCGATGACGGCATGGCGTTTGCATTGAATTCTCACATTCACATTTTTGATCCAAGGAAAACCAATGACTGATCTGCACAAGCGCTCGTTGATCAAGGTCGCGGCACTGACGGCCGTGGCCTCCGCTGCTCTCGTAGGCTGTGGCAAGAAGGACGAGGCGGCAGCGCCTACCCCCGCTCCTGCAGCAGAGGCACCAGCCGCCGCCGAGCCCCTGAAGATTGCCTTTGCATACGTGGGCCCTGTTGGTGACGGTGGCTACACCTTTGCGCACGATCAGGCTCGCAAGGCGCTGGAAGCCGCATTGGGTGACAAGATCCAGACCTCCTTTGTGGAGAGCGTGCCTGTGGGCGCAGACGCAGAGCGCGTGCTGCGCGACATGGCGACGCAAGGCAACAAGCTGATCTTCGGCACCACTTTTGGCTACATGGACACCATCCAGAAGCTGGCTCCCGAGTTTGCGGATGTGAAGTGGGAGCATGCCACCGGCTACAAGACGGCCGCCAACGCCAGCACTTACGACTTCCGCACCTATGAAGGTGCATATCTGGCCGGTGTTCTGGCGGGTGCGGTGACCAAGTCCAACACGCTGGGCGTGGTGGGCTCGGTGCCCATTCCTGAGGTGCTGCGCAACATCAACAGCTTCACGCTGGGCGCGCAGTCGGTGAATCCCAAGATCACCACCAAGGTCGTCTGGATCAATGACTGGTTTGCTCCGCCCAAGGAAACCGAGGCTGCGGCCAGCCTGATCAACAGCGGCGCTGACGTGCTTTTCCAGAACACGGACTCCGCTGCGGTGCTGAAAACAGCGGAAGAAAAAGGCATTCGTGCCTTTGGCTGGAATTCGGACATGAAGGCCTTTGGCCCCAAGGCGCACCTGGCCTCGTCCATCATCAACCCGACCAGCTACTACATCGAGACCGCCAAGTCCGTGCTGGAAGGCAACTGGAAGAGTCAGCAGTCCTGGTGGGGTGTCAAGGAAGAGGGGATTGATCTGGTCTCCATCGCCGATGACGTCCCTGCAGAAGCCAAGGCAAAAGTTGAGGAAGTGAAAAAGGGACTCAAGGACGGTACATTCCATATCTGGAAGGGACCCATCACTTCTCAGGATGGTAAGGAGCTGGTGGCTGCCGATGCAGTGGCCGATGATGCCTTCCTCAAGGGAGTGAACTTCTACGTCAAGGGCGTTGAAGGCAAAGTTCCCGGCGGTGACGCCAAGTAAGCGCCAGTTGCGCAAGCCGATTGAGCTGTGACAGGGCCGCCGCAGAGCGGCCCTTTGTTTTGATAAATGATGAGTAACCCCATGACTGAACGTACCCTCTGGCATCCTGTTGCCCAATCTAGCGACGTGGTGGATGCACCGCTTTCCGTGCAACTGCTGGAGCAGCCCCTTGTGTTGTGGCGCAATACCGACGGGCAGGTTCAGTCCTTTGTTGACCGCTGCCCCCACCGCGGTGCTCGCCTGTCCATGGGCCGTGTCGAAAACGGCAACCTGGAGTGCCCCTATCACGGCTGGCAGTTCTCTACGGGCGGGCAGTGTGTGAAGGTGCCTGCCGTGCCTGACTTCACACCTCCCGCGTCGCAGCGCGTCAAGGCCTTTGAGGTGCAGGAAGCCTATGGTCTGGTCTGGGTACGCCTGGAGCCTTCCGAGAGCCAGTTGCCCGTGTTTGCCGCCGAGTCCGATACGCATCTGCGCAAGGTCAATTGCGGCCCCTACGATGTGGCAGCCAGTGCGCCGCGCATCATCGAGAATTTTCTGGACATGTCCCACTTCGGCTTTGTGCACGAAGGCTGGCTGGGTAGCCGCGATGCCACGGCCATTGCCGCCTACAAGGTCGAGGTCACTCCCACGGGCGTGCTGGCCACGGGCTGCAAGGCCGTGCAGCCCCAGTCCAACCTGCACTCCACACAGGCCGCTGAGGTGGAGTACACCTATGAGGTGACCGCTCCGTACACCGCCGTGCTGACCAAGATTCCCGAAGAGGGCACTTCCAAGCAAGGCTGGCGCGAGCAGATTGGCCTGTTCATCTGCCCCATCACGCCGGATACCAGCCGTGTCTGGTTCCGTCTGGCCGTGGCGGACTTCGAATCGACCGACGAGCAACTGCAGACCTTCCAGCACACCATTTTTGTGCAGGATCAGCCCGTTCTGGAATCGCAGCTGCCCAAGGCTCTGCCTCTGGACCCCCGTGCAGAAATGCACTCGGCTGCTGACCGCATGTCTTCGGCTTACCGTCGCTTCCTCAAGGGGCAGGCCATCGGCTTCGGCGTGTGCTAATCGTCTCCCCCTGAACGGCTTTGCAGCTTCCCTCAGTGGGGGCAACGGCCTTCGCTGCGGGGGGCTCTTGCAGGCCGCCTCTCGCGTGGAGTTGCTGTGGTTTGAGGGAGGCTATTTTGATAGGCTACAAGCGTGTACCGCGCCATGGAGAACTGAGATGAATACCGTGCCATCCGTAGAAGTTTCTCGCCTGCCTGATTTGCTGCGGGCCATGCCCAAGGCCGAGCTGCATATGCACATCGAGGGCTCGCTGGAGCCCGAGCTGATCTTTGCGCTGGCCCAGCGCAACAATGTGCCGCTGGCTTATGACAGTGTCGAGGCGCTGCGTGCAGCCTATGCCTTCACGGATCTGCAGAGCTTTCTGGACATCTACTACGCCGGTGCCAGTGTGCTGCTGCACGAGCAGGATTTCTATGACATGGCGCGTGCCTACCTGAACCGCGCCGTGGCCGACAACGTGGTGCACACGGAAATCTTCTTTGACCCGCAAACGCACACCGAGCGCGGCGTGGCCATGGAGACCGTGATCAACGGTCTGTACCGCGCCTGCCGCGATGCGCAGATCGAGCAAGGCATCTCGGCCACGCTGATTCTGAGCTTTTTGCGCCACCTCAGCGAAGAAAGCGCCATGCAGACGCTGGAAGCCGCGCTGCCGCTGCGTGACCGCTTTGTCGGCGTGGGGCTGGACAGCAGCGAACTGGGCAACCCACCTGAAAAGTTCGCCCGTGTCTTTGCGCGCTGCAAGGAACTGGGCCTGCATCTGGTGGCCCATGCGGGTGAGGAAGGCCCGCCCGCTTATATCTGGGGTGCGCTCGATACGCTGAAAGTAGAGCGCATCGACCACGGAGTGCAGTCTGAAAAAGATGCGCAGCTGATGGAGCGGCTGGCCAAGGAGCAAATTCCGCTCACCGTCTGCCCGCTGTCCAATCTCAAGCTCTGCGTGGTCAAAGACCTGGCAGACCACAACCTGCCGCGCCTGCTCAAGGCTGGGCTCAAGGTCATGATCAACTCGGACGACCCGGCCTACTTTGGCGGCTATGTGAACGAGAACTACACCCAGCTGTTTGTCGCCACCGGCATGGGCGTGCCAGAGGCCTACCAGCTGGCACGCAACAGTCTGGAAGCCAGCTTCGCCAGCGATGCGCAAAAAGTGCAGTGGATTGCCAAGCTGGATCAGACGTTCAGGGACTTTGCTGCTTGAATATTGATAGCTGGTTGCGCTTGGTATTCATAGGTTTCAGGTTGAATAGCATCTGAAACTCAATGAATGAAAGCGCAAGCAGCTATTAAATTTAATGAATAACGGCGTCCCAGGACGCCGTTTTCGTTGGTGCTTTCATGGCTGCTTTTGCAGCACTGAATCAGATTAGTTCGCCAGTTGCGCGCGAATTTTCTCGGCCAGCTCACCCAGCACGGCAAAGCCCGGTTCCTCGCGCTGCCAGACCACCGACAGGCCATCGCCCTCAAAGCGCGGCAGCACATGCAGGTGGAAGTGAAACACCGTCTGCCCCGCAGGCGCGCCATTGGCCTGGAAGATGTTGATGCCATCGGGGTCGAAGGCCTTGTTCACAGCCTCCGCCACGCGCTGGGCGGTTTGCATCACGGCACCGGCTTCTTCGGGCGTCAGCTCCAGCAGATTGACCGCATGGCGCTTGCTGGCTACCAGCACATGGCCGCGCGTGGCCTGGCCGATGTCCATAAAGGCGATGCTCAGTTCGTCCTCATAGACCTTGGCCGATGGAATCTCCCCTTTGACGAGCTTGCAGAAAATGCACTCGCCCGCGGGCGAGTGGTCTACAAACATGGGCATGACGCTCTCCTTTTTGATGGTTCAAGCGTCGTATCTTAGGCCAGCACAGATTCAGCGCAGCGAGGGGCGCAGGCAGTCCTTGGTGATCTCGGCCATGGAGGTTGCACCCAGCATGGCCATATTGCGGTCCACCTCGTCGCGCAGCAGCGTGATGGCGTGATCCACGCCTTGTGCACCACCTACGGCGGCGGCGTACATGAAAGGGCGGCCCAGAAACACCATGCGCGCGCCCAGGGCCACGGCCTTGAGCACATCGCTGCCGCGGCGGATGCCGCTGTCCATCATTACGGCGGTGCGGTGGCCCACGCGGTCCACCACATAGGGCAGCATTTGCAGCGGCGCGACCACGCCGTCGAGCTGGCGTCCGCCGTGGTTGCTGACCACAATGCCCTGCGCGCCGATGTCGGTGGCCATCACGGCATCGTCTTCGTTGAGGATGCCCTTGATGATGAGATTGCCACTCCAGCGCTGGCGAATGCGCTCGATATGCTTCCAGTTCAGGTGGTCACGGCCCGAGGTGTCGCGGATGGCGGTGTTGGACAGCAGGGGCGCACCGCGTGTGGCAAACGAGTTCTCGAAGTGCGGCATGCCGTGGTTGATCAGCGTGCGCAGCATGGTGCCCACCATCCAGCGTGGACGGGTGATGCCGTCGTAAGCCAGACGCAGCGAGGGGCGCAGCGGCATGGAGAAACCGGTGCGCACATTGTTTTCGCGGTTGGCCCAGACGGGAATGTCCACGGTAATGACCAGCGTGCCAAAGCCAGCGGCTGCGATGCGGTCGATCAGTCCGTCGATGCGCGTGGTGTCGCCGGGCAGATAGGCCTGGAACCAGGTGGAAGGCGCGGCCTTGGCCACGTCTTCCATGGGAATCAGCGAGGTGCCGCTCATGATGGCGGGAATGCGGTTGGCGGCAGCGGTTTGCGCCAGCACCAGATCGCCTCGGTAGGCGTTGATGGCGCTGATGCCCACGGGGGCCACGCCAAACGGCGAGTCCCAGGTCTGGCCGAACAGCTCAACCTTCTGGTTGCGCTGGGACACGTCCACCATGACCTTGGAGCTGAAGCCGTATTGCTGAAAGCTGTCACGGTTGGCCTGCAAGGACACACAATCTTCGGCGGCGCCAGAGACATAGCCAAACAGGGGGCGGGGCAGATGTTTGCGCGCTGCATCCTCGAAGTCATGCAGCGACAGAATGCTTTGCAGATGACGAGGAAGCCCGGCGCGTTGGCCGTAGGCGGCTTGCGCTTTGGGGGCGGGGGCTGCGTTGGCAGCAGGGGCTTGTGACGATGCCATGGGGGGCGCCTCGGTAGCGAAATTCAGGGGTTTAACTGGCTACGCCCCCGCACACTTGCGGTGTACGGGGGCGTGACAGAAACATCAGGTGTTCAAGGTTTACTGTGCGAATGTACCGCGCTGGCGCATCAGTTCGCGGTGCAGTTGCTCGTTACGCTCAAATGGTGCGCGGCCGTGCACGTAGAAGTAGTTGTTGAGCACCACCAGATCTCCGGCGGGCAGGCTCACGGTGCGGGTGCCGGACGAGTTTTCCATGGATTCCGACAGGTTCTGCAGATACTCGGCTTCTGTATCGTTGGCGGGCTGCACGAACTGATCAATGAAGGACATGGACAGGCCGAACTCGCCGTGGAAGAACACAGGGCGCTCCACGCGCTCGTTGACGTTCTTGGAGCCGGGGGCCTTGTACAGCAGGGGCTTGGCACCCAGAGGGTCGTTGGCAAAGCGGTCCAGCTCGCTCCAGTCGTCCAGGTGCAGAAAGCGCGACTCGCCGCCCACGGCGTTTTGCTCGTCGAACTTCATCATCAGCAACCAGTCAGTGGCTTCGGTCACGAAGGTGCCGTCGGTGTGCATGGTGAACAGACGGTAAGCCTGACGCAGGTAGGAGTCGCTGGCGTCGGTGTGCTTGACCAGGAAACGTGCGTAGTACTTGTTCGACATGGAGTCGTGGTTGGCCGGGCCAAGGATGTGGCCAATGGCGGTGCCGAACTTCACGTATTCGTCGCTGTCCTGAGTCAGACCTTCCAGACCCAGCACAAAGCCGCCGTGCTTGCGGTCCTTGACGGTGCGCACCAGAGTGTCCGCGAAGTCCTGACCCATATGGGCAATCAGGCGGCGGGCCATGTGAAAGCGCATGAAAGGAACGTACTCCAGGTTCTGCACGTCGATGTTCTTCACATCGGCCAGGTAGGCAGACAGAGCTTCAGCGTTCAGAGTCAGCTTCAGCAGGCGAGGGTGCTCGGGGTGGGCAGCGATCTCGAAGTTGGCTTGCTGGGCGAGGTGCGCGGGTGTGGTTGCGTTCATGGTGGGTGGCTACTTCAATCAGGAATAGCGTGATTGGACACCTCTTGTTTGATACGATCTATGAGTTTAAATGCATTCTTTAATATCTGATTCAGATTAAAAAATATGCTCAGCTATCGCCAACTAGAGCACTTTGTCGCTGTGGCCCAGGAGCTGCATTTCTCCCGCGCTGCCGACAAGCTGGGTGTGGCCCAGTCGGCCGTCAGCGTGCAGGTGCAACAGCTGGAGCAGCAGCTCGGCGTGCGCCTGCTGCAGCGCAACAAACGCAAGCCCATCACGCTGACCGATGCGGGAGAGCTGCTCTACGACGAGGCCGTCATCGTGCTGCGCCACATGGAGCGTGCCCAGCAGATCGGACAGCTGGCGGCGCAGGGCATGAGCGGCCATGTCAAGCTGGGCTATATCTCCTCGGCAGTGACCTCGGGCGTGCTGACCCGGGCGCTGACGCAGTTTCGCCCCGGCCATGAGAAGGTGCATATGCAGTTGCTGGCCATGGAGACGCCGCGACAGTTGCAGGCGCTGCAGCAGGGCGAGATTGATGTGGGCCTGCTGCGCCCGCGCAGGCGCTATCCCGAAGGGGTCAAGGCTGTCATCGTGCACAGCGAGCCCTTCATGGTGGCACTGGCCGAGGCCCATCCGCTGGCGCGCAAGGATGCCATCAGCGTGGCGGACTTGCGGGGGCAAATCTTTATTGCGCCGCAGTTCATCAACGAGAGCGAAGGCTTTGCCGAGGTGCTGGCGCGGCTGGCCGATGCGGCGGGCTTTTCCGCGCGCGAGGCTTACCGCGTCAATGACTTCGTGACCGCCACCAGTCTGGCGGCGGCAGGCTACGGCATTGTGGTGCTGCCCGAATCCAATCGCCTGATCAAGCAGCCGGGCGTGGTGTTCCGGGCGCTGCGTGATTTCAAGGAAAACGTGCATATGGCACTGGCCTACCGAGAGCGCGAAAACTCGCCGGCGGTGCGGGCGTTTCTGGCCGTCGCCAAAAGCGGGGTGGAGCAGGGGCGGACATAAACCACAGCCCGGACTCCAGAAATGCATGCCCAGCGCCTGCCGGGCGTGCATTGGCAGGACAATGGCGGCCCGTGTCAGCGTTTTGCAATATTGCGCTGACTGTCCCATTCGCTATCCCATCGAGGTAGTCCATGAAGAGCGTCACTTCTAAAATACGCAGACAAATCAATCACCTGTGCGCTGGTGATGATCTCTGCACCCGATTTGTCTTTCAACCTGCTACGCCACGCTTGGCTGGCCGCTGCGCATAACCACTTCTGAGCTGAATCTCGACTTCCGTTGCTGAGGTGGCGCCAGCCTGCGCGGCTTGGGTGCAACTGCTTTTGCTGTTCATGCGGCACACCTGACGGTGTGCGCTGTGCTGCGGCATGAGGCAATGCCTTGCGAACGGAATGTCTTGCTCTTTGAATCCTTTTTTCGAGCAACATCATGATGTTCAAAACCATGGAATGCCTGCAGCGTGCGGGCTCCTTGCTTCTTCCTTTGGCACTGCTGACCGGCGCTTTGACGGCACCAGCAGCCTCTGCAGCCCCGACTTCACCGGGGACGACGCCGCTCAAGGCCGCCTTTGTCTATGTCACGCCTGTGCTGGATGCGGGCTGGACGCGCCAGCACGAAGATGGCCGCATGGCCATGCAGGCAGCGCTGGGCGCCAAGGTCAAAACCATTGCCGTGGACAACGTGGCCGAGGGGGCCGATGCCGAGCGCGTGCTGCGCGATCTGGCCGCCAGCGGCAACCAGTTGATCTTCACCACCAGCTTTGGCTATATGGAGCCCACGCTCAAGGTGGCGCGTGACTTCCCGAACGTGAAGTTCGAAAACCTCACGGGCTACAAGCGCACGGATAACGTGGCCACGGCCAATGCCCGCCATTACGAGGGGCGCTATCTCTCGGGCATTGCCGCAGCACGCGCCAGCAAGACGGGCGTGGCGGGCTTTGTGGCGGGCTTTCCAATCCCCGAGGTGCTGCAAGGCATCAATGCTTTTGCTCTGGGTATGCGCAGCGTCAACCCCAAGGCCCAGGTGCGCGTGATCTGGCTCAACAACTGGTTTGACCCGCCGCGTGAGCGCGAGGCAGCCATGACGCTGTTCAACCAGGATGTGGATGTGGTGGCCTTCCAGGTCGCATCGACGGCCGTGATGCAGGCCGCGCAGGAGCGGGGCAAGATGGCGATTGCCTTTCACTCCGATATGCGCAAGGTTGCGCCCGATGCGCAGTTGCTGGCGGTGACGCACCACTGGGGCAAGTATTACGAGCAGCGCGCCAAGGCCGTGATGGATGGCAGCTGGAAGAGCCAGGATTTCTGGGGCGGAGTGAAAGACGGCATGGTGACCGTGGAAGGTTTTGGCCTCCAGCTCAGCAAGGCTGCACGTGATGAGGTGCAGCTGCGTGAGCGGCAAATGGCCAAGGGCCAGCTGGCGCCTTTTGCTGCGGGCAAGCAGCCTGTGCGTGACAATCAGGGCCAGGTGCGCATTCCCGCAGGCAAGGCGCTGAGCGATGCCCAGATTTTGGAGATGAACTGGCTGGCCGAAGGCGTGATCGGCGCATTGCCGCGCTGAGTGCAAGCCTTGCACTTCTGAAATCGTAGCTGCATGCGCTTGTATTCAATTGATTTGATGATCAAAGGCTATTCAAATCATTGAATTCCAAGCGCAAGCAGCTATCTTTTTTGATATCGAGTATGGCAGCGCGTATAGCTTTGCACAGCCGTATAGGCTCTATAAGCCTTGCCGTGTTCTGCTGGGCCCCAGAGGCGCGTAAGCTTGCTGACTATGAAGATCTACCGTAGTGCTCTGCTGCGCTTTGCCGATAGTGGCGAAGCTGTTTATGACTCCGATGCCTTGCTGGCCATTGCGCCAGATGCGCAGGGCGTGCAGCGCGTGGTCGCTGCAGGCAACTGGCAGGCGCTGGCCGATCAGTACCTTCATCGCGAAGGCGCGGAACTGATTCATCTGCCCGGCAAGCTGCTGGCGCCGGGCTTTGTGGATCTGCACATCCACTACCCGCAGACCGATGTGATCGGTGCGCCGGCATCGGGCCTGCTGCCCTGGCTGGAGAACTACACCTTCCCGCACGAGTCGCGTTTTCACGATCGTGAATATGCCGATAGCGTGGCTGATTTCTTCATGGACGAGCTGCAGCGCAATGGCGTGACCACGGCGCTGGCTTTTGCCACATCGCACCCGGCATCGGTGGACGCCATCATGACGGCAGCCCAAAAGCGCCACATGCGCATGATTGCCGGCAAGGTCATGCAGGACCGCAACAGCCCTGACGGCGTGCGCGACGAGACCGAGCAAAGCCTGATCGACACCGAAACCCTGATCCAGCGCTGGCATGGCGTGGACCGCCTGGGTTACGCCATCACACCGCGCTTTGCACCCACCAGCACGCCCGAGCAACTGCGCGGCGCGGGAGAGCTGGCGGCGAAGTACAGCGACGTGTGGATTCAGTCTCACGTCGCAGAAAATCTGGACGAAATCGCCTGGGTCAAGGAGCTGTTCCCCGCAGCGCGCAGCTATTTGTCCGTCTATGACGACTTTGGCCTGATGCGCGAGCGCGCCGTCTATGCGCACAGCATCTGGCTCGACGAAACCGACCGCAAGCTCATGCACGACACAAAATCGGCTGCTGCGGTGAGCCCGACCAGCAATCTGTTTTTGTCCAGCGGCTACTTTGACTATCTCAAGGCCGATGAAGCCCACATGCTCTACGGCCTGGCCAGCGATGTGGGCGGCGGCATGAGCTTTTCGCCGTTTCGCACCATGCAGGCCGCTTACGTGGTGGGTCGTGAAGGCCATGCCAAGCAAGGCCAGAGCCTGTCGCCGCAGCACCTCTGGTGGCAGCACACGGCAGGCGCGGCAAGGGCGCTGGGCCTGCAGGGCGTGATCGGCAATCTGCAGCCGGGCTGCGAGGCTGACCTGGTCGTCATCAACCCGTCTTGCACGCCGCTGCTGGCGCGCAAGACGGCCCAGGCGAACAACCTGGATGAGTTGCTGTTTGCCATGATCGTTCTGGGCGATGACCGCCTGATTGAGCAAACCATTGTTTCTCAAGCAAAATAGCACTCTTGCGCTGGTTGAATAGCCGCATGGCGCTATCAAAAATCAAGCGATACAGGATTAGCAATGAGCATCAAGAGCGACAAATGGATCCGTCAGATGGCGGAGCAGCACGGCATGATCGAGCCCTTCGAGCCCGGCCAGGTGCGCCAGGTCGACGGCAAGAAGGTCATCAGCTACGGCACCTCCAGCTATGGCTACGACATCCGCTGCGCGCGTGAATTCAAGGTCTTCACCAACATCCACAGCACGGTGGTTGACCCCAAGAACTTCGACGAAAAAAGCTTTGTCGACATGGAAGGCGACTACTGCATCATCCCGCCCAACAGCTTCGCGCTGGCCCGCACGGTGGAGTACTTCCGCATTCCCCGCGATGTGCTGACCGTCTGTCTGGGCAAGAGCACTTATGCGCGCTGCGGCATCATCGTCAATGTGACGCCCTTCGAGCCTGAGTGGGAAGGCTACGTGACGCTGGAGTTCTCCAACACCACGCCGCTGCCCGCCAAGATCTATGCCGGTGAAGGCTGCGCCCAGGTGCTGTTCTTCCAGGGCGACGAGCAGTGCGAGATGAGCTACAAGGACCGCAACGGCAAGTACCAGGGCCAGCACGGCGTGACGCTGCCCAAGGCTTGATCGGTAAGCCATGCCCCTGAAGAAGGAGCATGGCCACCGGCTTACTTTTGCTGATGCTGGCGCAAGGCCAGCCGGGTGGCCGCCAGATCCCAGCCGCCCCAGCCACAGGATTTAAAGAGTACCGGCCCCGTGGAGCGTGGCCAGCCTTGCTGCACCACACTGGCCAGCGTGGGCAGGGATGCGACATCCATGCCTGCTTGCAGCAAGTCGCCGGCTTCATGCACGGCGTCTTCGGTGTCCACAACGACTTTCCCTTTTTCCAGAAAGTGCTGGCACAGCGCCGGGGCCAGCTCCACCATCTGCGGGGTAAAGGCGCCTACAGCGCAGACAAAGGCATCGGGGCGCGGCGCTTCATTCAGAACGACGGCCTGTGCTGGCGTACAGGTCACGATCAGCGGGCAGTGCTGCGCGGCCTCTTGCAAGTCGTTGGCGATGCGGGCATTCAGCCCCAGAGCCTGGGCTTGCTCCAGCAGAGTTTGGGCGCTGGCTGCGCTGCGCGAGTGAATCCAAACCTCCCTGGTCCCCAAACCTTCGGCGAATGCATGCAGATGGGCCTTGCCTTGCACGCCCGCGCCAATGATGAGTAACGGCCCTTGGGGTGAGGCCGCCAGGCGGCGAGCGGCGACCAAAGAGACGGCTGCGGTGCGCCGGGCTGTGATGGTGGGGCCATCGAGCATCAGCTGGCGCTGGCCGGTGAGAGCATCAAACACCACGATATCGCCCTGGATGGTGGGGCGGCCCGCTGCGGCGTTGCCGGGGGTGAAGCTGATGAGCTTGGTCATGGCGACCTTGCCATCTGTCGCAGGCATGCAGAAAAGGCAGTTGCCCGCAGCAGTTGGCATGACGATGCGTGGTGGAACCGAGACACTTTGGCTGTTTTGCGCTTGCTGCAAAAGTGTCTCGATTTCGTCTGCGAGTGCTGACCAGGGCAGCAGTGCGGCGGTGGCGTCGGCATCCAGACTGACGGATGGGGTATGGCTTGTGGGCGAAGTCAGTGCATTCATGGCGGGCTTTTGGGCGTGCGTATGAGGGGGTAGGGGCTGACAGAAGGTGACGGCATTGAAGCAGAAAGTAGGCATGGCCTGCGAGCACAATAACGCTTGTCTTATCGATTCTTTGACATACATGTTTGGCTTATCTTCCCGCTCAGGACAACGCAAGGAACCCACTTGGACGCAGGCGCCCTCCAGTAGGGCCCAGGCCGAGCCTGTCTGGCGGGAACACAATGCGACGGCCTATGAGCCCACGCAGCAGCAGACGACAGCACCGCACAAGCGTTCTGCCCGCCGGACTTGGGTGTCAGTGATATTGGCGGTAGTGGGCTTGCTGGTGGTGGCTTATCTGCTGCTGAACATGGTCAGCGTTGTGCAGGAGCAGGTGGCCCGTAATCAACCGCAGACCTCTACGGGAGTGCATGGAATGACCCTGATCTCGACGCCCGTTGGACGCTAAACGTCAACAATGCTGCTTTACCCCGTGCTTGCGCAGAAAAATCACAGCCTGATACGTTTAATCGGATTCACAGCCTTTAACATCGCCACCCGGCGAAGGCCGTGAGCAAGATCAGCAAGGAGAAGTGCCATGAGATGGGAAGGTAACCGCGAATCAGAGAACGTCGAAGACCGCCGCGGCGATGGTGGTGGCGGTGGTGGCGGTGGAGGCGGCTTTCCTATTGGAGGCCGTAGCATTGGCATTGGCACGGTGGTGCTGGCGCTGATTGGCTGGGGCGTTTTTGGCATCAATCCGCTGACCACCATTGGCGTGCTTTCTGGTGGAGGTTCGCCCCAGGTGCAGCAGGCACCTGCACAACGTCCGGCCGGTGATGACAAAGGCGCAAAATTTGTCTCTACGGTTCTGGCCTCTACCGAGGATGTCTGGGCCCAGATTTTCAGAGAAGGCGGGGCTCAGTATCAACCGCCCAGACTGGTGCTGTTCACAGGCGTGACTCGTACGGCTTGCGGCACCGGGCAGTCGGCCATGGGGCCGTTTTACTGCCCCGGTGACTACAAGGTCTATCTGGACATGGACTTCTTCAACACCATGAGTCGTCAGCTGGGGGCGCCCGGGGAGTTTGCGCGTGCCTATGTGATTGCCCACGAGGTGGGACACCATGTGCAGAATCTGCTGGGTATCTCTGGCAAGGTGGATGCCATGCGTGGCCGGGTCAGCGAGCGAGAGCAAAACGCTCAGTCTGTGCGTCTCGAGCTGCAGGCGGACTGCCTGGCTGGTATCTGGGCCAACAAGTCTCAGCAGGCCAAAGGCTGGATGGAGCAAGGGGACATAGAGTCCGCTATCAATGCCGCCCAGCAAATTGGCGATGACAAGCTGCAGCGAGAAGCGACCGGCACCGTGCGTCCCGACAGCTTCACGCACGGCTCCAGTGCCCAGCGAGTGCGCTGGTTCACGCAAGGCTATAAGACCGGTAGTGTCAAAGCTTGCGATACTTTTGCTGCACAGGCTCTTTGAGTTTTAGTGCTTGAAGCAAGGCATGTGCTGTGTCACATGCCTTTTTTTATGTGCAACAAAGGTGAAAGATGGGGTTATCCCGATAGATTGCACGGGATATTGCAATAGCCCTATCCGCTGGAGAACAGAGGGAAAGAGGGCTTTAGGCCAACAGAAAACGTTAAAGCCAGCGCGAAAAACCCACTCGGTGCGACAATAACGCCCTCAATGACAAGCTCTTTCTCCAATCTTCACTTGGCCGAGCCCCTGGCGCGTGCTGTGGCCGACATGGGCTACGAGTCCATGACTCCGATTCAGGCACAGGCTATTCCGGTGGTGCTTACCGGCAAGGACGTCATGGGCGCAGCCCAGACAGGCACTGGCAAGACTGCGGCTTTCTCGCTGCCTTTGCTGCAGCGGCTGATGCGCCATGAAAACGCTTCGGCTTCGCCGGCCCGCCACCCTGTGCGTGCACTGGTGTTGTTGCCTACACGTGAGCTGGCAGACCAGGTGGCTCAGCAAATTGCCATGTATGCCAAGTACACCAAGCTGCGCAGCACTGTGGTGTTTGGTGGCATGGATATGAAGCCCCAGACCATCGAGCTGAAAAAGGGCGTGGAAGTGTTGGTGGCTACGCCGGGACGCTTGCTGGATCACATCGAAGCCAAGAATGTGGTGCTCAACCAGGTTGAATATGTGGTGCTGGATGAGGCAGACCGCATGCTGGATATCGGCTTTCTACCAGATCTTCAGCGCATCCTCTCCTATCTGCCCAAGACGCGTACTACGTTGCTGTTCTCGGCGACTTTCTCGCCTGAGATCAAGCGCCTGGCCGGCAGCTATCTGCAAGACCCCATCACCATTGAGGTGGCGCGTCCCAACGAGACGGCCTCCACGGTGGAGCAGCGCTTCTACAAGGTCACAGACGACGACAAGCGCTATGCGATTCGCTCCGTGCTCAAGGAGCGCGATATTCGTCAGGCCTTTATCTTTTCCAACAGCAAGCTCGGCTGCTCACGTCTGACGCGGGCTCTGGAGCGTGATGGTCTGCGAGCTGCCGCGCTGCATGGCGACAAGAGCCAGGACGAGCGACTGAAGGCACTAGAAGCCTTCAAGGCCGGCGAAGTGGACTTGCTGGTTTGCACCGACGTGGCTGCGCGTGGTCTGGATATCAAGGACGTTCCCGCAGTCTTCAACTACGACGTGCCTTTCAATGCAGAAGACTATGTGCACCGTATTGGCCGTACCGGCCGCGCGGGTGCATCCGGTCTGGCCGTGACCTTGGTGACGGATCATGACAGCCGCCATGTGGCGGATATCGAAAAGCTCACGAAGAAGAAGATTGATGTAGAGCCTGCACCGATGCTGGACTTCCGTGCCCCACGTCGTAGCCGTGATGAGGAATACCGTCCTCGCCGTGAACGAGAGAGTGAGAGCAGCAGCCATGCTCGTCGGCCTTCGCGTATGGCTCCTCGCTCTGCCAATGTGGACCCGTTTTTTGACAAGCCGTATGAAGCAAATGTGGTGACCGAGCCCGCAGCCTGGGATCATCGCTCTGCTCCGATCAAGAGTACGAACGTCAAGCCCAAGCGCAAGATTGCCGCTTTGTTCAAGGCTCCTGTCATTGCCTCTTGAATCGGTTGGCTGAACGTACGCTCGATTAAAAAATGCCTGCATCAAGCAGGCATTTTTGTTGAAGGTGACCTCAAGCCTTGTTGCCAGGCACCTGTGCCTGCGGACACTGTATTTGGATGAGCTCTCGCTCATTCATATGCTCCCCGATACGCATCATGCTGAGGCAGCCACCCCAGACGCAGCCGGTATCCATGGCGATCAAGTGTGGGCGGTTGATGTGACCCAGTGTGGACCAATGCCCAAAAGCAATGGGAGTGTCTTTGGTCAAGCGGCCAGGGACGTCGAACCACGGCATGAGTCCTATTGGAGCCTGATCGGCCGACTCTGAACTTTCAAAGTCCATGACGCCTGCATCACTGCAAAAGCGCAGCCGGGTAAAAGCATTGACGATGCAGCGCAAGCGCTCATCGCCTTGTAGATCAGAAGACCAGTGACTGGGCTGGTTTCCATACATGTTCTGTAGAAAGCGCGCGTAGTCAGCACCCTGAAGCACAGCCTGAACTTCAGCGCTCAAGGCCATGGCATCTTCAAGACTCCACTGCGGCAGCACGCCTGCGTGAACCATGAGAAGCTGCTCACCGCTGGCATGAGTGTGAAGCCGTGCCAGAGGCTGCTGGCGCAGCCAGTGCAGCAGGGCGGCGCAGTCCGGTGCCTGCAGTACTTGGTCAAGGGTATCGCGCTTGCTCTGGCGACGTAGTCCTTGCGCAGCGGCGAGCAGGTGAAGATCGTGATTGCCAAGCAATGGGCGCATGGCATCGCCAGCTCGCATGCAGCGGCGTAACACTTCCGCGGACTTGGGGCCTCGATTGACGAGATCACCGAGTACATACAGCGTATCCCGGCTGGCAGAGAAATCCACGATCTGCAAGATCTGAGCGAAGGCGTCGTCGCAGCCTTGGATATCCCCGATGCAGTAAATTGCCATGGTCTTCTTTCTTATAGACAAGCATGGATTTTCTGCCTTTTGGATTGCTGGTATTACACAAAAGGGTGTTTGCAATGTCGCAGTTGGCACAAGCATCCAGTCGAAAGGTAATCCTGTTGGTCAGTCCTGAAGCAGAAGATCAAGGGGCAGGCGACTCTGGGTCTGCTAGAAAATTCCAGGCAATTTCTATCGTCCTACTAGGTGGAAATTGCCACCATCGGCTTACTGGAAAGTATTTCTGAGGGGGCGGCTTTATCTAGTGAAGTCTTGGCAGACAGGGTGATCTTGATAGAAATACTTGGGAAGTCTTCATCCATTTTTGCGATCACTATTGCCATAACTGTCATTGCATTTATAACAATAATCCTAGTGGAGTTGGTTTCCCAACGCATTGGATAGCTTTATCTGCAACGAGAATATGCCTTGATGACCCGTCTATGACATGGATTGTCCGCATGAAAAACCTTTTTGTGCGTCTCTTGGTGCTTTCTCCCCATGTCATATGGACACTGCCTGGTATTAATGAACCTGCGGGCATAGGCATGATGGAAGAGGAAATTTTTGCAATTCTGGACACGTAGCCTTAGGTTGATGAAGCCGCTGAGCGTCATAGGGCAAAAATCTTCCTTTTTTCCTGATGACAGACCTTAACCATTATTGATAGGGTGACGTTCTGATGTGAATTGCTGCAAACATGCTGACGATTGTGCAGGCCTTGGAACCCTGGGTAGATGACTCTGCTTCGAACGCCTTGGTCGGTTCAGAGGTTAAACCGTACGCATGGTGTGTTCAGTAGATGAATATGGCTTTTGCTTGCTGGAAGCACTGATAGTTGCGCCAGAGTTGAAGGCAGTCTGGCTCTTTGGACTTCCCGGTGGAGGCAAAGCAAGCTATAGCATCTTGGCAGACTTGATTCTTTGAAGTTTTGACGTTTTCCGCGCTTTGAGAAAGAGTGGTATCTGTTCGCTTGATATTCGAAGTCATCGATTTGGATGGAAGAAAAGAAGATCAGGTATTGGCGATTCTGTAAACAGTATTCCTAAAATAAGAACATAATGTTACATTTTATAAATAATTGAGTTGTGGTTATTGCTTACCTTAAAATCTGATATTTCTAAATGACACATTTATAATGAATGTACTTTAATCAACCATGAAGCGCATATCATGAGCACTTACAAGGAACTCCTGAAGCAGCGAGAGGAGCTAGAGCAGCAAATCAACGAAGCCCGTTCGCGTGAACTCGCAGACGCTGTGGGAAAAGTTCGCAGCCTGATTGCTGAATACGGCTTGACTGCGGAAGATGTTTTCCCTCCTGCTCGTGCGCGTTCTTCCGCTAATGCGGGTACCAAGGTAGCACCCAAGTATCGTGACCCTGCAACGGGCGCGACTTGGACGGGCCGTGGTAAGCCGCCAAAGTGGATTGCCGATCAGGACCGCGAAAAGTTCGCAATCTGATTTGCTGCTTGCGCACGCAAAAAAGCCCGCCTTGGCGGGCTTTTTTTATGGCGATTGATTTGCTTTGACTTCTGTTACAAGGCTCAGCATGCGAGAAAGTAAGCGGCACAATAAGCGACCATGAATAAGCAGGTGTTGATCGCTGGGGGCGGTATCGGAGGGCTGGCTGCTGCTATGGCCGCGGCGCGGGCGGACTGGGATGTGCGTCTATATGAGCGTGCAGCACAGTTTTCCGAGGTTGGGGCTGGAATTCAGCTAGGCCCCAATGTGGTGCGCTGCCTACAGGCCTGGGGGCTGCAGCGGCCTCTGCAGCAAGTTGTCGCTGTGCCTACAGGCCTGCGAGCCTGCAATGCCGTGACGGGGCAGGAATTGGGGCGCCTGCCTTTGGGGGCGGAGATGGTGCAGCGCTATGGTGCCAGTTACGTCACGATTCACCGGGCAGACCTGCATCAGATCTTGCTGGAGGCCCTGCAGGGCTTGCCCGAGGTTCATTTGAACCTGAATCAGACGGTCAGCAGCTACAGCTCACAGGACGATGTCGTCACCATTCGCACCAGTGCAGGGAAGTTGATTGAGGGCGACGCCCTGATCGGCGCCGATGGTGTGAGGAGCTCTATTCGTGCTCAGTTGCTGGACGATGGTTTGCCACGTGTGACAGGTCATCTGGCCTACAGAGCCATGGTTCACCAGGCCAATTTGCCCAAGCGCCTGCGCACTCATGAAGTGACGGCTTGGCTGGGGCCGCATCTGCATGCCATTCAATACCCTGTGCGCAGAGGCGAACTGCAAAACCTGGTGGTGATTGTGCAGGGGGCACCGCCCGAAGATCTTGACCATTGGGATCATTCAGCCAATCTCCCGGACCTGCTGAAGCACCTCCATGGCACCTGCACCTACTTGCAGGATCTGGTGCAGCATGTGCCGGACGTAGGAGGGGAGTGGCGTCTTTGGCCTGTGGCTGATCGGGTGCCTGTGTCGTCAGAAACCCAGATGGCGCAGGGCTTGGTGGCTTTGCTGGGCGATGCGGCCCATCCCATGCGGCCTTATCTGGCGCAGGGGGCGGGTATGGCCATAGAGGATGCGGCCGAGCTGCAAAGCGCGCTGTCCATGCATGACCTGGATGTGAGTTTGCGCTTACGCCGCTATGCTCTCAATCGCTGGCAGCGCAATGCCCGGGTGCAGGAGCGCTCCTTGCGCAACGGAAAGATCTTTCACGCCACGGGACTGGTGCGCTGGGGGCGCGATCTGTCATTGCGGGCTCTGGGCGGGCGCATCATGGATGTGCCCTGGCTTTATGACGGAGCCTTGTAGCTCTTCAAAAAAAGATAGCTGCAAGCGCTTTTGTACAAAGCGCTTGCGCCATTTTTCAATCAAATCAGTGACTTGCATTGAGTAGCAGTGGTGAGGGCTTGATAAGGCGGTAAGCCAGCACCCCGAAGCCCAGCATGGCAGCAATCATCAGCATGACGGCCTGGTAGATATCGGCCTGCTGGCGCTCTGCCATGCCTGCCACCACGCCGGAAAGCCATTGCATGAGCGCAGCTCCCAGGAACATGGCCATAGTGAAGATGGACAGCGCGCGCCCCGTGGTGGCGGGTGGGTAGGAAGATCGCACATCGGCATAAATCAAGGTGCCATAGCCCGACAGCACACTCATGGCCAGCAGCAGTAGCACGCTGCCTATGGGGTGGTGCACCAGTGCCAGTGCCACAAAAATACTGGCCATCAACACCGCAAAGCGGGCAATGCGCTGGCGGCGTCTGGCGGGGCCGGGGTCCAGGCGGCCGAACATGGACGGGACAAACAGAGAAATGAGAGAGCTGGCCAGCGCCACATTACCCGTGGTGACCAGGGGGAACTGATAGCGGTCCATCAGCATGGGACTGAGCCAGAGGCCGCGCACCGTCAGAAACGATGCATAGCTGACCATGCCCAGCAGCACAATGCCCCAGGTGTGTGGCAGCAGCAGCAGGCTGCCAAAACCTCGCAGCGCTTCCATAAAGCCGGGTTTGGGCTGAGAGTCGCTGGGCAACTGGGGCTCATGCACCTTGAAGAAAATCAGCAACCAGGACAGCGCACTCAACAACGCCAGCAGCACAAAGCCTGCGCGCCAGCCCAGGTGCTGCACCAGCCAGGCCATGGGCGTGCCGGTAAACAGCAGGCCCAGGCCACCAATGCCCAGGCCTATGCCCGAGATGTAGGCAAACTTGTCGGCCGGAAAGTGGCGGGCGATGAACATGGTGCTGGCCAGGAAAGCAGGGGAGCAGCCCACGCCAATCATGAGCTGGCCCAGCATCAGGCCGGAGTAGCTCGGAGCCAGGGCCGACAGTGCAGCACCGGCAATCGACAGCGGAAAGGCGAGCAGCACGGTGCGGCGCAGGCCGTAGATATCCATGCCGATGCCCATGAGTAGCTGGGCCACCCCGAAGGACAGAGCGAACAGCCCGGCAAACGAGCCCAGAGACTGGGCGGAGAGGCCAAAGTCGGTACGTAGCCCATCGGCCATGATGGAGGTGACGGTGCGAAAGGCCTGACTGAGGGCAAAGCCCGTGAGCAGGCAGACCAGCATGGCCCACAGGGAAGAGGACGCAGAAGAGGTCTGCGAGGCAGGGCGCGGAGCGGAAGACATGGCGAATAGTTCAGGAGGTTGCTGCCCGGAGCCTAAAGAGTTCAGGCTGCCCGTGCTGTCACTAAAGAGCAGCAGGGGCAGCCTGAAAGGCGATGGCATGAAGAATCGGTTGGCAGCTTTACAGCTCGGTGCGCAGGCTCCAGATCTCGGGGAACAGCACCACGTCCAGCATCTTCTTCAGATAGCTCACGCCGCCCGTGCCGCCGGTACCGCGCTTGAAGCCAATCACGCGCTCCACCGTGGTCAGGTGGCGGAAGCGCCACAGGCGGAAAGCGTCCTCAATATCGGCCAGCTTCTCGCCCAGCTGGTACAGATCCCAGTATTTGTGCGGGTCGCGGTACACGGTAATCCAGGCCTGCTTCACGCCCTCGCTGGCCTCATAAGGCTGGGTCCAGTCACGTTGCAGGCGGTCAGCTGGGACGGTGATGCCTTCGCGCGCCAGCAGTTGCAACGCCACGTCGTAGAGCGACGGCGATTCATAAGCCTCTTGCACCTGGGCCAGGAGATCGCTGCGGTGCTCATGGGGCTTGAGCATGGCCGCATTCTTGTTGCCCAGCGCGAACTCGATGCAGCGGTACTGATAGCTCTGAAACCCGCTGGACTGTGCCAGATAGGGACGCATGGCCGTGTATTCGGGCGGCGTCATGGTCGACAGCACCGTCCAGGCGTTGACCAGTTGCTCCATGATGCGGCTCACGCGCGCCAGCATCTTGAAGGCATCGGGCCGGGTCTCGCCCGAGGCATTGGCAATCGCTGCGGTGGCCGCGCGCACCTCGTGCAGCATCAGCTTCATCCACAGCTCGCTGGTCTGGTGCTGAACAATGAACAGCATCTCGTCATGTGCGGGCGACAGCGGATGCTGCGCCGTCAGAATCTGGTCTAGATGCAGATAGTCGCCATAGCTCATGTCCTGGCTGAAGTCGAGCTGGGCTTTTTCGTCGCGGACGATGGCTGCGCCGCCATGCATGGGGCAGCCGGAGGATTCAGTGGTCATGGTCAATCGATGGGAGTCTGATGCAATGCGCGCAGCGTAACCGAAAGTTGTCATGTTCAGGGTGCAAGAACGTGGATGCGGCGCATCCCGGCATTGCGTAAAGTCCAGTCTTCATTGAAGAGGTTTCTGCCATGACCCGACCCGCATACACTGCTGCACCAGACTCCGAAATGCTCTCAATCGATGAGCGCATAGTGCAATGCTGTCGCTGGCTGGAGACCGAAGAGACCACGCCTTCTCTGGACGAACTGGCCCAGCGCCTGCAGATCAGTCCCTGGCAGTTGCACCGCAGCTTCAAACGCGCCACGGGCTTGACGCCCAAGGCCTATGCCAAGGCCCATCGTGGCCAGAATGTGCGCGCGGCTCTGCAGCTGCAGCAAAGCAGCTCCGTCACCGATGCCGCTTATCTGAGCGGTTACGAGGCCAGCAGCAGCTTCTACAAAGACGCATCCTCCATGCTGGGCATGGCACCGCAAACCTATCGCCAGCGCGGGCGGCACCAAACGATTCGCTTTGCGCTGGCCGAATGCTCGCTGGGCAGCCTGCTGGTGGCCAGTACGGAGCAAGGCGTGTGCTGCGTGCTGCTGGGCGACGACCCGCAAATGCTGATCGAAGATTTGCAGCAGCGCTTTGCCGCAGCGAAATTGATTGGAGCGGACGGCTTGTACGAGCAAACCGTGGCCCAGGTCGTTGCGTTGATTGAGCAACCCAAGCTGGGTCTGGCCCTGCCGCTGGATATTCAGGGCACAGCGTTTCAGCAGCGGGTGTGGCATGCCTTGCAAAAGATCCCGGCAGGCCAGACGCTCAGCTACTCGGAGCTGGCCCGGCAACTGGGACAGCCCACGGCAACCCGGGCGGTGGCCAGTGCCGTGGCGGCCAACCCGATTGCCGTGGCCGTGCCCTGCCACCGTGTGCTGCGCAATGACGGCAGCATCTCTGGTTACCGCTGGGGCGTGGAGCGCAAGCGGGCGCTGTTGTTGCGCGAGGCTCAGCAGCAAGAGATGTATTGAAACGATAGCTGCTAGCGCTTGTTAATCAATGATTTCAGCCATAAATAGTTCTGATATCTATGAATATAGGGCGGCTAAAGCTATTAAAAAGATAGAGAGCACCCATGCAGATTGAGTGCACACAAAAGCTACCTCAGCCTTACCGCTGGGCTGAATTTTTGGCTTTCCATGGCCGAGATACTCGGCAGCGCTCTGAGTTGCTGCAGCCAGAGCAGAGTCGCTTGCTCAAGGCTTTGATGTGGCAGGGCCAGCCTGTATTACTGGAGCTGAGGTGGGTAAAAAACACAGCGCTGGCGCAGCTGCAAGGCCCTAGCATTGCCAAGGCAGACACACCCGCGCTGCAAGCCATGCTGCAGCGGATGCTGGGGCTGACCTACCCGCCTGGCGATTTGCGAGCCGCCCATGGCAAACATCCTGAACTGGGCCCGCTGCTGCGCCAGCAGGCGGGTCTGCATGTATCGGCAGCGCCCACACCCTTCGAGGCGCTGAGCTGGGCCATCATGGGGCAGCAGATTTCAGTGGCCGTGGCCGTCAGTCTGCGGCGCAAGCTGATTGAAGCGGCAGGCCTGCCGCTGCCTGAGCAGGTGCAGGAACGAGTGCAAAAGCGAGCCCCAGAGGCTGCCCAGCTGCTGGCCTATCCTGATGCCGCGCAAGTCCTTCAATTGAACGTGGAGCAACTGCGGACGCTGAGCTTTTCGCAGGCCAAGGCACAGACCTTGCTGAGCGTGGCGCGAGCCGTGCATGACGGTGACTTGCCGCTTGATGACTGGGCTGCACAAAGTGCTGCAGGGTTGTGGAGTGTGGAATCGGTAGATGAGCTTTCGCAGCAACTGCAGAGCATCAAAGGCATCGGTCCGTGGACCGTGAACTACTGCCTGCTGCGCGGCTATGGCTGGCCCGACGGCAGCCTGCACGGCGATGTAGCCGTGCGCCGCGCCATTGGACGGCTGCAAGGCAAAGAAAAGCCAGATGGCGCCCAGGCCGATATGGCACAGGCACGCATCTGGCTCGATCAGTTCAGGCCCTGGCGTGCGCTGGTGGCGGCGCACCTGTGGGCGTCACTAAACAGCAAGGCTTACTGAGGCTAAGACTGGGGCTGCGTGGCAGCAGGCTTCTTTTTCAAGCCGGTGATATCAACCTCCACGCGCCGGTCAGGCTGCAGACACTGAACCAAGGCTGGAGTGGCCTTGCTGCCCACGCAGTCCGTGGTGACGGGTTCGGTCTTGCCCATACCGCGCGCTGCAATAGGAGTGCTGACCCCCTTGCTTTGCAGATATTGCTTGACGGTCTGTGCGCGGCGCTCCGACAGGCCTTGGTTATAGGCCTTGCTGCCCAGGCGGTCGGTGTGGCCGACGACCACAATTTCCGTAATCTGGATGTAGTCGTTGAGCAGCTGCTCAACCAAAGAATCAAGCTCCAGTCGGGCAGAAGGCTTCATCTGGCTCAGGTCTGTGCCATCGAACTTAAACAGCATGTCTGCCTGCAGCCTGACTTTGTAGAGCTGTGGCTTCTGTGGCTCAGGCATGACCTCCGGGGCTACGTCGACCGGCGGTGTAGCCGAGACCACTGGCTCGGGATCACACCAGCGGTGACGTACATCTTGCAGCTGGCCACAGCCAGTCAGGGCGGTGATGATGGCCGCTGCGCTCAGCAGAGAAAACGGCCTGAATGTCTTGGTATGGGTCTTCATGCGGACTCCTTTTCTTACCAGCTGTGGCGCACACCGATGCGACCGTTGTAGCCTTCGCGCTGGACTCCACCCAGAGCCCCCTTGCTGCCATCGAGCGAGCGCTGATAGCGCACATCGACAAACATATAAGTGCTCTTGTTGAAGGCCCACTGTGTGCCCACACCCAGTTCGCCCCAGGTTCTGCCATAGGACTCGCTGTAGCGGGTGCTTGGGTTGTCGGCTGCCGCGCGATTGGAGGTCATATTGACGGAGGAGCTGCCTCCGGTAAGGTCACGCAGCAGGTTGGCGGTGACATAGAAAGTCTTGGTGCGTTTCTTGTCTTGATAGCGGTCATTCCAGGCCAGACGGGCTCCGATGCGGCCACGCAAGGCATCGTTGTTCATGCCAGTGACGCGATACGTCCCGTCGTCGATGTCTTTTAAGCGCACCATCTGATAGCTCAGCTGAGCCTGAGGCTCGATCTGCCAGTGGCTGTCACCCAGTTGCCAGGGGCGACCGACTTCGGCCGAAACACCCAGGCCCCAGCCACTTTGGCTGGCCGAGACGCCGGTTCTGCTGGAGTACTTGTTGCGCAGCCAGGAGGCCTGGCCCACCAGATCTACGTAGCTGCCGTTGTCGGCATACCAAGTGGTGTAGCCACCCAGAGACAGCATGTCGGTGCTGGACTTGCCGGTGTACTTGTCACCAGAAACCAGACCGTTAACGGCGCGATTTTGATCATAGAAGTCGTGGCTGCCCCAGCCGTAGCTGAACATGACACCGGTGTGGCGACGCGAGAGGTCTTGCTCGTTTCGGCTCACATTCACATCTGCACCGAATTGTGCAAAGCCTGTGCTGCTCTTCACTCCATAGCGGTTGTCGCCTTGAAGCTTCAGGTAGTCGGCATTGAGACGGCCCCAGACCGGATAGATCTTATTGTTGGCATTTTTAGCGCTTTGGTATTGGTCGCAGCGCTGGCCGCAGTCGTCCCAGGCCCAGGTTTGTTGCTCGCCTACGCGTTCATGCAATTTTCCCAGCTGGCTGAAGCCCATCTCCAGGTTGGCCTGCTGTGTCTGCACATAGCCGGGCACGGGGTGAGGAGCAATCGGTGCAGGAGTTGGTGCTGGCGCGGGTGCTGGGGGCTCGGGTGGCTGCTTGGGGTCAGGCGCCGGACCGGGTTCTGGCGCAGGAGGTGGTGGAGGCGGAGGTGGCGGCGGTGCAGAAGCTTCCAGCGTCCAGTGGTAGTTGTTGCCTTGCTTGACCAGCTGCGCTTCAGCGCCATTCAATGTTGGAGCAGTCCCGGTGAAGACTGTATCTAGGTGCACAGCGCTGACTTCAACAATGGGAAGATTGGAAATCTTGGCCTGTGTGTCAGAGGTTACGTTGCCGAGTAATCCGCCGGGGACAATGACTGAGGTATGGCCTTGGGCATTGCCGTTGATCTTGAAGGAGTCTGTTTTAAGGTCATTGCCATCATTCCAGGTGTCGTTGAGCAAGAGCTTGGAGCCTGCAACGCCCGTGTAGTTGCCATTGAGGGTCAGGATGGCACCCGGAACGGCATTGGCATTGCGCAGGTCCAAAGTTCCGGCATTGCTGAGCAGATCGGCATTCACCGTCGCTTGAGTCACACCGGTTTTGCTCAGCGTGGAGCCGGGGCTAATGCTCAGAGAGCTAAGGCTGGTGGTGCCGGTTTGACCCAGGTCGCCAGTGAGGTTCAGGCGAGCTTGATCCTGTAGTTTGATGTCAGACCAGTTGATGATCTGGGTGTTGTCGGCAGAACCAGCTCCAGGGGTCTGACCATTGAGGATGGTGGCGCCTCCAATGGTCAAAATGTCGGTGCCTTGACTGCCATCGGCATTGATGCCGCCGTCCATGATGTAGACGTCACGCAGAGAACTATTGCCTAGAAAACTCAGCTGGTCATCGCCTTGACCGAGGCGGAAGTTACCCTTGTAGGTGACGTCGCTGAAGGTCAGGTGATCGGTGCCTTCGCCGGGATTGCTCGTGCGCGAGCGTGTCTCGATATTGCCAATCAGGGTGCCGCCTGACTGGGATAGCGTCAGTGATTTGTACTCGTCGGCATCAATCAACTGGAACAGTGTGGATTCGTTGAAATCTGTGGCGGTAGAGGCAATGCTGCCGGTTTGTCCGCTCATGTCCAGCGTACCGTTTTTGGCTGCGCGCAGATAGAACACCGAGGCCGTATGGCCGGAGTTCCCCATGTCGATCGTGCCCGTGTTCTGGGCTTGAATGTTGAACGTTCGGCTGTTGCTGACATCGGCTCCGGAGGCATCTTGCTGGATGGCAGAAGCCACAACAGCGATTGCCGGGCCTTGGAAGCCATTGGGATTGCTGTTACTGATCTGTCCGGAGTTGATGGCGCTCAGGTTGACCGAAGTGGCCGAGGGCAAGTCAAAGACCGGGGCCACGATGCCGCCCAGGTCATTGTTGTCCATGGACTGCGTCTTGGTGATGTTGGAGGCGCGAATGGTGGCGTTGTTGATCTTGGCCACTTCACCCTGCTGTGCCACATAGATGGCGGCGCCGGCACCAGTTTGAATGCTGCCGCTGTTGTGTACCTTGACAGGGTCGTTGATGGTGTAGGCCGCAATACCGGCATTGGCTGCAGAGCTGGCCGTGTTGCTTTCGGCCATGGGCACGAAAATGTTCTGGTAGTAGCCCTGAGTCGTGTCCATTGAGCGGCTCATATCACCCGCCACCATGATATTGCCAGCGTTGACAATATTCAGGCCAGGCTGAACCCGATTCAGAAAGCTCATGTCAGCAGGGTTCTGAGAAGCTGCGTCCAATGAACCGCCGGGGCGGCTGGCTTCTTCTCCCTGATTGCTGACGGAATGCTCTGGATAGCCTGGAATCGTTTCTTTGTACATGTAGTCTGCAGAAGCAGGTGTTTTGAACTTGTAGTTCTCCTGAATCTGGTCTGCGGTGTAGGTGCCGAGATCCGAGACGGCCAGGGTGTTGGCTGCAGTGGTCGAATTGCTCAATTGCTTGGTTAGACCGGTGGTGGTATTCATCAAGCGGCTGGCACCATTGGTGGTGCCTACGGCTGCAGCCAGCACACCGGTGGTAACGCCTTTGGTCTGGCTCAGGTCAATGGTGGAATTGGCGGCGATGTTGATGTTGACATTGGCGCCGCCCACTGCCAGCACGCCGGTGCCGTCGGTGACATTGCTGCCCAACTGGATCTGGCTGGGTGTACTCAAGGTAGAGTTACGTCGCCCCATCTCCAGCATCACGATGGAAGCGTTGTCGCTCTTGCCCGGGTTGAGCATTTCAATGCCGATGGCATTGGAAATTACGGGAGCTACAGGGCCTGTGGTAATGGCTGCGCCTGTGACTGGGTCCACAGGGTTTTTGTCAACGGTGGTGATCTGACCGCTGAAATCCACATAGTTGTATTCCGTGGGGGTGCCCAGTGTGCCTGCGCCCTGCTGAGCGCCTGTCACCTGGTTCGTACCATTGCGGTACTGGCCGCGCACATTGGCGGTCAGTGCAGGGGCGCGGTTGCTTTCTTGCAGAACCAGCGTGGAATCAATGCTGGCATGCAGCAGCTTGTTGGCCACGGCGACGATGGGGCGGCTGCCGAGTGCGTTGACCTTGGCCCCGCCCTTGAACGTCACATGTTCATTGCTACTCAGTTGCAGCATATTGGTGGCAGAGCCTGCAGCGCCGTTGTAGGTGTTCGTGTGAACGGTGTCGCTGGCGACAGCTTTGTTTGTGCCAGACTGCTGCACATAAGGGTCGCCGTTGACGCCCAGAGTTTTATAGTCACTGCCGTTGGCATAAAACAATGTGGTGAACGCATCGCCTTGACTGGGGATGTTGCACCAGCTGGGCTGTCCGCAGAGAAAGGATGACAAGCTTGAATAGGTGGTGGTGAACTGTCCTCCAACTACGATGATAGGGGCGTTGGCTGTGGCATTCAGGCGCATCTTGGTGGGGGCGACCCAGGATGTTTTGATGCCGTCAGTGGAGGTGCCTGCAATCGATTTCGAATTAATGCCGCTGATCAGCATTCCAGTGGTGTCGCTGCTCTTAGTCAGAATGTCGATATTGATCTGACGTGTAGAGCCAAAGAGCGAGGTATAGGTCGGGTTGCCCGCGTACTGAAATTGATACAGGCCATCCTGGTTGAGGCTCATGTTCTCAAAGGACATGCCTGTCTTGACCATCCTGTAGGTAGGCGATGTCTCCTCCCAGGTACTGCCAAGAGCGTAGCTGTATTCGGTTTGGTTTTTCAGGTAGTGATCGACGTCGATGTAGTAAGAGCGGCCCATAGGGCGGTTGCCTGTACTGACTTCGCTGGCGACGACGGGATTATTGGTGTTGCCAATGGTGTTGATCTCAAGCGGCGGTGCCGAGAGACGGGGGCCAATTACAAGGGCCTGTGCCGTGGAGAGGGCGACACCAAAGACTGCGGCCGTAACGACGGCCTTGGTTTTGCCCCGCGCTCGCCCTGTCTCGGGTACAGCGACCCAAGTTTGTAGTTGCTGGCTCCAGATGCTCTTGAAAATTTTATTCATTCCCATCACCTCATCACAAAAAACTATGCGGTGATGCTCGTATGGGTGCGTGCTAATGACTGTAGGAAAAAACTGTTAATGATTGCATACTTTGTAAAAGATATTGAAGTCAGAAAAGGCCCTGCGATGAGTCGGTACTCACCTTCAGGGCCTTTTGTTTCAGGACGGATAGGGTTTAGGTCACTGCATTGATCTGGTTGAACTCGGACTTCTTCCATTCGCCCGATTCCAGTACCTGGCGCAGATGCTCGACTGCGTGCCAGACATCTTCAAAGCCCACGTACAGTGGCGTGAAGCCAAAACGCAAGATGTCCTTGTGCTTGCCCGTTCCGCCGTCGCCCTTGCGGAAGTCGCCAATCACGCCGCGTGCAATCAGCGCCTGCACGATGGCGTAGGCGCCGCTGTCCTTGCCGTCCACGCCCAGGCCTTCATCACGCGTCAGGCAGACCTGGGAGCCACGCGCTGCATGCTCGCGCGGTGTGGCAAGACCCAGGCCGTAGCCCTGACAGCGTTCTTCTACCAGTTGAATGAACAAATCGGTCAAGGCCAGCGACTTGGCACGCAGCGAGGCCATGCCGCCGAATTGCTCGGCTTCTGTGTAGATGTCGATACCGCATTGCAGCACGCTCATGCTGAGCATGGGCTGAGTGCCGCACAGGTAGCGCTGAATGCCCTGGGCCGGGTGGTAGTCGGGCACAAACTTGAAGGGCTCAGCATGGCCAAACCAGCCCGACAGCGGCTGCCAGAAGCGATTGATCAGGCGTGGGTGCGCCCAGACAAAGGCGGGCGAGCCCGGGCCGCCATTTAGGTATTTGTAGCTGCAGCCCACGGCAAAGTCTGCATTTGCGCCCTTCAAATCTACGGGCACGGCACCGGCGCTGTGGCACAGGTCCCAGATGCAGAGAATGCCTTGGGCGTGTGCGGCAGCCGTGACGGCAGCCATGTCGTGCATGGCCCCGGTGCGGTAGTTGACGTGGGTGAGCATGGAGATCGCCACGTCGGCTTGCAGTGCTCCGGCGATCTCTTCTGGCTCCAGCAGCACCAGTTCCAGCCCATATTCCTGGCAGACGGACTGGGCGATATAGAGGTCGGTGGGGAAGTTGCTGCGCTCGCTGATGATTTTCTTGCGGCTGGGCGAATCTTCACGGGCGATGCGCGCCGCTGCGCTCAGCACTTTGTAGAGGTTGATGGAGGTGGTGTCGGTGAACACCAGCTCGCCCTGACCAACGCCCAGCCATGGCGCGAACTGGTTGCCCAAGCGCTCGGGCAGGGTGATCCAGCCGGCCTTGTTCCACGAGGTGATGAGGTCCTTACCCCACTCCTGGGTCACCACTTCTGCGGCGCGTGCAGCAGCGGCTTTGGGCTGGGCGCCCAGCGAGTTGCCATCCAGATAGATCACGCCCTCTGGCAGGGCAAAGCGATCGCGCAGGGGGCGCAGAGCATCTTGGGCATCCAGCGCCTGGCAGTCTTGCAAAGTGGTCATCGTTTTCCTCGTTTCTTTCTCTATTTTGATAGCTGCTGGCGCTTATTGTGTCTGAATTACAGCCGGTTTTTGCTTGGAATCAGCTCAGGGCTCGCAGCACGGCGCGTACGGGTGACGCATCGGCTTCGGTCAGTTTGAGCGGCAGGGCAATTAGCTCGTAGTCACCTTCGGCCACGGCGTCCAGCACCAGGTTCTCCAGCACGCGGAGGTTGCGCTGGCGTATCACCATGTGGCTGTCCAGTGTCTTGCTGCTGGCGGGGTCTATGCTGGCCGTGTCGATGCCAATGAGCTTGACGCCCAGGTCGGCCAGTTTTTGTACGGTCTCTGGTGCGTAGGCGGCAAGATCCGGGTCCCAGTTGGTGGGCGCAGCCTGGTAGGTGCGCACCAGCACGCGCTGGGGCAGGTCGGAGCTGATGGCGTGGGCGATATGCTGCCATTCGATCAGCGGCCCACAGCCTATGGCGTGAATCACGCGGCAGTGGCCGAGAAAGGCATCTAGATCGATAGCGCCAATGGCCGCGCCCTGCGCATCGTAGTGTAGCGGCGCATCGGCATGCGCGCCCACATGGGGGCTCATGCGAATGGCACTGACATTGACGGGGCAGCCCGGTCCAATCGTGGCGCACCATTCCTGCGAATAGGCGGTGTCGCCGGGGAACACCGGGCTGGACGGGGCAATGGCGGGAGAAATATCCCAGAGTTGTCGTGTCATGGTGGCAGTCATTTTTTGCGGTACCAAAGCGTATAGGCAAGTATGAGCACGATCAGAAAGGGCACGCCCACCAGGGTGGTGGTGTGGAACTCCTTGGTAAACAGTGTGGTGACGATGACGCCCAGCATGAGCAAGGCACCGATCAGCGTCAGCACCGGAAAGCCCCACATGCGGAACTCCAGCTTCTGTCCCGGATGCTCGCGCTGCCAGCGGGGTCGAAAGAACAGGTGCGTCACAAAAACCATAAACCAGGCGAACATGGCGCCGAACATGGCAATCGACATCATCAGCTCCAGCGATTGCTCGGGCTTCCAGACATTGAGCACCATGGCCACACACATGCCCATGCAGGACACGGCAATCGCGCCCAGCGGCACGCCGCTCTTGCTGAGCTTGCTCAGGCCCTTGGGGGCATAGCCGCCGCGAGAGAGACTGAACATCATGCGCGAGGTCACATAGAGCTGGCTGTTCATGGCCGACAGCGAGGCCAGCAGCACTACAAAGTTCAGCGCCGCAGCCGCGCCGGGGATCTGCAGAATTTCCATCACCTTCACAAAGGGGCTTTTGTCGGTGCTGGCGTGACTCCAGGGCACGATGGCCAGCATCAAGGCCAGCGACAGCAGATAAAACAGCACCAGACGCAGCACCGTGGTGCGAAAGGCGCGGGTCACGGCCTGTTTGGGGTTCTGAGCTTCGCCGGCAGCAATGGCGATGGACTCCAGACTCAGGTAGCTGAAGATGGCCACGATCACGCCCACCCAAGTGCCCCACCAGCCGTTGGGGAAGAAGCCGCCATCGACAAAGTAGTTGTCAAAGCCCACGCCCTTGGGGCGCGTGCCAAAGACCACATAGGCGCCGATGAGGATAAAGGCCACGATGGCAATCACCTTGACCATGGAGAACCAGTACTCCACCTGGCCAAAAGCCTTGACGCTGGTGGCGTTGACGGCGGCCAGCAGGGCTGAGAACAGGGCGACCCAGACCCACTGCTCCACATCCGGAAACCAGTAAGCCATGTACTTGCCCACGGCGGTGACTTCCATGCCCACGGCCAGCACCACGGCGCCCCAGTAGGCGTAACGCACCAAAAAGCCGGCCAGAGGACTGATGTAGTGCTCGGCATAGGCGCCGAAAGAGCCTGAAGTGGGGTGGGCCACCGTCATTTCGGCCAGGCAGCCCATGAGCAGCAGGCCGATGAAGGCGCCGATGCCATAGCTGATGAGCACACTGGGGCCGGCAAAGCCGATGGCAAAGGCGCTGCCCATGAAGAGGCCGGTACCGATGGCGCCGCCAATGGCGATCATGGTCATCTGGGCGGAATTCAGGTGCTGCTGCAGCCCGGTTTCGCGTTGTTGAATACTGTCAAAGTTGGCCATTGCTCACTTGCGCGTGCGAAAAATCGAAGCGGCAAGTATCCCGCGAATGTAGGCCAGAGGCGGGGCGGGCCATGCTTTCCTGAGGCGCTGATGCAGGCTCAGCGCTGTGTTTGAGCGTAATTGCCGGGCGTTAGTGCGTGGTGGGCCTTGAAGGCCCGCTGCATATGGGCCTGGTCGGCAGAGCCCATCTGATGGGCCGCTGATGCCAGTGGTAGACCTTGTGCCAGTAGATGGCGCACGCCATTGAGGCGCAGGTTGAGCCGGTAGGCACCGGGTGTGACGCCGTGAACGGTTCGAACGTGGCGGATGAAGTGGCTGGGGCTCATGCCACAGCGTAGCGCCAGTGTCTGTACCGAGGTTTCATCTTCCGGGCTGTTATGCAGATGCTGCAGGGCTGGCTGGATGGGAGTGGACGGCAGCTTTGATTCATCGCAGGCTTCGGCTGTGCTGCTGCAACTGTGTGTCCGTGCAGTTGCGGCTCAGCGGCTGGCAGAGGTTGGCACCCAGCGCGAAATTTGCGGCGCATGCAGAACTCGCTTGGCAAAGCGCAGCGCGTTGACGCCGCGCCGGGCGTGAACACCGTCCACCTGCACAAATCACATGCGGTAAGACCAGGGCTGCAAGGTCTCGGGTTTACAGGCATGCCAGTGGTCGGGCTCGATCAGTAACAAGCTGCTTGCCGTCAAAGCTTCGGGACTGTCGTTATGTAAAAACAGCGTCTCACCCTCATCCACCAAGCCTATGGAATATTGCGTATGGGCGCGAAAGTGTTAGCTGTGCAGTATTGATGACGCAGGCGAGCAAGATGATGGCCAGAGCTTGGGTCAGTCGCCGCTGGCACAAAGGCGTATTCAGCCAGCCCAGCAGTAGATGACCAATGGCAGCCTAGCAGCCAACGCCAATCAGGCATGTCAGCAAGGAAATGCCGCAGAACACCAGCAAGGCGCTTGAGAGAGGCAGTTGCTGACTGGATAGCGGCACTACAAACATGCCTACGCCTGAAAGCGCCATCAGCCACGCTTGGGGGTTGAGGCTTTGAATGGTGATGCCTTGTATAGGGAGCCCAGAGCTGCAGCTGTGGCTTTTCAAGCAGCCAGTGCCTCCCTTGATCCCATCAACCAGACGGTCAGCGCGTTGCTGAGACTGGTCCCATGACATCAAAGAAAGCCGCGCATGCGCTCTGGTGACCGTGGCGCAAGGCCAAAACGTTAACAGGGCCGGGAGTGATGGCCCCGGTCAATGCAAATCCGGCCATGCCCCCAAGTGTTGAATTCATGGAGAGCTTCCGCAAGAGCCAGACAGGCCAGAAAGAACAGATGGTGCAGTCTGCTGCCTCATGTCACATGGGTATTGAACAAAATTGCCCCCTTCTTTGGTGTTCACAGTGCAAAACAGTGTTTCGTGGGGTCAATAGATGTTGTAACTTGCGTTACGCTTGGACGCTCTTCTCGCGCACCGATTCACCGCACCTCAACCCATGCCGCCTGTTGCCACTTCCAGCCATTCCCGCATCTGGCCAGCCGTGAACATGGTCGGGCGCGTAGACATGGGGCGCCAGCGCAGCAATAACGAGGACTGTGTGGGCGTGGCTCCTCAGGCGACGCCTTGGCCTGTGGCCGTCCTGGCCGATGGCATGGGGGGCTATAACGCCGGTGAGGTGGCCAGCGTCATGGCCGTGGAGCTGGTCACAGCCGCTGTGCAAAGCGGCCCAGCAGCCGATGACACATTGAAGACGGCGCAGTGCGAACTGATGGATGCACTTCAGATGGCCAATAGCGCCATTTATTCGGCGGCCCAGTCCACACCGGGCTGCAGAGGCATGGGCACCACGGTGGTGGTGGCCATGGTGTTGGGTGATGAGTTGCTGATTGCCCATCTTGGGGATTCACGTGCCTATGTATGGCGCGAGGGGCAGCTCATGCGGCTGACCCATGACCACTCTCTGGTGCAGCAAAATATTGACGCCGGACTGATGACTGAAGAAGAGGCCAAGGCCTCGCGTTACGGTCATCTGGTGACGCGGGCGCTGGGGGTGGTGTCTCAGGTAGAGCCGGAGCTGACCCACTGGCCGTTGCAGGATCAGGACCGTATCTTGCTGTGCTCTGATGGCCTCACTGATATGCTGGCCGACACCTGCTTGCAGAGCCTGTTTGAAGAGGACCTGGCGTTACCCCAGCTGCTGGATGCGCTGATTGAGGCCGCAAATGCGGCAGGTGGCAAAGACAATATTGGCGTGGTTTTGATGGAAAAACAGGGCTGAGCCCTTTCCAGTAAAGCGGATGGCGCTTCTGTATTCAGAGCAGACCACTTTCCAGTGCCGGCAGGTTGTTGCGCAGGCGCGCGCGGTTGCAAGCATCTGAGCCCGCGGCAAACTCCCGGCAAGGGGAGGGGCGCCATTCATAAATCCCGCAACTGGCTTTCTCTCCCACCTTACCGACCAGGGCGGCGCAGCGCGGTCTGGCCCAGTCGGTGCCGCGCATGCGGCAGGTGTAGTCCGTAACTTCTTCAATCAGCCCAGATGGGACGCGGCCTCCATGTTCCTGGGACTCGTGTACGGAAAAGTCGACACGAAATGACGCGCAGCAGGCGCCGCAACTGAGGCAGGGGTGGGACATAGTGGTGGCGGAATTTTTCCGGTGGGGCGGAAATTCTCGCAGCTGATCAAGGCCTTGGCTGAAAAAATCAGCGCTTTCTGCACGTCACTTTGACTGCTGGAAGCCATTTTTTCAGCGTTGGCAAAAACATTGGGTCTGGAGCTTGTCAATCGGGTTGCTCAATACCCGCCCAAAAATCCCTGCTGCTGATGCCGTGGCGGGACCGCAGACTGTCAATCACCTACAGTTGATAGAAAATGAGAATCAAAATCAATTAATAATGCGGTATGAGCTTTATGCAGTCCACCCCAGCCATGTCTGAGGCCGCGTCAGTTACTTCATCCATGAATGCTTCTTCTGTTCAAGCGTCTGAATCCGGCGTGCAATCTTCCAATACCTCAACCGGTTCGGGTCACACCGAGTCCGGCATGCCTGTGATGGGCTTGAATGCTCTGACCCCGAATCAGCCCGCCCGTGTGGTGGACTTGATTGCGGGCCCTGATGGGGATGACAGCCTGCTGCTCAGACTGATGGAGATCGGCTTTCTGCCAGGAGAGTCTGTGCGCATTGTCGCCACCGGCTTTCCCGGCCCAGATCCGCTGGCTGTGCGCATTGGTCAGGCGACGTTCGCCTTGCGCAGCCATGAAGCTGCTCTGGTGCTGGTGCAACTGGAGGAGGCGGCATGAGCGTGCATGAATCTCCCGTCACCATGGTGAGCTCTTCAGCGGCAGAGCAGCAACCGCTGCGTGCCGCGCTGCTGGGTAACCCGAACTGCGGCAAGACCGCGCTCTTCAATCTGCTGACCGGAGCCCGTCAGAAGGTGGCCAACTACGCCGGCGTGACAGTAGAGCGCAAGGAGGGCTGGCTGACCACGCCAGCCAAGCGCCGCGTGCGCGTGCTGGACTTGCCCGGCACCTACAGTCTGGACGCCCACAGCGAAGACGAGCGCATTACCCGCGACATCGTCAAAGGCGATCACCCCCGTGAAGCGCCGCCCGAGTTGCTGCTGTGCGTAACCGATGCCACCCACCTGCGACTGAATCTGCGTCTGGTGCTGGAGGCGCGCGCTCTGGGCCTGCCCATGGTGGTGGTGCTCAATATGAGCGACATGGCACGCCGCCAAGGGCTGATCATCGACAAGGCCAAGCTCAGCGAGTTGCTGGGCGTGCCCGTGGTGGAGAGCGTGGGCGTGCATCTGTCCGGCGCCAAGGATTTGCTGAACTGGCTGGACAGTGATGAAGCCAAGCAGCTCAAGGCTCCGTTGCTGGATGGGCAGTTCAAGCCCGTCACCGGCAGCAACTCGCGTGCCCAGCTCATGGCACTGCACCAGCAGGTGGCCGAGATTGTGCGTCAGGCCGTGCAGGAGCCTGCTGCGCCCACCCAGCGCGACGACCGCATCGACTCGGTAGTGCTGCACCCCGTTTGGGGCACGCTGCTGCTGGTGGCGACGCTGTTCCTGATGTTCCAGGCTGTCTTCAGCTGGGCTGAGCCGCTGATGGATGGCATTGAGGGCCTGGTCGGTGACTTCGGTCAGTGGGTGCAAGGCGTGATGCCCGATGGCGTGCTGCGCAGCCTGCTGGTCGATGGCGTGATCGCCGGTACCGGCTCGGTCGTGGTCTTCTTGCCGCAGATCCTGATCCTGTTCTTCTTCATTCTGGTGCTGGAAGACTCGGGCTATCTGCCGCGCGCCGCCTTTTTGCTGGACCGCATCATGGGCAGCGTCGGGCTGTCGGGGCGCTCCTTCATTCCGCTGCTGTCCAGCTTTGCCTGCGCCGTTCCCGGCATCATGGCCACGCGCTCCATCAGCAGCTGGCGCGACCGTCTGCTGACCATAATGATTGCGCCGCTGATGACCTGCTCGGCACGCCTGCCCGTGTACACGCTGCTGATCGGGGCCTTTATCCCCGAGCAGGCCGTGGCGGGCCTGTTCAACCTGCAAGGCCTGGTGCTGTTTGCGCTGTACATCGGCGGCATTCTGAGCGCCATGGCTGTGGCCTGGGTGGCCAAGCTGTTCAGCGAGGTCAAGACCCGTACACCGCTGCTGATGGAGCTGCCTTCTTACCGCATTCCCAGCCTGCGCAGCCTGGTGCTGGGCCTGTATGAGCGCGCCATGATCTTCCTGCGCCGTGTGGGCGGCATTATTTTGGCCGTCAGCATTGTGCTTTGGTTCCTCTCCAGCTACCCCGGCGCGCCCGAAGGCGTGACCGAAGGCGCGATTCGCTACAGCTTTGCCGGCCAGATCGGCCGCGCACTGGAAGTGGTGCTGGCGCCCATCGGCTTCAACTGGCAAATTGCCATTGCGCTGGTGCCGGGGATGGCTGCACGCGAGGTGGCGGTGGGTGCGTTGGGCACGGTCTATGCCTTGTCGGCCGTGGGCGATGACGCCATGGCCCAGCAGCTCAGCCCGCTGATTGCCAGCACCTGGTCGCTGGCGACGGCGCTGTCCCTGCTGGTCTGGTTTGTGTTTGCGCCCCAATGCATCTCTACCTTGGCCATGGTCAAGCGCGAGACCAATGGCTGGCGCTACCCGCTGCTGATGGCGGGCTATCTGTTCGCACTGGCCTATCTGGCCAGCTTTGTGACCTATCGCATTGCTCTGGCGCTGGGCTGGGGCTAGGAAAGGACGGACTATGTGGCAGGAGTTGATCGTGGGCGCCATTGTGGTGGTGGCTGCCATCTCGCTGACCTGGCGTTATGTGCCGGCCAGCTTGCGCCAAAAGCTGGCGCGCGTGCACCCGGCGCTGGCGCCCGCGGCTCAAAGCGGCAGCTGCGGTGGCTGCAGTGCCTGCGGTGGCGACAGCTGTTCGGATACGAGAAAGAGCTGACAGGCCTTTGTTTTGCATCTGCAGGCTCCAAAGCCTTGTAAAAAACATAGCTGCCTGCGCTGTTTATTCAATGATTTCAGATGCTTTTTGCTTTGAAATCAATGAGTAGAAAGCGCAGGCAGCTTTTTATTTGATAGCGCAAGAAAGGGTGTCGGCGTTGGCGGCAACTCACGCCGCTTCCAGCCAAGGCTCGATCTCCGCTTCGCTGAGCGCTGGCAGGCCAAACTTTTCGCGGGTGTCGTGGCAGCCATAAGAGGCAAACGGAAATTCGCGGCAGGGGCGCGAGCGCTGCTCGTAAATGCCACAACCCACACAGCCTTCGCCCACCTCGGGCAGCTCGCGCAGAGCCACACAGCGCACGGGCTTGGTGGCTGTGCCATTCATGCGCACGCGGTTGCCTTTGCCGGGCACATCGTGGGTTAGTTCATCGGGCACGGTGCCGCCCATAGACTGCAGCTCGTAAATGGAAAATTCCACGCGATAGTTCTGGCAGCAGACGCCGCAGGTCAGGCAGGGGTGGACGGATTCGGACATGGTTGTTCTTCAAGGATTGAGGCACAGGGAACAAGCTGTCCTCCTCTCTCGAAGGACAGCTGTGCTGGAGTAGGGGGAAGGCCGAGCGGTGAAACGCTGGCTCTCTAAGCCTGGGCCACTAGGTGTGGCCTTGAAGAAACTTCAGATAGAAGTGGTGGATGCGCACATACAGCGCACGCACACGCGCAGCAAAGCATTTGCGCGGGCCGAAAAAAGAGGGCACGCGCGTATGGCGTGCGATATGGGGCTGGCGCAGGGCGAGCAGGCCGCCGCACTGGCCGTAGCGTGCATCCCCCAGAGCGGGGCGCAGCGGAAACAAGAACACCGCCAGCTGGCGCAGAGCCCGCTGGCGGTGTGGAGATGTGATGAGGCTCAGGTGCATGGAATGGATGAATGCAGATGAGCCCGGTCGTGCTGAATCAGGCTGGCTGGTGGCCCAGCAGCAGGTATTCCATCAGTGCCTTTTGCACAAGCATGCGGTTGTGGTTGCGGCACGCAGCATGCTGCCGCTTCACACCCGCGATGCGGGTATGAGCCTGCGCCGAAATCGCATGCTGGCTCTGACGAGCCGCCGTGCGCACTGATGTCTGCGCCATCAGTTCACCCGGCCGAGCAAAAGGTACTCCATGAGTGCCTTTTGCACGTGCATGCGGTTTTCTGCCTCGTCCCAGACGACGGATTGGGGGCCGTCGATGACTTCGGCTTCCACTTCCTCGCCTCGGTGGGCGGGCAGACAGTGCATGAACAAGGCATTGGGCTGAGCGGCAGCCATCATTTCAGAATCCACACACCAGTCGGCAAAGGCCTTCATGCGCACGGCGTTCTCGGCTTCGTAGCCCATGCTGGTCCACACGTCGGTGGTGACCAGATCGGCGCCCTTGCAGGCTTCCAGCGGGTCTTTGAAGACCTTGTAGCAGTCGGGATTGACGGGCTTGCCGTTGAAGGCTAGCTGCTCGTCCACTTCGTAGCCGCTGGGGGTGCTGACGTGGACGGTAAAGCCCAGCAGGTCAGCGGCCTGCAGCCAGGTGTTGGCCATGTTGTTGCCGTCACCCACCCAGGCGACGACCTTGCCCTTGATGGAGCCGCGATGCTCGATGAAGGTGAAGATGTCGGCCAGGATCTGGCAGGGGTGAAACTCGTTGGTCAGGCCGTTGATGACGGGCACGCGCGAGTACTTGGCAAAGCGCTCGATCTTTTCCTGGCCGAAGGTGCGAATCATCACCAGGTCCGTCATACGGCTGATGACGCGTGCGCTGTCCTCGATGGGCTCGGAGCGGCCCAGCTGGCTGTCGCCCGTGGTCAGATGGACCACGGAGCCGCCCAGCTGGTACATGCCGGCCTCAAAGCTCACACGGGTACGGGTGCTGGCCTTCTCGAAGATCATGGCCATGGTGCGGTCGGTCAGCGTATGGTGCTTTTCGTAGCCCTTGAACTTTTTCTTGATCAGGGCAGCACGCTCCAGTAGATAGTCGTACTCGTCAGCGGTGAAGTCGCTAAATTGCAGGTAATGCTTCATGCGGTATTCCTTGTGAGATCAGGCTGCCAGAACGGCTTGCACCAGGGGCTTGAGCTTGGCGACGATTTCGTCGGCTTCCGTCTTGCTCAGGATCAGTGGGGGCACCAGGCGGATGACGGTGTCGGCGGTCACGCTCAGCAGCAGGCCGGCTTCGGCTGCCTGTGCAATCAGCTGGCCGCAGGGCTTGCTCAGCTCCACGCCAATCATCAGGCCCTGGCCGCGCACTTCAACAAAGCCTTCCAGATCGCTCAGAGCGGCTTGCAGCTGGGCCTTCAGGTACTCGCCCACTTCCGTGGTGTGAGCCAGCAGGCCATCTTCTTCCATGATGCGGATGGTCTCGACACCGGCGCGCATGGACAGGGGGTTGCCACCAAAAGTGGAGCCATGGTTGCCAGCAGTCAGCACCTTGGCGGCGGCATTGTGTGCCACCACGGCGCCCACGGGCACGCCAGAGCCCAGACCCTTGGCCAGGGTCATGACGTCAGGCGTGATGCCTGCCCACTGGTGGGCAAACCACTTGCCGGTGCGGCCCATGCCAGCCTGCACTTCGTCCATCATCAGCAGCCAGCCCTTGGCATCGCACAGCTCGCGCACCTGCTTCAGGTAGTCGGCGCGCATGGGGTGCAGGCCGCCTTCGCCCTGAATGGGCTCCATCATGATGGCGACGATATTGGAATTGCCTTCGGTCGCCTTGATCAGAGCATCAAAGTCGTTGGGGGCAACGCGGGTGAAGCCGTCGAGCAATGCGCCAAAGCCGTTGCGGACCTTGGGGTTGGCCGTTGCGCTCATGGTGGCCATGGAGCGGCCGTGGAAAGCATGGTCATAGACCACGATTTCGGGCTTTTCAATGCCCTTGTCCACGCCGTACTTGCGGGCGATCTTGATGGCGGCTTCGTTGGCTTCCAGACCTGTGTTGCAGAAGAACACATTGGTCATGGCTGAGCGCTCGACCAGCAGCTTGGCCAGCTGTTCCTGGCCGGGCACATGGTAGTAGTTGGAGCAGTGGATCAGCTTGGAGAGCTGCTCTTGCAAGGCGGGCACCAGCTTGGGGTGGTTGTGGCCCAGCGTGTTGACGGCAATGCCGCCCAGCGCATCGAGATATTCCTTGCCGTTCACGTCCCAAACGCGGCAGCCCTGGCCTCGCTCCAGCGCGATGGGAACGCGGCCGTAAGTGGGCATAACGTGGGGCGAAGCTGCCTCGATGAAAGCGGTCATTGCAAGAATCTCCTGAAAAGGATGGTCAACGGTGCACAGTGCACCTCGAAAATGCGAGGCCTGATTTTAGAGTGCTCAGATAACCCCAACGTTGCGCTTTGCGCATCGCTGCCATGCAATGAGCCTACGCCATTGTGGGGTTGACAGCATGGCTCTTATATAAGAGTTAGAATGAACCCTTAGGCATGTTGGCGGAGATCCCGCCCGGTTGCCCGGTTTTTATATAGTGAATATTTGATGGTTACCCCTTCCAGCAAAGAATTGTTCATCATGGGCATGACCCATGCCGGCAAAACGTTCCGCCCCAGCGACTGGGCCGAGCGACTGGCCGGGGTCATGAGTCAGTTCCGACCTGGTGGTGCTTGTGCGGGAAGTCATCTGAGCTACTCCCCCTGGTGTGTCCCCACCGTGATGAATGGCACCAAGTGTGTGGTCATCAACCGGGATCTGCGTGACTATGAGCCCATGGCTTGGGACTTCTGCCTGAACTTCGCCAAAGACAACGATCTGCAAGTGGCCGAAGCCTGCCTGATTCCCGATGAGCCCAACAAGAAAGCTTGAGGCGGCTTTCTCTGCAAACAAAATGAACGAACGCACAAAGGTGCGTTTTTTTGTATCTGCATCCCCCTGAGGCGCTGCGTGCCTTCCCCCCCCCAAGGGGACTACAGCCTCGCTGCAGGGTGGCCCTTGCTCTCTGTCACTGATTTGAACTGTGCTTGTTCAACCCAGCCCGCTACGCGGGCACACAAAAAAACCGCCCAAAGGCGGTTTTGATGTTTTTGCTGACAGCGCACCCGTTACAAACGGCAGATGACCGAAGTCATCCGTGCTTGAGGGAGGCTGGTATTAAGCAGCCAGAGCCAGGGTCTTGACCTTGGCGGACAGGCGGCTCTTATCGCGAGCAGCCTTGTTCTTGTGGAAGATGCCCTTGTCAGCGATCGTGTCGATCACGGACTGAGCCTTGGCAAACAGTTCAGCTGCCTTGGTCTTGTCGCCGGCCACGATAGCCTTTTCGACATTCTTAACAGCGGTACGGTACTTGGAACGCAGCGAAGTGTTCGCAGCGTTCAACTTGACGTTCTGGCGAGCGCGCTTGCGGCCGGAAGCCAGGCGGGGGTTCTTTTTGGCTTTAGTTGCCATGATTTATTTCCTTGTGTCTGAGGATGATGTCAGCAAAACATGAGATTCTAGCACACCCCCTGTTCCGCTGCGCGGCTTCCCCCCTCTCTCGCTTCGCGGGAGGGGGGGACGACAGCTTCGCTGCGGGGCGGCCCTTGCTTGCTGTCCTGATTTGCGCGTGCCTTTTTCAGAAGCGTTTGCTGTGGCGTAGTGCAATGGCACCCGTTTGGTTTCGTGGTTTGGGCGCCTAGCTTTTCCGGAGTGCTACAGAGTGCAAAGCGTGCGATCTTCGCAAGCGAGCGCTGGCGTGAACGCATACACTTCGCTGCGTGTCACTGTTCAAAGCCGCCTCCACCGTATCTCTTCTGACGCTGGCCTCCCGCATTTCGGGGCTGGTGCGCGATCTGCTCATGGCCTCCATGTTCGGGGCCAATGCCCTGACCGATGCCTTCAATGTCGCTTTCAGAATTCCCAACCTGTTCCGGCGCCTGTTTGCCGAAGGGGCATTCAGTCAGGCCTTTGTGCCGGTGCTGGCGGCTAGCAAGACCCGGGATGGGGAGGAGGCCACGCGCCGCCTGATTGGTCATGTAGCGACCATGCTGTTTTGGGCGCTGGTCGTTGTCTGTGTGCTGGGGGTGATTGGCGCGCCTTTACTGGTCTGGCTGCTGGCCAGCGGCATGCGCCAGTCTCCTGATGGCTATCAGGCCGCCGTGATGATGACGCGCTGGATGTTTCCCTACATCGGCTTTATGTCGCTGGTGGCGCTTTCGGCGGGCATTCTCAATACCTGGAAGAAGTTTGCCGTGCCAGCGGCCACGCCGGTGCTGCTGAACCTGAGCATGATTGTGGCGGCTGTGTTGGGCGCCCCCTGGCTGCAAAAGCATGGCATTGAACCCATCTATGCCATGGCGGGCGGGGTGATGCTGGGCGGCGTGCTGCAGCTGGCGGTGCAGATTCCTGCGCTGCGCTCCATGTCGCTGATGCCGCGTATCGGCTTTTCGCCAGCGGCCATTCGTGAGGCCTGGAATGAGGCGGGTGTGCGCCGCATTCTCTCGTTGATGGGGCCGGCTCTGCTGGGGGTGGGTGTGGCCCAGGTTTCCTTGATGATCAACACCCAGATCGCCTCTTATATGGCTCCGGGCAGCGTGACCTGGCTGTTCTACGCCGATCGGCTGATGGAGTTTCCTACGGCCTTGCTGGGTGTGGCTTTGGGTGTGGTGCTGACGCCGCAACTGGCTTCGGCCAAGGCAGCGGGCGATGCGCAGCGTTACTCGAACATGCTGGACTGGGGTTTGCGTCTGGTCGTGCTGCTGGCCGTGCCTTGTGCCGTGGGCCTGCTGACCTTTGCCACGCCGCTGGTGGCCACGCTGTTCCACCGCGGCGCGTTGCAGGACAGCGATGTAGGACAAATTTCCTTGGCTTTGATGGGTTATGGCGCAGGCTTGCTGGGTCTGGTGGCCATCAAGGTCTTGGCCCCCGGTTATTACGCCAGCCAGGATATTCGCACCCCGGTCAAGATCGCCATCGTGGTGCTGGTCATCACGCAGTTGCTGAATCTGGTGCTCGTGCCTTCGCTCAAGCACACGGGTCTGGCGTTGTCGATTGGACTGGCCGCTTTGATTAATGCAGGTTGGTTGTTCACAGGTTTGCTGCGTCGTGGCACATACAAGCCCAATCCGGGATGGCTCAAGTTCATCTTGCAAGTGATTGCAGCCAGTGCTTTGCTGTCTGTACTGCTGCTTTGGGGCAGTCAGTCCTTTGACTGGGTGGGGATGCGCAGCAATGGTCTGCTGCGTGCGGGTTTGCTGGCCATCATGATGCTGGCTGCTGCCGTGCTGTATTTTGGTGTATTGGCGCTGTCCGGTCTGAATCTGCGTCAGTTGTTGCGACGCTGATGCAGGCTGCTGGCGAAAAAGTGAGCGGGCCGCGCAAGCGGCTCAAGCGCCTCAGGGCTATTGCGCTTGCATGAGTCGCCAAGGCGGCTTACAAACCGGCTATGAGCTGGACGATTGATGAGCACCCCACGGCCCTGAAGTATTTTGCATCTCTGGTGCAGAGCGATGATGACTTTGCCCTGATGGAGGCCGCCATCAGCATCGCTCAGGATGCGGAGCCTGATCTTGATCTGCAAACCGTGCAGGCCGAGCTGGACAGGCTGCAGGTGCGCCTGGCACAGAGGCTGGCTGGAGAGCAAGATGCTCTTCGCAAGCTCAGCGAGCTCAACAAGTTTTTCTATGGAGAGCTGGGCTTTGCCGGCAACCTGAATAACTACTACGACCCGGCCAACAGCTATATCCACCATGTACTGCAGACGCGCCGTGGCATTCCCATTAGTGTGGCGCTGATCTGGCTGGAGCTGGCCGCCAGCATTGGATTGAATGTGGAAGGGATAGGCTTTCCTGGGCACTTTCTGGTCAAGGCGATCCTGCCGCAAGGGCAGGTGGTGCAGGACCCGCTGACGGGAGACTCCTACTCGGCCAATGCGCTGGCAGAGCGCCTGCAGCCATTTCTGGAGCAGATGGGGGCTGCACCCGACGAAGCACCGCCCCTTGGCTTGTATTTGCAGACTGCCCAGCCAAGAGATGTGATGACGCGCATGCTGCGTAATCTGCAGGAGATTCACCAGGTGCAGCAGGACTGGCCCATGCTGGTGGCGGTGTTCAATCGCCTGATCCTGCTGCAGCCGGGCAGTGAAGAGCTGTACCGGGATCGGGGCATGGCTTACGCCCAATGGGGCGTCAAGGATAAGGCGCTATTGGATTTGGAGCGCTATGCGCAGGCTGCGCAAGGGGTTGAGGCTGTTTTTATTCAAAAAACTATTGCCGGCCTGCGAGAAGCGAGTTGAAGTGCCCAAGTGCGTAACGGCAGATAGATGGCTGGGTTAAACCAGTTGGGCTGCTTCCAGCTCTTTTTTGAGATAAGCGTAGAAAAGTGGCGCAGCCACCAAGCCTGCGGGGCCAAAGACGGACTCGGCCACAAACATCACCGCCAGCAACTCCCACACTCCCATATGTGTGCGGGTGCCGACCACCTTGGCGTTGATCACATATTCGGCCTTGTGGATCAAGATCAGAAAGCCCAGGCAGGCAGCGGCGGCCACAGGCGAGACCGACAGGCCGACCAGCGTCAGCACTGCATTGCACAACAAATTGCCGACGATGGGAATCAGCCCGGCGATGAAAGTCAGGGTGATCAGGGCTGGCGTATAGGGAAGCTGAAGCTTCCAGATGGGCAAGATGCCCAGCAAAAATATGGCTGTCAGCAGCGTGTTGAAGGCGGCGATCCAGAACTGTGCGGCCACGATTTGTTTAAAGGCCTGTGCAAAGTAGCTGATGCGCTGCTGCAAAGCCATGACCAGAGGAGGGTGACGTGTGGCAATGGGGCGTACAGCCGCCAGGGCACCAATGATCAGGCCGACATAGGCATAGAGCAGACCGGTAAGCCAAGCGCGGCCTGCGTTGGCTAGAACACCGGCCTTGGCGGCGAGGTAGCTGGCCAGCTTGTGCTGTATTTCCTGGGCACCGTCAGGCAGCTGGTCAGCGATGTCTGCGGGCAGTTTTTCGCGCAATTCCAGTACGGTTGCGGCCAAATAGTCCAGCAGCTCCTTGTACTGGGCAGGGGCTTCGGTGATGTAAGTGCGGGTCTGAGAGAGGGCGCCGCTGAGCAAAGCCAGTGGAGCCAAAATGATGATGGTGGTTGCGACCACCTGAGTCCAGCGCGGCAGTTGCCCGTTGGCAAAAGCGGCGGGGTTGGTGCGTAACAGCAGGCGAGACAGTGCGCGGGTGAGCATGAAACCCACACACACGCACAACAAGCCTGGCAGTATCCCCTGGTGCATGACGAGCAGCAGTGCTGCTCCCATCAACAAGTAGCTGGCCAATAGGACCTTGGGCGAAGGAGCCTCTTGCGTTGTGATGGGGGCGGGCAAGTGCTGCGTCATTCAAGCTCTCATGGAAAGAGGTGCTGTGATGAAGTGGGGTTTAGCGCACTTCAACAGGCTTGCCGGAGCCGATTTCGGTGATGGAGCCTATGGTATAGACCTTCTCGCCGAGTTCAATCAGTGTGGCTGCAGTGGCTTCAGCATCTTCTGCGGAGACCACCACGACCATGCCGATACCGTTATTGAACGTGCGGTTCATCTCGATATCGTCAATGCCCGCTGTCTTTTGTAGCCAGGCGAACAGCTCGGTCTGCGGCCAGCTGCCGGCTTTCAGGTGGGCTGCAGTGCCCTCGGGCAGCACGCGAGGAATGTTTTCCAGCAGACCGCCGCCAGTGATATGGGCCAGGGCCTTGATGGGGTGCTTTTCCAGAGCGGTCAGCACGTTCTTCACGTACAGGCGGGTGGGTTCCATGATGGCGGCCTTGAAAGGCTTGCCATCCAGCGTTTCAGGCACGGTGCCCTGGCTTTCGGCGCGTTCGATGCACTTGCGCACGAGCGAGAAGCCGTTGGAGTGCACGCCGTGCGAGGCCAGGCCCAGCACCACATCGCCAGGTTGGACGTTCTGGCCGGTCAAAATCTTGGACTTCTCTACTGCACCCACGGCAAAGCCAGCCAGGTCGTACTCGCCATCGGGGTACATGCCGGGCATTTCGGCGGTTTCGCCACCGATCAGCGCACAGCCCGACAGCTCGCAGCCTTTGGCAATGCCGCCCACCACGGCAGCAGCCGTGTCCACGTGCAGCTTGCCGCAGGCGAAGTAATCCAGAAAGAACAGGGGCTCGGCGCCTTGCACCAGCACGTCATTCACACTCATGGCCACCAAGTCGATGCCCACGGTGTCGTGCATACCCCACTCGAAGGCCAGCTTGAGCTTGGTGCCCACGCCGTCAGTGCCGGAAACCAGCACGGGCTCTTTGTAGCGCTTGGGCACTTCGAACAGGGCACCAAAGCCACCGATGCTGGCCATCACGCCTTCGCGCATGGTTTTCTTGGCAAGAGGCTTGATGCGTTCGACCAGAGCGTCGCCTGCGTCGATGTCAACGCCTGCGTCTTTGTAGGAAATGGGGGTAGAGGAGGATGCGGAAGAGCTCATCGATGGATCCGGTGCGGGGGCGCCCTGCTGGGCGGAAACCTCGGGATTCTACGGCTCTTGCCTGGGCCACGGGGGCGGCTGGGCATGCGCCAAAGGGTTTTGCTGGAGCATTCATGGCCTCTGTGCAACAACGGCAGTAGGCAAAATCAGCCCGAAGCCGCTCGGGGGCTGCGAGTGCAGACTAAAATTGGAGCCTTTGTTACCGAGTGGTCATGCTGGAGCATATTTGCAAGGCCTGATCTGAAAGCACGTCCGGGCCATTGTCTCTCTCACCATTGATGCTGATGAATCTCCTGCCAGATTTCGCCGCATGGGCTGTCGAATGCCCAGGGAAGGGGGCGCTGCGCGTATGCCGCAGATGAAACAGCTGGCTTTGGATATCAGCATGGCGCCCGGCCCCACGCTGGCGCGTTTTTTTGTGGGTCCCAATGCGGCAGTGATTGACCACCTGCGCCATTGGGTGGGCGACGGCCAGTTGCAAAAATCCAGAACGCCTGTGCCCACTTATCTCTGGGGTGAGGCAGGATCTGGAAAAAGCCATTTGCTCAAGGCGGTGCGTGAGGCGCTGCGTGAGCAAGGTGCCATGGTGGGCTGGATGGATGCATCCACGCCTTTCCCTCCGGAATTCGATGAGCGCTGGGCGGCAGTGCTGATGGATGACGTGGACATCTACACTCCATTTCAGCAGGCGCGCGCGTTCAACTGGTTTGTGAACGCCACCAGTCCTGCAACAGGCTTGCCACGCTGGGTACTGGCTGCGGGTCAGTTGCCAGTGGCAGACCTCAAGATGCGCGAAGACCTGAGAACCCGTCTGGGCTGGGGTCATGTCTATCAATTGCATTTGCTCGACGAGACAGCACGTCGTGCCGTGCTGCGCCAGGAGGCTGATGCCCGTGGCGTGTTCTTGAGTGATGACGTGATGGATTACATGCTCAGGCGCTTCTCGCGCGATCTGGGCAGCCTGATGCAACTGCTGGACATGCTGGACGGCTTTGCGCTGCGCAACAAGCGTGCCATCACGATCCCGCTGCTCAAGACCATGCTGGAAACCGAGTGAAGTCACGCGCCTCACTCTCCACTTTGGCTTTGCCATCGTACTTTTTGTTGGATTTGCATGTCGATTTCTTCTGATTTGCCAAACAAGCCCAAACTGGCGCTGTTTGACCTGGACCACACATTGCTGCCGCTGGATTCCGATCATGGCTGGGGAGAGTTTTCTATCGCCATTGGCTGGTGTGATCGAGAAGAATTCGGTCGCCAAAACGATGCTTTTTTTGACGACTACCAGGCAGGCAAGCTCAATATCCCTGACTATGTTCGCTTTGCCACGGCTGCCGTGGTTGAGCGTGGCGAAGCCCAAGCGAATGCAGCCCATCAGCGCTTCATGGAGGAGGTCATCCGTCCGGCCATGAAGCCTGCGGCCATTGCCCTGGTGCAGCAGCACCTGGATGCTGGCGACACGGTGGTCATCACCTCGGCTACCAACGAATTTGTGACTGCGCCCATTGCCCAGGCTTTTGGCGTGCAGCATCTGCTGGCTACCAACCTGGAGCGCGATGCCAGCGGCTGGTTCACTGGCGAAATTGCAGGCCTTCCCAATATGCGTGAAGGCAAGGTGGTGCGTATGACCGAATGGCTGACCCAGCGTGGTCAGTCTTGGAGCGATGTGGAGACCACCTTCTACAGCGACTCCATGAACGATGTGCCTCTGCTTGAGAAAGTGGATCACCCGGTGGCCACCAACCCCGATGCGCGCTTGCGTGCCCTGGCCGAGGAACGCGGCTGGCGCATCGTGGACCTATTTAGCGAAGCACCATGATCAAGACCATTATTGACAAGCTGCTGGGCAAGGCGCCCGCAGCCCCCCGCTCGCGCAAGCCCAAGTTCGGCAAACGTGATGAAGTGCCAGTGCAGGTGCACGGCATTGACCCGAACCTGGTGGATCGCCGTGCCATTGATGTGGTGCAGACCCTGAAGCGCTCGGGTTTTGAAGCCTACATCGTGGGCGGCGCCGTGCGTGACCTGCTGCTGGGTCTGCGCCCCAAGGACTTTGACGTGGCCACCAATGCCACGCCCGAGCAGGTCAAGAACCTGTTTCGCCGCGCCTTCATCATCGGCAAGCGCTTTCGCATCGTGCACGTGGTCTATGGCCGTGGCCGCGAGAACGAGGTCATTGAAGTCTCTACCTTCCGCGCCTTTCTGGATAACAGCGCGGCCGAGCAGGTCAGCGGCAATGAGCGCACCAGCAAGAATCAGCTGGCTGGCTTGAAGCATGCCGTGGACGCCAGCGGCCGCGTGCTGCGCGACAACGTCTGGGGCCCGCAGGATCAGGACGCCACGCGCCGCGACTTCACCATCAACGCCATGTACTACGATCCCGAGACACAGATCGTGGTCGACTATCACGGCGGTATTGCAGACGCCAAGAAAAAGGTGCTGCGCATGATTGGCGATCCGGCCACGCGCTACCGCGAAGACCCGGTGCGTATCATCCGCGCCGTGCGTTTTGCGGCCAAGCTGCATGGCAAGGGCTTCAAGCTGGATGCCAAAACGGCCAAGCCCTTGGTCGAGTGCGAGCCACTGTTGCACGATGTGCCCCAAAGCCGTCTGTTTGATGAAATGCTCAAGCTGCTGCAAACCGGCCATGCGCTGGCTTCGGTAGAGCAGCTCAAGGCGCTAGGCCTGTCACGCGGCATCTACCCGCTGCTGGATGTGGTGATGGAGCGTGCCGACCATCCATTTGTGCAGGCCGCCCTCATGGATACCGACCGCCGTGTCGCCGAAGGCAAGCCCGTGGCTCCCAGCTTTTTGCTGGCCTGCGTGCTCTGGCAAGACGTCAAGACCGGCTGGGAAAAACGTCTGGGCAAGGGCTATCACCCCTTTCCTGCGCTGCAGGAGTCGATTGACGAAGTGTTTGACCAGCGCATTGGCGATGTGTCGGGCCGCGGCAAGCTGGCTGCTGACATGCGCGAAATCTGGGTCATGCAGCCGCGCTTTGACAAGCGCACTGGTGCCACGCCTTATTCCATGGTGGCGCAGCCGCGCTTTCGGGCGGGCTTTGACTTCATGCGTTTGCGAGCCGATATCGGCGAAGTGGAAGAAAGTCTGGCCAGCTGGTGGCAGGAGTTTTCGCAGGCCGATGATACGCGTCGCGATGATCTAATTGCCCAGGCCCGTGACGAACAGCGTGCCCGTCAGCGCTCTCAGCAGCAGGCAGCGCCCAAGGTACACCGCGTTGCTAAGAAAAAAACCGAGTCGGAGGAGGCGGGTAGTCCCCTCGATCAGATCGCTGAAGAAGGCGATGCCGCAGCGCCCAAAAAGCGCCGCCGTCGCCGCCGCAAGCCATCGGCTGGCGCCGCTGCAGCCGCTGGCTCTGATGAATAAGCCCTGTGCTTTGGCCGCCGATACGGTGGCCATCGGGCTCGGGGCGAACTTGGGCGATGCATCCCGGACGCTGGCTTGGGCAGTGCAGGCCATTGCCCAGCTGGCACAGACCGAGCTGCTGGCGGTGTCTTCGCTCTACAGCACCAAACCTGTTGACTCATCCGGGCCGGATTATCTGAACGCGGTGGCGCTGGTGCGTACCCAGCAGGAGCCGCTGGCATTTTTGCACGCACTACAGGCGCTGGAGCTTCAGGCAGGGCGAGAACGCCCTTATCGCAATGCTCCGCGTACGCTGGATCTGGATATTGAGCTGTGGGGCAGCTGGCAGTCGAATGATTCGGAACTCATCGTGCCTCATCCGCGGATGTGGGAAAGAGCCTTTGTGCTGGTGCCACTGGCCGAAATTGCACCCGAATGCGTGAGTGCGCAGCTGCTGCAGTCCGTGGCTGAGCAAGGCATCCAGATTAGCCAGAATCAGAGTTGGTGGAAACTTCAGAATTGATAGCTGCTAGCGCTTTACCCGTAAGCGTTTGAGCCATAAAAGATGTAAAAAAAGGCCCCGATGCCTTGGCGTCGGGGCCTTTTTGCAGGCAGTGTATTTAGTCCACCTTGGCGCCTGATGCCTTGACGATGGGCTGATATTTCGTGCGCTCAGCGGCCATGAACTGATCGAACTCAGTAGGTGTGGAGCCCACGGGCTCGGCCATCAAGGCGTGAAAGCGAGTTTTGGTCTCCGGCGCTTGCAGTGCATCGTTGAATGCCTTGCTCAGCTTTTCCAGCACGGGCTTGGGAGTTCCGGCGGGAGCGACCAGACCCCACCAGGTATCAATCGCAAAGCCAGGATAGGTTTTGGACAGTGGCTGCACATTGGGTAGCAGGGGGGAGGTGTTGAGTGATGTCACCGCCAGAGCCACCAGTTTGCCGCTTCGGATATTGGGGGCGGCTGCAGCCAGGTTGTCGATATTGAAGTCGACCTCACCCGATAGCAGGGCCAGCTGTGCAGGGTTGGCGCCGCGATAAGGCACGTGCAAGGCAAAGAATCCTGCTTTTTGCTTGAGCATTTCACCGGCCAGGTGACCAGCCGAGCCATTGCCGCCGCTGCCGTAGTTGAGCTTGCCGGGATGGCTTTTGGCGTAGCTGACCAGATCCGCCACGCTGCGAATCTTGAGTTGCTCGGCCTTGGCGGCATTCATCACCAGCACATTGGGCACGCGCACCATTTGCGTGATGCCGGCAAAGTCCTTGCCCGCGTCATAGGGCATCTTGGTGTAGAGCCAGGGGTTGACGGCGTGGGTGGCGGTAGCTGCCAGACCAATGGTCATGCCGTCAGGGTTGGCCTTGGCCACAGCGTCGGCACCAATATTGCCGCCAGCGCCAGCCTTGTTGTCAATGATGACCACGCCCAGAGAATCACGCACCCGCTCTGCCAGTGCGCGCGAGGTGATGTCCAGAGGACCTCCGGGCGCATAGGGCACGATCAGACGGATGGGCTCTTGTGCTTGGGACAGGGGAGAGGCCAAGGCAGCAGCGGCCGCCATGACCGAGAGAAGGCTGTTTCTACGGTTCATAGATCTCTATTGTGCAAAAAATTGCAGCCGCTCACGGAGAGGTGGTTACTTGCGCAGGAATTTTGCGTGTAAACCCTGATTCGGTATCAAATGCATCAGGGTTTCTGCAAAAGAGGGTGCTTACTTGTCCGCTTCGGACGTGAAGGCGTCGGCGTAGAACTCTTCAGCGGGCAAACCGCGTTCGCTGGTATAAGCAGCGCGGGCCGAATCCACCACGATGGGCGCACCACAGGCATAGACCTGGTGACCGGCCAGGCTGGCAAAGTCATCCATGACAGCCTGGTGCACAAAGCCGGTGCGTCCTGTCCAGTTGTCTTCGGGCAAGGCATCGGACACCACGGGTACATAGGTCAGGCCGGGCATGGCGGCAGCTTGCTCGGCGATCCAGTCTGCGTAGTACAGATCGCCGGGGCGGCGGCCACCCCAGTACAGGGTGACAGAGCGGTTGAAGCCCTTGTGGCGCATGTGCTCGATCAAAGCCTTGATGGGCGCAAAGCCGGTGCCGGAAGCCAGCATGATGATGGGCTTGTCGGAGTCTTCGCGCAGGAAGAAGCTGCCGAACGGGCCTTCCACGCGCAGAATTTCCTTTTCCTTCATGGCACCAAAAACATGATCGGTGAACTTGCCGCCGGGCATGTGACGGATATGCAGCTCAAGCCCAGGAGAGGTTTCCTGCACATGAGGCGCGGTGCCCATGGAGTAGGCGCGGCGTGAGCCATCGCGGAGGATGAACTCCACATACTGGCCTGCGTGGTACTGGAACTTCTCGCTGGCGGGCAATTGCAGGCGCAACTGCATGACGTCGTGAGACTTCTTCTCCAGTGCAGCTACGCGCACTGGCATCTTCTTGATGGGGAAAGAGCTGGCGTCGGTCACCTGGCGCGACTCCAGCACCACATCGCTGTGGGGGGTGGCGCAGCAGGTCAGCACATAGCCATTGGCTTCTTCCTCGGCGCTCAGCGCCTTGTCGGAGTGCGGGCCGTGGCTGACTTCACCATTGAGCTTTTTGCACTTGCAGGAGCCGCAGGCTCCGTCCTTGCAGCCGTAGGGCAAGCCTACGCCGGTACGAATGGCAGCAGCCAGAATGGTCTCAGCACCTTGTGTGGCAAAAGCACGTCCGCTGGGCTGGACGGTAATTTCAAACGAAGCGTTGGCGATCTCGGTCATGACGTTTTGGTTATCCTTGAAGGCGTAAATGGCAGCTATTGCCAAGCGTTGCTGCTGGTGCAGCAACGTGGTGACCCCTTACGCAGCAGTCCCCGATTTTGCCCTCAAACCCAAACCCATTGGGCGCGCTACCAGCGCGCTTTCGTCGCGAACGTGTATTGATCGTCGGGCATGGCGATGTAGGGCAGCGCATTGCCCGGCTATTGAATGCCTCCCCCGGTGCAGGGCGTGGCTTTCAGATACTGGCCCTGAGCCGCAACTCCAGCCGGGTAGCGGCCATCAGAAGCCAGGGCGTGAGGCCTTTGTATGGAGACTTGGACGATGCGGGCAGCCTGCGGCGCTTCGCTGGCATTGCGACGCGTGTGCTGCACCTGGCGCCTCCTGCTGCACTGAGTGCAGAGTCAGAAGGCTGGTGGCTGGACGCACGAACGACGGCACTGATGCAGGCACTGCGCTTGCGCAGTCTGCCGCGCAGCATGGTCTACGCCTCAACAACGGGGGTGTATGGCGATTGTGCTGGGCAGTGGGTGAGAGAGACTCGCCAGGTTGCGCCTGCCACTCCGAGGGCGCAGCGGCGTGTGAACGCAGAACGGGCAGTGCGCTTTGCGGGGCGAGCCGGGATGCGTGCCAGCATCTTGCGCATTCCTGGTATTTATGCGCCGGACAGAGAAGCAGGAACGCCCAAAGCCCGGTTGATGCGTGCCACGCCCGCCCTGCAGCCTGCCGACGACGTATATACCAATCACATTCATGCAGATGATCTGGCTCGGGCTTGTCTTCGCGCCTTGTGGCGAGGGCAGGCACAGCGCGTCTATCACGCCAGTGACGATACCGAGTTGAAGATGGGGGACTATTTCGACCTTGCAGCAGACCTCTATGCTCTGCCCAGGCCGCCACGTATTTCCAGAGAGCAGGCCCGGGCCGAGTTGCCCGCAAGCTTGCTGAGTTTCATGAGCGAGTCACGGCGTTTGTCAAATCAGCGGCTCAAGAAAGAGCTGGGGTTCAGGCTGCGCTACCCCACAGTGCAGCAGGGCTTGCTTGAAAAAGCATAGCGCTGCTGAAAGGGTGCGCTGGACATAAGGGACACCAAAGAAGCGCCGCCGCGCACCAATGGTGTCGTCCCCTTGAGGGGGAAGCGGCGCAGCCGCTCAGGGGGAATCAAGGTATCGGATGCACTCCGCCGCGATTGTCGTAGCAGCGAAATACATTGCAATTGATGATCTTGGCCGGGGGCTGCGATGGTGTGGGGCGCACCGGTGGATAGTGATGGGGTGGGTGGCTGTAGCCCCATTGCGGGCGGTTGATGGCATTGGGCTGCAGTGCTCTGCTTTGCTGCAGTTGCTGATAGGCCGCACTGCCAAGGCAGCTCATTTCCATCTGTGCCTGGGCAGCCTGGCTGCGCTCGCCCCAGGTCGCGGGATCGGGGGAGGCTTCGGCAAGAATGCTGTTGTAGCGCTCGCGTGCCTGGCGGCAGGCGGGGGTGTTTTCCGGGTTGGCGCTGGCTCTGGCCTGGGCTTTTTCGGCGGCCTCTCGCTCCTTGCGTTCAGCGGCTTCTCGCTGGCGGCGCTGCGCTTCGTCGCGTGCAATCTGGGCTTTGCTCAGCTCACGCGCCTTGGCTGCGGCATCGCGCTCCTCGGCAATTTCCTGGGGGCTTTGCGCCGCGCTTATCTGTGCGGATGCTTCGCCGCCCAGGCAACGGCCGTTGGTGTAGGTGACTTCACCCGTCTTGGCATCGGTGCAGCGCATGATTTGCGCCTGGGCCATATGGCTCAGGCTCAGTAGACCCAGCAGTCCCAGCAAGGCAGTCAGACCCAGGCGCAGCCTCGCCATTGCAGGCAATTTCAACTTGAGCATGACGGGCCTCCTGTTCGCTTTTTATATAGTGGGCAATTATGAGGCGGGCGCCGCAAAATCTGAAGCAATGCCCGAGGCTTTAGCTGCCACGCTCAAATTCGCGCCGCTGTGGTGGGCGTTGATCACGATCTTGCTGTTGACGATCACGCCATTGCTGCTGGCGCTCTTGCTGCTGCTGACGTTGAGCCTGCTGACGCTCACGTTCGCGCTGCTGCATCTGCTGCTGACGGTTGCGCTCCTGATCGCGCCTGGCTTGTTCCTGGTCGCGGCGGTTTTGCTCTTGCTGGCGCTGCCATTCACGGCGTTGCTGCTCCTGCATGCGCTGCTGTTCGCGCATTTGTTGTTGGCGTTCGCGCTGTTGCTGGCGCTGCCACTGGTCGCGCTCTCTGGCTTGGCGCTCACGCTCGCGCATTTGCTGGTTGTATTCGCGCTCACGCTGCAGGCGTTCACGTTGACGCTCGCGGGCAGCCCATTCACCACGGTCGTAGCCATAGCTGGGGTAGACAGGTTGAGCGCCATAGATGGGCGGGTTGGAGTAGCCGTAGTTGCCGCCGCCATATCCGCCACCACCGTATCCGCCGCCATAGCCTTCATCCATGGTCACGCAGGCGGTACACAGTATCGCGAGTGCTCCTACTCCTGCCCAGCGGGATGAGTGACGGAGAAATGTGTGCAGTGCCGGAGTTTTCATGCTCGTCCTTGATCTGGTGAGCTCGCACCGCCTTGCGGCAGGGTCTGGCGAGTTTGCTTTTTAACGTGTCAGGGCATGGATAGGTTGACTGCCTGGGTTGAAACCACTCTTTTATTGATAGCTGTTATCGCATGCTGGATAAGCGATTGATGTGATTTAAGCTCATATTTCTCCGCTTGGCGCCTGGGTGACCCTTTTGGCAGAAGTTGTGTCAAACCGTCGCTAGAATGACTTGGTCTTGTGGTGAATCAGCTTCACTGCAAAGCAGCGTTCTCAGGGCGGGGTGAAACTCCCCACCGGCGGTATCTGTAGCAGTGCCTGGCATTGACTGCAGCAGCCCGCGAGCGCCTGCAGTCTCGCCAGAGCCTGCGGGGTCAGCAGACTTGGTGAGATGCCAGGGCCGACGGTCACAGTCCGGATGAAAGAGATCGCGCAGCATCGACTTGTGGCTCCGCATTGGCTGCTTCATGAGTGGGTGCGTTTGCGCACGCCCTGATTCATTGGAATTTCTGGAAATACCACCATGAATCAGACCCCTATCTCCATGAACTTTGAACCCCACGCTACTTCCGAAGGTACGCCCTGGAGAGCCGTGGCCGCACGCAGCCGCATTGCCATCATCAGCGCCAGCTGGCACACCGAGGTGGTGTACCAGGCCCGTGATGCCGCAGAGTCCGAGTTGAAGGCTCAAGGCGTTGCAGCCTCCAACATCACGCATTTCAGCGTGCCTGGTGCGCTGGAGATTCCCTTGATGGCCAAGAAGCTGGCGCAAAGCGGTCAGTTTGACGCCGTGATTGCAACGGCCTTGATCGTCAACGGCGGCATTTATCGCCACGAGTTTGTGACGACAGCAGTTATCGACGGTCTGATGCGTGTGCAGCTCGACAGCGAAGTGCCCGTGTTCTCCGCCGTGCTGACGCCGCGTGACTTCCATGAGCATGGCGATCATGTGGAGTTCTTCCGCCATCACTTTGTGAAAAAGGGCGTGGAAGTGGCCCATGCTTGCCTGGCGACGCTGGATCAGCACGCCAAGGTGGATGCATTGCTGAAGGCCAAGGCGGCCTGAGTCGCAAGACCACCATGAAAAAACGCCCCGCTCAGGGGCGTTTTTCTTTGGCTGAGCCACCAGTCTGGCCAGGGAGCAGAGAAGAGGCTTTTGCAGCACAGCCATACCCGCCTGCCGATCCCTGAAAACGCTGATTGTTGTACCGGTGTAGCACTCGGTGCGCCTATGTGATTGCCTCATTGCCAATGACGGGGTGCGAGGCATAAGGTGGCGGCTTGTCTCAACCGAGTGGAGTGCGCAATGAAGAACTTTGGCAAGTTGTGTATCGCGACAGTCGTAGCAGGTATGGCAGGGGGCGTAATGGCTCAGGAGCAGGTCATCAAGATCGGTCACATCGGCCCGACCTCTGGACCTCAGGCCCACTTCGGCAAGGATGATGAAAACGGCGTGCGAATGGCCATTGAGGACCTGAACGCCAAGGGCATGGAAATCGGCGGCAAAAAGGTCAAGTTCGTGCTGGTGGCCGAGGACGATGTGGCCGACCCCAAGCAAGGTACAGCCGCTTCGCAAAAGCTGTGCGACGACAAGGTGGCCGGTGCCGTGGCGTTTGTGAACTCTGGCGTGGCCATTCCCTCGTCCAAGGTCTTTCAGGACTGCGGCATTCCCATGATCACGGGCGCGGCCACCAACCCCGACCTGACCAAGCCCGGCTGGAACACCACCTACCGCGTGATCGCCAACGACAACGCCCTGGGCGCGGCGCTGGCCACTTATGCGGCCAAGAACCTCCAGCTCAAGAACGTGGCCGTGATCGACGACCGCACGGCCTATGGCCAGGGCCTGGCCAATGTGTTCAAGAAAGATGCCGAAAAACAGGGCATCAAGATCGTGGCCAACGAGTTCACCAACGACAAGGCCACGGATTTCATGGCCATTCTGACTTCCATCAAGGCCAAGAAGCCCGACGCCATCTTCTACGGCGGCATGTACGGCCAAGCTGGCCCCATGCTGCGCCAGATGGCCCAGCTGGGCATGAATGACGTCAAGATGTTCGGCGGTGACGGTATTTGCGTGACCGAGCTGGCCAAGGTGGCTGCGGGTGCCAAGCCGCTGGAAAATGTGGTCTGCGCTGATGGCGGAGCATCCATTGCCAAGATGCCCGGCGGCACGGAGTGGAAGAAGCGCTATGACGCCAAATACCCCGGCCAGTTCCAGGTCTACAGCCCTTACTTCTACGACGGCACCATGCTGCTGGCCGATGCCATGAAGCGCGCCAACTCCTGGGACCCCAAGGTCTATATCCCCTTCCTGCAGAAGTCCGATTATTCGGGTGTGACCTCCAAGATCCAGTTCGAGAAGAACGGCGAGATGAAGAACCCCAGCTACACGCTGAGCCGCTACATCAATGGCAACAAGACGCCTATCGATCTGAACTGATTGCGCCTGCCTGCTGCCACAGGCCTGCTTTCGAGCAGGCCTTTTTCATGCGCGTGTGCTTGGGAAACTCCTGAAAAAGGAGCTGCTTGCGCTTGCTGAACCTCATATTTATATATAAATCATTCTGAAGTTCATGCTGATAAAGCGGCATAAGCTTTGAAATTCATAGCGAATGCTGCATGCCTTCCAGTCGTGCAAAGTACTGGCGAAGAATCTCGATGGCCTGGCGCACCTTGGCACTGAGCGCATCGCGCTGGGCGGTGACGGCCCAGATGTCGAGCTGGCCCATATCCCACTGCGGCAGCAGGCGCAGCAGCCGCCCATCGCGCAGGCTGGCGGTGACGTCATGGGCGGACAGCAAAGCCAGACCCAGACCCGCTTCACAAAACTGCTGCACGGCAGCGCGGTGGTTGCTGCTCATCTGCGGTGTGGCTTGCAGCGGAAAACGCTCGCCGCTGGCGCTGTGCTGCCATAAGGCGCTGATCTGTGGCGGGTCGCTGCGGCTCATGTCCAGCCAGGGCAGACCGGACAGGTCGCGCGGGTGCTGAGGCCGCTGCGCAAGCCTTGCCAGCAATTGCGGCGCAGCGCACAGCACTGTGGGGCTGCGGCCCAGCGGACGTGCAACCCAGCTGGAGTCCGGCAGATGGCCAAAGCGCAGTGCCAGATCCACACGCGCCTGGATCAGGTCAATCGGCGTGTCGTCCATCAGCAGGCGAAGGCGCAGGGCAGGGTGCCGGTTCAGCCACTCACCCAGCGCAGGCACAGCGTGCTGGGTAAAGCCGGCCGGGGCCGACAGGCGCAGCTCGCCGCTGGGCTGTTGTTGCTCTGCCGCCAGCTCGGCCCGAGCCCGGCTGGCGGCCTCGCACATGGCGGCGCATTGGGTGTAGAAGCGCTGGCCTGCATCGGTCAGGGCCAGCTGGCGCGTGGAGCGATGCAGCAGTGTCAGGCCCGCATCCTGCTCCAGCTGGCGAATGTGCTGGCTGATGGCAGAGGGGGACATATCCAGCTGGCGGCCCGCCGCACTCATGCTGCCGCGCTCTACCACGGCGGCAAAAATGGCCATGCGTTTGAAGTCTTCCATTGGTCTATTGTGAAGCTGTGCTTCAAGGTCATGGTGGCTGAAAGGGGTTTTTCTGCAGATCGATGCTGATTAATCTTCAGTCTTGTTGAAAACACAAGGAGTTGAAAAATGAAAGTTGCATTGATTGGCGCTACCGGTTTTGTGGGTGCAGGCGTGCTGGACGAGTTGCTGCGCCGTGGTCATGAAGTCGTTGCCCTGGTGCGCAAGCCCGAGACGCTTGCGGCACGTGAGCATGTGCAGTTCGTCAAGGCCGATGTGCTCAAGGCCGATGAAGTGCAGCGCGCCGTAGCGGGCTGCGATGCGGTGGTCAGTGCCTATAACGCGGGCTGGACCAATCCCAATATCTATGACGATTTCATGCAGGGCTCGCGCTCCATCGTGCAGGGCGTGAAGGCCGCAGGCATCCAGCGATACCTGGTCGTCGGCGGTGCCGGCAGCTTGTACGTGAACGGTCAGCAATTAGTGGATTCGCCCGACTTTCCCGCTGCCATCAAGCCAGGAGCTACAGCCGCACGCGATATGTACACTGAGCTGAAAAAAGAGCAGACCCTGGACTGGACGGTGCTGAGCCCTGCCGTGGGTTTTCATGGTGGATCGGCTGCGCAGTCCAAGGGCCGCACCGCTCAATACCGTACAGGCAAGGATGAGCCTTTGATGCAGGCCGATGGTCAGCCCGGCGATATTTCGGTGCAGGATCTGGCCGTGGCGTTGGTGGATGCGCTGGACAAGCGCGAGCACATCAAGGCGCGCTTTACGGTGGCTTATTGATCTCTCCGAGTGCGGTCTGGCCCCAGCCTGACCCCAGCGTTTGCCGGGGCAAGGCCGGGCTCTCGGTCTTTTGTCATGCTGCACGCGCACAATTTCGGCTTGTGCCGTGTTTGCCGCCAAGCCGCTTTTTTGCATGACAGAACCTCGAACCGTTTCCTCTACCCCGACAAGATCCAGCACCCAGGCCTGGCTCAGCGTGATTGCGCTGGCGCTGGGCGCGTTTGTATTCAACACCAGTGAGTTTGTGCCCGTGGGCCTGCTCAGCAGCATTGGTGCCAGCTTTGACATGAAGGTGGAGCAGGTGGGGTTGATGCTGACCATCTATGCCTGGATCGTGGCGCTGGCCTCGTTGCCCTTCATGCTGCTGACGCGTCAGGTGGAGCGGCGCAAGCTGCTCATGGGCGTGTTTGCGGTGTTTGTGCTCAGCCATGTGCTCTCGGGCGTGGCCTGGAGCTATGCCTCGCTGCTCGTGAGCCGCATCGGCATTGCGCTGTCGCATGCCATTTTCTGGTCGATTACGGCATCGCTGGCCGTGCGCGTCGCACCGCCGGGCAAGAAGGCTTTGGCGTTGAGCTTGCTGGCCACTGGTACCTCGATTGCCATGGTGCTGGGTATTCCGCTGGGGCGCATCGTGGGGGAGTGGCTGGGCTGGCGCATGACGTTTCTGGCCATCGGCGGCGTGGCTGCCGTGGTGATGCTGGTACTGGGCAAGCTGCTGCCGCTGCTGCCCAGCGAGAACGCTGGCTCCCTGTCCAGCGTTCCTGTGCTGTTTAAGCGACCTGCTCTGGTGGGTATTTATGCGCTGCTGGTGGTGGTGATCACCGGCCAGTTCACCGCGTACAGCTATATCGAGCCGTTTGTGCAGGACATTGCAGGCCATGCGGGCAATGTGACCACGGCCGTGCTGCTGCTGTACGGCGGCATGGGCATTGTGGGCAGTGTGTTGTTTGGCTGGTTTGGCATGCGCTTTCCGCGTGGCTTCTTGCTGTCGGCCATTGCGGTACTGGCGCTGAGTTTGCTGCTGCTGGTCATGAGCAGCGCGCATGTCTGGAGCCTGTATCTGCAAAGCTCGATCTGGGGCATTGCCATGATCTGCTTTGCGCTGTCCATGCAGTCCAAGGTGCTGAACCTGGCGCCCGACGCCACTGATGTGGCCATGTCCATGTTCTCGGGCATTTTCAACATCGGCATTGGTGGCGGTGCGTTGCTGGGCAGCATCGTCAGCCAGCAATGGGGTATGGGCCAGATTGGCTATGTCGGGGGCTGCCTGATTGCGATGGGCGGGGCGCTGTGGCTCTTCATGATGGTGAAGCTGGCGGGTAGCTTCAGACTCAAGCCTTCGCTTTGACAAGGGCCGCGCCGCTTGGCGCGGACATAAAAAATCCCCGCCAGGCGGGGATGGGGTGAGGATGAGATGGGAGCGGCTGGCGCTTATTCCATGGTCAGCTTTTGCTTGTCCACCACTTCCTTGTAGGCAGCGTATTCGGCCTTGATTTCCTGGGCAAACTTCTCAGGTGTGCCTGCAACGATCAGCGAGCCAGTATCTTCAATGCGCTTGCGCACGGCGGGGTCCTGCAGAACCTTCAGCGTGGCGGCATTGATCTTGTTGACGATTTCCTTGGGCATGTTCTTGGGGCCGACGATGCCGTAGTAGGCCATGCGGTTCACGCCAGGGGCTCCAACCTCTGCCAGCGTAGGAACATCGGGCAGCACGGCCAGACGCTGAGGAGCAGCGATCACCAGGGGCGTCAGACGCTTGTCCTTCAGGAAGGGCAGGGTGGAGGGGAAGTTGTCGAACAACAGAGGAATCTGGCCGGCAACTGCATCATTGATGGCCGGGCCGGAGCCGCGGTAGGGCACGTGGATCATCTCGGTGCCGGTGGCCAGCATGAACATTTCCATCATCAGGTGACCGATGGAGCCGGTGCCGGGCGAGCCGTAGGAGTACTTGCCGGGGTTCTTCTTGACTTCAGCCAGAAAGCTCTTGTAGTCCTTGCCGACAAACTTGGGGTTGGCCGCAATGATGTTGGGCGTGGCCGCAATGTTCACGATGGGCGTGAAGTCGGTGAAGGCGTTGTAGGGCAGCTTGGGGTTGATGGCGGGGTTGGTGGCCGTGGTGGACACGGTGGCAATGCCCAGGTTGTAGCCATCGGGCTTGGCGCGAGCGGTTTCTGCTGCGCCGATGCTGCCGCCGCCGCCGCCTTTGTTTTCCACCACGACGGACTGGCCCAGTTCCTTGCTCAGGGGTTCGGACAGGACACGGGCAATCAGGTCCGTGGTGCCGCCAGCGGCAAAGGGAACCAGCAGGCGGATGGGCTTGTTGGGGTAATTGCTTTGCGCTTGTGCTGCGCCGCAAAAGGCCATGGCTGCCAGAACAGTGGCTGTGAGTTTGAACATTTCTGTCTCCTTGGAATGTGTAATTTGCAGTACAGAACTCGTGGAACTGCCTGCGTCCTGGGGCTTGAGCCCTCTTTTTCGGGAAGCTGCCTTGGTTTGAAAAGTTTCAAAGCACTCCCTGCTTGCGCAGTGCTTCAATCGCACTGTCCTCAATCCCGAATTCGCGCAATACCTCGTCGGTGTGCTGGCCCAGCGTCGGTGGTGCACTGCGATAGCTGACCGGTGTGGCCGACAGGCGCATGGGGTTGGCCACGGTGGCCACCTGGCTGATGCCATCGCCCGCCTGACGTGGCAGGGTTTTGTGAATGCCGCGTGCCTTGACCTGGGGGTCTTCAAACGCCTGGGCAATGGTGTTGATGGGGCCGCAGGGCACGGCCTTGTCTTGCAGCAATGCAATCCAGTCGGCGGTGGTGCGTTGCAGCATCACAGGCCCCATCAGATCCAGCAACGCCGTGCGGTTTTGTACGCGGACGGTGTTGGTGGCAAAGCGCACATCCTGCGCCCAGTCGTTATGGCCAATGGCCGCGCAAAAGCGGGTGAACTGGCCGTCGTTGCCAATGGCCAGCAGCACATTGCCGTCCAGCGTGGGGAAGTCTTGGTAGGGAGCGAGGCTGGGGTGGATATTGCCGGCGCGGCCCGGAGCCTTGTCGGTGGCCAGAAAGCCGGCGGCCTGATTGGCTAGCACGGCCATACCCACATCCAGCAGCGCCATGTCGATGTACTGGCCTTCGCCTGTTGTGTGACGCGCGTTCAGCGCCGCCAGAATGGCGTTGCTGGCATACAGACCGGTGAAAACGTCAATCACGGCCACGCCCACTTTCAGCGGGCCACCGCCGGGTTCGCCATCGGCATGACCGGTAATGCTCATCAGCCCGCACATGGCCTGCACCATGAGGTCGTAGCCTGCGCGCTCGGCATAGGGGCCGTCCTGCCCAAAGCCGGTGATGGAGCAGTAAATCAGGCGCGGGTTCTGTTCTTTCAGGCTCGCATAGTCCAGACCGTACTGGGCCAAGCCACCGGTCTTGAAGTTCTCCACCACGACATCGGCATTGGCCGCCATGCGCTGCAGCAGGGCGCGGCCTTCGGGGTGGGCCATGTCTACGGTGATGGAGCGCTTGTTGCGGTTGCAGGATGTGAAGTAGCTGGCCTCGCGCGTGTCGTTGCCCGCATCGTCCTTCAGAAACGGAGGCCCCCAGTGGCGCGTATCGTCGCCGGCCACAGGGCGCTCTACCTTGATCACATCGGCGCCCAGATCGGCCAGCATCTGCGTGGCCCAGGGCCCCGCCAGCACGCGCGACAGATCCAGCACCTTGATGCCAGTCAGAGCGCCTGTGGGAGTGGTTGTCGATGCGTTCATGTCAGATCAATCCAGAAGCCGAGTCGGGGAACTGCGGAAACTATGAAAACAGAAGCTGCTTGCGCTGTATTGGTATGGGTTTTGATATGAAAACCATTCAAAACCCATACAAATAAAGCGGTACCAGCTAACAAATAGATAGCGGAAACAAAGGCTGCGCATGACGACCAAAGTGCTCGCCATGCCCCTTTCGCAAGGGAAAACGATCCAACGTCGCCATCGTTCCGAGGTCAAGGCAGCAAGCAAGAGCCGCCTCGCGGCGAAGCTGCCGTCCCCCTCCCGCGAAGCGAGAGAGGGGGAAGCCGCGTAGCCGCTCAGGGGGAGCTATCAGTTCGCAAACGCCGCGATGCCAGTCTGCGCACGACCCAGAATCAGCGCATGCACGTCATGGGTGCCTTCGTAGGTGTTCACAACTTCCAGATTCACCAGGTGGCGGGCCACGCCGAACTCGTCGGAGATGCCGTTGCCGCCCAGCATGTCGCGTGCCATACGGGCGATGTCCAGCGACTTGCCGCAGTTGTTGCGCTTGACCAGCGAGGTCACTTCGATCACGTTCTGGCCTTCGTCCTTCATGCGGCCCACGCGCAGGGCAGCTTGCAGGCCCAGGGTGATTTCGGTCTGCATGTCGGCCAGCTTTTTCTGGATCAGCTGGTTGGCAGCCAGAGGGCGGCCAAACTGCTTGCGGTCAAGTGTGTATTGGCGAGCGGTGTGCCAGCAGTCTTCGGCCGCGCCCAGCGCACCCCAGGCGATGCCGTAGCGGGCGCTGTTCAGGCAGGTGAACGGACCCTTCAGGCCGCGCACATCGGGGAAGGCGTTTTCTTCGGGGCAGAACACATCGTCCATCACGATTTCACCGGTGATGGAGGCGCGCAGGCCCACCTTGCCGTGGATGGCGGGGGCGGAGAGGCCCTTCATGCCCTTGTCCAGAATGAAGCCGCGAATCTGGCCCACGGTGCCGTCTTCGGCCACTTCCTTGGCCCAGACGACGAACACATCGGCCACGGGGCTGTTCGTGATCCACATCTTGTTGCCCTTGAGCTTGTAGCCGCCGTCCACCTTGTAGGCGCGGGTGGCCATGGAGCCGGGGTCGGAGCCGTGGTCGGGCTCGGTCAGGCCAAAGCAGCCGATGAACTCGCCCGAGGCCAGCTTGGGCAGGTACTTCATCTTTTGGGCTTCGGTGCCGAATTCGTTGATGGGCACCATCACCAGAGAGGACTGCACGGAGGCCATGGAGCGGTAGCCGGAGTCCACGCGCTCGATCTCGCGCGCCACCAGGCCGTAGCTCACATAGTTCAGGCCTGCGCCGCCGTATTGCGTGGGGATGGTGGGGCCCAGCAAGCCCAGCTCGCCCATCTCGCGGAAGATGGACAGATCGACCGATTCATTGCGGAACATGGCTTGCACGCGGGGCTTGAGCTTGTCCTGGCAGTAGTCGCGAGCGGCGTCGCGGATCATGCGCTCGTCCTCGGTCAATTGCTGGTCGAGTTGGAAGCAGTCGTCCCACTGGTAGCCATTTGCCATGTTCTTCTCCTGAATACAAAGTGTTGGGCCTCAGGTGGTCTCTCGCCTGAGTGCATGCACACATATTAGGACTCCGAAACTCCTCTGGGCAAACGATGAATAATCATCTATGGATGAGTAAAACGCATGTATAAATGAATTTATTAGGGTTTCTACTTTGTTTTTGATTTTATGGATGCATTGATTGCATAAAAAGTATGCGAAGAGTTCTCCCTTCCACGCAGGCTTTGGCCTGTTTTGAATCTGCTGCCCGTCATATCAGCTACACCAAGGCGGCGCAGGAGCTGTCGCTGACGCAAAGCGCCGTCTCGCGCCAGATCATTGCGCTGGAAGAGTTTGTGGGTGTGGCCCTGTTCAAGCGCACGCGCCATGGTGTGCTGCTGACGGATGCGGGCCGCCACTACGCCACCCAGGTCGGCCGCTGGCTGCAGGGGCTGGAGCGCGACACGCTGGACTTGATGAGCCATCAGGGCGAGGGCGGGCCCATCAATCTGGCGGCCGTGCCCACCTTCACCACCCGCTGGCTGCTGCCGCGCCTGCCTCAGCTCACGCGAGAGCATCCGGATATCACCGTGCACATTGATGTGCAGACCCGGCCATTTCTGTTTGCCGACACCGTTTTTGACGCCGCGATCTACGCTGGCACGCCCGAGCAGGTGGCGCGCTGGCCAGGCGTGCAGGCGCAATGGCTGATGGATGAAGAGGTGGTGCCCGTGTGCAGTCCGCAACTGCTGGCCACGGCTCGACAGCGCGACCCTGGGCGCGCCTGGCTGCCCGTGGGACCCGAGGTGATTGCGCGCCTGCCGCTGTTGCAGCAAAGTACGCGCCCCCAGGGCTGGCGGCAATGGTTTGACACCATGAATGTCGATGCACCCCGCGCGCTCGACGGCATGCGGCTGGAGCTGTTTTCCATGCTGGCCGTTGCCGCTAGCCAAGGGCTGGGTGTGGCGCTGATTCCGCCCATGCTGATCGAGCAGGAAATTGCGCGTGGCGATCTCATCATTGCCTGCCCTCAGCCTTTGCGTGGCAACCGAGCCTATTACCTGGTCACGCCCGAGCTGGCGACCGAGGCTCTGCCCTCGCCGGCGCTCAAGGTGTTCAGTCAATGGCTGCAAGACAAGGCGCAAGAGGCTGCAGGCGGAAAACCGGGGACTGCTCGCTGAAATACAGCTTTGACCTGATATCGAGCGGGCTTTGGGCGGTAAAAGCAGGTATCTGGGCAAGAATGGCCGCTTCCCCCAGTCAGTAAAAGCGCTGACTGCTATGAATTTAAAGTGGAGATTCGTCCTGTCTTTCAGCCAAAGCCTGTGGGATGCCAACCAGGCGCTGTTTCAAAGCACGCTGGAGTTGCCCTTCAACCAGGAACTGGCCGCTGGAACGCTGAGCCAGGAGCGCTTTCGCCACTACATGATTCACGATGCGCATTACTTGGTTGCCTATGGCCGTGCGCTGGCGGTAACGGCTGCCAAGTCCGTTAACGCCGAAGGCGTAGTGCAGTTTGCCAATGCGCCAACGAAGCCGTGGTGGTGCAGCGCAGCTTGCATGACGGTTTTATGCGCGACTTATGCACGATCGGCCAAGGACAACCCGTATCAGGGCTGGGTGGATATCTATGCCAGCGAGGAATTCCATGCAGCAGTGCGCGGTGTCTGCGCCACGGTGGACCGCTTGGCGGCTGATGCCAATGAAGCCACGCGGGCCGCATGAAGGATGCGGCGCGCCTGGAGTGGATGTTCTGGGACAGCGCCTACCAACTGGGAGACTGGCAGCAGCCGCTGCGTTGAGCTTCTGATGGCTTAGCTGAAACGGGGTGCTGATTAAAAAATAATCAGCAACCCGTTTTTTCTGATGTGACAAGGAGTTAAGTCGCTTATTCAAGCGGTTGCTAGAGCTTGTCCACAAGCTTGTAGCTGTTTAATGGGGAAAACTGACAGAAAGCGCTGTTGACACGACTATGAGCTGCCATGAAACACATGTTCTGCAGCACTTAAGCATGACAGACTGTGATTTGCTTAAAAATTAAGCGCGTTCTGAAAAATCTTTTAAGAACAAAGACTTGAGTGGCTTATCCAGATGGGCAGTCAACTTTGTCCACAAGCTTGTGGGGCGTTGGTGGGGAGAACTTGGCTTTTTGTGAGGTGGCCTCTTTGAGTGGCTGGCATTGATCGGTATTTGCCGGCCTTGGCTCGTTGATCGCCAGGCCAAGGCATGGCCAAGTGCATACGCCAGTGTTCTTAAACTGATCCAAGCTCCGAGTGTGGCTGTGCCGCATTGGCTTTAGCGACTTGGGACAGCTTCAGAGCCAGGGCGTGATGCTCAATACCAGTGGCATCATCATTGCGGTGGCTATGCCGTTCAGGCCCATGGCCAATGCCGAAAAGGCGGCAGTTGTTGGGTTGACCTGAATTGCCCGTGCAGTGCCGATGGCGTGGGCGGTCAGTCCGAGCGCAAAGCCTTGTACGGCAGGGTCCTTGAGGTTGAGAAAGCGGCACAGAAGCGGGGCCATCATGGTGCCGCTGATGCCGGTGATAGCCACGGCCACAGCAGCCAGCGATGGTTGGCCGCCAAAGCGCTCTGCCATGGGAAGTGCAATGGGGATGGTGGCAGACTTTGGGGCTACGGCGATGAGAGTGGCCTCCGAGCCGCCAAAGATCCATGCAATCCCCAAAGCGGAAAACAGTGCCACCAGGCAGCCCACCAGCAAGGCGACACTGACAGGCAGCCAGAGCTGCTTGATGCGCTCTCGCTGCGCATAAAGAGGGATGGCCAAGGCAACGGTGGCAGGACCAATCATCAGACCCAGCAAAGAGACGCCGCTGCGGTAGGTCTCATAGGGAGTGCCAGTCAACATCAAAATGCTGACGATGACCACTACGCCGGTGAACACGGGAATCAAGATGGGGCGGCTGCCGCTTTTCTTGTAGACGGCCATGGCCGCTAGATAGACCAGTAAAGTCAACACCAGCCATGGCAGAGGCGAGCCTTGGGCAAGGCTCAGCCAAGCCGAGTGCAGGCGATCAAGCAGTGAATTGCTCATGTGCTTTGCTCCAGTTCAGAGTCGCCTTTGGACCGGGGTTGCAAAGACGCCTGGCGCAGCAAAAAGAATCGGAAGGTGAGGGCGGTGGCTGTAAAGGTAACCGCGGCACCGGCAATGCAGGCAAGGACAAACGGCAGCCATTCGCGGCGCAGATGATCAAACTCCAGCATCACACCCGCGATGACGGGAATGAAAAGCAGCATCATGTTCTGGAGCAGTAGTTGTGCGGTGTCTTCCAGAGCCTTGGGCAAGCGCTTGTAAAAAAGCAGACCTAGCAGCAGGAGCAAGGTGCCTAGTAGTGCTCCGGGAAGAGGAAGGTCGGTCGTGCGAACTACCAATTCCCCAAGTAATTGAAAGGCAAAAAGTATTGCAAGCGCATACAGCATAAGGGCAGCAAGCTCCTGAAAAAAGAGTGGCTGCCAAACCTTATGCAGCCAGTGAAGTGAGGTGAAAGAGCGTCGCGTGAATTAAGGTAAAGCAGGCCACCGTCTATTGCTTGATGCGAATGACAGGCATATCTTGCTTGTCAGGTGCTCCGAATTCGGAGTACTGGTTTCACTGAATGAGCTTAGGAGAAATCATCATGCTAACTGCACTCTACCGCGCACCTGTGTATGAACCTACGGTCGATGAATTGGAAACGCTCAAGAAGCTGGAACTGGGTGAGGATGTATCGCTTTGGTCTGCTGCCAGGGAATACTTGTCTCACCGTTTGCTTGAGCGAGGCCTGGTGGAGCAGGATGTACAAAAGCATTGGCATATTACTGAGTCTGGGCGAATGCTGATCCGGCGTCAGCTCTGAGGTGGCCTAGGGTTTGCCCTTGATGTGCAGTTGCCTGATTTGAAGGCAATCAACCTTTGTTCATCTTGATTACAAGGGGAAACGAAGGTTTGTCACTTTAAATTCACAGACTGCTAACAATCTTATCCACATGAATTGTGGAGAAAAGGCGCTGCATCGGTCAGCGCTTTTTTGTGTATTCAGGGAAAAGGGTGCTCTGCATTGGCAATGCAAATGCCTGGTCTGCAGTGGACGTACGCTGACAATGAAAAGCTATTTCCCAGAGAGGAACACCTCGATACTTGCTCAACTAAACGAGGGCGAGCGCGTGAGAGCACTGTCTGCACATGCTCAGTGATATGTAACTTGAATTGAGAAGCGCAGCCTTCAGTGTCTGAAGCATGAAGGTGGTTGAGGGAAAGTTATGCACAGATTCTGTGCAATCCCAGACAAATGGGTGGCTAAGAGCTGACTTTGCTTGCTCCCGGGCAAGGGAAGGCTCTAAAAACTGGCATGACGTACGCAGTTTGCCAGTTGCTCAAGCAATGAACGCAGAGAATAGAAAAGCCGAGAAAGTGAGAATACTTTCTCGGCTTGGATATGTGGTGCCCGGGGCCGGAATCGAACCGGCACGCCTTGCGGCGGGGGATTTTGAGTCTGACCACTTACCCTTAAAGGACGTGGATTGTATCGCGTTTTAGGCGCAAAGAATCAATAACGACTTCCCTCTGTCAATGAGGCTTCGCGCCAATGACTGGTATCAGCACCTTCACGGGTGTGAAGGCCCTGTAATGCAAGTGCTGAGTGCAGATCTCAAGAGTGGATGCTTACCACAGGACCTTCACGCCGACAGAGGCCTGTACTCCGCTTTTGACTCGGCTGTCCCCGCCATTGGCCCAGAGTTTGCTCAGCTCACCGTAAAGGCTGGTGCTATTGCTAAGCTGCAATGTGGCACCGGCAGCCAGCTCGGTGGTGGTGTAGCCGCCCTTTGCCTTGATGTCGGTCGAAGCTCCAGGCGTGATAAAGGTCGCCATATCCGTCGTGGAGCTCGCTTTGTAGATGTTGATGCGGCCATAAGGCTGCAGTAGGCCAGCACCAGTGCTGAAGTTGCCCTTGATGCGTGCTCCCAGACGCAGTGTCCAATCGTCATCAGTCTTGTTTTTCACAGAGGCCAGGCTGAGTGCAGTGTCATCAATGCTCAGCTTGCGGTAGATGATTTGTGCCTGAGGCTCAACTTGCCAGCTGCTGTTGATGGTGAAAGGTTTGCCCAGCTCTAACGAGGCCAGCCATCCGTCTCCCTTGGTTCGGGAGTTTGATTTGTCATCTGCGGTGCGCGAGTCGCTGCGATAGTCAGCGCCTTGCACCACAGCATCTGCATAAAGGCCTGAGGCATCTTTCCAAGTGCCGTACACGCCCAGATAGCGGGTACGCAGATTGTTAAAGCCGACATATTTACGCTCAACGCCGCTGGCAAAGCCCTTGACGCTCATATCGCCGTCAAGCTGTCCTATATAGATACCGGCTTTCACATTTTTGTCGGCATACAGATCCAGGCCTGCCTGGAAACCTGTCATATGGCCGCTGCTCTCGGGACTTACTGTGCCCTGCTGACGAATGGTCGGATCTGTGCGCAGAACGCGTCCCCAGACGCGACGGCTTTGCTCAACACCGGTGTTGGTAGTCACTTGTGAAGCCTCATCTCCCATACGCTTGTGCAAATCGCCAAGCATGGCCATGTCCGCTTGCCGCAGTTGTGCAGGAAGTGCGGATAGCAAAGGCACTTCAGCACGGTAGGTAGGTGCAGGTGCAGGTGCAGGTGCAGGTGCAGGTGCAGGTGCAGGTGCAGGTGCAGGCAAGCTTGAATGCAATGCTGCGCTTTGGGCCGTCTGAATTAGGCGGTACTCATAGGCGCCAGCATCGACGTGACCGCCAGCCAGAGTAAAGCTACCTGGCTGCAGGCTAGCTCCGTTCTCTGTTCCTACAACTTCAATTCCGCTGCCTGTCGTCTGCGCGCCCAAGCCCCCTGCATTGGTGATTTGCAAAGACGTGTGACCGCTTGCTACGGCAAGAGGGCTGCTCAGTAATATTTTGTCAGTGACGCTGCCATCAGCGCCAAGTGCCGTAGACAGTGCCAGCGTGCCGTTATTGCCCACATAAGGACCGGTCACTGTAAGCACGGTTCCCGGAGCGGCACCACTAAGACGAATGGTGCCGCTATTGTTTACGCTGGGCAGGGTCTGGTTGTATCCAGCCAGATCCAGCGCAGCGCCACTGCTCACCGTATAGGCAGAGCTGCTGTTGAACACATTGGCAGCACCTGCCCGCAGAGTACCCGCCTTGATGCTCCAGTCGCCAGCGGCAGTTTGTGTGCCAGTGACAGTCCAGGTACTGCTGCCCGTCTTGGAGAAACGGGCGAAGTTTTGGTATTGCACACCAATGGTGGACAGGTCGAACTGACTGTTGTCAGTGCCACCCAGCGTGAGCTCATCACTGCCCCCTGCTACAGCCACCACATTGCCAACAATGGCGGAGCCTGCTCTCAGTTCAAGCGTGTTGTCAGAGCCGCCGAAGGTGATGGCATTGGCACGAACCAAGGCATCACCGGCTAAACCGCCAGCGATCGTGCCTGAATTGATGATGAATAAATTGCTGCCATTGATGCCTTCACCTCCAACTCCGTGAGCACCAACGGTCTTGCCTGTACCGCCTACTCCACCAGATCCACCATTGACCTGTGATCCCACACTTAGCTCAATAGTGCTTTGAATAGCGGTGATTCCAGCTCCACCAGCCGCACCGCTCCCCCCAAGTTGGTCAGAAGTGGTAGTCCAGGCTGATCCTCCCGCTCCTCCCGCCCCCCCTTGTATGTCGGTGCCGCCCTTTATCAGGATTTGAGCTCCTACTGAGCCGGAGATATGCAAGCCTTTGCCGCCGCTGCCAGCATTTCCGGCCCAGTCTCCGGTTCCACCATCTCCTCCAGAACCTCCGAGAACGGAGTGTTGGATTGTTTCGGCGACGCTCCCCAATTGCAGCACCGCACCATAACCCCCAGAACCGCCGCCCCCGCCGTCATAGATACCTTGTGCCCCATCCCCACCTCGGCCTCCAGCGCCTCCTGTTGCAGCTTGAGTCAAACTGGTTCCCAAAAAACCATGGGCACCACCACCACCACCACCACCACCACTTAGAGGCGCACTACCGCCAGCAGTACCAGCCATTCCTGCTGATATTCCGCCTATTCCTCCGATGCTTGAGGCTGAGCCCGTACTGCTTCCTCCATTACCGCCTTGAACGCCTGCGCCACCTCCGCCACCACCACCAATGTTGTATTTAGATAGCTTCCCATTTTCTCCATTCACCACCAGCTGATCTTGTCCACCTGCGCCGCCGTACGAAGGGCGTCCTGCACTGCCCATACCACCATCTGCCCAGGCTGAGCCAACAACAGACAGGCCAAGCGCCATAGCAAATGCCACGGGGCTAAACAGTGTTTGGATGCGGAATGTGAGGCCCTCAATCGTCGCTTGAGTCCCTTCAATGCAGGCAGCGCGGCTGCTCTGCCCGCTAGAATGCGCTGTCTCCGGCGCTGCAACCCAAGCTCCCAATGCCAGGTTCCAAATAGTCTTATACGTCTTGTTCACTTCTGCTCTCCATTGCAGATTCGCCGGCTGACGAAAAATTGCAGCGGCCTCAAATCTGAATGTCAGAGAGTTTTAGTTTTGCAACTTAATTTAACAATCACTGAAATCAGGTATTTTTCGTTTTTAAAACAACTGTGTAGTTAATAAATGAACGTAATGAGGATCGAACTAGCTCAACGCACAGCCTTCAACCGCGTGGCCCGCGTCCGGTAGTGCTTGCGCGTCACGCTCACATTACTGTGGTCCAGCAGCTTTGATGCTTCATCAATGTCTTCGGCCAGGTTGGCGGCGAAGCTGCGCATATCGCGCAGGTACATGGCGCGGATGCGTTTGCCCAGCTCATCATTGCCAGTCACCTCGGCGCGGTAGGCCGCCGCATCGCGGGCATCTTCCCAGCGGCGGGAGATCATGCGGTAGGTCACCGGCCGGCCATCGGGCAGCACCAGCACATGGGGGCACAACGTGTCCACCAGTTGGCGGCGCTCGATGATGCGGGTCAGCACGGGCGATTCACTGATGTCGAACTCGATGGCACCCTTGACCTTCTGGGTCTTGCTGGCAATGCGCTTGAGCAGCCCATTCCTGGGCAGCTCCACCGCAATCACATCCTTCAGGCGCATACCCGTGGCGGATGCCATATCCATCCCGTCGCGCAGCACCTGATCGGCCTGTGCGTAAACCAGACGAAACAGCTCGGGCGTCACCTCAAAGGTGCGCGCGTTTTCCTCATTCTTCCAGCCGCGTATGCCCTCGGCGGGCCACGGGCAGCGCGTCATGCCCCAGAGCTTGGCCTTGCCCCAGATCAGGCGCAGCAGAGACATCTCGCGATTGCCCTGGGTCTTGGCTGTGCGCAGGTCCAGATACTGGCGCAGCGTAGGCAAATCCACCTCATCCCAGACCATCTGGCCAAACACAGGGCGGATGGTGCGCAGATTCTTGAAGTAGCCTGCATAGGTGTCGCCGCTGTACTTGGGCAACTCGCGCTCCTCCCAGCGGGCAAAGGCCTCCTCGATCCGGCCAATCGTCTGGGGCCTCTGGTTGTGCAGCTCATCCCACTTCAGCAAGGCCTTGGCATGGTCGGTGCCCAGGCGAATGTCGGGCTTGCCTTCCTTGCGCATGTCGTACACGTAATAGACATAAGCCTTGCCGCCCTTGCCCTTGTAGACCTTGGTGCGCAGGCGTGGGTACTTGGTGACCTTTGGCATGGTTCTCCTCTTATCGAATGGCGCTCAGGTTCATGCCGCTGCGTGTCAGCATGACCTTGCCTGCCAGCCAGTCCCGCACATGCTCGCGCGAGACGATGATGCGCTTGCCGTCCTGCTGGAACGGAATGCTGCGCAGCTTCAGCCAGTTGGACTTATGCGAGTTCTCGCTGCCTCCGGTGAGACGGCTCAACTCCTGGTTGCTCAGATACTCGTTATTCATTGACATGGAATTACGCCTCCGCTTCTTCCACACGCTCAACCCGCAGCACACCCTTGCCGCTGGCCAGATGCGCGCGCGCCTCGGCCTGGGTGGCATTGCTGGCCTTCAGACGGATGGTCGGCAGCAGACCGGCGTCGGCCAGGTCTTCCAGATTGCTGGGGTTGGCGTTGGACGGAATGAGGATGGCGCGGTAGCTGTGCAGTGCGCTGATGTTGTGGTCCATGATGTGGCTCCGGTGGTGGCGGGTCAGATGGCTTGCTTGAAAAGAGGAAGTACTTGTGCGCCTTGCTCCAGCTCCAGCGACTGCTGGGCTTGCATTGCTTCGAGTGCAGCGGCATTGCGCTGCTGCTGGGCTTGCCTGCGGCGAATGGCGGCAAAGCTTTTGGCGAGATCGGTGCCCACGGCGGGCGTGTACTTGAAGCCCGCCGCCTGGTTGACGGCGCTGCGGCTGGGTTCGGTGCGTTTTGCGGACATGAGTACTCCTCCTGTGATGGATCAGTGGGCGTTTTGGAAGAAATGGGCTGCTTGCTGGAAGCGGCTGGCCATCGTTGGCGGCTGGTACAGCACCGAATCGGGGCTGTTTGGACTGCTCCAGTCCTCAGGTTCGTGGTCTCCACGACCAAAAAACTCTCTGGCCGTCTCGCCGCTGAGGCGGGCCGTACAGTTATTGAAACCAGTCCAAGGGGCCGCCAGCGGCGGCCTGGACACGGCCATGCCTGTGCCCTGCGCCTCATTGGCCCCTTGAATCAGTTCAGACGTTTCAGCATCCACATCAGCGGCCAATGTCGAGACATAGGGCGCCCATGCAATGCGGCGGCTGACGAGCCAGCGGCCACGCATGCAACCGCGCTGCGGCGTCAGGCCCACGATGCGGCCTTGTGTGATCTCTTCGCCGTACTGGTTGACGGCCCCCGCCTCGGGTGTGCGGTGCACCACGCGCAGATGCCACTCACTGCGCTTGCGGGCGTGGCCACCCATGGCCTCCATAAAGCTGCACCAGTCGGCGCGTATCTCGCCATGGCGGTGGCAGGCCGTATAGGCACGGCGGGTATCGCGGTCACCCTCACGGCCAAACAGCTCCAGCTGGTCTTTGCTCACGCGGCGCAGCTCGCGCCACACCGTCACGCTGGGCATGCCAATGGTCTGAAACTGGCGAATGCCCCAATGACTGGCCCATGCATCCACACGGCGGTAACCGGCAAAGCCATCCTTGTCTGACTCTTTGGCCTCGGGCTGCACAGGCCTGTCCAGGTCCAGCGCCATCTGCACTTCCTGGCCTTGCACCACATCGGTGTGCTCGGCCAGTGCGTGGTGGCCTACGGACTTGGCGATGTACTTGGCCACATAGCCCGCAGCACCACCAGCCACCATTCGCTTGATGCAAACGCGGTTCTTTTGCGCACCTGATTCATCGCCTTCATCGGCCAGCCAGTACTTGCGAATCAAGGCCTCCAGCGCCTGGGCCTGCTCCTCGTTCTCCACCCACACCAGCGCATGCCAGTGGGGCGTGGCGTCATGGTGGGGCTCGGCCACGCGCAGGCCATACATATTGATTTTTTTGCGCTTGGCAGCACTGCGCAGCTTTTGCCAGTTCCCGCGCAGCCACATCTGGCCGTCACGAGGGGTAATACCCGGCACATACTTCTCATTGGGCACAGGGTGGCCACCCCGGCCCAACTTCACCGGATGAAAGCGGCTGGGCAGCGTCAAAGTGAGGAACAGCCCCACATGGGCCCGAGCGTCCGCATACTCCTCGGCGCCACGCACCCGCGTCATCAGCTCACCACCGCGCACCACGGGGTTGGATGTGCCCAGCGCCGCCAGCTCGGCCAGGTTGTAGATCTGCCCCGCCTCATTGGTATAGAGCGAGCGGGCCAGTGCCTCTGCATTGCGCTTGATCTGGTGCGTGCGGCGCATCAGCCCGGCATGGCTGATATAGCCACCACTGGCGCGGTGCACCATGCCCAGGCGGATATAGCCGCCCTCAACAATGCGAGCCACATGCGTACGCAGACGCCTGCGCCACCAGCGTGGGTCTTGGGCGCGTTTGACGGCGGGGAGCCCCTTGATAGGCTTGTCCTCCTCCACGCCAATCATGCGCACCAGCATGCGAATGGCATCCACACGGCGGGCAATGCAGCGGGCGGCCTCGGCTTCCTTGTCTTCTTCGGTCTGGCGCGTACCCTTGGCCAAGCGCTGCAGCACCTCGGTGGCGCGCAGGCTGCTCTCTTCGGCCAGGCACACCGCCTCCAGCTCGCCCGCCTGCCCAGCCAGTGCATTGGCCCATTTGCAGATGTCGTGATCGTCCAGGTTCCAGCGCATGGCATCGCCATAGGCATCTTGAAATGCCGCCAGCTCTTTCAGGCTTCTCCATGCCTTGGCCCAGTCCGGCGGCTGCTGGGTAAACCAGCGGGCCTGCTCATTGGCATCTGTGCCCATGGGGGACACAGGCTCTATCTTGGTAAAGCGATTGCGAATGAATGCGCGCCACGCCTGCGGCGCATCGTCAATGATGCGTTCCAGATGCTCGGCCACATGCCGCAGCTGGGGCTTGTTCTTCCTCCAGTCGGCAAGGCTCTTGGGCAGTTCGCGCAGTATCTTGGCCATGGCGTTCTACCTAGCGTCTACCAAAGGCTGACCAGCGCAACCAGGCGCGCAAACTGACGCTTGGCAAGCCGCAGCTCAGACTTGATAGCACCACGCTCAGGCGGCGGCATGGACTGAATGTCACGCCCGGCCAGCGTTGGCAAGTCCCCCTCAATGCCGCACAGCAGCAGCAAAGCCATACGCCAGCGCACGGGCAGAGCCATCCACTCCTGATTTTCTGCATCGATATAGCCACGCCCCGAACTGCGGCGGTAATCCTCACGCAGTGCCTTGAGCTTTTTGCGCACCGCCAAAGGCATAGGCACGGCATCGCTCTCACGCAGCGGCCCCCAGGCCTCTGTCGTAATGCGCAGCAAATCCACGGCACCGGGCAGCAACTGCGCTGCAACAGGGGAGGGCTGAGGCAGCATGACCAGCGCATTGCGCAAGATGGGCTGGCTCATGCTCACACCCTCACTGCAGACAGATACCGGGGCATGCCATACAGCTGCTCGGCAAAAGCCCACGCCAAATCGCGGCTGGGGGCGCTGATGACCAGACGGCGGCGCACGCCCTGGGCATCCACATGGGTCACGTTGTAGTGGCGGCTCATGCGGCACCTCGCACGGCTTTGACCCACGCCCACAACACCGCAGCAATGCAAACTGCGCACAGCACAATGGCAGCCCAGTACCAAAATGTGCTGCCCGTCCATACCGCAGCCGCGCTGCCGATGAGCTGCATCCCGTAGACCATGAACAGACCACGCATGCCCACCTCCGTTTTGAAGCTCTTTTTGTCCGCGTTTGCCCGCACCTTGCTGCTGCTTGCCTTTGGGGCGTTCTCTCTGTGGCGCTGGTTGGGCGCCGATCCTTCGCAGCGCTCTTGGCTGGGGCTTGCCGTTTCAGTGTTGTCGCTGGTGCTGTGGCTGGTCACGTTGCTGTGCAGTTGGCATATCGCCGTGCTGGAAGAGCGAGCGTCTTCAAAGCGTGAATAGCGGCTCATGCGGCACCGCCTTCCGCGCGCACGGATGCTGCTGCACCGATGACTTGAAAGCGACGGATACCCCAGGTAGAGGCCCACACCATGTCATGCTGCTCACTTTTGGCCAGCGCTTTGACGCAGTAGTAAGCTGCTCCAGCAGACAGTTCACGAGTGCTGGCCACCCCTTTATATGCAGGCCCCCAACTTGAATCAGGGTCTCTGAAGTACCTGTGAATGGCGGCTTCCAGCACTGAAACTTGCTCAGGCTTTTCAAACCAAGCCATCACATGCCAATGAGGTGTTCCATCACGCAGTGGCTCCACCATACGTAGCCCGTACAGAGCAACGTTATTGCGCTTGAGCTGCACACGCACTCTCTTCCAGCGCTCACACAGCCATTGATTACCGTCAAGCGGCGTCAACCCTTTTTCATACTCAGAGTTCGCAATTGACGCGCCGCCATATTGAACTCGTGTTGGGTGGAACCGGCTGGGAAGGGTGAGCGTCAAAAAAACGCCAGAGTGCTCTTTTGTCGCTGCATTAGCCATGCAGGCTTGAACAATGGCGCCATAGCGCTGGATTGAACGGCTCAAATTCATACAGCACCGCCTTCCTTGCGGGCAGAAATTGCCGCAGCGTTCTCCGCAGCTTGGTATGCGGCCCACTCTTCGGCGCTCATATCGCCCGCCACCTCGGCCATATATGCCCCGGCGCGCAGCAGCTTCTCCAGTTGCTGGATCAGCCCTGACGGCAGCTCTACGCTGGTAAAGCCATGAGCGGTTTGCACATCCATGCACACACGGCGCTCTTTGCCTTGGGGATCGGTGCAGGCCCAGACGGCCAGACAGCTTTGAGGCCCAAGCTCTATGCCGCCCACTCTGGCCAGACGGCGGGCGGCTGGTCTTGTTTGTGCAACGCTCATGCCGCACCGCCTTGCTGCACAAAAGTCAGCTCTTCAATGGCGTGCACGGGGAACAAGAACGCCTTCTTGCACTTGCCCTTCATGCGCCACTTGTGGGCCAGGTGTTCAAAGCGCTCGCCAAAGTCACGCTGGCCGTACAAAGCATTCAGCCAGGCATGCACCTCCATTTGCGGGCGGCTGTCAAAGCGCATCAAAGCCAGAGCGTCATCCAGCATCTGGGCATCCAGCAGGCGCAGATCGGTCAGATCGAACGGAAAGCGCGTGCCGTTGTAAAGGCCCAGCAGCAGACCAGCGGCCACCTTGGCACCGCTGTGGCTGTGCCCCCAGGCCAGAAAGAAGAAGCGCGAAAGAATGGCCAGCTCTCGCTGACTTACCGTGTTTTGGGCTGTTGCAGACATGGTGTTCCTCCAGTTTTTGGGCGTAAAAAGGGCCGCAGCGCCTGCAAACAGGCTCTGTCGGTGCTATCGAAATGGGTGGTTGGGCGCTAGGCGCCAGTGGGTCAGCCCGGTGCTGGGCTACCCATGAAAAGGTCACCCGTCACAGGCTGCGTGTAGCGCGGCTGGTGCGGGGCGGTGTCGGCGTGATCCAGCACGGCGCGCACCACATCGCGTCGCACATGGCTGGACACGGGGATGTTGATCGACGGGTCCGGCGTGGCCCCCACGTTCAGCATCCGGTCAATCTGGCTGTTCACCACAAACGAGCAGGCGCACTCCGGGTTCGAGCAGATATAGGTCGTCTCGCGCATGGTGCGGGTCAGCATGCCGCTGGTGCGAATCGTGCAAAGGTGGTCGCAATGCGGGCAGGGCCAGCGCGTCCCCTCTCTGTGCACCTCCTTGCCCTTGCGGCGCTTGAAGGTCAGCACTTGGTAGCCGCCTTCGGGTGGGGTGACTCTCTCGTCTGCGTACATCGGCAGCCCCTTACTCGCCGCAGCTGGCACGGTTGGCCGGGCCGCACTCGCCGCCGCCAGAGCGGGCGCAGTGGCAATACGCCCCCACACGGCTCAGCACGCCAATGGCGTCCAGATATTCACGGCTGACAAGCACATAGCCCGCTGCGCCCACAATGGCGTCCAGCTTGGCCACCGGCACACCCTGCTGGCCGCTGAGCACCCGGCTGACATTGCTGGCATCCCAGCCTGCAGCCTCGGCCACAGCGCTGCGAGGCTGGCTCAGGTTCTGGCGCAGCACCCGCTCAATGGTCCCGGCTGAAATAGGGGGGCGCATGTTCATGATGGTTTCCTTCCGTGGATGCTCAGCGCGCAACGCCACGCAAAACAAGTTGCGTGTGATTGCGTGAGGTATTGCGCAAGATGCAGTGCATGAACTTCTCAGCCCCGTGCATTGACTGCCGCCGAAGCACCGCCGCCCTTGTGGGCCGCGATGATGGCCTGCTCGGACTCAAGGTCTGCCAGACCCCGCGAGATCAGCTCGCGGATCACACCGGCAATGCTGCTGCTGCCGCCACGGGCGGCCACGATCTCGCGCACCTTGCGGTGGTTCTCTGCGCCTTGTTTGCCAAAACGGAAATAGACCAGGTCGTCCGGCTTGGGAGCGGCCTGCTGTGTTACTGCATCTGGCTTGGTCATAATGCGTCGTTAAGAGTTGTGAACGGAGTACAAAGAATGAGCATTGACAAAGAGCTGTTTCAGCTGGCTGCCGAAATGGTTTTGAAAGACGGCATCCCTGACTTTTCGTCGTCTGTTTATGTGAAGCGCTGCAAAAAAAGCATCACTCAGACCTATCAACTGCTGCAGGAGACTGCGGCAGAAATTGAGGCTGGGCGGATTCACGACGAGCAGCCTCGCACTGGTTCGTAGTTCGTTTTTCGACACCACGAAACAAAACACCTTGCAGGCCCAGCACATCAGTGATGCGCAGGTGGGTTGTGGCGCCCGGCGCAACAGCCTCAACGATCTGTGCTGTTTGGCTGACGATGGCGGCAAGCACTTCTTCAAGCGCTTGCGTGCTGTCGATCTGTTCGCTCTTGAACCGGATGTGGATTGCTACATCACCCGCACCGACTTCATCGTGATAGAGCACTGACAGGGGCTTTTTAGAGGTCTGCTTAGTCGTTGTCATGGCGGTGGTTTGTTAAGTTAAGAATTAATTGACTATGTTTAAGAAGGGAAGGCAATGAGTTACTCGGCGGATCAACTGCTTTTGGCGGCAAAGGTTTTTGAAATGGCGAATGAACGTTGGCGCAAGGCTTGCCACGTTGACGCACAAAAAGCGCAAAAAGCAGGCCTTCTTCCAGAAGAAGTTCCGGCGTGGATGGACACCTGGGAGGAAGCAAATCCAAAGCATGAGTTTGTTGAAAGCGTTCTTGTCGATTTGCGCGAGGTGGCAGACCTCATTGACCGTCATTGAGCCTAGAGCCTCTCCTTAAGCGCTCACGCCGCTCCAGCTCATCGGCCACCGCCTGCGCCATGCGCTGCCTTTGGTCGGCTTTCGGTGCGCCACAGTGACAGCAGTGCGCAGCCGTGGATGGTTGGGCGGCATCTGCTTCAGGGTGACCCGCTGCGGGGCTGGGGTTGGTAGTGTTCATGGCGGTGGTTTGTTAAGAAGTGATGCGATCTTATCCGAAATTTCGGATTGGTCAATAAAAAATGGGATTTGTTATGAATAAATCCGGTAATTCGGATTTCAAGCAATCTGTTGCCAACCGTTTGAAAGAGGCCTGTGAAGAGCTTGGCTTGACGGGCGTGGGCATCTCCAAAGATGGCGGCTTTGCCACAAGCACAGTCAACAACTGGCTGAACGGTGTCTCTGCACCCAGCGCCGAATTTCTGGCATATGCCCAGAATTTGGGAATTGACGTTGGCTTCATCCTGACTGGCACTGGAGCGCAATTCAGTCAGGCACTTGCCTCATCGAAGCGGAGTTTTTCCGGCTCCGCACCCGCCCCCGCCACCAATGAAGACACGATCTATGTCCCACTGCTGAGTGCCACCGGCAGCATGGGGCCGGGCAATGAGCTGCTGAGCGAAGACGTCATCCTCAACGACGTACCGTTTTCACGCCGCTGGCTGGCCACCCACCTGCCGCGATGCAGGCCTGCGGCCATCAAGCTGATTCACGCCTATGGCGACAGCATGCACGGCACGCTGGAAAGCGGTGACTTCTGCCTGGTCGATACCGATGTGATTGAAGTGCTGGTGGACGGCGTGTATGTGCTCGAAGCGCACAGCCGCCTCTTTATCAAGCGCGTGCGCCAGCGGCTCGATGGCCGCTATGAGGTCAGCAGCGATAACGAGGCCATCAAGACCTCCGACATCCTCGACGGCTCCGAGCAAATCTGCATCAAGGGCCGCGTGGTGTATGGGTGGAATGGGAGAAGGTTTTGACAATCAATATGCAAGATCAAGCAAGCAATGACGTTGATGTACTTGCCCAGGCCACCACGGCAGTGACTGTGGTAGTTGGGCTGTTGCTCAAGCATCTGGTGGCATCTGGCAATCTGGATGCAAAGGCTATGTTGTCCACGATTGACATGTATCGCCAGGATGTGGAGCAGGGCAGCATGTCCGAGAGTGAGAAAAGTGCGACCCGTTCGGTGCTGAAGCTCATTGATGGTTGTCTTGTCGATGAAAAAGCAGATGGGGCAAGCGAATGAGCAATGTGTATGACATGGCCACGCGCCTCAAAAGCGAGTTGCAGGGATCAGGTGAACCACCCGACAATGGCGATATGGAACCACGTATTGCAAAGCTGGAAGCCCTCACTGAAAAAACGGATGCGCGTCTGTATTCCATCGAGAAGGAATTGGCCGTTATTCGTGCAGAGATGAAGGCCAACATCGCCGAGGCCAAGAACAGCATCATCATGTGGGTGGTCAGCGCTATTTTGCTGGCGCAACTTCTGCCCGCGCTTCTCAAAAAACTGGGACTGTGATACGGCCCGCTAATGCTATTCAAAACAATAGCTGCTTGCGCTTTCCTGCTCTTGGTTTTATCCAGTTTTGAGGCTTATTCCGCCAACTACCCCTGCTCCGGCAAAAAGGGCGGGGTGTCGCATTGCGCGGGTGAGAAGTTTGTCTGCAATGACGGCTCGATCAGCGGCTCCAAGCGCAGCTGCAGCGCAGCGACGGGCGGCGGTGCCAGCCGTGCGCTGGGCCTGACGTCACAGCCCAAACCGGCCAGGTCTGCTGGCGGCGACTGCAGCTGCCGCAGCGGCAATATCTGCACCGGGCCGCGTGGTGGGCGGTATTGCTATTCGGATTCGGGGCGCAAGAGTTATGTGCGGCGGTGAAGCGCTGTATGCGAGAAGGCATGTCATATCTAGTTCAGAGTGAAATCATTGATGTCAGCTCATGGGAGATTGACCAGAATTTCGGCGTTTTCCCAGCGGGAGCTCGGGCCAAAGATGCTGTGATTGCGCCTCAGGATTGCGATAGGGATTTGTTGATTCCTGGGCGTCGGTATTTGCTGAAGCGTTCCCAGAAAAGGTATCCAGACCAGTTCTTGGGCGAAATTGTTGCTTATCGCATCGGCAAGATACTCGGCTTTGACACTCCTCCAACCTTCATAGGGATTGATCGCCGAAACGGTGTTGTGGGGGCACTTGTACAGTGGTTCTACGAGGACACCTCAGAGCACTTTGTGCCTGCCGGAGACTTTCTACAGGTCATCAATCCTGCATTTGATCGCAGGCTTGGAGAGGCTCATAACGTAGTGGACAACGCTCTATTGATGCGGGCGTTGTCTTTGTTGAAGCAGGATCAATTCCGGGGCGTAGATTGGCGCAATTGGTGGATGGATGCATTGGCCTTTGATGCGTTGATCGGAAACACAGACCGCCATCAGGAAAATTGGGGATTCATTTATAGTCCCAGCCTCGAAAAGCTGCGTTTTGCTCCACTGTTCGACAACGGTACGAGCCTAGGCCAAGACCGCTTCCCTCATCTAGTTGATACCTGGTCTGAGGATCAACTGAACCAATATATTGATCGCGGCCGATCGCACATGACTTGGTCGCTGCATAGTGGCCGTGAGTGCCTGTTTGTAGTACTTCGAAAGTACCTTGAGCATTTTCGAGAGCATCTGGGCATCAAGGAATTGCAGTCGCGACTGGAGGTTTCGCCTGATCAAATCAGATGTTGCCTTGATGATCTCTTGCCGTTGATGACTCCACCGCCACCGTTTCGTCACCTTGCAACTGATCGTGTAGAGTGGATTGAGCGCAATTTGCTGCGCCGTTTGGAAATTTTGAAAGAGTTGCTCAATGAGTTCAATTAGCCATCTTTGCGAGCCGACAAAGCTTTTGCTGACATGGCAAGGGCTAGAGTCGGCTGTTGAGCCAAAAGCCCGTCATCGATATGTCGTTGGTGAGTTGATACCATCGACAGACCACACCACTGCAAAGTTGCGCTATCTGCGTGAATCCGAAGACTTTTACAATGCTTCGCTTTATGGATTTCAGGGGCATCCTGCTTTTCCGCTGACATCGAAAGAGACGGAGATCAGTGATGTGTTGCCGACGTTTTTGCGTCGACTGCCTCCACGCAAGCGTGAAGATTTCCCTGCTTTTCTGCAGCGCCATATGCTGCCGAGTCCATTTGAGCTTTCCGACTTTGCCTTGCTGGGCTACACAGGCGCTCGCTTGCCAAGTGACGGCTTTACGCTTTCCCCTGTATTTGATTGCGCTGACTTGCCGTGCGAGCTTGTAACTGATTTGGCCGGTACTCGTCACCATGCGACACAAGCGGCAGTAAATGCAGTCAATATTGGCGATGCAGCTACTCTGATTTTGGAGCCAGACAATGAGCATGACTCTCAAGCTATCAGAGTTGAAATTAGAGGGCAGAAGTTTGGCTATATCAATCGCGTTATCAAAAGCAATATTCATGCATGGATGAGTTGCGCAGATGTCACCGCAACGGTGTGCAAAAAAAATGGAACGCCAGAGAGGCCTTTGATTTATGTCAGGGTTTCTGCGACCCCACGAGGTTGAACTAAAAAAGGACGCACGATCGTCCTTTTTTTATGCCTTTTTTTGCTCTTCAGCATCTCGCTTTCTTGAGCATCTGCGACTTGGTGATCTAAGTGCCGCTTCCACTGAGACAGTTCTTCTTTGAGCACTTAGTCTTGCACATCAATCTTATCCTTCCAGTCTGTGGCCCGATGGGTGATTGCGTCGGATAGCCCTAAGATGCCGCCCTTAACTCACGGTCGGCATGTTGTTCACGCTGGCAATGTAGTTGGGAGTCTTCCGCTGCTGCCGCATGCCCCAGCCCGCTGACTGCAGGGCGCTGGCCACACCCACAGTGCCCTTGCCCCAGCGGGCATTGATCTGGTCCATGGTCTCCATCAGTGCGCTGCGGTCGCGCACGGGCGGCGGGGCATCCTGAAGCAGCGATGCTTGCTCTACCGTGCAGGATGACAAGTCCATCAAGATCACACCGGCCTTGGCCAGCCGGTAGCCGGGTTCAAAGAACTCACGCACGCCGCGCATGGCGGCGTCCACCAGCACGGCGGTGTCTGCGCTGGGCGGGTGCAGTTGCAGGGTGGCGCTGCCGCTAAAGGGTTCGTCGCGCTCGCGGAATGGGCTGGTGCGGGCAAACACATGCAGCATGCCTGCACGGTGCTGCTGGGCGCGCAGCTTTTCAGCGGCGCGCTGGGCAAAGTGGCTGACAGCCTCCAGCAGCGGCTGCAGCTCGGTCACCGGCTGGCCGAATGAGCGAGTGCAGGCGATCTGCTGTTTGGGCGGTGCCTGCAGCTCCAGTGCTATGCAGGGGGTGCCTTGCAGCTCGCGCACGGTGCGCTCCAGCACCACGCCGAAGTGGCTGCGAACGGTGGCAATGGGCATGTTGCGCAGCTGCCATGCGGTGCCGATACCCAGTGCGGCCAGGTGCTTGCTGGTCTGCTTGCCCACACCCCAGACCTCGCCCACAGGGGTGCTTTGCAGAATGGTTTGCAGCTGCGCGGCCGACAGCTCGGCAAAGTTGCAGACGCGCATCAGCTCGGGCGCGTAGCTGCCGGGCTTGCGCTCAGCGTCTTTGGCCACATGGTTGGCCAGCTTGGCCAAGGTCTTGGTGGGAGCGATGCCGATGCATGTGGGTATGCCAATGCCGCGCAGGATGCGATCACGAATCACCCAGGCGCGGCGGGTAACTTCGGGTACGCCTTTCAGGTCGATGAAGCATTCATCGATGCTGTATTCCTCCAGCTGCGGGCCCAGGGCCGAGGCAAGGCTCATCATGCGCTCGCTCATGTCGCCATACAGAGGGAAGTTGGCACTGAGGGCGACCAGCCCGGCTTCGTCGTGCAAATGCCTGATCTTGAAATATGGCTCGCCCATCTTGATGCCCAGCGCCTTGGCTTCTTCGCTGCGGGCCACGGCGCAGCCATCATTATTTGATAGCACGACCACGGGCACGCGCTTGAGGCTGGGCCTGAAAACGCGCTCGCAGCTTACATAGAAGTTGTTGCCGTCGAGCAGGGCATACATGGCGTCACCATTTACGAAAGCGTCGCACGCTGGAGGTGACCACGCCCCACAGCTCGATGGTCTGACCTTCGCGCGGGCGAATGTCGGGGTAGGTGGGGTTTTCCGGGCGCAGCATGAAGACGCCGTTGCGCTGATAGAGGCGCTTGCAGGTGAATTCTCCGTCCACCTCGGCAATGACGATGTCGTCATGCACGGCGCGCAGCACCTTGTCCACGACCAGCCAGTCGCCGTCATAGAGGCCTGCGCCAATCATGCTGTCGCCACGCAGCGGCATGACAAAGGTGGTGGCCGGGTGCTGGATCAGGCTCTTGGCCAAGTCAAAACGGGTGGTGCCAAAGTCTTCAGCCGGGCTGGGAAAGCCTGCCCGCACGCAGCCCACAACCATGGGCAGCTCCAGCGGGGTGCTGGCCACGGGCACAGGAATGCATGTGTTGATACTGTTCATGCATACAGTATATCCGCCGGCTATTTTCCGAGTTTGTGATGCTGCCCCCGTTACCGACTCTGGTTTTTGTACTCTTCAGCATCCTCGATGTACTTGCCGCGCAGGGCATCCATCATGAATTGATAGGCGCCCCAGATACCCAGCAAGACCCCCGCGCCATAGATCACCATTGCGGCAAAGGAAATGGTTGATGCATCGACCGGCGTGGACTCAAGGTTCAGCAAGATGTTGACCACACGCGAGATCATGACCGCGATGATGCAGATACCAACACCGTGCGCCACGATGACGGGCCCGCGCCATTTTCCAAATCTCTTGGCCATGCGGCCAGTGTCAAAAAGCCAAAGCATGATTTTCCCCTCCTCTTGCAACTGCATTCTGCCCAGAAGCTGGCAGGTGTACAGGGTTTGAAGAGATTTGGCTGTTAGTCCTTTGCCTCAACCGGACCACCACGTTCCATCTGAGCCTTGGTCGTCCAGCCACTGCCTTCATTGAGGGTGTGGCTGACTTCTTTGACCAGCCAGTCTTCGCCGTCAATATCGTCCTTCCAGCCCGAGACCTTGATGGGGGACTGCGCTGTGATCTCGGGGCTGCCCACGGCCAGCGATAGCTCAAAGGTGGCGGTGCCGCGTGCCAGGCGCTGCATTTCGGAGCGGGCCGCATCGAGCGCGTCTTTCTCGCTGGCATAGGTTTCCTTGAGGCTTTTGACGTTGCCCGTCTTTTTACCCGCCACGGCTGTTTTGCGTTTGCCGTTGACGCGGTCTGACCAGTAGGCCTTGACGCCATCAAACGCATCGCGGGCGCTGCTGGACCAGCGGTGCTGGTCGCCGTCCTGGCGGGTGATGTGCACGGTGGGCAGCTTCTCGCCCTTGCTGTTTTTGCTGCCGTTGATGGGCATGAAGAGCAGGTGCTTTTTCTTGACTGTGGCCACGGCGTCGTACTTGCGGGCCAGGCGGGTCAGAAAGTGCATATCGCTTTCATTGGTCTGGGTGAGGTGGGGGATGGCGACCTTGGCCAGCGTGCTATCGACCTTGTGGGTGAGCTGGCTGTTTTTGGCCAGGTCGGCAATGACGGTACCCAGCGTGGTGTTCTTCCAGCTTTTTTCCTTGCGGGTGCGTATCTCTCCGCCCATGTCGGCGGCTCGGGCGCGGATGGTGATGCGGTCGGGGGTGCCGCTGTGCTCGACCTCATCGACCACAAAGCTGCCTTTGTCCACCAGTTGCTGGCCCCGCCAGCCGATGTGCAGCTCGATCTCGGCTTCTTTGCGGGGAATTTCCAGCAGGCCGTCGTGGTCGTCCAGCTCCAGGTCCAGCTGGTCGGCGGTGTTTTCACGGCCTTCGGTCAGGCTCAGGCTTATCAGGCGCGGGGCCAGCTTGGGGGTGATGTCTTTGCCCGCCACCTTGAGCTCATAGGTGGGGGTGAGGTGCTCGCGGCGGGGCCGGGGCTTTTCTGGCTCTTGCGCCGGGGCTGTGTTGGTGGTGTTGCCGGTGGTGTTGCCGGTGGTGGTGGTTTCAGCCATGGTGCTTATTCTTCGCCGGGGGCCACGTACTGGTACTGGCCTTGTTCGTTGACGTTGACTTCTGCACCGCCGGCGTTGTCGTCCACACGGGCCAGTTGCAGGTCAAAGCTGACTTTGCTGGGGTGGCCGTAGCGGTCGTGCAGGGTGCCGGTTTCGCTCAGGTTCTCCAGCACAAACTGGCCAAAGACTTCCCCTTCGCCGCTGACCATGGCAAAGGCCTGACCGCTGTCACCCATGGCGCGCAGCTCGTCCAGGCTGCGGTAGTCGCCCAGCTGGCCGGGGGCAATCCAGCCGCTGATGGCAAAGCTTTCATCACCCACGCCCACAAACTGGCGGGCGGGGCGGGCACCCACACGGCTATTGCTGGGGTGGCGCCAGCTGTTGCTGCGTTTGAGCTCCTGAAAGGCCAGCGTGTCCAGCGAGAAAACAAATTGGCCAAAGGCCATGAGCATGGAGCCGTGCATGGTGTGGCTGTCCTTTAACTAATGTCGTGCATGGCGCTGCGGCCCTTGCTGGCCTTCTGGCGCTCGCGTTTGTCCAGCTCGGCGGCCACGGCGCGGGCAATGGCGTTGGCATCCATGCCGGGCGCTGCGTGGATAGTGATGCTGTAGCTGCTGGGCGTTGCCGGGGCGCTGGCGGCTACACGGGGTGCCATGGCCGGGCCGCTGTTAATGGCTGAGCCTGCATCCATGGCACCCACCGGGGCTGCCGCCGCCCCGGCCATGGCCAGCGCTGCGGCACGCACACCGGCCTGGCCAGCGGCAATGCCGTTGGCTGCGCCCTCGCTGATCCAGCCGCCAAATTGGGTGAAGACCTTGGAGGGGCTGGCAATGCCCAGCTTTTCTTTAAACCACTGCGCGGCAGACGTGGCGGCACCGACCACGGAATCCTTGAGCGCTGCCAGCTTGCCGGTGATGCCGCCAATCAAGCCGTCCATGATGAAGCCGCCAAAGCTGCGGAATTGCTCAGGCACCTGAATGCCCAGCATGGACAGAGCGGAGGTGAACGCCGTCCACAGCAGCCCGAAGGGCGAGAAGTTCAGCAGGATCTGCACCCACTGGCTGACACCCATATTCATGAGGCTGGAGACGGTGGCCACAATGCTGGACCAGATGCTGCTGGCCACGCCCTCGATGCCTTCCCACAGGCTGGCCAGCCAGTTGGTAAAGCCAGACCAGAGCCCTTGCATCCAGGCTGAGAAGTCCGCCCATAGCAGCTTGCCGCCCGCTGCGATGTTCTCCCAGTTGCTGTAAAGCGCCCAGCCTGAAGTGATCAGCAAGCCAATAGGGCCCATAAAGCGCAGCAGCAGCAAGGCGCCGCGTGCCAGCAGAGGTAGCAGGCGGCCCGCACCCGTGGCCATGCTGCCAAAGGCACCACCCCCAGCAGCTACACCTGCCAGCTTGGCCAGCATCAGGCGTACCAGCATTCCCTTGGCCACTAGCAAGCCAAGCGGGATGAGCAGGGCTCCAATGATGGCCGTGAGGGCAGAGAACACCACAATCAAGCGCACCAGCCACTGGGAAGCGATGGGGTTGGCCTTGAACCAGTCGCCCACGCTGCGAATTCCGGAGGTGATGGTTTGTGCCCAGGCACGAATCTCACCCTGGTTGGCATCAAACAGGCTGATGCGCACATCCTCCCAGGTGCTGGACATTTCATCGAGGTCGCCGCTGAGGTTGTCGGCCATGATGCCGGCCGTCTTGCCCGCCGCGCCTGCGCTGTCGCGCACCTTGTTGAGGTATTCCAGAATGCCGCCTGAGCCTGCCTGCGTCAGCAGCTCGGTCATGGCGGCTGCAGGCTCTTCGCCAAAGATGGTTTTGAGCACTTCCAGCTTCTGAGCGCTTCCCATCTTCTCGGTTTGCTTGGCCAGCTTGGCCAGCACTTCCATGACGTTGAGGACGTTGCCCTTGGCGTCTCGGGTTTTGACGCCCAGCTTAGCCAGCATCTTGGAGGCACCGCCCGTGGGGGCGGACAGGCGCAGCAGCATGGCGCGCATGGCCGTGCCGCCTTTTTCACCCTGAATGCCGACATTACCCAGCAGACCAGCCATGGCAGCGGTGGTTTCCAAGTCCACGCCTGCAGCGCGGGCCACAGGGCCGACGTAACTCATGGTGTTGCCCAGCATCTCCAAGTTGACGTTGGAGGTGGTGAAAACCTTGGTGAGGGTGTCGGCTACGCTCCCCATCTTGCTGGGGTCAATGCCGTAGGCGCTCAAGATATTGGAGCTGATGTCAGCCGTGCGGCCCAAGTCGAGATCACCAGCCTTGGCCATGCTCAGCAAGCCGGGCATGGCACCTTGAATCGCTTTGGGGTCAAAGCCCGCCATGGCCAAAAATGCCTGCCCTTCGGCCGCTTGTGTGGCACTGAACATGGTGTTTGCGCCCAGCTCCAGAGCCTGAGCGCGCAGCATGGCGTAGTCGGCGCTGGACTTTTCCAGCCGAGAGAGGGCCTGTACCTTGGACATTTGTGCATCAAAGTCCACACCCGCATTCATCAGGCCCGCTGTGCCGCGCAGGGCACGCTGACCGGCATACATGCCCACAGCCCCCGCGCCAGCCATGCCCGCACCTACGGCCGCACCTTTGGCAGCCTGCTGCTGCAGCTTGGCCAGTCTGCGCTGTTCATCCCCTTGCCGCTTGAGGGCAGCCGTCTGGGTGTTGATGTGAGCGGTGGTGCTTGCAATGCTTGCTCGCAACTGTTTGTCGCTTGATGCGAGGTCTCGTGTCTTGATGCCCGCTGCATTGAGCTTGTCACGCAGTTGTTGCACCTTCGTCTGCTGCTCTTGGAACTTGATTCCTAACTGCGCCGCCTCATTGCGGGCTGCCTTCATGGCAGCAGTCATTTGCTTCGTTGGTGGGCCAGCCTGTGTATGGCTCGCGGCCAGCTGCCTCACTTGATCGCGTGCTGTCTTTAACTTGGCTTCCGTTTCACTCAAGCTGGTACGCATGGTACGAAACGAGTTCACATCTTTTTGGGTGGCCTGTAATTGCTTGAGCTGGTCCCGCGCAGCCTTGAGGGTCTGCGCAGTTTCCTGGCTGCCCTGGCTGATGCGCTTGAGCGGTGCCAGCGCCTTGTCCGCCAAATCCAGCACAACGCGCAAGCGCAGGTTTTTCTCAGCCATGGTTACTTCTCGGTTTGGTGCAGTTGGTTGTGTATGCCGACGGCACGTTCACGCCAGTCCATCAGCTCTTCGGGGGGCATGGCGTCCATGTCGGCGAGTGGCCAGTGAAAGAAAAAGGCCACCTGCGCCATGGCGTCTTCTATGCGGCCTGGAAGTCGGCCTTCTCCGACTTTGGGACAAGAAAGCCCACCACGGCTGTGCCCAGCTGCACCAGGTCGGCGGGGTCGAGCTTTTCCACGTCTTGTTTGACCAGCATGGGCTGGGTGATACGAGGCAGGATGGTGTGCAGGGCGTTGGCATCCATGCGCAGCAAGTCGGTCAGGGCCAGGCCGCGCAGGGCACCCGAGCTGGGCTTGCGCACGGTGACGGCCTTGATCTCTTGGTTGCCTGCACTTTGCAGAGGAAAGTCCAGGGTGACGGTGGTTTCGGTTTTGTCAGCGGTGCTCATGTTTGGGAGGTGTGAAGGGTGAAAGGGACAGGGCAGCGCATTGCGCTGCGTGAAAGCGTGGAAGGGCATGCCTGGGCTTAGATGCCCAGGATGTCGCGCACCACCTGTGTCAGGTCGGTGCCGCCGACCTTTTCCACCAGGCCGGTGGTGTCGATTTCGATGAGGACTTCGCCGTCCCATTCCAGGCGGTAGTAGCTCAGTGCGGCCTTGCCTTTGAATTCGGTGTCGTCACCGGCCTTGGCTGAGCCCATGTCGATTTCTTCCCAACGGCCCCGCATGAAGACTTCGACCTTGCTGTATTCGCCGCTGTCGTCACGCTGCACGGCACCGGCAAAGCGCTGGGGCACCGCCCCAATGCCTTTGGCGCCCCATTGCTTGAGGATGTCTTTCATCCAGCCGCCGCAGGTGATCTCCAGCTCCAGCGCTTCGGTGCCCAGATCGACCTTGACGGGGGTGCGCATACCGCCTGCGCGGAATTCCTCCAGCTTGCGGGTGAGCTTGGGCAGGACGACTTCGGTGACTTCGCCAGCGTAGCTAGCGCCGTCGGCAAAGTAGGAAAAGTTTTTGAGTTTGTTGGGCATGCCCATGGCGTTGGCTCCTGATAGTCAATGAGTGGCGTGAGCAGGGCTTAGGAGCCGGTCTGCACGCGTGCCGCGAAGTCGGTGAAGTAGCGGTCGGTGATGCGCTGCTGGAAGGTGAGGTCTTCCAGCGGCGGCACGGGGGTGTAGTCGTAGTCAATGACCAGGCGGCCTTCCTTGAGGCCTTCTTTGAGGTTGGCCTCGGGGTTGAACCACGCGCTGCCGTCCAGGATGTAGCCGCCGTTTTTGAGCTCACGGAACTTGGCGTTCACGCCTTCCAGAATGTCTTTGACCAGGCTGGGGTGCAGGGGCTTGTCGTTGGCCCACATGTGGGCCTCAGCAATGCTGTCGGCGAGCACATGGGCGGTGCGCACGGAAGACTCAAAGGCAAACAGGGGTTCGTCGCTGCAGGTGCGGCTGCCCCAGAAGCGGTAGCCTTCGCTGTTGATGAGGCAGGTGACGTCGGCACCGTTGAGCAGGCCGGCGTCGGTGGCCGGGTTTTGCAGATCCCAGTAGATGTCTTTGGTCAGGCCGGTGACGCCGCCCACGGACACGTTGGAGAGGGTCTTGTGCCAGCCTTGCTCCAGATCAATCTTGGCGCGCAGGCCCAGCGCCACACCGGTGGCGTAGGCGGTAGCAGTCGCATTGACCGTGGTGTCCCAGCGCTGAAAGTCGCCATGGATGAGCATCAGCTCGCGCTTGCCAAATTCGCCGCGGTACAGGATGGCGTCGGCTACGGTGTCTTTGTGCGTGCTGCAGTAGGCCATGGCGCGCAATTGCTCTGCAATGGTGGCCAGAGCCGTGGCCACGGGCTGGGTGTCCAGGCCCGGCACGCCCAGAATGCGGGGCTTGACGCCCAGGCGGGTCTTGGCGGCCAGCAGGGCTTTCATGCCGGTATAGCTGCCATCTTCCAGCGTGTTGCCGATGAGGTTGCTGGTGAGGCTGGCGGCCTTGTCTTCTTCGGTTTCGCCCTCGCCATCAGCGACACGAACGACGACGGTGATGGGGCGGCACTGGTCGGCAATGCCTTGCAGGGTGGCCGCCAGCGTGCCCTTGGTGCCCGCCTTGCCAATGGCGCTTTGCACATTGGTGATGAGCACGGGGGTGTTGAGCGGGAAGGTGGCCGCATCTGCATCAGTGGCAGTGGCCACAAAGCCGACGATGGCCGTGGAGACGGTGCGAATGGGGCGGGTGCCCTCGGTGATTTCGAGGACGCGCACACCGTGGTGGTATTCGGTAGACATGGGCGCTGAATGGGGTGGAGTTGGCGACCCCTCAAGGGTGCCAACTGCCCCACATATACGCCAGCGCGGGCGCGTGTAGCGGCGGGGGCTACAGCAAAAGCTAGGCGGGCTGTGGCTCGCGCAGGTCGGTGGTGGGCCAGCCTTGGGTGGTGTCGTAGGCAGCCAGCGCAGCCTGCAGACCTTCTGGATCAGCTTCGTGCTGCGCGGCAATGGCATCGATTGCTTCATGGTGCATGCGCTCCGCCGTAAAGCACTGCTGCACATGCAGCGCAATGGCGGCGGCCACGGCCTTCAAGTCCGCTACTGAGATGCTGACCCAGCCGCTGGCGGCTTTGAAGTCAACCGACGACACGCCCGCCAGCTCGGCGTTCGCAATCACAGACGTGATGCGGTTTTGGTCATCAATGCCGGTTGCTACATGTACGCCGCTGGGCAGCATCAAACCGCCGGTTTCTATTTGCCAGCGTTTTTGTGTGATGGCGTCTTTGACTTGCTCAGGCGTCACCGCAGCACTGGCTGGTGGTGCAAAAACGCCATCTGAGTATGTCCATCCTTGTCGAACATCCTCGGGGCATTTAACCCAGATCAGGCTCGGGTGGTAACGCCCTTCGGGGTCAATGGCGGTAAGCTCATTGACCGTGTTGCTTTCAATTCTTGCCCACATACTCACCTCACCATTTGATAATAATCACGCCACCAGCACCAGCACCAACAACATTTACTGTGCCGAATGTCGCGCCGCCCCCAGCGCCGTAGCACCAGCCGTTTGAATTTGACATCCCTCCAGGGCCAAAAATAGTGCCGCCACCTTGTCCACCATGGCGCGTTTCTTCCATTGACAGATAACTCATCTGGCCGCTTGCCCCCTTGTGAGTCACGGCCCCCTCTATGCTGGATACTCCAGTGCCGCCAGGTACGCCAGAACCAGGAGTAGTAATACCCCCCATCCCTCCAGTCGCGCTGGCGTAGCTTCCAAAACTTGTGGTTCCACCCTGTACCCCTGAAGCAGTCGCGCTACCGCCAGAAAAGACGCCGCCATTACCGACTGTGCATGTCACACTTGTCACGCCACTTAAATCAACAACAATCTCAAAAGCGCCACCACCTCCACCGCCATACGCGATCCCTCCGGTTGATACAGCATTTCTACAGCCGCTACCGCCGCCGCCAACACCGACCACATGCGCTTTTCTAGCGCCGCTTTTCAAAACATCTGGGACTTGCCATGTATATACGCCTGGTGTGTCGAATACCACCATGCCTGTAGCAGCCGAAAACTCAAGCAGCCGCTCAGGCGTCACGGCAGCATCGTCGCACTCTGCATCAAGCATGTCAGCGCTGGATGCAATCCGCAGTGTGCCGCGCAACACTTCCGTTGCTTGAGCTGCACTTGCACGAAGTAATTGCAGCACGCGCAAGGGGCTCGTCCAGCGACCAAGAATGGAGCCTTGTTTAGCCTGTTCTTCCGTTGCTTCCTGTTTTTGCACCCAGTCACGTGAAGCAATCACAATGGCCGGATCAATCTTGAGCGTTACCGTAGCCGTGTACGCAACTTCCACCACCACGCGAATGATCAATTCGCTGCCAGCGCCTTCAGACAGCAGTGGCTTAGTGGCAGATGGATAGTTGCCCACGGCAATACAGCTGTTGCCGTCAGCGCCGCCCATCAGCGCTGTTTCGCGCACAACATAGCCACCCCGGTCTGCGGGGATGACTGCCTCCACAACGATCCAGTTGGGGTTGTCAGGATCTGGTGCAATGCTGGAGATGGCCAAGCGGTCCACTTCATGGATCACGCCGGTTTGTGCGGGGTTGGGCACAGGCTCTACGCCGTTGCCATCGCCCAGCACCAGGTGGGTCCAGGGCACAGTGGTTTGCTGCAGCTGCGCATTGGCATGCAGCGCAGCGCCGATATGGGTAAGGGTGGTGAAGTATTTCTGACTCATGGTGCTACTGCTTCCATTGGGTAAACCGTAGTTGTCTGGGCGCTGTGCACGCCAAAGGCCAGGTGCATAGCAATGGGGGCTGGTGTGATGTTTTCCACCCGTGCTGGATAGACCGTGGTGATGGCGCCGCTGACCATGTGCATGGCGAAGTACATGCCGCCACGGCTTTGCATGGAGGTGCGCAAGGTGCGCAGCACGCTGCGCTGGGCCTTGTTCTCTTCAATCAGGGCATGGGCGCGCTGGATGGCTCCTTGGGTCAGGGGCCGGTCCACCACGGCAATGTCCACATCAAAGTGCGACCAGTGCTCGGCGTCCGCGGGCTTTTCAACCACACGCACACTCTCAAGGCCGGAGCGCAGCAGGGCCTCACGCACAGCCCAGACCGTGCCTTTTTTCTTGTGCATCCGGATGGATGCGCCCACCATGGCGCGTTGCTGGCCTTCAGTCCACGCAGGGTTCCACTCGTCCACGCTCCAGGCCCATGCCAGCCAGGACAGCAGGTGCAGCGGGCAGGTGCGGTGGTTCCACAACTTGCGGATTTCTTCCGGGCTGTGCGGCATGGCGCTTGCCTTTGCCAAGGTGCGCTCCAGCGGCGTGGCGTTGGGGGGCAGCAGTGTGGCGGCGTGTGTGGATGGGCTAGACATAGCTGCCCTCTGCCAATGTGACGTTGATGGCCGTGCAATGGGCTACCTGGTGCGGCTGCACCTCGATGTCTTGCATGCTGGGGTCAAACAGCACGCTTTGTACGCCCTGCACATGCAAGGCAGCGGCCAGGCCAGAGACGGAAATGTCATACCCCAGCTTGCGGCAGCTGGCCAAGTAGGCATTCAGGCTGGCCAAGGCACGCTCGAGCACGCTGGCCTGTGTGGGGCCGGGGTAGGCGCGCAGCTGGGCGATCACTTCAAAGGGGATGACTTCGGCAGAGACCACTTCCACCGTGTCGCTCATGGGGCGCACGTCATCAGCACTGAGCTTGGTGGCCACGATGTCCAGCAGTTCCTGGGCAGCGCTGCCGTCACCTTCGGCGCTGAGCACCACCACGCGCACCGTGCCGCCGGTGGGCGTGATGGGCATGGCATCCTGCACCCGGGCATCTGCACTCAGTGCGTGAAAGATGTAGCTGCCTTTGCTGCCAGCCACCGTGAGGCCTTCAAACGCCATCTGGGCGCGGCGGCGTAGCTGCGCGTCGGTCTCGCCAGGCAACTTCTCCACATCATTGTTGGCGGCAAACACTTCCAGGTCTTCACCTTGTGCATAGGCCAGCATGCAGGCGTGGGCGCTGTCGTTGATGCGGGCCTGCATGGCCATGTTTTCATAGGCAATGCGTTGCACAACTTTGAGCAGTGGCTCGGACTCCAGCTCCAGAAGGCTGCCAATGTCTGGCTCTACAGCCGCCATCTCTTCGCGCACGATGGCTTTGAGTCGCTGCAGCTCGGCCTCAAAGTTCAGGGGCTTGACCACATTGGGCGGCGGCAGCTGTGATAGATCTACGCTCATGCTGCACCTCGCAGCTGAAGGGCGGCGGACAGGTTGATGGCCTGGCCCAGGTATTCACCTTCGAGATCCACGATGGCCTGGCCGGGCTGCTGGCCCGAGCTGATGCCCACCCGCGTGACGCGCAGGCGTGGCTCCCATTTCATCAAGGCGCTGGCAATGGCTGCATAGCAGCGCAGCCGGGTTCTGGCGTTGTCGGGCTGATCGATCAGGCTGGGCAGCAGGCTGCCGTAGGTGCGGCGCTCCAGCCGCGTGCCCAAAGGCGTGGTCAGGATGTCGGCCACAGATTGTTGGAGGTGGGCGATGCCGGTGATGCGACGGCCCGTGGTGCGGTTCATCAGTGGGGCACTCCTGCACCGTTGTTGGTGTGGGTGTGGTTACCGCCTACGTTTTTGCCGTTGTGCGTGAGGCTGCCGCCATCAATCGCCAGGCCGCCCTGGACAGAGTTGGAGCCACCGGCTCCAGATTTGCCAGCAATGCCCCCATTGAAGGTGAGCAGCTTTTGCACGATGACGGCCCCGGTGAATTCGGTAGTCGGGCTGTCAACCTTGTAGACGGGCGTTGTGAGCGTGGTACCGTCAGGCGTGAGGCGCAGCACCGAGCTGCCCACCTTCAGCTCAATGGCTGAGGCAATTTCAAAGCGCAGCGTGCCATTGGGGCGGTGGTGCTCCCAGAAGTCGGTGCTGCTGAAGTCGTGGCGCTCCACGTCTTCGCTGTTGGCCCCCTGGGGCATGTCGGTGCTGTAGATACCGGGCAGGGCCACAGCCTGGGCCAGGTCACCTTCGGGTGCCAGCAGCAGGCAGGGCTCGCCACGGGCAGGGGTGCGCCAGTGGCGGGTTCGGCTGTCACCGCCAGCGGCCAGCGCAAACCAGGGCAGGTAGTCGGTGCTTAGCTCATCGCTCAGGCGCACGGTGCAGCGTGCCGGGCTGGAGCTACTGCCAGCGCGCACGTCTTCGACACGACCCAGGCGGATCATGTTGGCCAACAGGCGGTATAGCTCTACGGGGCTGAGTTCGGGAGGGGCAGACATGGCGTCATGGTGCCCAGCCCCTTGCGTGCGCGCCAGCGCGGGCGCGTGTAGCGGGAGGTGCTACAGAAAATGGTGCTTAGAAGCGTGGAGCACCGAGTGAATGGCGGCTACGCGTCAAAGGGATGTGAAGGGCTGAAATCGGCCATGAGCAGCCTTTCAACACAGCTCCTCGAGTGACCGCTGTCCAATCACACCTTAAGCGAGCGCTCAATATCCGTGAGCTTGTAGCGCGCCAGTGCTAAGTTTCCCTTGTTGCGATCGAGCACCAGATAGAGGAAAAGTCCTTCGGCATTCGGTACAAGTCGAATCAAATGGTACTGGTCGGCCAAAGTAATCAGGATGTCCTCGATGCCACGGCGGATGCCAAGAGATTCCATGGTCTGGAGTTTGGCTCGCACGACCTGCGTGTTGCCAGCTGCGGCCAGCTCCAGGTTCATTCCGCCGCCGGCCTGGGCGAGACACATACCACTGCGGTAGTCGACCAAGGCAGCAGCTAATGCACCGTCGATAGTCATAGCTGAGTCCATCGATGACTTCAAATTCGTGCTCATCTCGCTCTCATTTCTTTCTTCGTTGAAATATTCGTTAAATTTCTTCAGCTTGCTCAGCTGCTCCATGAGCACAAACCACAAAGTCTGCGGATCACTCGTTGGCAATTGATATTTTTGTGTCCCTGCATGTGGGTGTCCGGCCAAGAATTTGGAGATTTCGATGTCTTCCATCAGTGCGTTAGGCAGCATCAGAAACCACACAACTGAAGCTGTGCGTATCGTGCTGTGGGTGAGAACCGCTGGCAACATGGAAAAGCTGCCAGGCCCAACAAGAATCGCAACAGCATCGGGGTTGCTTGGAAGGGTTGCCAAGTCTGCTGTTTTGAGAGGGCGGTACCAACTTAAATGCGGCGCGCCGGATACGCCACCGAGTGGCATGTTTTCCCAGGCACCATGACCTTCTGCTCCTGATACGCCCAACTGCGCCAGCGCATATGCACCCATGCGAGAAGTCAGGTCCAGAACTGCAACACTTGGGGCTTGCATCAATGAGTGGCTCGATTTTTCTGTGAAGTTAACTGCGGTGCACAGTTCTGGCACTGATCGCGAACAACGGAGCTTTTTATCCACCCCCGTTGGGCATCTTGCATGTTCAAGCTGGCGGACTGCAACACCGATCATGGGTCCGACAAGGGCTGCATGAGCGGCATACGCATCCGTGCTGCTAGAGTTAGCAGAGAAAAGACTTGGTGCTCTAGAAAATTAGGGTTTACGATTATTTGTATCTAATTGTATTAGATTGCCTTAGAAAAATCTTGAGCGTTGAATCAATTTAACAATTGATAAGCGTGCTCCGTTGCAATAGCGGACATCGATCGAGCTGCAAGCAAAGTCAACAAAGGGTCGTTACCTGCCGCTCCAGTCGTTTCAACGATGACGCTGGGAAGGTCAACCACAGCGGCTTACTAGAAACTGCTGAGGTGATCCAGTATCAAGTCAGTGATAGCTCCCATCTGCTCATCACTGAGGCCCAGCAATTCACGGGCCGGATATTGGTACTGGGCACCGCCCTCGCTCACGCGGTCGCGCAGGCCGTAGTGGTGTACGCGGGCGATGCGAGCGGCCCGGCCCACAAACTCCACCAATGACTCGTGCCTGAGTGCATGGGTGCGCAGATGGCGGGCCAGGCGCAGTTTGTTGAACATGGGTCCTTGGCGCAAGTTGCCCCGGGCATCACGGCTGCGGTGCTTGCGCGGTTTCCAGCTCTGGCCGTCTGGACTTTGTTGGGCCGCCATGTTTTTCTGGGTGATGGTGCGGGCGCGTTTGGCGACTTCCCGTGCCAGCAGGCGGCGCTCGCCTTCATTGAGCTTGGTCAGCAGCGGGGCTAGCCAGTCTTGCAGGCGGGTGAGGTCGTCCATGGCTTATTGGCCCACCACATCCAGCGGCGGCCATGCGGCGAGCTGCTCACCGTTGAGATACAGCTCAGTCACGGCGTCGTGTGGCTGATCATCAAAGCAGGGCGGCTCCAACCGGTGTAGCAGCTCAAATGCCCCATTGCCATTGGCGGTGGGGCGGGCGTGCACGCTTTCGCTCAGTTGTACATCCAGCACCAGATCCATGGCCTGGGTGTTCAAGTATTCGGCGCTCACTTTGAGGGCTTGCTTTTGTTTCTCGGGGTGGTTGAGCAAGTCGGGCTGATGGGCGCGCAGCCAGATCAGGGTGGGGCCGATGACGGCATCGGGGTGGCCGGTGAAGTCGCACAGCACGATGCGCAGGCTGTATTCCCACTGCCAGCCCAGCGCCTTGGTACCGGTGGCCGAGACATGGCCGCCCATGACAAACATCAGCAGGTTTTCAGGACTTTGCCGGTACTGGGGAAGGGCCGCAGTGAGGTGGGCGCGCAGGCTAGGGGGTTTGCGCATGGCCTGTCTCCAGCTGGGTGAGGGTGAGCCGCCAGGCGTCTTGCTCGGCTTTTACTGCGTTGTACTGGGCGATGCAGGCGTTGAGCTCACGGATGGCGGCGTCGCCTTCGTGGGGAATGGCGGCAAGATTTGCTGCTGCCTCTGGGTCAAGTTGGGCGTGCGTGGCTTGAGCTGCAACGCTGGAATGGCCGGTGGCGTGTGCGCTGTCGCTGGTGCAGCTGGAGGGCACAGGGGCGATGGGGACGCGCACGCTGACAGTGCCAGCGCGCAGGCCAGAGACAAGAGTGTGGTGGTTTTCATCGGCTTGGGTCTGGGCTTGGGCCAGTTGGGTGTGGAGGGTGAGGATTTGCTCATTGAGCTGCGCTTCGCTGGCGGTGCGTTCGCCGCGCAGCCAGGCAGCGTTGCGGGCTGCACGGCGCTGAAGGTCTTGCAGCTCGGTTTTGGCGGCCTGCGCCTGGCGTGAGGATTCATAGCTCATGCCAGAGATGGCACCGGCAGCCACCAGCATGGCGTAGAGCAAGGCATTGGCCAGAATTGCTTTCATGTCAGCCCTTTGCTGCAGAAGCTGGTTTCTGCCTGGCGGCGATCGGCCAGCCCTTGGATGAAGGTATAGATCTTGATGCCGGTCTTAGGGTCGGTGCGGCTGGTGAAGCTCCAGACGGGGCGGCCGGCGTCAGACATGCTCAGGCGGCGGCAGCCGGTGGCCCAGTCGCCACGGTTGAAGCTGGCCATGGCCAGGCTGGTGCAGGTGCTGGGGTGGCCAAAGTTCCAGGCATGGCTGCTGGCCGCATCAAACACGTACTGGGGCGGCAGCACTTTGAAGCACTGGCCCAGCGCCATTTGCACGCGCTGCAGGGCGGCTGTTTCTTCACGCTGGCATTTGTCTGCACTCCAGCGCTCGCCCACGATGATGGGGGTTGTGGTGACATGGCGGGTGAGGCCTTTGCAGACGGTGGGCAGGCCGCCGGCCAGCTTGTCGGCATAGACGGTGTATTGCGCAGCGCCTTCCCAGGTGCCCAGAAAAGCCAGAAGCGCGGCGCTGGCCAGCACCAGGCTGCCGCCGAGGTGGGGGAAGTATTTCTTGATCATTCTTTGACCTCACCGGTTTGGGCGGCTTTCCACCACTTCCACAACAGCCACAGGATTTGCAGCAGCAGGTAGATGATGGTCAGCGCCGTGACGATGTCGGCGCTGGACCAGCTTTGTACGTTGGCGGTGGCAGCGACGATGACGGGTGGAGTGCCTTTGGCGGCCTCCATGGCGGAGGATTGCAATAGCTCTTGCTTGCTCATGCTCAGTCCCATAGCGTTACGGTGGTTTTGGGGGGCGGTGCGCTCAAGGGGGGCATGTGCACCAGGAGGCCCTGGGGCAAGATCAGCCCGCGCCTGGCCAGGCCGGGGTTGGCTTGCAGTACGGCCTCGACCGCGCCTTGCGTGCGGCCGTAGTGGCGCCAGCACAGGGCGTCTACCGAATCGTTTTGCTGGGTGCGGATCTGCCTGGCCATGGCTCTACAGCAGCTCTACGGTGCAACGGGCCTGACCCAGCAGGTCTGAGATGGCCCAGCGCTGCTTGCGGCGGTGCTCGCCGAGCTGAATGACCAGCTCTTCCATCACCCTGTCCGCTTTGCCTGCGCCTGCGGGGGTGCTGGAGATGTTGCGGTACATCTCGGCCAGGTCTGCCATGAGGCAGTAGTGCACAGCGCGCTGGTAGTACAAGACTTTGGCGCTTTCGCCGCCGACTTGGGGGGAGGGCACTTCGGCCAGCGTGGCGTAGCCCCAGCGGCTGCGCTGTTCATCTGCCCAGGTTTGCAGCTCGGCGTTGATGCTGAGCATGGCGTCTTTGAGGGCGGGTGCCAGGCGCTCGCTGGTGGCCGTGCCGTCCAGGCGGCAAGCGTCGCGCACCTTGGCGGGGCTCATGTCGGGGAAGAACCCGTCATTGGTGATGATGGGCTCTTGCGCAGCGGCAGGCGGGTTGGCGGTGACGATGAAGGCAGACATGGCGGCAGGCTTTGAGGGCTCGGGTGTGAGGGGACGGTGGTCAGGTGCGTTGGCTGAGTGCAGCGATCACGGTGAGTGATTGCTGACAGGCCGCAGCGCCTGAGCCGTCCGGGTGCGGGGTTCGCTCAGTTGGGGGCGTCTGGCTGCAGCTCTTTCAAGCGGCGCTCCAGTCGCTCCACGTCTTTTTTCACGCCCACCTGGGCGTGCAGTTCTACGGCGCGCTGCAGGTGGGGCAGTGCAATGCGCACTTGATCCAGCTGCAAGGCTTTGACTTGTTCGGTGCTCAGGTCTTTGGTGTGGGTCTTGCCCATGGCAGCCCAGCCAATGGCTTTGTGCAGCTTGGCGCGCGCCTGGTCGTGGGCGTCCAGCTCTTGGGTGAGCAGGTCGACTCTGGCGAGGATGGCCAGGGCATCCGCGCCCACCAGTTGGCCTTTGATGGCGGCGTCGCTGACGTCGTCGAGCAGCAGCGTGGGCACGTTGCGGTTGAAGCGGTCAGGCAGCTGCAGCTTGTGGCGCAGGCAGTACTCGGCCATTTGCAGGGCTTGCTGCCAGTCACCCACATCGAGCATCCAGACCATGAGGGTGGTGATGACGGGGTCTTGCACGCCAGCGTCGGACTCCAGCACGCCATCGATGTATTCGAGGTACTCGGGCAGCAGCTTGCGCTTGGCTTCCACCTTTTTTTCAGTGGCCTTGATGTCTTTGAGCTGGCGCGAATGGGCGTGCAACTGGGCCAGCATGAGTTCGTGCTGGCTGCCGGAGGCAGCGCCAAACGGGTCTGCGGCAGCTGCACGCTCTGCCTCTTGGGCAGCCAGCACGCGGGCAAAGTGCTTTTGGGCAGGGGTGAGTGGCATGGCGGGTGTCAGTCAGAGTGCAGAGAAGAGAGCCGCTGGGCGCAGGGCCGAGTCAGCGGCTCGGGGCTTGGCTGGCGAAGAGCGGTCAAGGCGCCCGGAATTCCGTGATGCCTTCGACCATGGCGACCAGGCCAAAGTCTTCTACGACCCAGGCGTCGTTGGAGGATTCATAGGTCTCGACGCGGTCACGCTCTGGCACGTCTTTGACGTGGCGACGGCGGCCACCCTTCTGGAAGTAGATGGACAGGTTGTCCAGGCGGGTGATGAGCACGGTGCCTGCAGGGAAGTAGGGCACTTGCACGGCAGGCAGGCCACCGATGCGGCGCTGGCTGACGACGATGTCTGCGGCGAGTTTTTCCGTGGGGGCGTCCTGGCCATCGACCAGAGGGAACATCTTGTCGTGCATGAGGTCACGGCCAATGACGGCGACCAGCTCGGGGTCTTCGCGGTGCACAGGCTCCAGCAGCTGGATGGCGTCATAGACCAGGCCGTCCAGGGATTTGTAGGTGCCCTGAGCACCTTTGTCAGTGCCGTAGGTCACGCCGCTCATGACGCGCTGGGCGGCGTTGTCACGGATGTGCTTGAGCCAGCCTTTGGCCACGTCTTGCAGCAAGGGGTTGGCGGTGCGGTCGGTGTTGGCGGCGGCACTGGTGCCGTTGAAGCCAATCATGATGCGGTCCAGCGCACCGCGCTCGACGATGGCGCCGCTGATGCGCAGCTGGAAGTCTTTGTGCTGCGACCAGGCGTCGAGCTTGGCATAGCGCAGGTGGGTGTCGTAGTTGACCTGGACGCATTCGTAGCCTTCTTTACCCAGGGTGGAGGGGTCTACGGTTTTGCGGGTGCCGTCGCCACTGGTGTCGGTGCGGCTGGCGATGGGGCCGGCAATGCCCAGGCCCAGCTTTTCACCCTTGAGATCGTCCACGCCAATGATGTTGATCTTTTTGAGGAAGGCGCTGGATTCCTGCAGCTTGGTTTCGAGCTTTTGCTGCACGGACTGCTCGACCGTGAATTGGGCGACGGCGGAGGCCACGGCGTTGAGCTTGGCCTGGTTGGAGAGGTAGCTGTTGAACAGTACGCGGGTGGTGTTGCGCATGGGGGGTCCTTGTGTTCGTTGCGAAGAGTGGGGCGTGGCTTAGAAGGCTGCTTGTTCGTAGCCGTCGCCGCCAATGGCTGGTGGGCGGTTCTCGTCAGCGCTTTCGGTGCTGAGCTTGGTGACGAGGCCCTGGTGGTCGGCCTGCAGCTGGCTGAACTGTTTTTTCAGGTCGGCCAGGGCTTTGCTGTCGTGGGCTTGTTGGTTGGCAAAAGCGGTGACCACTTCTTGCGTGGCGGCCAGGGCTGCCATGATTTCAGGGGCCTGGATGCTGTGCTGCTGCACGGCGGGGGCTGGTGCCGGTTTATCCGTGCCGATGGCTTTGGCCAGCAGGGCGCTGAATTTGTCCAGGGCCGAGGCCAGTGGGCCGGTGGTGGCTTCGGGCTGGTCTGCCTCCAGCTCCAGCGTGAATTCCTGCGCGGCAGCGTAGAGGGTGGATTTGTCTGCCTTGCGGTCTGCGAAGGGGCTGGCGGCAGCGGTCTGGCTGAATTTGAGTACTTCGGTGCCCAGGCTGGCGGGGCTGTCGGTGACGCCCAGGCCAAATAGGTAGGCGCCGCCGGTGTCACCAAGCTGGGGGTGGATCTCTACGGAGGAGAACAGCTTTTGTTTGGCCTTGTTCATCTCGATGAGCTTGGGCAGGGGCTCGATCTGTGCGAACAGGGCCAGCTTGCCGCCTTCGACCTCACGGGACTCAATGGCGGTGACGTCGCCCAGCGCATCAAAGGAGCCGCCGGGCACCAAGCCACGATAGTGCTCCAGCCAGACGCGGGCGGCGTATTTGGCGGGGTCATACGACTTGGCCATTTGCTCGATGTCGGTGCGGGTGATTTCACGGCCATCGGTGGTGGCACCTTCGGTGGCCACGCGGAAGAATTTGGACTTGGTGGGCATGTGCTTGAGCAGTGAGTTGAGGGAGGCTTTGCAGCGCTAGCCTCTATGGTCTGACCTAGGCCCGGTTGGCGGCAAACGCTTTGGGCTGTAGCGCGGCTTGCTACATAAATGCGCAGGTGCACGCGCGCGAATGCACGCCCAAACTGGCGGGTATGACTGCAAAAGAAGGCCTGAAGGTGCGTTCTCGCTCTGGCCAGAGCAATCCTTTTCCATTCCCCGAGGCAGAGGCTGCAGCCGTTGATACGGCTGAGCTGGATGTGCTGCGGGCGCTGACTGAGAGCAGCCAGGACAAGCGGCGCAAGGCACGGGCGCTGTACTGGATGGGCTGGCGTGTGACGCATATTGCCGAGCACATTGATGTGCCGCGCACGACGGTGCATGAGTGGAAGGCGGCGGATGCGTGGGACAAGGCCAAGCCCGTGGACCGGGTGGAGGGGACGCTGGAGATGCGGCTTTGCACCTTGATCAACAAGGAGAGCAAGACGGGCGGGGACTTCAAGGAGATTGACCTGCTGGGCCGCCAGCTGGAGCGGCTGGCCAGGGTGCACAAGTACAGCGAGACGGGCAAGGAAAGTGACCTGAACCCGAATATCAACGCCCGCAATGCTGCGCCCAAGCGGCAGCCGGAGCGCAGCGGGCTGCTGGCCGGTGAGGAGGGGCTGGAGAAGCTGAAGTCGGCGTTTATCGACAGCTTGTTCAAGTACCAGCTGAGCTGGTGGCAGAGCAGCCAGGAGCGCACGCGGGCAATTTTGAAAAGCCGCCAGATTGGTGCGACCTGGTACTTTGCCCGCGAGGCTTTGATTGATGCGCTGGAGACGGGGCGCAATCAGATTTTCTTGTCAGCGAGCAAGGCGCAGGCGCATATTTTTCGGGGCTACATCATTGCCTTTGTCAAAGAGGTGCTGGGCATTGAGCTCAAGGGCGACCCTATCGTGCTGCCCAATGGGGCGACGCTGTATTTCTTGGGCACCAATGCCCGCACGGCGCAGGGCTATCACGGCAATTTCTACTTTGACGAGTTTTTCTGGACGCAGTCGTTTGACCAGCTCAACAAGGTGGCCAGCGGCATGGCGATGCACAAGAAGTGGCGCAAGACGTACTTCAGCACGCCGTCGAGCCTGCAGCACCAGGCGTATGCCTTCTGGAGTGGCAACCGCATCAACCGCAAGCGCAGCAAGGCTGACCGCATTGAGCTGGACTTGAGCCATGACCGGCTGGCCGGCGGCTTTACGGGGGAGGACAAGATCTGGCGCCAGATTGTGACGGTGCTGGATGCGGCGGCGGGTGGCTGCGATTTGTTTGACCTGGACGAGCTGCGCTTTGAGTACAGCGACGAGGAGTGGGACAACCTGCTGATGTGCGGGTTTGTGGATGAGAGTTTCTCGGTCTTCCCTCTGACGGAGCTGATGCGCTGCCATGTGGATAGCTGGGATGCCTGGGCCGACGACTGGAAGCCTTTTGCGCTGCGGCCGTTTGCCTATAAGCGGGTGTGGATTGGTTATGACCCGAGCCACACGGGAGACGCGGCCGGCCTGGTGGTGCTGGCCCCGCCGGATAAGGCGGGCGGCAAGTTTCGGGTGCTGGAGCGCATGCAGTTCAAGGGCGCGGACTTTGAGGGGCAGGCCGAGGAGATCCGCAAGCTGACGAAGAAGTACCACGTGGAGCACATCACGATTGACACGTCCGGCCTTGGCACGGGGGTGCACCAGATTGTGCAGAAGTTCTTCCCCGGCGCGCGGGCGCTGCAGTACAGCGTGGAGGTGAAGACGCGCTTGGTGCTGAAGGCGCAGAGCGTGATTCGCGCCGGGCGGCTGGAGTTTGATGCGGGTGATGTGGATCTGCAGCGCAGCTTTATGGCGATCAAGCGCGAGATGACGGCCAGTGGGCGCAGCGTGACGTATGCGAGCGGGCGCAGCGAGGAAGCCGGCCACGCCGATCTGGCCTGGGCCTGCATGAATGCTTTGGATAACGAGCCGCTTGAGGCTGCTGCCGTGGGCGGTGGGCTGGGCAGCGGCGTGACTTTGGAGATTTGCTAAATGACGGATGTGGCCATTGTTGATGCTGCGGCATCGCCATCTATTGAGGCTTTTACCTTTGGATCACCCGAGGCGGTGCTGGATCGGCGCGAGATCTTTGATTACTTCGAGTGCAATCTGATCAATAACGAGTGGTATGAGATGCCGGTGAGCGTGGATGGCCTGACGCGCATGCTGCGCGCTGGGGTGCACCACGCGAGCGCGATTGATCTGAAGGCGAAGATTTTGGCCAGCACGTTCAGGCCGCATGCGCGGCTGAGCCGCACGACGGTGCTGAAGGTGGCCAAGGAGTATCTGGTGTTTGGCAATGCCTACTTGGAGGAGCCGCGCAGCAGGCTGGGGGATGGCATGGAGTTCAAGCACAGCCTGGCCAAGTACACGCGCCGCCGGGCGGATTTGGAAACCTTCGGCTTTATGCCGCGCTGGAATGAGGTGCATACGTTTCGCAAGGGGAGCATCTGCCATGTGATGGAGCCGGATGTGGACCAGGAGGTGTATGGGGTGCCGCAGTATCTGGCCAGCCTGCAGGCCAGCTTGCTCAATGAGTCGGCCACGCTATTCCGTCGCCGCTACTACACCAATGGCAGCCATGCGGGCTTCATCCTTTACCTGACGGACCCGACGCCCAATCAGCAGGATGTGGACGGGCTGCGAGCTGCGCTCAAGAGCAGCAAGGGCATTGGCAACTTTCGCAATCTGTTCTTTCACAGCCCGAATGGGCAAAAAGATGGCATCAAGCTATTGCCCATTGGCGAGGCTGCGGCCAAGGATGAGTTCCTCAATATCAAGAACGTCAGCCGCGACGATCAGCTGGCCGCCCACAGGGTGCCGCCGGAGCTGATGGCTGTGGTGCCATCGAGTGGCACAGCCTTTGGCAATGTGGTGAATGCCGCCAGGGTGTTTGCCCGCAATGAGATTCAGCCACTTCAGACGCACCTGGCATCCAGCATCAATGACTTTGCGGGAGTGGAGGTCTGCCGCTTTGATACCTACTGTCTGCCGGGGGTGGATGAGCCGCAGGCTGATCCCCTGAAGTAGCAGTCAGCACTGGATGTGACAAAGCCCCGCATGCGGGGCTTTTTTGTTGCCTGCCAGTCAGGCTGCAGGCAGGAGAGGAAGGGCGAGGGAAAGAAGCACATGAGGTGCCAGCAGCTCAGCCAGCCAAGGCGGTCAAGCCCCTCAGCGCGCGCTCGAGACCCCGCCTCGCCCGCGCGCTAAACGTAGCGATTTCGACGTGACTGCCGAGTCAGTACAAAGCCGCGCCAGTGTTACTCGGTCTTATAGATTCAGGGTGAATAAAAGTGACGGGAAATGACGGAATTTGTGCATATGCGGTGCGCCTCAAGGCGAGAGATTGAGGAGCTCACAGAGCGAGAGGAATCTCTTGCGAAATGGTCTTTGCGCCAAATGCTTTTTTATTTTTGCGCCTAACTGCTCAAGGCATGAGCTTTGAATAAGCATAGAAAAAGCCGTTAAGTCTTTGGAACTTAACGGCTTTTGGTATGTGGTGCCCGGGGCCGGAATCGAACCGGCACGCCTTGCGGCGGGGGATTTTGAGTCCCCTGCGTCTACCAATTTCACCACCCGGGCTTCGCTTAACGCAGACCCGAATTATGGCACAGTATTGGGCATGAAAAATTATTTGACCATCGAACATGCTATCGGTCACACGCCGCTGGTGGCATTGCAACGCATTGGCGCGGATGCAAACCGTGAACGTGGAAATGTGGTGCTGGGCAAGCTCGAAGGCAACAACCCGGCTGGTTCCGTCAAGGATCGGCCTGCGCTGTCTATGATCCAGCGCGCTGAAGAGCGCGGCGAGATCAAACCGGGCGACGCACTGATTGAGGCGACATCGGGCAACACCGGTATTGCCTTGGCCATGGCTGCTGCCATCAAGGGCTATCGCATGATTTTGATCATGCCCGAGGACTTGTCTATTGAGCGTGCCCAGACCATGAAGGCTTATGGTGCCGAGCTGATTCTGACGCCCAAGAGTGGCGGCATGGAATATGCCCGCGATCTGGCCGACCAGATGGTGACGCAGGGCAAAGGCGTGCTGCTGGATCAGTTTGCCAATCCCGACAATCCTCGTGCTCACTATGAAACGACTGGGCCTGAACTGTGGGAGCAGACGGGTGGAGAGATCACTCACTTTGTCAGCGCCATGGGGACGACCGGCACGATTACTGGCGTGGCCAAGTTCCTTAAGGAAAAGAACCCCAATATCAAGATCATCGGTGCTCAGCCTTCCGAAGGCTCGCGCATTCCCGGCATTCGCAAGTGGCCCGAGGAATACCTGCCCAAGATCTATGACGCATCGCTGGTCGATGAACTGGTCTATGTGACGCAGGATGATGCCGAAGACATGGCCCGACGCATGGCGCGTGAAGAAGGCATCTTCGCGGGTATTTCTGCTGCCGGAGCGCTTTGGGCTGCACAGGAAATTGCTAAGCGTGAACAGAACGCGACCATTGTGTTTGTCGTTTGCGACCGCGGCGATCGCTATCTCTCCACGGGCGTCTTCCCCGCTTAATTGACTTGGCCCCTGAGCCGCTGCGCGGCTTCCCCCTAAATTGGGCTACATCATTGTTGCGAATCGGCCCTTGCTTGATGTTTCTGGCAAGGGATCGCGCATTTGATAGCAAGAAGCTCTGGAGAAACTTGATGGCTTATGAAGTGCGCTTTTGCTCCAACTGCGCAACCGAGTTGCAGTGGATTGCCGCTCAGGAGGACAGTGGGGAGGTGCAGCGTCTGCGTTGCCCGAGCTGCGGTTTTACGCATTGGGGAAACCCGACGCCTGTGCTGGCTGCAGTGGTTGAGGGCGATGACGGCAGGGTGCTGCTTGCCCGCAATGTCCTGTGGCAAGAAGGTGTGTTTGGCCTGATTACCGGCTTTATGGAGGCGGGTGAGTCGCCCGAAGCCGGTATTTGCCGCGAGGTGATGGAGGAAACCGGGCTGAGGGTGAAAGCCTTGCGGCTGTTGTGTTGCTCGGAGTTTTTGCGCATGAATCAGGTGCTGATCGCCTACCACGTGCGCGTGGAAGGCAAGTCAGAGGATGTTCGGCTGTCCCCCGAGCTGCTGGAATACCGTTGGCAGACGGCGGAAGAGTCGCTGTGCTGGCCTTCTGGCACGGGTTATGCCTTGGCGGAGTGGGTCAGGCAAAAGGGCTTTGAGCCGCGTTTTGGCGCTTTTCGTCCCGGGCAGAATCCGGAGCCGGATCCCGCCAAATGGCCTGTGCGTTATTGGAGTGAAGATCCGCGCTTCACGGTGGCGCCCAGACTCGATTGAGCAAAGACCGCGCTGCCACTGACAAAGCCGGGCTTTCCTACAATCCCTGCAAAAGAGGATTCCCATGCAAGTAGATCAAGAAGTCGATACCCGCGGCCTGAACTGTCCGTTGCCTATTCTCAAGGCCAAGAAGGCCCTGGCTGCCATGCAAAGCGGTCAGCTGCTCAAGGTGGTGGCCACCGATACCGGCTCCATCCGCGACTTTCAGGCCTTTGCCAAGCAGACGGGTAATGAGTTGGTCGAGCAGCAAACGGTGGGTGAGGAGTTCATCCATATCCTCAAACGTCGCTGAGACTGAAATGCTCTTGAATTGAGAGCTGATAGCGTATAAAAGGCCTGCAATTGCAGGCCTTTTATCTTTGAAATCAAGCACTGGCTTGCGTCAGATGCTCAGAGTTTTGAGGTAATCGCGAAAGCTCTCGCCCACATCGGGGTGCTGCAGTGCCAGCTCCACCGTGGCTTGCAAGAAGCCTTCCTTGCTGCCGCAGTCATAGCGTTTGCCAGCGTACTGGAAGGCGTAAACGGCTTCATGTGCCATCAGGCGTTCGATGGCATCGGTCAGCTGAATCTCACCGCCCACGCCCTTGGGCTGGTTGCGAATCTCGTCAAAAATCGCTGGTGTCAGCACATAGCGGCCGGCCACGCCCATGCGCGAAGGAGCAACTTCAGGGGCGGGCTTTTCCACGATCTCGTCAATGCGCATCAGAGGGCCGCCTGCGGCTTCGCCCTTGACGATACCGTAGCGCTTGGTGTGCTCCAGAGGCACTTCCTGCACGGCCAGCAGAGAGCGGCCTTGCTTCTGGAAGGCGGCAGTCATCTGAGCCATAACACCGGGCCCACCTGCTTCACCGGTCATCAGATCATCAGCCAGAATCACGGCGAATGGCTCATTGCCGACCAGAGGCTCGGCGCACAGCACGGCATGGCCCAGGCCCAGAGAGCGGGGCTGGCGTACGAACAGGCAGTTCATATCTACCGGGCTGACGCTGCGTACCAAGTCCAGCATGGCGTGTTTGCCGGCGTTCTCCAGCTCGTTTTCCAGCTCGTAAGAGGTATCGAAATGGTCTTCGATGGCGCGCTTGCTGCGGCCGGTTACGAAAACCATGTCACGGATGCCTGCCTCGTAGGCCTCTTCCACGGCGTACTGGATCAAAGGCTTGTCCACCACGGGCAGCATCTCCTTGGGGGACGCCTTGGTCGCGGGCAAAAAGCGGGTGCCCAAGCCTGCAACGGGGAAAACGGCTTTGCGGACGCGGGTTTGATTGCTCATGTGTTGATCGTGCTTATCGTTTCTGGATGGAAAAAAGGCGCAGTTGCCTGCGCCTTATGTTCGCCAAAGTTTACTAGGGATTAGCCAAGGCGAGCCAGTTGCTCGTTGATACGAGTCAATGTGGCGCCAAAGTCGGCCAGGCGCTTGCGCTCCTGCTCCAGCACGGCTGCGGGGGCCTTGGCGCAAAAGGCTTCGTTGCTTAGCTTGCCATTGGCCTTGTTGATTTCGCCTTCCAGACGCTTGGCTTCCTTGGACAGGCGTGCCTTTTCAGCAGCCACGTCGATTTCCACGAACAGGGCCATACGGGCATCGCCCACCACGGAGACGGGCGAGTGCTGTGCTTCGGCGGCCCAGGCTGCTTCGTCGTCAAACACCTTGACTTCGCTGAGCTTGGCCAGGTTCTTCAGCACAGCCGCATTGGCGCGCAGGAACTCACCACCTTCGGCGGAGCCGGCAATGGCCAGCAGCGGCAGGCGCTGGGCGGGAGAGACGCCCATCTCGCCACGCAGGGCGCGGCAGGCATCGACCATCTGCTTGATGCGGCCCACATACTCGATGGAGGCTTCATCAATCTTGGCGGGCTGGGCTTCGGGGTAGCGGGCCACGGCGATGGAGTCGCCCTTGAGGCCAGCCACCGGCGCCACTTGCTGCCACAGCTCTTCCGTCACAAACGGAATGATGGGGTGGGCCAGACGCAGGATGGCTTCCAGCGTGCGGATCAGCGTGCGGCGTGTGGCGCGCTGCTGCGCTTCATTACCAGCCTGTGTTGCGGTCTGGATCTGCACCTTGGCGATTTCCAGGTACCAGTCGCAGAACTCGTTCCAGACGAAGTCGTAGATGGCATTGGCCACGTTGTCGAGGCGGAACTCGGCAAAGCCCTTGGCCACTTCGGCTTCGACTTTCTGCAGCTGCGAGGTGATCCAGCGGTCGGGTTGGCTGAAGTGCATATAGCCTTCAAACTCGCCACCCGGCTGGCACTGTTCCTTGGTGTGTTCCTTCAGGCCGCAGTCATGGCCTTCGCAGTTCATCAGCACAAAGCGGCTGGCGTTCCAGAGCTTGTTGCAGAAGTTGCGGTAGCCCTCGCAGCGCTTGCTGTCGAAGTTGATGCTGCGACCCAGCGAGGCCAGTGCGGCAAAGGTGAAGCGCAGTGCGTCCGCGCCGTAGGCGGGAATGCCTTCAGGAAATTCCTTTTGCGTGTTCTTCTTCACCTGGGGTGCTGTCTCGGGCTTGCGCAGGCCGGTGGTGCGCTTTTCGAGCAGGGGCTCCAGCGAGATGCCGTCGATCAGGTCGACCGGGTCCAGCACATTGCCTTCGGATTTGGACATCTTCTTGCCTTGTGCATCGCGCACCAGGCCGTGGATGTAGACATGCTTGAACGGCACGCGACCGGTGAAGTGCGTGGTCATCATGATCATGCGTGCCACCCAGAAGAAGATGATGTCGTAGCCTGTGACCAGCACCGAAGAGGGCAGGTAGAGGTTGTAATCATCATCGGCAGCATTGCCTTGCTCAGGCCAGCCCATGGTGGAGAACGGAACCATGGCCGAGGAATACCAGGTGTCCAGCACGTCTTCGTCGCGGCGCAGTGTCTTGCCGGGGGCTTGAGCCTGGGCTTCGGCTTCGTTCTTGGCGACGTAGATATTGCCTTCTTCGTCGTACCAGGCGGGAATCTGGTGGCCCCACCACAGCTGACGCGAGATGCACCAGTCCTGAATGTTGTTCATCCACTGGTTATAGGTGTTGACCCAGTTCTCGGGCACAAAGGTCACGTCGCCATTGGCCACTGCGTCGATGGCCTTCTGGGCGATGGACTTGCCAGTGGGGTCTTGCTCGCTGACCTTGCTCATGGCGATGAACCACTGGTCGGTCAGCATGGGCTCGATCACCTGACCGGTGCGGTCACAGATCGGCACCATCAGCTTGTGCTTCTTGATCTCGACCATCAGGCCCAGCTCTTCCAGGTCGGCCACGATGGCCTTGCGGGCCACAAAGCGGTCCATGCCACGATATTTTTCAGGCGCTTCGTCGTTGATCTTGGCGGTCAGCGTCAGCACCGTGATCATGGGCAGCTTGTGGCGCTGCCCCACCTGGTAGTCGTTCTGGTCGTGGGCAGGCGTGACCTTCACCACGCCAGTGCCGAATTCCTTGTCCACGTACTCGTCGGCAATGATGGGGATCTCGCGGCCCACCAGTGGCAGCTTCACGGTCTGGCCGATCAGGTGCTTGTAACGCTCATCCTCGGGGTGGACCATCACGGCCACGTCGCCCAGCATGGTTTCGGGGCGGGTAGTAGCTACGACCAGATTGCCTTGGCCGCTGGTCAGTGGGTAGGCGATATGCCAGAGCGAACCGTCTTTCTCCTGGTTCTCGACTTCCAGGTCAGACACGGCCGATTGCAGCACGGGGTCCCAGTTCACCAGACGCTTGCCGCGGTAGATCAGGCCTTGCTGGTAGAGCTTCACAAAGGTTTCGGTCACGACCTTGGACAGCTTGTCGTCCATGGTGAAGTACTCGCGGCTCCAGTCCACGGTGTCGCCCATGCGGCGCATTTGCGTGGTGATGGTGTTGCCGGACTTTTCCTTCCACTCCCAGACCTTCTTGGTGAACTCGTCACGGCCCAGGTCATAGCGGCTCACGCCCTGCGTCTGCAATTGGCGCTCCACCACGATCTGGGTGGCGATGCCGGCGTGGTCGGTGCCGGGAATCCAGGCTGTGTTGTAGCCCTTCATGCGGTGGTAGCGCGTCAGCGAGTCCATGATGGTCTGGTTGAACGCGTGGCCCATGTGTAGCGTGCCGGTCACATTGGGGGGAGGCAGCTGGATGGAGAAGTTGTTGCCCGCTGCGGTCGCCTCAGCGCTGGGCACGCCTGTGCCGCGATAGCCGGCATTGCCGTAGCCGCGCTTTTCCCACTCGGGGCCCCAATGGGCTTCGATGGAAGCAGGTTCAAAAGACTTGGAGAGGCTGTCGAGGCCGGGCTGTGAAACCGATGCGGAAGTGGTGTCGCTCATGGCTGCGTGGCAAAGAATTCTTGAAACGAAAACGGCACCCAGTGGTCTGGATGCCGTCTTCATAGACATTAGGACGGATTGCCAATGATTTTAGCGATCCGATCCGCTGATGGGCACGGTAGGCCTTATTTCGCCCTCTTGGGCTTATTTATCAAGAGCTGACAGCTATCAAATTAATAAAGCAGCGTTTGAATAAGCATGACTCAAGCCAGAAACACCGAGCAACGTCCGCTCCCCCAGCGAAGGCGTCGTCCCCTCCCAGAGGGAGAGGGGGAAGCGGCGAAGCCGCTCAGGGGGTGGGGATAAATTCCGGCCGGTCATTGCTCTGAGGCTTGAGCGTCGCATTGGTCTTGCCCTCGGCGCGCTCCTTGCGCCACTGCTCTTTGCGTGCCGTCCACTCGTTCAGGCGGGCATGTGCGGTGGTGCTGTCTTTTTCCATTTGCACGGCATCGGCCAGTTGTGCACTCAGCTCCAGGCGGATGCCATTGGGGTCAAAGAAGTAAATGCTCTTGAAGATGTGGTGATCGGTCACGCCCAGCACTTCCACGCCGCAGGCTTGCAGGCGGGCCTTGGTGTTCTCCAGCTCCTGCACGGAGTCCACGCGAAAGGCGATGTGGTTGATCCAGAGCGGTGTGTTGGGCGAGGGCAGGGCAGCCTCGTCATCGCCAATGTCAAAAAAAGCGATGAAAGAGCCGTCTTTGAGGCGAAAGAAAAAGTGGGTGTAAGGGCAGTACTCACCCGTGGAGGGCACGTAGTCGCTCTGAATGATGTGATAGAGCGGCAGACCCAGGATGTCTTCGTAGAAGTGGCGGGTCTCTTCCGCATCCTTGGCCTTGTAGGCGTAGTGGTGCAACTGTTGAACGGCCGCAGGCGCGGGCAGCTGGCTCATGTCCACGCGTCGAGGCTGGGAGTAAACCGGGGTGGGGGCGGCTTGGTTCATGCAATGTCTCCTTGAATTTTGAGAATGAATTGATTCTACTATTCGTAATTAATTAACCTAAAGTGAATTTTAGGACTGAAGGGGAATTGACTCAAGGCTGGAAACTGATGCTAAAAAGCCCAGGCCGTTTGCACGGACTGGGCCAAAGAGTGAGTCCCGCAGGACTCTGCTCGAGAGTCGTTAAGTTAATTACTGCTTCACAGCTTCGATGGACATCACCAGACGCACTTCCTTGGGGAAGCCGTAGGGGATGCCATAGTTCACGCCCCACTGGGTGCGGTCGATGGTGGCTTCGAAGTCGCCGCCGCAGACTTCACGCTTTTGCAGCATGGGGCTTTCATAGCAGGTGAATTTGTGGGCCTTGATGGTCATGGGGGCGGTCTTGCCCATCATGGTCAGCTGGCCGGTGACTTCCTTGAGCTTGTCGCCATCAAACACAAACTTGTCGGAGACAAACTTGGCTTCGGGGAATTTCTCCACGTTGAAGATGTCGGCGCTTTGCAGGTGCTTGTTGAAGGATGGTGTGCCGGAGTTCACCGAAGTCATGTCCAGAGTCACTTCCACCTTGCCCGTCTTGGCGGCCTTGTCAAATTCGACGGTGCCGCTTTTCTTGTCAAAGCGCACGCGGTTGGTCGAAGCGCCAAAGTGGTCGATCTCGAACGTTGCAAACGTGTGCGTGGGATCGAGGGCGTAAGTGGCTGGGGCTGCCTGAGCAGCAGTGGCAAACAGGGAAGCCGCGGTCAGGGCGAACAAAGTGGAACGCATGGTGAAAACTCCTTCAGGGGTTGAAACTATCAAAATATGAGCTACCAGTGCTTATGTATAAAGCGCTGTAGCCGGAAAAGACTTAAATTTTTCCCACGCCGGTCAACGCCAGCTTGAATTGCACGGTGACTTCATCGGCCACCATGGAAGTGTCCTTCCAGTCGCCATCGCCGATCTTGAAGGTCAGGCGCTTCAGGGGCAGGGTGCCACTAGCGGTGGTGGTGGCGCCGGACTGAGTCAGCGTCACCGGCAGGCTCACTTTCTGTGCATTGCCCTTGATGGTCAGCGTGCCGTCCACCTGGTACTTGCCGCCGCCCAGTGCCTTGACAGCGCTGGAGGCAAACGTGGCCTGGGGAAACTTGGCGACATTGAACCAGTCAGCCTTAGGCAGCTCGGCATCGGTTTCCTTGGCGCCCATGGTGGCGCTGCCGGTGTCGATGGTGAAGTGGATCTTGCTGGTTTCGGGCTTGGCGGCGTCAAAGGCAATCTGGGCGTCAAACTTCTTGAAGTGGCCCTTGAGAGGAACGCCCATCTGCTTGGCTTCGAAGTTGACGGCGCTCTGGGCGGGCACCAGAGCCTGAGCAGCTTGAGCGGCCGTGCCCATGAAGGCGGTAACAATCAGGGCGGTAGTGAAAAACGCTTTCATACAAAACATCCTGTGAACGTAGGGAGAGAAATTCAAAAACTGGCGAACTCTGAGGTGAGAGGCAGCAAGCAAGGGCCGCCTCGCGGCGAAGGCGTTGTTCCCCTCCGGGGGAAGGCGCAAAGCGCCTCAGGGGGGCGTTATTTCCTCGGCATCATGCGCGACAGCAGACCGTCGCGATCAATGAGCTGGTGCTTGATGACAGCGGCAATATGCATCACCACCAGCGCGGCCAGCGCATAGGCCAGATAGCCATGCCAGGGCTTAAGGGCTTCGGCCAGCTCAGGGCTCTTGCTCACCAGGTCGGGCAGGGGCAGCTGTCCAAACAGCACGATGGGAAAGCCCGCTGCCGAGCTGTACATCCAGCCCACCAGAGGAATGGCAAAGAACAGCGCATACATCAGGTGATGCACGCCATGGTGCGCCACGCGCTGCCAGCCAGGCATGCTGCGGGTAACCGCTTCGGGCAGCTCTGGTGGGCGGTGGGTAATACGCCAGACCAGACGCAGCACCGACAGAATCAGAATCGTCATGCCGGCCCATTTGTGCCAGTTGAAATATTTCAGACGTGCAGGCGAGAAAGGCAGGCCTGTCATGTAAAGGCCAAAGGCAAAGATGCCTATCAGCGCGGCGGCCAGTACCCAGTGCAGGGCGATGGCAGGGCCGGTATAGCGCGAGTTGGGCTTCATGGAAACGGCAATCAGAAAATATGGGGCGAGCTGGGTTCGCTGAAACTGATATGCAGTGTATGAAGCGGTGAATGCAAAAAGGTTCAGCGGGATTGAGGTCTCAATTCAAAAAAGCTGAATGGATAAACGGCGGCGGCGCAAAAAAGCCCCGGCCTCTCAGTGGAGGGCGGGGCTAAATACCGCGTATTCAAGCGAGTGCAGCTGCTATTCCTCACGTGCCGGGTTGTCAGGCAATACCACCAGGGATTGGGCAGCCAGCTTCCAGGCAATAGCCGATGCTTCCATGTCGCCACGGTGCTCTGCCATCAGCGCCAGGCGCTGCCAGGCGCGGGTGCGCAGTTGCGGGTCTTGCAGCAAGGGGGCGGCGCGGGTCAGCAATTGCTGTGCCTTGCCCCACAGCTCGCGCTGCACGCAAGCCATGCCAGCCAGGTACTGCAGGCGTGGCTCGCGTGGGTTGGCGTTGGCAGCAGCCTCCATACGGGCCAGCCAGGCAGCATCGAGCTTGCCCAGGCAGGACTGCAGGACCTGCACCAGCTTGGGTAAATGGATTTCGGTGCGGGGACTGGGCTGCGCCAGCAAGTGCTCCCAGACCGGCAGCAGCCATGCACGGGCCTGACCGGCATCGCCGCCCAGCTCGATGAGGCGCTCTGTTGCCGGGATGGCGACTTCTGGCATGGCTCGCTCTTCCCCTTCCAGGGACAGCCAGAATTGCTGCAGCGAAGAAGTGTCGCGGGCGTCGCGAATGCTGGCCAAGAGCAAGCCGCGCACCACGCTGGCCGAGGCGGCGGGAGAAAAAGCGCGGTGCTTGGCGAGTAGCCGCGCGGTGTCGAGTGCAACCTGCGTCTCTCCGGCCAGACGGGCCGCCTTGAGCTTGATGCGCAAGGCAATGGTGCGGCGAGCCGCGCCCTGAGGCAGCTCGCCCAGGCGGCGAATGGATTCTGCGGCATCACGGTCATCCAGTGCCCAGCGGGCGGCACGCATTTGCGCGCCTTCGCGGATCTCGGCATCCTGCGTGCTGCCTGGCTCAGGCAATGCATCCAGTGCCTTTTGCCAATGCTTGTCGCGCAGGGCGGTGTCCTGCAGTGCGTGAGAGGCATCTGCGGCAATGAGGTGGGCCGTGGCGCTCAGACGTTCACCGTAAGGCAGGCCCGCCTTGGCTTCGCGCAGGGCCTGCTCGGAGGAGAGCGCCGTGAGCGCAGCCTTGCGGGCACGCAGAAAGCGACCTGCCTGCAGATGAGAGAGCGATTCGAGCAAGCACTGGTTCATGCTGCGCTCGCGCTGCTGAATGCGCCACCGGCGTGCCTGGTGCGGCATCTGCAGCAGCGCACTGAGCGCGCGCAGCGCGAAATAAATAAGGGCAAACAGCAAGAAGAGTAGAACCAGCGCCAGGTTGAGCGACATGTCCACCCGGTAAGGGGACCAAAACCAGGTCACGGTGCTTTGGTTGTTGCCTGCAAACAAAGCCAAGGCCACCGCCACGGCAAACAAGCCAATGAGCCACAGGGCTGCACGCATTTGATGTGTCCTCCCCGATTCAGCGGCCAGCCGCCGCAGTACTCAGCGCGTTCAAGGTGTCATCCAGTTGCACGCGCTCACCTGAGTGCAGGTTGGCCTGAATCTGCTGCAGCTGGGCTAGTGCAATCTGGGTGCGGCGGGATCGCGTGTCAAAGTACTTGTTAAGCAGTGCCCCGGCAGCGCTGAGGTCGGCTCGCGCAGAACTCCATTGGCGCGATAGCAAGGCAAGGCGGGCGTTGAGCAGCTGCAGCTTGAGGTTTTCACGCAGGAAATAGCCTTGCTCGGGCGCCAACAGCGCCACTTCGGGGTGATCTATGCGGCGCACGCGCACCAGATCGGATGCGCCGTCCTTGAAGGCTTCCCAGGCACGCAGGCCCTGGCCTTGCCACCAGGCCCATTGCGCTGGCGAGGACTCTGCCGGCGCGTCGGCAGAAGAGGGAGGGGCCGTCTTGAGCGACTGTATATCCCGTGAGCGCGGCCTGCCCACTTCATTGATAAGTGCCAGATCATCGACTTGACGAATCAAGTCTTCGATGCGGCTGAGAACCCCTTTGGTGTCGGTCACGCTCATGCGGGAGAGCCGATCCAGATCCATTTCAATGGCTCGGATCACTGGAGCCAGACGTGGCTGGGCCGTGCTCTCCACCCGTTTCTGGGCGGACTTGAGTGTGGCGACCAGAGGCTGCAGGCTGCCCGAGAATTCGGCTTGCTGCTGAGCCATGCGCACCGCGGACTCGATATCGGCGACCAGGTTTTCATCGCGCGAGCGGGACATGCTCTGCATCAGCTCTTCGAGCTGATTACGCTGCAGGTTCAGCTCGCTGACACGCGCCTCCATCACGGAAACCCGGGCAGCGCTGTCGCGGGCCAGATCCTGTGCATCCTTGGCCAAGGTGCGAGCCTCTACGGCCTGAGCACCGGACTGGGCTGACTGGCGCGCCAGCTGCTCTTGCATATTGCCCACACGCTGCCACAGCATGCCGCAGGCCACGAGGGCGGCAATAGCCACGGCACCCAGCGTCAGAACCAGCGCTGCCGGTGCTCCCTTGCTGGGGCGTGCTGCGGTGGATTGCTCCGGGCTGGGAGGTGTGGCGGCGGAAGGGATTTCTGCGTGGGGAATGGCATCAGAGCTCATAGCGCTGATTCTATAGACGCCACCACGTCTTTCAGACTTGGGCGACTGTGAAGAATCCGACCAAACCCGGCAGAACGTGCTTTGTTTGCAATGCGTTCATGGGTAGTGAGCGCAAACCCTTGTGTCCATTGCTGCCGGGGCAGAAGCTGTTGCAGGTTGGCAACAGCTTCCGAGCTGCTGAACAGCCAGAGACTGCCGTCGCTGGCCGCCTGCCGTGCCAGATCGTGCTGGTGCGGCGTCCAGGCAGGAAGCTGGCGCTCATACACCGCCAGCAGCTCTACTTCGGCGCCGGCTTCGCGCAGCTTGGCGGCCAACCAGTCGCGCCCCGCGCCCTGAAGGGCGGCGGTGGTGCTGGCGCTGCTGGAGTAAGCGGGGCTACCAGCAGGGCTGGCTCCACGAACGATGAGTACACGGTCGCCGGCTCGAACTTGGTCATGCACGTTCTGCCACAGAGATTCGGACTCGAACTGCGAAGCATCGGGCGAGGGACCGTCGATTTGCGCTGATGGCAGGCCCGCTTGCAGCAAGGCGCTCTCCGTGCCAGGGCCGGGAGTCCATGCTCTGATATCAGTAGCTAGAAGCGCTTTGCTATCAATTGTTTTAGGGTTATTTGATGCAAAAAAATGCTGCACGGCATTGCCGCTGACAAACATCACGGCCCGATAGTGGCCGGGTTGCAGTGCGCGCTGGCGAGCGCTTGCCAGCGCTGCTTGTGCCGCTGCATCAGTGCAAGGGCCTATGGCCATGAGCGGCAAAGCCTCGGCCTGCAGGCCATGGGCGCGAAAAGCCTCTACCCACGTCTTTGCATCATGCAAAGGGCGTGTGACCAGAATGCGGCGCATGGCAGAACAGGCTCAGGCTTGTTTAAGGGCGGCGGGTACGGCGCCGGCGGCTTGCAGCTGGGCTGCCAGCATCTCGCCCAGCGCATTGGCGCTGGCAAAGTCGGTGACGGTGGCGCTGGCCTGTACTCGCACAAGACCCTTGTCGCCTTCCAGATCGCCCCAGGCTGCATCCATGTGCAGGGTGTCACCTTCGAAACGGCCGAATGCTGCCAGCGGCATGGAGCAACTGCCACCCATGCAGCGGCTGACGGCGCGCTCGGCCGTGACGATCAGCCAAGTAGGCATGTGGGCCAGCGGTGCCAGGGCATCAATGATGTCCTGGCGGTCGGCTCGCACCTCTATGCCTAGAGCGCCCTGACCTGCGGCGGGCAGCATCTTGGCTGGATCAAACTTGGCGCGGATGCGGTCGCTCATCTCCAAGCGCATCAATCCGGCCGCTGCCAGCACGATGGCGTCGTACTGGCCTTCATCGAGCTTGCGCAAGCGGGTGTTGACGTTGCCGCGCAGTGCTTCAATCTTGAGATCGGGGCGCAGGGCATGAAGCAGGGCCTGACGGCGCAGGCTGGAGGTGCCTACCACGGCCCCCTGAGGCAGCTCGTCCAGACTTGCATACTTATTAGAGACAAAGGCGTCGCGCGGATCTTCGCGGGTCATCACGCAGGCCAGCACAAAGCCTTCGGGCAGCTCCATGGGAACGTCCTTCAGGGAGTGCACGGCCAGGTCTGCACGGCCTTCTTCCAGGGCGACTTCCAGCTCCTTGACGAACAGGCCCTTGCCGCCGACCTTGGACAGGGCACGGTCCAGAATCTGGTCACCCTTGGTGGTCATGCCCAGCAGTTGCACCGCATGACCACGGCTGCGCAGAATGGCCTGCACATGCTCGGCCTGCCACATGGCCAATTGGCTTTCGCGTGTGGCAATGGTGATGGAGGCGGGTGTGGACGATGGGGAATTCATGGCTGGCGCTGTATCTGACGGGTAACGGGGAATGCTAGCATGGCAAGTTGCCTTACACAGTGCCCAAGGAGAATAGTCGATGCCTTCCGCCAGCCCCAAGAGTGCCGCACATGCAGACAAGAATGCGGAGAAGTCGGTACGCAAGATCGACAAGGATCTGCCGCTGATCGAGGATATACGGCTGCTGGGGCGCATTCTGGGGGATGTGATTCGCGAGCAGGAGGGTGCGCAGGCCTATGAGCTGGTGGAGCAGGTGCGCCAGCTCTCGGTCGCTTTTCGCCGCGACGCCGACGAGGCGGCGGACAAGGCCCTCAAGAAGCTGCTCAAGGGACTGTCCAGCGACCAGACGGTCAGCGTGATCCGCGCCTTCACCTATTTCTCGCATCTGGCCAATCTGGCCGAAGACCGTCACCACATCCGCCGCCGCGCCGTGCACGAACGTGCCGGCAATACGCAGGAAGGCAGCATCGAGGTGGCACTGGCGCGCTTGCGCTGGGCCGGTATTTCGTCGGCCACCGTGGCCAAGACCTTGGCCAACAGCTTCATCTCGCCCGTGCTCACGGCGCACCCGACCGAGGTGCAGCGCCAGAGCATTCTGACGGCCGAGCGCCGCATTGCGCAGCTGCTGGCCGAGCGCGACGACATTTTGATGCGGGCCCAGCTCTACAACAGCGCCAAGGATGCGCTGACACCGCGTGAGCTGGCGCGGGTGGAAGCACAGCTGCGTGCCTGCGTGGCCCAGCTGTGGCAGACCCGGCTGCTGCGCCACTCCAAGCTGACGGTGGCCGACGAGATCGAAAACTCCCTGTCTTATTACGAGGCCACATTCCTGCATGAGATTCCCAAGATCTACGAGCAGCTTGAGCAGGAGCTGGGTGAGAAGCTGCCCGAGCAGAGCTTTTTGCGCATGGGCCAATGGATTGGCGGCGACCGCGACGGCAACCCCTTTGTGACCGCCGAAAGCCTGGAGCTGGCCCTTTCGCGTCAGGCCGACATGGCGCTGCGCCACTATCTGCGCGAGGTGCACTATCTGGGGGGCGAGCTGTCGCTGTCCGCCAATCTGGTGAATATCACGCCCGAGATGCAGGCGCTGGCCGATGCATCCCCAGACCACAATGTGCACCGTAGCGACGAGCCTTATCGGCGCGCCCTGACCGGTATCTATGCCCGGCTGGCAGCCACGCTCAAGCAGTTGACGGGCGGTGAGGCCGCGCGCCATGCGGTGGTGCCGCAAAATGCCTACGCTTCAGCCCAGGAGTTTCTGGCCGACCTGCAAATCATTGACGACTCGCTCTCGCGCTACCACGGTGATGCGCTGGCGCCCCAGCGCCTGCGGCCTTTGATCCGGGCGGTGCAGGTGTTCGGCTTTTATCTGGCCACCGTGGATTTGCGCCAGAGTTCGGAGAAATACGAAGAGGTGGTGCGTGAGTTGATGGCCGCCGCCAAGGTGGAGCTCAATTACAGCGACCTGGAGGAAGACGCCAAATGTGCCTTGCTGGTGCGCTTGCTTGAAGATGCCCGTCCCTTGCGGGTGATGGGGGCGGACTACAGCGAGCACACACGCAGTGAGCTGGCGATTTTCGAGACTGCCAAGCGCCTGCGTGAGCGCCAGGGCGCAGAAGCCATACGCCACTGCATCATCAGCCACACCGAGACCGTCAGCGACTTGCTGGAAGTGCTGCTGCTGCAAAAAGAGGTGGGCCTGATGCGTGGCACGCTGCAAGATGGCGCGCAGTGCGATCTGATCGTGGTGCCGCTGTTCGAGACCATTGAGGATCTGCGCAACGCCGAGCCCATCATGCGCCGCTACTACCAGTTGCCCGGCATTACCGAGCTGGTCAAGAAAAGCGGTGGTGAGCAGGACATCATGCTGGGCTATAGCGACAGCAACAAGGACGGCGGCATCTTCACCAGCAACTGGGAACTGTATCGTGCGGAAATCGCGCTGGTCGAACTGTTTGATGATCTGGCCGATCACTTCGGCATTCGCCTGCGCATGTTCCATGGCCGCGGCGGCACCGTGGGGCGTGGCGGTGGCCCTAGCTACCAGGCCATTCTGGCCCAGCCCCCAGGTACGGTGCGCGGCCAGATTCGTCTGACCGAGCAGGGCGAGGTCATTGCCTCCAAATACGCCAACCCAGAAATTGGTCGCCGTAACTTGGAAACCCTGGTCGCTGCCACGCTGGAAGCCACGCTGCTGCAGCCCACCAAGCCAGCGACCAAGGCCTATCTGGAGGCTGCAGCCTTTTTGTCCGAAGCCAGCATGAAGGCTTATCGCGCGTTGGTCTATGAGACGCCGGGCTTTACCAATTACTTTTTCAGCAGCACGCCGATTCGCGAAATCGCCGAGCTGAACATTGGCTCGCGCCCCGCATCGCGCAAGGCCACGCAGGCCATCGAAGATTTGCGCGCCATTCCCTGGGGCTTCAGCTGGGGGCAATGCCGCCTGACGCTGCCGGGCTGGTATGGCTTTGGCTCGGCGATCCAGGCCTTCATCCACCGCCCGGGCAAGGATGCTAAGGCGCAGCTGGCGCTGCTGCAGAAGATGTACCGCCAGTGGCCGTTCTTCCGGACGCTGCTGTCGAACATGGACATGGTGCTGGCCAAGAGCGATTTGAATCTGGCCTCGCGCTATAGCGAGCTGGTGACGGACACGCGCATGCGTCGCCGCATCTTTGGTGCGATTGAGGCCGAGTGGCAGAAGACGGTGGAGGCGCTGAACCAGATCACGGGTGATCAGGAACGGCTGGCACACAACTCCGCGCTGGCCCGCTCCATCCGCCACCGCTTTCCGTATATCGACCCGCTGCACCACCTGCAGGTCGAGCTGGTGCGCCGCTGGCGTGCCGGCCAGACCGACGACAAGGTCAAGAACGGCATCCACCTGTCCATCAACGGCATTGCCGCAGGCGTGCGCAATACGGGTTGAGGCAAAGAGAATGTTTAAAAACAGTAGCTGCTTACGCTAACGAATAAAGGGTTTCAGACATAAAAATATCTGAAACCCTTTTATATATGGCGCTACCAGCTATGAAATTAGGTATCGATCTTCAAAGCTGACACTGGCCCAAACCAGAGATGCCGAGCAAGAGCCGCCTCGCGGCGAAGGCATCGTCTCCCTCCGCAAAGCAGAGAGGGGGAAGCGGCAAAGCCGCTCAGGGGGTGCACGTTAGTGCAGCATCAAGGACCCAGCCGCCTTGCTCTTGCCAGCGCGCGCCGGAGGATTGCACAGGCCGCACTGGTAGTGGCGTGCGTTTTCATAAGGCTCGGTCACAAACTGGCCCTTGCAGGTCGAGCATTGTGTGCGCGTCAGCATCTGCGCATCGACAAACTTCACCAGGCGCCAGGCGCGGGTAAAGGACAGCAGCACATCCAGCTCGGCGGCCTGAATCTGTTCGGTATAGAGGCGGTAGGCCTTGGTCAGCTGCTCGGCCGTGTCCAGCTCCACGCCCTTGGACAGGTATTCGTAGATATTCAGGAACAGCGAGCTGTGAATGTTTTCCTGCCAGGTCAGAAACCAGTCCGTGGAAAACGGCAGCTGGCCCTTGGACGGAGACTTGCCCGAAATTTCCTTGTACAGCCGGATCAGGCGTTCATAGGACAGCGACGTTTCGGACTCCAGCACCTGCATGCGGGCGCCCATCTCGATGAGCATGGCGGCGCGCTCGATTTGCTTGGATTCGTTCAGAACGCTTTTGGTGGCTGTCTTGGCGGCGGGCATCGGTCTCTCCTTCAAACCAGGTCGTTGCTAGCGGGTGCTCAGAGCACTTCGGAGACACGGCTGGCCATCAGGATGTTGGCGTGCAGCGTATTGGTGGCGGCGTTGGCGATCTTGTTGCCGCTGTGGTTGGTCAGCAGGCCCCAGACCATCTCGTCATCGGCGCGGAAGCTGGCCAGCAGGGTATTGCGCGATGCCAGCTTGAGCACCTGGGCCGAAGACAGCGAGCCCAGCAGATCGCAGGACTCTTCATTCAGACCCAGTCGGAACACGGCCTCGGCCTTGTCCTGGCGGATCAGGGTCTGGGCCAGCATCAGATAAGTGAGGTTGGCTTCGCGGATCTCGGCAAGCAGTTGTTCGTTCGTCATGGGGTCAGTCCTTTCAATCGCTACAGACCGCAACGGCTTACACATCAGGCTTCAGAAGTGTTTCGATCTGTTGAAATGAATTGTGTTTCAAGCCCAAATCGAACTGAAGTCGGGGCAGGACGGTGCCGCAAGTCTGGTTGCGCAAGGGGGTATGTCGGATTTCCCTTACCCGGAAGACGGCGTGGAAGCAGAAGGTGGCCGCCGGAGTGTGGCTGCCATTGACGCGGATCATGGACTGCTGGCCTGGGTATTGTGAGACTGTCTGAAAAACGACAAACGGAGAAATAAACGGCTTTTGCGCGCCATCTGGACGTATCTGACATACAGCGGTGGGCCGGTGCTGGTGATAGTTGCGTGAATCAGATCGAAGCATGGCATCAAGGTTTTCAGGAGCGTGTATGAGTCGCAAGTTCTTCAGTCCTCCAGACGCCAGGCGCAGCCGCTGGCGGGATGTGCTGCTGACGACCGATCCCCGGCTGCGCATGTCCTTGACCACCACCGGCTTTGCCTGTTTGCTCATGGCGTTTTGCATTCTGGTCATGGAGTGGCTGGGGCGCGAGGGAGTGGCAAATCCTCAATGGGTGCGCTGGTGGTCCTTGGCCAGTGGTGCGGGCGTGGTGCTGAGCTTTGCCTTGATTCGCAGTGGCATGACGCGGCACTGGGAGGACCCGGCCTTCACCACAGTGCAAATGCTTTTGGCCATCACCAGCAATGCGGTGGCCTATGTCATCGCCGGTCCTGCACGCGGCGTTCCGCCGCTGGTGCTGAGCATCATCATGATGTTTGCGGTGTTCGGGCTGCGGCCTGCCAGGCTCATGGCGGTGACGCTATATGGCTTTGTGGCCTATGCCATTGCGGGCGCCGTGGTGCACTGGGGGCTTCCCAATGACGCCATGCAGGGTTTTCTGGCGGCGATTTACCTGGCAGTGGTGAGCATCGTTTTGATCATGACGGCGGCCTTGAGCCTGCATGCCAATTCCATGCGAGAGCGGCTTCAGGTTCAAAAGCAGGAGTTGGCAGAGGCGGTGGCACAGATTCATGAGGTCGCCACCAGAGATGAGCTGACCGGCCTTCCCAATCGGCGCTACATGCAGGACATGCTGAGGCTGGAGGAGTTGCGTGCCAGACGCAGCGGACAGCCTTTGCTGGTGGCGCAGCTGGATCTGGATTTTTTCAAGAAGATCAATGACAGCTATGGCCACGCGGCAGGCGATCAGGTGTTGCAGGACTTTGCCCGCAAAGTGCAAAGCTGCATTCGTGCCACGGATATCTGGGCCCGCTGGGGCGGTGAGGAGTTTGTGCTGCTGATGAGCAACACCAGCCGGGCAGATGGCGCCAAGCGACTGGAGCATGTCAGAGCCAGGGTGGCTGAGCACCCTGCGGTATTGTCATCAGGCCTTCAGGTCGCCTACACCGTCTCCATTGGGGCGGCTTTGCTGCAGAGCGCAGAGAGTACCGAGGCCTTGCTGGAGCGAACCGACGCTGCTTTGTACCGGGCCAAGAGTGAAGGACGCAACCGTGTGGTTTGGGCAGAGGGCAGGCTGCCTCCGTCTCTGGCTCCAGCTCGCGGCAGGGTCAGCCCCGCTCCACCGGCCGAGAGGGCTGACTGCACCACTCGCTCCAGCTACCTGCAAACAGAGCTGTAGGAGCAAAGCCCGCAATGCGCATGGCCAGCACATTGGGGGTGGCGCTGACGCCGCTGCCGCATTGATGAACCACGGTGGCAGGATCGCGCCCGGCCAGCAACTCCTCAAACTCGGCCTTGAGCAGGGCGGCAGGTTTGAACCGGCCATCGGCTGCAATATTGCTGCTGAACGGGCGGTTCAGGGCACCAGGGATATGGCCCGCCACGGGGTCCATGGGTTCCACCTCGCCGCGGTAGCGAGCGGGGGCGCGGGCATCGATCAAGGTCTGGGTGGGTTGCCCCAGTTCGGCCTCGACTTGAGCAACGGTTTTGAGCACCTCCAGCGGAGCGTTCAGCATGAAGTTGGACTGGAAATGGCGGGGCTCTTCGCCGCTGCTGATGCTGTGTCCGGCAGCCTGCCAAGCTTGCAAGCCACCATCGAGCACGGCCACGGCATCGTGCCCGGCCCAGCGCAGCATCCACCACAGGCGGCCGCAATAGTTGGCATTGTTGCGGTCGTAGATAACGGCCTGCATGTCATTGGCAAAGCCGATGGAAGAAAGCCAAGTGGCAAAGCGCTCGCGTGTGGGCAGAGGGTGGCGGCCACCGGAAGCTGACTGCACACTGGTTGCGACCTGACCATCTTCACCGGGCATGCCGTGCGGGGCACTGAGGTTTTTGTCTAGATCCGCAAACACGGCTCCTGGAATATGGGCCTGCAGATATTGTGCGTGCCCGGCTGGCGGATTCATGAGGTCAAAGCTGCAGTCAAACACCATCAGGGGTTTGCCGCTGGCTTTGAGGTGGGCTAGATCTTCGGCGGAGATCAGCGTGTTCAATGAGCTGGTCATGGAGGCTCCTTTGGCTGCGATTATGCGACGGTGTCACGCCCTGACAGTGCTGCGTGGCAGCATGAGAGCCCTGGTGAAATGAAAAGAAAGAAAAGCAATGGAACAGAAAAAATCCAATGGGCTGCTGGTCGTTTTTTCCCATGGCAAGGAGTCTGGGCCTTGGGGCAGCAAGATTCATGCGCTGGCAGACATCGCCAAAGAGGTGGGTGCGCAGGTGATCTCCATCAACTACCGCCAGGGAGCAGAAGGTCAGCTGCTGGATCATGATGCCGCAGGGGAGCCGGAACGGCGCGTGCAGCAGTTGCTGGGTAGCGAGTTACCTGCACATGAGACGCTGGTGCTGGTGGGCTCCAGCATGGGGGGCTATGTGTCAGCCGTGGCCAGTGAGCAGCTGTGGCCCGCAGGACTTTTCTTGTTGGCTCCGGCTTTTTATCTGCCGGGCTATGCCCAGCAGCACCCCGTTCCCTGTGCAGCGCGCACCTTGCTGGTGCATGGTTGGCGTGATGAGGTTGTGCCGGCAGCGCACAGTGTGGCGTTTGCCTGTCAGCACAGGGCCGCGCTGCACCTGCTGGATGGCGACCATCGCTTGAATAGTGCGCTGCCTGCGATTGAGCCCTTGTTTCGCCAGTTTTTGGTCGATGTTCTGGCTGATAAAGGGCTGTCTGAATCAGTTGCGTGAGCGCAAGGCAGTGGCTGCCGCACCACTGATCACGATGAGCGCAATGCCCGCCCAGCCAATGAGGGGAATGCTTTCCCCGAACAACACCAGGCTGAACAGAGCGGCAAACACAATGCCTGAATACTGAAGATTGGCGACGACCAAGGTGTTGCGCTTGCTGCCCGCCGAGGCATAGGCCTTGGTCATGCAGACTTGGGCAATGGCGGCCAGCACCCCCACGGGCAGCAGCCACAGGGCGCTCCAGCCGGGAAAGGGGGAGAGGCCGGTCATCAGCATGGTGATGCCGCCTGCCACGGCCGAGCCCAGTGAGAAGTAGAAAACCACCCGGGTTTCCGGCTCGCCCAGGCGCGACAGAGTCGTCACTTGCATATAGGCCATGGCGGCAAACATGCCGCCAAACAAACCGCCGAGCGCCGCCACCCATTCGCTGGCTGGAGCACTGCTGGGGCGCAGCACCAGCAGCACACCGATGAAGCCCATGACGACCGTGGCGACCAAAGCCCAGGGAAAGGGGGGGATGGCCTTGCGTGTTTCCGGTGCAGCGGCATAGGACTGGCGCAGGCTGTGGCGCATCCACAGGCCTTGGGCGATCAGCAAAACCGCCATCCAGATGCTGCTCATGGAGTTGAGTGTGGTGGCGGTGGCCAGTGGCAGATGGCCAATGGCATAAAACCAGGCGCCCATGGAGATGACGCCCACCAAGCTGCGCCAGGCGTGTTCACGCGGATAGCGGGTGGCCAGCGTCACGCCGCTGCGCTTGGCCAGCCAGGCCAGCAAGGCCATGCTGACTAGGCCACGGTAAAAAATGATTTCTGCTGCATTGAAGTCCTGGGAGGCAAACTTCACACACACACTCATGGCCGCAAAAATCAACGCGGCCAATACCATCCACAGGGCTTGCATATCTCACTCAATTCAGCATAAAAAATAGCTGCTGCGCTTGTGGGGTAAGCGCTAGCAGCTATCAATTTTGAGGGTTTCCTCGTTCAGCGTTGGGGGACGCTGTCACCCATGATGCGGCGATACCACTCATGAAAGTGCTGCATGCCGTCTTCCATGGGGCTTTGATAGGGGCCGACTTCGTTGTCGCCACGCTCGTACAAGGCCTTGCGGCCGCCATCCATGCGCTCGGCAATCTCGTCGTCCTCGATGCAGGTTTCCATGTAGGCGGCCTTCTGGGCCTGTACGAACTCGGGCTCAAATGCCGCGATCTCTTCGGGGTAGAAAAATTCCACCACGTTCAACGTCTTGTCCACGGCCAGGGGGTGCAGGGTCGAGACCGTTAGCACATGCGGATACCACTCCACCATGATGTGCGGGTAGTAGGTCAGCCAGATGGCCCCGCGCTCGGGCATCTCGCCATTGCGGTAGGCCAGCAAAACGTCATGCCACTTCTTGTAGATGTCCGAGCCTGGGTTGGCAAAAGTGGGGGCAACACCCACGGTCTGCACCGAGTACTCGCTGGAGAACTCCCACTTCAGGTCGTCACAGGTGACGAAGTTGCCCAGTCCCGGGTGGAAGGGGCCGACGTGGTAGTCCTCCAGATAGACCTCGATAAAGGTCTTCCAGTTGTAGTTGCACTCGTGCATCTCGACATGGTCGAGCACAAAGCCGTCGAACTGGAGCTGCTCGCGCAGCTTCATGCCGGCCAGATCTGCCTCAATGTCCCGGCCATTGTCTTCAAACAGCAAACCATTCCATTCGCGCAGCTTGTAGTTGTTGAGGTTCAGGCAAGGGTCGTGGCTGAAGTGCGGTGCGCCCAGCAGTTCGCCACTGGTGCTGTAGGTCCAGCGGTGCAGGGGGCAGACGATGTTGCCGCCTGCGTGGCCCTTGCCTTCAGCCAGCAGATTGCCACGGCCCTTGAGCATGATGGCCTGACGGTGGCGGCAGACATTGGAGATCAGCTCTATCTCGCCCTTGGCGTTGCGAACCAGTGCACGGCCTTCTTTTTCCTGAGGCAGTGCGTAGTAGTCGCCTATCTCGGGGACGGCTAGCTGGTGACCCACATAGCGCGGGCCGTGCTTGAAAATGGTTTCCAACTCGCGCTGAAACAGCGCTTCGTCGAAATAACTTGAAACTGGTAGTTGGCTTGCGGCCTGCTGCAGTTGAAGACTTAAATCAGTCATGGATGACTTGACCTAAAGACTCCCCACAGGGAGGGTGCACGTGCGCACACGGTAAAAAACGAAACCGGCCTTGTCTGGACACGGGCTTCAGGCAAAGAGCAGGCAGTCGGATGACGGAGCGGCTCGCTTGCCCGACCAGAATGACCAGGCACGGGGCCGGCTTGACGGGAATGGGATTATAGGCTGTGGGGTTATTTCCGTTTTTCTGGTACGTGTATTGATTTGCCTGGCTTTCGGCAAGGCAAAGAGCCTTGTCAGCAAGCTGTTATCAAGGCCAAAGCCAGCGAGGGCATTGATGCGCTAGGGCGAGTCAGTACGTCGTACGGCGCTAAGCGTGACAGGGCTTTGCGGGCATTGCACGCTGCTGGTGCAGGGGCGCCTAAAATCGTCGCTTCCATCCAACATAGCCAACACCATCCATGCCCAAGGCCGCTGCCGCGAAAAAATCTGAACAGCCTGCCAGCTATGAAGCTGCATTGCAGGAGCTGGAACAACTGACTGCTCAGATTGAGTCGGGCCAGTTGCCGCTGCAGCAAATGCTCAGTGGCTATCAGCGTGCGGCCGAACTGCTGGGTTTTTGCCGCGCACAGCTGGAAGCCGTGCAAGAGCAGGTCAAGGTGCTGGACGAAGGCAAGTTGTCTGCCTGGACTCAGGACTGACGGAATGCCTGCGCTCTTGCACTTGCCTTGTGTTGAATACCCAGCCCATGAATGAATCAATGATTGCCGAACCTGCGACTCTTTTGAACGAGGGCAAGTCTGCCCTGGATTTCTCTGCCTGGATGACGGACCGCCTGGCGCGCACCGAAGCCGCGCTTTCGCGCTGGGTGGGGATCAATGCGCCTGCAGGGCTGGGAGAGTCCATGCGTTATGCCGTTCTTGACGGCGGCAAGCGACTGCGCCCCTTGCTGGTCTGGGCGGCGGCCGAGGCGGTGGGCGGTCATGCTGAGGCGACCTTGCGTGCGGGCTGCTCAGTGGAGTTGATTCACGCCTACTCGCTGGTGCACGACGACATGCCTTGCATGGACAACGACATTCTGCGTCGTGGCAAGCCCACCGTGCATGTGCAGTTTGGCGAGGCCTCGGCCTTGCTGGCGGGCGACGCGCTGCAGGCCCTGGCCTTTGAGCTGCTGCTGCCCGAGGATGAAGACATTCCATGCTCCATGCAGGCCAAGCTGTGCCGCCTGCTGGGCGCTGCCGCCGGCAGCCAGGGCATGGCTGGCGGTCAGGCGATTGACCTGGCCAGCGTGGGCAAGCAGCTCAATGAGACCCAGCTGCGCGAAATGCACCGCCTCAAGACGGGCGCTTTGTTGCTGGGTAGCGTGCTCATGGGGGCGGCCTGCAATGCGAACACGGATGCCAAGGCGCTGGCTGCGCTCAAGGACTACGGCCAGGCGCTGGGCGTGGCTTTTCAGGTCGTAGACGATATTTTGGATGTGGTGGCCGATTCGGCGACACTGGGCAAAACGGCCGGCAAGGACGCTGCCAACGACAAGCCGACCTATGTTTCTCTGCTGGGGCTGGAGGCTGCCCGTGCACATGCCGAGGAGCTGCGTCAACAAGCCCATGCAGCGCTGGCGTGCAGTGGCTTGCCTGATACACAGGCACTGGCGGCATTGGCCGACATGGTGGTGCAGCGTACGCACTGAATATCAGTCAAAACGCCCTCAAACCCAATGCTGGCAAGTGCGAGCAGCTACTAAAAATATAGATCATGTCCACGAACACTTACTCTTTGCTGCAGAACATTGACGATCCGCAAGCCATGCGAAGCCTGTCGCGTGCCCAGCTCAAGACCCTGGCGGCAGAGCTGCGAGCCTATGTGATCGACAGCGTTTCCAAGACCGGTGGTCACCTCAGCTCCAATCTGGGAACGGTGGAATTGACGGTAGCACTGCACACCGTGTTCAACACGCCTTATGACCGCATCGTCTGGGACGTGGGCCATCAGACCTATCCGCACAAGATTCTGACGGGGCGGCGCGAGCGCATGTCCTCGCTGCGTCAGTTGGGCGGGCTGTCGGGTTTCCCGCAGCGCGTGGAAAGTGAGTACGACACCTTTGGCACGGCCCACTCGTCCACCAGCATCTCGGCAGCTTTGGGCATGGCGCTGGCAGCCAAGCAAAAAGGCGAAGACCGCCGCGCCATTGCCGTGATCGGCGACGGCGCGATGACGGCCGGCATGGCTTTCGAGGCACTGAACAATGGCGGCGTTCATGACGCGAATCTGCTGGTCATCCTCAACGACAACGACATGAGCATCAGCCCGCCCGTGGGCGCGCTCAACCGCTATCTTGCGCAGCTGATGAGCGGCCAGTTCTACGCCAAGGCCCGCGATGTGGGCAAGAGTGTTTTGAAGCAGGTGCCGCCGCTGCTGGAACTGGCCAAGCGCCTAGAGCAGCAGGCCAAGGGCATGGTCGTGCCTGCCACCATGTTCGAGCAGTTCGGCTTCAACTACATCGGCCCCATCGACGGTCATGACCTGGATTCGCTGATCCCGACACTGGAGAACATCAAGAGCCTCAAAGGCCCGCAGTTTCTGCACGTGGTCACCAAGAAGGGGCAGGGATACAAGCTGGCCGAGGCGGACCCCATTGCCTACCACGGCCCCGGAAAGTTCGACCCCGCCGTGGGCCTGGTCAAGCCCGCCACGCCGCCCAAGCAGACCTTCACCCAGGTGTTCGGCAACTGGCTGTGCGATATGGCGGCCAAGGACCAGCGCCTGGTTGGCATCACGCCCGCCATGCGCGAAGGCTCGGGCATGGTGGAGTTCCACAAGCGCTTTCCCGGTCGCTACTACGACGTGGGCATTGCCGAGCAGCATGCGGTGACCTTTGCGGGCGGCATGGCCTGTGAAGGCGTCAAGCCCGTGGTGGCGATTTACTCCACTTTCCTGCAGCGCGCCTATGACCAGCTGATTCACGACGTGGCTCTGCAGAACCTGCCCGTGGTGTTTGCGCTGGACCGCGCAGGCCTGGTGGGCGCCGATGGCGCGACTCATGCCGGTGCGTATGACATCGCCTTTGTGCGCTGCATTCCGAACATGAGCATGGCCTGCCCGGCCGACGAGCGCGAAACGCGTCAGTTGCTGAGCACGGCTTATGAGCAAGACCATCCTGTGTGCGTGCGCTACCCGCGTGGCGCTGGCGTCGGAGTGGCTCCGCTGGAAGGCCTGGAAGGCCTGCCTTTTGGCAAGGGTGAAGTCCGCCGTGAATCGGCAAGCAAGAAGGTGGCGATTCTGGCTTTTGGCTCTTTGCTGTACCCGGCCCTGACCGCTGCCGAGTCGCTGGATGCCACGGTGGCCAATATGCGCTGGGCCAAGCCGCTGGACGAAGCGCTGCTGCTGCAGATTGCGGCCGATCACGAGCTGATCGTCACGCTGGAAGAGGGCTGCATCATGGGCGGTGCGGGCAGTGCGGTGCTGGAGTCGCTGGCCGCTCACGGACTGAACAATCCGGTGCTACAACTGGGCTTGCCCGATCAATTCATCGAGCATGGCGACCCAGCCAAGTTGCTGGCATTGCAAGGGCTGGATGCTGCGGGCATTGAGGCTTCTATTCGCAAGCGGCTTGCCCAGAGCGCTGCTTGAGATTTGCTTGCATCAAGGCCCTTCAGTGAAGGGCCTTTTTTCTGGCCGCTGCGTAAAGAAAGCTGACGGCGGCCGTGAATCACCACACATGCCTGACACGCATTCTTAGAATGCCTGTGGCCTGGACTCAGGCTGCTATAACGCTCTGATTACAGGCATTTTGTTGCGGAGAAATATTCATGGATCGTCGCTCACTCGTCAAACATGTGGGCATGGCTGGTGTACTGGCTGCTGGCATAGCACCGGCCGTGCAAAGCCAGGAGGTACAGCGCTGGCGTCTGGTGACGAGCTTTCCTAAAGTCCTCGATACCATCTATGGAGGGGCCGAGAAATTTGCCCAATCGCTGCGCCTGATGTCAGGCGGTCAGATCGAGGTCAGCGTGCACTCTGCAGGCGATCTGATGCCTGCCTTTGGCGTGATGGAGGGGGTGCAGGACGGTGTGGTCGAGATGGCGCTGACGGCACCGTATTACTTTACCGACCAGGACTACTGCTTCGCGCTGGGCTGCGCCGTGCCTTTCGGACTGACGGCGCGGCAGATGGATGCCTGGATGGAATATGGCGGTGGGCGCAAGCTCATGGATGACTTCTATGCGCAGTACAACATCAAAAGCCTGAGCGCAGGCAATACCGGAACCCAGATGGGGGGCTGGTATCGCAAGGAAATCAAGACCGTGGCCGACCTCAAGGGTTTGCGCATGCGTGCTGGTGGAGGCCTGCTGGGCGATGCGCTGCAAAAGCTCGGAGTGCAGGCCATCAACATGCCGATTGGAGACGCCCATCTGGCGCTGGAAAAGGGACGCCTGGATGCGGTCGAGTTCATTGGCCCCTATGACGATCAGAAGCTGGGTTTTGGCAAGCTTGCGCCTTACTACTACTACCCAGGTTGGTGGGAGGGCGGGGCCGAGCTGGCCTATTTCATCAATGCCAAGGTGTTTGCTGCATTGACGCCGGAGCTGCGCGCCATGGTGGAGGCGGCAGCAGCACTGGCCGCCAAGGATTTGACGGCCAAGTACCTGGCATCCAACCCGGCAGCGCTCAAAAAGCTGCTCAGCGAGCGTGTGCAACCCCGGGCATTTCCGCGCGAGCTGATGGATGCAGGCTTCAAGGCGGTGATGGCCACCATGGCCGAACATGAGGCCAAATCCACACAATTTAAAAAAATTCACAGAAGCATGCGCAGCTTTCAGCACGACCAGTTGCTGTGGGATCGCTTCTCTGAATTTCGCTATGCCAGCTATATGAGCGCAGTGCGGCTGTAGTGAATGTTTGCTTTCTGTGGCAATGCCCATTTGATGCAGCTCACTAGGTAGAACTTCTTAAGCGAACGATCACTTTTTAGAGGGAGTGAGCGTGTGGGCTCGTGTACATTTTGTGCCTGTTACATGAGTCAAGCTGGCATAGATCAGTGGTCTGTGTCAGCTTCGTTCTTTCCTTAAGGAGACTAAAGTGGATCGTCGTTCCATTCTGAAAAATGCCGGTATCGCCGGTGTTCTGGCTGCTGGCGCAGCGCCTGCCGTTCACGCCCAGGCCGCCGTGCGCTGGCGCCTGGCTTCCAGCTTTCCCAAGTCGCTGGACACCATCTTCGGCAGCGCCGAGAAGCTGTCGCAAGTGGTCAAGGCCATGTCTGGCGGCAAGTTCGAAATCTCGGTGCACCCCGCTGGCGAGCTGATGCCCGCTTTCGGTGTGGTCGATGCACTGCAGGGCGACACCATCGACATGGCGCAGACGGCGGCCTACTACTTCACGGGCAAGGACCCCATCTTCGCTTTCAGCTGTGCCGTGCCTTTTGGCCTGACCGCGCTGCAGATGAATGGCTGGAAGGATCACGGCAACGGCCGCAAGCTGCTTGACGCCTTCTTTGCCAAGTACAACTTCAAGACCGCTTCTGCCGGTAACACCACGACCCAGATGGGCGGCTGGTACCGCAAGGAAATCAAGACCGTTGAAGACCTCAAGGGTCTGAAGATGCGTCTGGGCGGCGGTGTGTTCGGCGAAGCCATGGCCAAGCTGGGCGTGGTGGCGCAGAACATGCCCGCTGGCGATGTGTACCAGGCGCTGGAAAAGGGCACGCTGGATGCGGTGGAGTTCGTGGGTCCCTACGACGATGAAAAGCTGGGCTTCAACAAGGTTGCGCCTTACTACTACTACCCCGGCTGGTGGGAGGGCTCTGCCGAGCTGGAGTTCTTCATCAACATCAAGAAGTACAACGCTTTGTCGCCCGAGAACAAGGCCATTCTGGATGCCGCAACCCGCGTGGCAGCCATGGACATGACCAGCAAGTACCAGGTGCTCAACCCCATCGCTATCAAGAAGCTGGTGGCCAACAAAACCCAGCTCAAGATGTTCCCCAAGCCTTTGATGGACGCCGGCTTCAAGGCTTCCATGGAAGTGTTTGCCGAGCACGAAGCCAAGTCGCCCGAGTTCAAGAAGATTCACCAGGACATGCGCGCCTTCCAGCGCGACCAGATTCTGTGGAACCGCTTCTCCGAGTACCCGTTCAACCAGTACATGGCAACCGCCAAGATCTGATGGACTTCAAGGTGCAGCGACTTGCTGCACCAGAAGCGCCCGAAGCCGCAAGCACATCTTGCGGCTTTTTTATGCCTGTCAGCTGCAGATGTTGTAGCCGCGCACCTGCTGTCTGGATAGGTCGCATTCGCAGACCACGCATACTTCTTCGGCATCACCATCCTCGCCCCAGAGCGACTGACCGATGTGTTGCGGAGGCGGGATGATGGCAACCAATTCGGCACTCTGCTGTGCGGGCAAATTGGGGTAGTGAGATGAGAAATCGTCCCAGCTTTCGCTGCGTGTCTGAGTCAGCCTCAAGGGCAGAAGCGGCAGCAGTGCGGGGTAGTTTTCGTAAGGCCAGTCCCCATTGGATTGAGAGGGGGAAATGTCCAGCAGCTGCACGGAGCTGGCGCTGTGCTGGTAGTCCAGCTCACAGCCCGGGTATTGAAATCCATAGAGCAAGGGCAGGCTGTGGCGGAGCATGGGCAACTGCGCAGGACTTAGCGTGGCGATGTGTTGCAGTGGCGCAGGACCAAAGCTGCAGCCGCTGAGGTTGTGACATAGAGGGCCGCCATAGACCGAGGTGGCATTGGCTGATACTGGCTCTTGCTCTCCAGCTTCAAAAAAGTAGGTCAGGTTCTGGTGGTGGATGACGATCAGTGTTTCCTGCATGGTGATGTGGCTGTGTGGTGCTTGAAGTGAGCCATGGTAAGCCGCTGCGCCATGAGAAAAGCCCTGATGCAATGCGTCAGGGCTTTGATGGCGGAGTACAGCCGTTTAATGGTTGGCTGGGGTTGCGTTCAGCGAGTCCAGCAACGCCTTGGCTGGATCATCGGAGCCATAACCACCGGCATCCGGTGTGGGCATCTCAGGTGTCGGCTGCTCTGCGCCAGGAGAGATCTCTGGGGCAAAGCCTTCGTCACCACCTGCGGGGGCTTCAAAAGGATTGTCTGCACCGTAGCCATCACCGGCGTCATTGAGCTGCTCCAGCATCTGGTTGCCCACCTGGTTCATGTCGACAACAACGGGCTTGTCCAGCGCGCCGGTCACAATGCCGGGGAAGGCGATCAGCGTGCCCACCATCACCAGCTGAATCAGCACAAAGGGCACGGCACCCTTGTAGATCTGCATGGTGGTGACAGGCTCGACGACCTTGTGCGTGACACGGTCCACGTATTGCTTGTCGGGCGCGACCGAGCGCAGGAAGAACAGCGCAAAGCCGAAGGGCGGGTGCATGAACGAGGTCTGCATGTTCACGGCCAGCAGCACGCCGAACCAGATCAGATCGATCCCCATCTTCTCGGCTACAGGGCCCAGCAGCGGAACCACGATGAACGAGAGTTCAAAGTAGTCCAAGAAGAAGGCCAGGAAGAAGATCATGAGGTTGACCACGATCAGGAAGCCCACCTGACCGCCGGGCAGGCCGGTCAGCAGATGTTCCACCCACTTGGGGCCGTCGGCCGCCTGGAAGACCAGGCTGAAGGTGGTGGCGCCGATCATGATGAACATCACAAAGCTGGCCAGCTTGGTGGTCGATGCCAGCGCCTGCTTGAGCAGCGTCATGTTCAGGCGCTTGCGGGCAAAGCCCATGATGAGCGCTGCCATGGCACCCATGGCGCCGCCTTCGGTAGGCGTTGCAATGCCCAGGAAGATGGTACCCAGCACCAGAAAGATCAGCAGCAGCGGCGGAATGAGCACAAAGGTCACACGCTCGGCCAGTTTGGACAGCAGGCCCAGCTTGAAGACGCGGTTGATGGAGGCCATCACAAAGGCGATGAAGGTGCCGCCGCACATGGCGGTGACGATCTTTTCGTCCGTGGGCACATCCAGCACTTCCTTGCCCTGCCACCAGGTGTGCAGATCGGCCATGTGGCTGGCCAGGAAGATGGCGACGATGGTGGACAGGCCCATGACCACGAACAGCGAGGTGTAGCCGCCGTTGCCATTGGCTTCGCGGTAGATGCGCGCCTCAATGGGCAGGGCAGGCACCATCTTGGGCTTGAAGATGGCCAGCAGCACCACCCACAGCACATACATGCCCATGAGCATGAAGCCGGGGATGAAGGCGCCCTTGTACATATCGCCCACGCTCTTGCCCAGCTGGTCGGCCATCAGAATCAGCACCAGCGATGGCGGAATGATCTGGGCCAGCGTGCCTGACGCCGCAATCACGCCTGCAGACAGGCGGCGGTCATAACCATAGCGCAGCATGATGGGCAGAGAGATCAGGCCCATGGAGATCACCGAAGCAGCGACGACGCCGGTGGTAGCGGCCAGCAGCGCGCCCACAAAGATCACGGCCAGCGCCAGACCACCGCGGATGGGGCCGAAGACCTGACCGACGGTGTCGAGCAAATCCTCGGCCATGCCGGAGCGCTCCAGAATCAGGCCCATCAAGGTGAAGAAGGGAACGGCCAGCAAGGTGTCGTTGGCCATGATGCCGATCAGGCGCTGAGGCAGCCAAGCCATCACGGAAGAAGGAAAGACCCCCAGCTCTACGCCCAGAAAGCCGAAGGCCAGGCCCGCAGCGCCGAGACTGAAAGCAACAGGAAAGCCCAGCAGCAAGAAGCAGATCAGCCCCGCAAACATGATGGGGGCGTAGTTGGTAGCGATGAATTCCATAGATGTCTCCCGCTACTTCTTATGCTTTGGCCTGAGCGGTCAGCGCTTCAGCCTGCTTGCGTTCGGCTTCGGCGCGCAGCGCCTCGGCCAGTTCTTCTTCGGCGCTCTTGTCTGCCAGCTTGCCCATGGGGTCGGGGCCATGGCCGGTCAGAAAGGCGATGCGCTTGATGAGTTCAGACCAGCCTTGCAGCATCAGCAGCGTGATGCCCACCGGGATGGCAGCCCAGACGGGCCAGCGAATCAGGCCACCAGGGTTGCCCGACATTTCGCCGGACTGGTACATCTGAATCACTACCGGCATGCTCAGCCACAAAATGGTCAGGCACAGGGGGGTGAGGAACAGGGCAAAGCCGATGATGTCGATCCAGACCTGCGCTGTTTTAGATAGCCGTGAGTTGATGACGTCAATGCGCACATGCTCGCGGTGCAGCAGGGTGTAGCCGGCGGCAATCAGAAACGACCAGGCGAACAGATACCACTGCACTTCCAGAAAGCCGTTGGAGCTGGTGTCAAAAACCTTGCGAACGATGGCGTTGGCGGCGCTGATGAAGGTGGCGGCAAATATGAGCCAGATGGAATATTTGCCGATGAAGGCATTAAGCCTGTCTATGGCCCTGGACAGGGCGAGTAAAGCCTGCATGGTGTCTCCAAAAAATAGGCTGTCTATGCGTCGCACGGTTGGGGCTGGTAAGCCTTGGGGCGATCTGAGTTCTTAAACCGAGTTTGAGATTCTACGGATGCAGGCAGGGTGTTTTTTACAAAAAAGTACGCAAATGTGGTGATTGAATATCAGCGCTTTTTGCTATTTGATTAGTAGCTGTAAGTGATTGCTGGGCATGGTTTATTTTTGAATTTGAGTGGAAATTGAATGGCTATTTGCGCGCCCCGGTGTAAGTGGGTGCAATCTGTTTTGGCGGGCTTGATCGGATCAACCTAGGGTAAATACGTGGCAGTTTGAGCAAGGTCAAGACGGCAGGCAAGGCTGGAGAAGTGGCTGGGAGGCTTCAGTCTTGCTGCGAGGCGCCGAGACCAACAACATGTTCTGAGGCGGAATAAAAAAGCCCTGCCGGTGAGGGCAGGGCTTTGATGCAAAGTGAGCAGACCGTCAGATTACTGAGGCTGAGCGTGGAAGGCTTTGTTGGCAATCTTCCAGCCTTGCTCGGTCTTGAGCAGTACAAAGTAGTCGGTAAAAGTCACCGCACCGTGGTAGAGCGTGACCTTGGCCATGGCGGCTGTGCCCACGATGTCCAGAGAGTCGATCACGCGGCGGCGGGTAGCTTCGTCAGCGGCGGGCTGGTTCTTGAAGCGCTGGCAGTAGAAGTCCACATCCCATGATGTCAGCGGGCCTTCGCGCACAGACTCCAGGCGGGCGGTGGGCATGAAGGCGGCGCGCATATGGTCGGCGTTGTCTTCGGCGTGGCCGCGCATGTACAGCTCCAGCGGCACGCGCACGGCAGCTTCTTCGGGGTGATTGGTCAGTCGTTCGGTGGTCATACAGCTATCTCCTTGGGGGCGGGTCCTGGCCCGGTCGCTCAGTTCTCCACATGGCTCCACACGGGAGGCGTTAACCGACAAGCATGAAGCACAAACAGGCAGCGATTGCTGCGGTGAAAGTCAGCACTGTTTCAGCCCGGTTGCCGGTTTGCCGGCAAGCCCGGCAGGTAAATCCAAGGTAAAGCCGGAGTAAATGCGGGCAAAGGTCGGCCCGATAGTGCCTGCTTGTAAATGCTAATAGCTACCATTGGCGGCAATCTAGGCTAGATCTTCCTGCGCTCACACCATGCTGCATACCCATTTTTTGACTTCTTCCTCCTTGTTCACCCAGCGTGGTCAGACTCGGCCCGCCGTTCTTGTCAGCGTCGCTTTGGCGCTGGCTGCCGCAGGTGGTGGATATTGGTGGTATCAGCAGAAACAGGGTGCAGCGCAGAACCCGTCAGCGCAGTCTGCTACTCAATCAGGAGCAAGTGCAGGGCGCCCAGGGCGGGGCGGACGCATGGGGCCGGGCGGCCCCGGTGGCATGGGCCAAGCCCAGCCGGTCTCCGTCGGCATCGTGGAGCAGCGCGACATGCGCGTGCTTATCAGCGCCATCGGCACCATGAATGCCAGAGCCACGGCGGTGGTCAGGGCCAAGGTTTCGGGGGAGCTGATCAAGCTGCACTTCAAGGAAGGCGATGAGGTCAAGGCCGGTCAGTTGCTGGCGGAGATTGATCCGCGCAGCTTTGCCGCCTCGCTGGCGCAGGCGCAAGGCTCGCTGGCCCGGGATCAGGCCCAGCTCAAGAATGCCGAGCTGGACTTGAAGCGCTATCAGGATTTGCTGGCGCAGGACTCCATTGCCCGTCAGCAGGTGGAGACGCAGCAGGCGTTGGTGCGCCAGCTCAAAGGCACGGTGGCAGCCGATCAGGGGCAGGTGGATGCCGCCAAGCTACAGCTGAGCTACACCCGGGTCACGGCGCCGATCTCCGGGCGATTGGGTTTGCGCCAAGCGGATCTGGGCAATGTGGTCAACGCATCGGATGCCAACGGGCTGGTAACCATTACGCAGATTCGCCCCATTGATGCCGTGTTCTCCATCCCCGAAGCCCATGTCAGCCAGCTGGCAGAGCAACTGCGCGCAGGAAAGGTGATGCCTGTAGAGCTGTGGGACCGCGAACAAAAGCAGATTCTGGCCAAGGGCCAGCTCAATGCGTTGGACAACACCATCGACACGACGACGGGCACCGTCAAGGCCAAGGCCGCGTTTGACAATGCGGATAGCCGTCTGTTTGCCAACCAGTTCGTCAACGTCAAGCTGCAGATGCGCCAGCTCGATCAGGTGCTGGCGGTGCCCGCCAACGCGGTGCAGAACAACTTTGTCTATCTGGTCAAGCCTGACAACACGGTCACGCAACGCAAGATCACCGTGGGAGTGACGGATGGCGACTATGTCAGCGTGCGTGGCGAGCTGGAGCCCGGCGACAAGGTGGTGACCGATGGCATTGACCGCCTGCGTGAAGGTGCGCAGGTGACGGTGGTGGATTCTGAAAAGGTCAAGAAGGTCGATCAGGCCGTGCAGGATGCCGCCAGCCAGCCGCGCGGCATGATGCGCAACCTCAGCCCTGAGCAGCGGGAGAAGGTGTTCAAGATGACTCCCGAGGAACGCAAGGAATTCTTCCAGAAGCTGCGCGCCGAGCGTGGGGTCAATGGCGGCAAAGAAGGTGGCCCTGGTGCAGCACCGGCTGCGCGAGCGCCTGAAGCGAAAGACTCTCGCCCGGAGGCCAGACCCGAGCCCAAGGTGGATGCAAAGCCTGATGCAGCAGCGCAGTCGCATGGCGAGCGTGCAGAACCACGAGGCGAAAAAGGCGAAGGTCGAGGAGATCGCCCGCAACTGACACCCGAGCAGCGTGAAAAGATGGAGTCCATGTCGCCCGAAGAGCGCCGCGCCTTCTTCCAGAAGCTGCGTGCCGAACGTGAAGCAAGTGGCACCGGCGCAGGCCGCTGAGACGAGTCAGAGCCAGCGTCCATCATGAATCTCTCGCGCCTCTTTATCCTTCGGCCCATTGCCACCAGCTTGCTGATGGTGGCGGTGCTGATCTCGGGCATTCTTGCCTACCGTCTGCTGCCCATCTCGGCTCTGCCTGAGGTGGACTACCCCACGATTCAGGTCACCACGCTGTATCCGGGCGCCAGCCCCGATGTGATGACTTCCAACGTCACCGCTCCGCTGGAGCGCCAGTTTGGCCAGATGCCGGGACTGGACCAGATGTCGTCCACCAGCTCGGGCGGTGCCTCGGTCATCAGCTTGCGCTTTGCGCTGGATATGTCCATGGATGTGGCCGAGCAGCAGGTACAGGCCGCCATCAACGCGGGAACCAATCTGCTGCCCAGCGACCTGCCCATGCCCCCGCTGTACAGCAAGGTCAACCCGGCCGATGCGCCGGTGCTGACGCTGGCCATCAGCTCGCCTTCGCTGCCCGTCATCAAGATCAATGATCTGGTGGAAAACCGCCTCGCGCCCAAGCTCTCGCAGGTCAAGGGTGTGGGTCTGGTGGCCATTGCCGGTGCGCGCCGCCCGGCCGTGCGCATTCAGGCCAATCCCGCAGCGCTGGCCAGCTTTGGCATGACGCTCGATGATGTGCGCTCTGCGATCTCGGCTGCCAACGTCAAGACGGCCAAGGGCAGCTTTGACGGCCCTAACCGGGCATCGACCATCGATGCCAACGACCAGATGCAGTCGGCGGCCGAGTACCGCAACCTCATCATCGCTTTCAAGAATGGCAACCCCGTGCGCCTGTCGGATGTGGCGCAGACCGTGGACGATGCCGAAAACACACGTCTGGCCGCCTGGGCGGGTACGCCTGAGAGCGGCTCCAAGTCGGCCGTGATTCTCAATATTCGCCGTCAGCCCGGCGCGAACGTGATCGACACCGTCGATGCCATCAAGAACCTGCTGCCCCAGCTCAAGGAGACCTTGCCAGCCTCGGTCGATGTGCAGGTGCTGACTGACCGCACAGTCACCATTCGCGCCTCGGTCAAGGACATGCAGTTTGAGCTGGCGCTGGCCATTGCACTGGTGGTGATGGTCATCTTCCTGTTTCTGCGCAGTGCCTCGGCCACGCTGATTCCCAGTGTGGCGGTTCCGCTGTCGCTGATAGGCACTTTCGGCGTCATGTATCTGGCGGGCTTTTCCATCAACAACCTCACGCTGATGGCCCTGACCATTGCCACGGGCTTTGTGGTGGACGATGCCATCGTGATGATCGAGAACATCGCCCGTTATGTGGAAAAAGGCGAGCCGCCCATGCAGGCCGCCCTCAAGGGGGCCAAGCAGATCGGCTTCACCATCATCTCGCTGACCATCTCGTTGGTGGCGGTGCTGATTCCGCTGCTGTTCATGGGCGATGTGGTGGGTCGTCTGTTCCATGAGTTTGCCATCACCATGACCGTGGCGATCCTGATCTCCGCTGTGGTCTCGCTCACGCTCACGCCCATGTTGTGCGCGCGCCTGTTGCGCCACCAGCCCGAGGCCGAGAAGGAAAAGGCAGAGTCCAAAGGTCTGGGTGCCGCCATGGCCCGTTTTTTCGACAAGGTGATTGCCGAATACGGCCGGATGCTGACCTGGGTGCTGGATCACAGCAAGCTGACCTGGCTGGTGTTCATCGCCACGCTGGTGGTGACGGTGCTGCTGTACTTTGTCGTGCCCAAGGGCTTTTTCCCGGAGCAGGACACCGGCACGATTGCCGCAACCACCGAGGCTGATCAGTCCATCTCTTTCGCCGCCATGGCAGAGCGCCAGCAGGCGCTGGCCGAGCATCTGCTCAAAGATCCGGCCGTGGCATCGATTTCCTCGTTCATTGGCGTGGATGGCACCAACACCACGCTGAATACGGGGCGTATTCAGATCGACCTCAAGCCCCACGATCAGCGCGACCGCCTGCCCGTGGTGCTCAATCGGTTGGCCGATGATGCGCAGGCCGTACCCGGCATTCGCCTGTATGCCCAGGCTGTGCAGGACTTGACGATTGAAGACCGTCAGGCCCGCACGCAGTATCAGTTGCTGCTGTCCTCGCCCGACATGGAGCAGCTCACGACCAGCACCAAGCAACTGGTAGAGCGTCTGCAGCAGCTGCCCCAGTTGCAGGATGTGAGCAGCGACTTGCAGAACCAAGGGCGTCAGGCTTATGTGCAGATTGACCGTGCGCAGGCCAGCCGCTTGGGCGTAACTGTGTCTTCGGTGGACTCGGCCCTGTACAACGCATTTGGCCAGCGGCTGATCTCCACCATCTTCACGCAGTCCAACCAGTACCGCGTGGTGCTGGAGGTAGCGCCGCAGTTCAAGGTGGGGCCGGAGGCGCTGCAGAACATCTACGCCGCATCCAGCAATGGTGCGCCGGTTCCGCTGTCTTCAATTGCCACGGTGAGCGAGCGTCCCATGGCGCTGGCCGTCAACCATGTGGGGCAACTGCCTGCGGCAACCATTTCCTTCAATACGGCACAAGGCGTATCGCTGGGCCATGCGGTGGATGCTGCGCAGGGGGTGATCCAGCAACTGCGTGATGAGGGGCAGATTCCTCTGTCGGTGGATTCCGAGTTTCAGGGGGCGGCGCTGGCTTTTCAGGCTTCGCTGTCCAGCACCTTGCTGCTGGTGCTGGCCGCCATCATCACCATGTACATCGTGCTGGGCGTGCTCTACGAGAGCACGATTCACCCGATCACGATTCTCTCCACCCTGCCATCGGCGGGCGTGGGGGCGCTGCTGGCGCTGCTGCTGGCGGGGCTGGATCTGGACATCATCGCCATCATCGGCATCATCTTGCTGATCGGCATCGTCAAGAAGAACGCCATCATGATGATCGACTTCGCGCTGGACGCTCAGCGTGAAGAGGGCATGAATGCACGCGACGCCATTTATCAGGCCTGCCTGCTGCGCTTTCGCCCGATTCTCATGACCACACTGGCCGCCTTGTTCAGTGCCTTGCCCATGATGCTGGGCACCGGCGTGGGCGCAGAGCTGCGCCAGCCGCTGGGCGTGACGCTGGTGGGCGGTCTGCTGGTCAGCCAGCTGCTGACGCTGTTCACCACGCCGGTGATCTATCTCACGTTTGAGAGCTGGGCCGAGAATTGGCGCGTCAAGCGTGGTCTGCCTGCCGTCAAGCATGTGCCGCACTCCGAAGCCGAGGTGCTGGGTGCAGAAGGCCGTGATGACGGTCATGGAGCCGGGCGATGAGCATCTCCACGCCCTTCATCTTCCGCCCCATTGCCACCATGCTGCTGACCATCGGCATGGCGCTGGTGGGCGGCATGGCTTACTTTCTGCTGCCCGTAGCCCCGCTGCCGCAGGTGGACTACCCGACCATCTCCGTCACGGCCAGCCTGCCCGGCGCAGCGCCAGACACCATGGCAGCCACCGTGGCCACGCCGCTGGAGCGGGCGCTGGGCGCGATTGCGGGCGTCAATGAGATGACGTCCAGCTCCAGCATGGGCAGCACGCGCATCACGCTGCAGTTTGACCTGACGCGCACGGTGGACAGCGCGGCCCACGATGTGCAGGCCGCTATCAACGCGGCGCGCACGCTACTGCCTTCGGGCATGCCGGGCAATCCGACCTATCGAAAGGTCAACCCGGCCGATGCCCCCATCATGATTCTGGCGCTGACGTCCGAATCCCTCACACGCGGCCAGATGTATGACGCGGCCAGCACCGTGCTGGCGCAGAAGCTGGCCCAGGTGGAAGGCGTGGGCCAGGCCTCCATCAACGGCGGTGCGTTGCCAGCTGTGCGGGTGGAACTGGACCCGGTGCGGCTGGCGGCCAACGGCGTCTCGCTGGACTCGGTGCGCAATGCCATTAGCGCTACCAATGCCAATCGCCCGCTGGGTGCGGTGGAGCGTGAAGACCATTACTGGCAAGTCGCTACCAACGATCAGGCCCGTACCGCCGCCGAATACGCGCCGCTGGTGCTGCGCTGGAACAATGGCAATGCCGTGCGCCTGTCCGATGTGGCGGAGGTTACCGATTCCGTGCAGGACATACGCAACTACGGCGTGATGAACGGCAAGCCCGCTGTGCTGCTGCAAGTCTTCAAGCAGCCCGACGCGAATATTCTGCAGGCCGTGGACAAGGTGCGGGCCATGCTGCCCCAGCTCAAGGCGTCCATCAATCCGGCCATTGATGTGACGGTGATCTCGGACCGCACGCCCACGCTGCGCGCCTCGGTCAAGGAGGTGCAGAACGCGCTGCTGATCTCGATAGCGCTGGTCATCATGGTGGTGTTCGTCTTTCTGCGCCGCCTGCGCGCCACGCTGATCCCGGCCGTGGCCGTGCCTGCTTCGCTGATGGGCACCTTCGGCATCATGTATTTGTGCGGCTATACGCTGGACAATCTCTCGCTGATGGCGCTGACCGTGGCCGCGGGTTTTGTGGTGGACGATGCCATCGTGGTGCTGGAGAACGTGATGCGCCATATGGAGCGCGGCAAGACCGCCATGCAGGCCGCCATCGAAGGTGCACGCGAGATCGGTTTTACCGTGGTCTCCATGAGCCTGTCGCTGATCGCCGTGTTCGTGCCCATCCTGTTCATGGCCGGCATCGTGGGACGGTTCTTTCGCGAGTTTGCAGTGGTCATGTCGGCGGCGATTCTGGTCTCCATGATCATCTCGCTGACCACCACGCCGATGATGTGTGCAGCCCTGCTGCGCACGCCTGAGGAAGAAGAGCGCCGCCGAGCCGAGCGGGCCAAGCGCCCGTTTGCACGCCGCTGGGATGCGTTCTGGCTGCGTGTCTCGCAGGCCATGGATCGCTTTGAAGACCGCATCACGACGCTGTACCGCCGCACGCTGGCATGGGGGCTGCGTCATCAGCCTGTGGTGCTGCTCAGTCTGGTCGCGGTCATAGGCCTCAACATTCACCTCTACCAGACCATTGACAAGGGATTTATGCCCAGCGAGGACACGGGCCGCGTCATGGGCTTTATCCGCGCCGACCAGTCCACGTCTTTTCAGGCCATGGAGCGGCGCATCAAGCGTTTTCTCGATGTGGTGCAGCAGGACCCAGCGGTGGAATACGTGACCGGCTTTACCGGCGGCGGTCAGGCCAATTCGGCCAATATGTTCATGTCGCTCAAGCCCATGGCAGAGCGCAAGGTCTCCAGCGATGAAGTCATCAACCGCCTGCGCGAAAAGCTCAAGAACGAGCCGGGTGCGCGCCTGTTCATGATGACCCAGAGCGATGTGCGCATTGGAGGGCGGCAAAGCATGTCTTCCTATCAGTACACGCTGCAGGCCGACGACACGGCCGAGCTGCGCCTGTGGGAGCCGCGCATACGCCAAGTGCTGTCCACCCTGCCGGAGCTGACGGATGTGAACAGTGACGTGCAGGACAACGGCACGCAGACCATGCTGGTGATTGACCGCGATCAGGCTGCACGACTGGGCCTGACGGTCTCGCAGATCGACAACACCTTGAACGACGCCTTTGGTCAGCGTCAGGTGGGCGTGATCTACAACCCGCTCAACCAGTACCGCGTGGTGATTACGGCATCGTCCCAGTATCTGCAGAGCCCAGAGACGCTGCGTGGCTTCTTCTTTGTCAACAGTGCGGGCCAGCAGATTCCGCTGACGGCCTTTGCCAAGATCACGACATCGACCACGCCGCTGTCCGTGCAGCACCAGAGCGGAACACCAGCCAGCACCGTGAGCTACAACCTCGCGCCCAATGTCTCGCTGTCGCAGGCCAATGACGCAATCCGCAATGCCATGCTGGAGCTGGGTGTGCCTGTCTCCATTCGCGGCAGCTTCAGCGGCTCGGCCGGTGCCTTCCAGCAGGCGCTGGCGGGCCAGCCGCTGCTGATTCTTGCGGCCATCATCACCATCTATCTGGTGCTGGGTATCCTCTACGAGAATTTGGTGCACCCGCTGACGATTCTGTCCACGCTGCCTTCGGCCGGCGTGGGCGCGCTGCTGGCGCTGATGTGGTTCAAGACCGAGTTCTCGCTGATCGCTTTCATTGGCGTGATCCTGCTGATAGGACTGGTCAAAAAGAACGCCATCATGATGATCGACTTCGCGCTGGAGCGGGAAAAGGGCGGCCATGTCTCGGCGGTCCAGGCCATCTACCGCGCCTGCCACCTGCGACTGCGCCCCATTTTGATGACCACCATGGCGGCTCTGTTTGGCGCGCTGCCGCTGGCGCTGGGCAAGGGCGATGGTGCCGAGCTGCGCCAGCCGCTGGGCATTGCCATTGTGGGCGGCCTGCTGCTGAGCCAGCTGCTCACCCTCTACACCACCCCCGTGGTCTATGTGCTGCTCGACCGCGCCCGCCGCCGCGTGCTGCGCAGCTGGGCGGCGCGGCCTGCGTGGCTGCGTCGCCATCAGGCGGCTGTCCCCCATCCGCTGCCCGCTGCGAAGTGAGAAGAATATGCAAGCATTGTTTTTGAATCAAAAAGGCTTCAAGCCCAATCACGGTAACCGCCAGCAGCTCACTTTTATGAAGCATTCAGCCCGCGCAATGCCACGCCTCTTGCCGGTGGTGGCGGCGGTGCTGCTCACGGCTTGCTCGCTGCAACCGGTCTACAAAGTGCCTGCGCTGGATGTACCGGCCCAGTTCAAGGAAGCCACGCCTGAAGCTGCCAGGCAAGGCATCTGGCAGCCTGCGCAAAGCGGCTCCAGCTCAACGGCTGCCGTACCACCAGAGTGGTGGAAGGTGTATGACGACGCCACCCTCAATCAGTTGCAGGACGAGGCTGCGGCAGGCAATCCCAGCGTGGAGCAGGCCGTGGCACGGCTGCGCTCGGCGCAGGCCGCTGTGTCCACCAGTCGCGCAGCGCAGTTGCCCACGCTCGGCACCACAGGCAGTGGCTCGCGGGCATTGACGGGCGGCGGCACCTACAGCAACACCAATGGCGAGAACGTGGCGCGCAGTGGCAGTATCAACAACAACTTCTCGCTGGGCTTGAATGCCAGCTGGGAGCTGGATCTGTGGGGCAAGCTCTCGGGCGCAGTCGATGGCGGCAAGGCCACGGCACAGGCCACGCAGGATGACCTGGCAGCAGCCCGCCTGTCTGCGCAGGCATCGGTGGCGCAGACCTATTTTTCGCTGCGTGCGGCAGAAGCCCAGATACAGTTTCTGCAAGAGAATCTGAGCAACTATGAGCAAAGCCTCAAGCTCACGCAAAACCGCTACCGGGCTGGTGTGGTGTCATCGGCCGATGTGGCCCAGGCCCAGTCCCAGTACAAAAGTACACAGGCCAGCCTGATTGAGGCGCAGACCACGCGCGCCCAGTACGAGCACGCGCTGGCCGCCTTGCTGGGCAAGGCCCCGGCGGCGTTCAGCCTGCCCGTGACTGGAAAGCTGCCCGCCCCGCCTGCCGTGCCGGAGATGCTGGCCTCGACCTTGCTCGAGCAGCGCCCCGACATCGCAGCCGCAGAGCGCCGCGTGTATGCGGCCAACGCCCAGGTCGGCGTGGCGCGGGCAGCCTTCTTCCCGTCACTCACGCTGTCGGCCAGCGGGGGCTATCGCAACTCGCAACTATCCGAGCTGCTGAGTGCGCCCAATCTGTTCTGGTCGCTGGGCCCGGCGCTGGCCTTGAGCCTGTTTGATGGCGGTGCGCGTAGTGCGGCCGTGGAGTCAGCCAGGGCGGCGCTGGATTTGGCCGGAGCCACCTACAAGCAGACCGTGTTGACGGCGCTGCAGGAGGTGGAAGACAACCTGGTCGCTGCCAGCAATCTGGCGCAGGAGCAGCAGGTGCAAGCCGAGGCGCTGGCGGCTGCACAGAAGTCACTCACCGTGGCCAACAACCAGTACAAGGCCGGGATGGTGGCGTACCTGAATGTGCTGACGGCCCAGAGCAGCGTCATCAGCGCGCAAAACAGCCTGATCAATGTGCAAAGCCGCCGCCTGACGGCAGTGAATACCTTGCTTAAAAACGTGGCAGGGCGCTGGCAGCCGCTGGATGCGACACCCCTCAAAAAGTGAGCGGGCCATGCAGGCTTGCGGTCTGGGTTACAACCGCAGCTGTTTTGTTGTGAAGATCAAACCATGAGCATTGCTGTTTTCTACCTGCGCAATTTCGAGCTTGAAGGCCAGACACCGGTCTGGCAGCCGCAATGCCAGGCCTTTACCGATGCACAGATGAGCGAGGCGCTGGCCGTGTGCCAGCAGCTGCGCAAGGATGAGCGCCATGCCCATGTGGTGATTTCATCGGAGCTGCGCGATATGGTCGGGCCCGTGGGCGTGTCGGCGGTTGAGGACGGCAAGACCCCGGACGGTTTTGATTACCAGTGGAGCAAGGCCGGCCGCGCCGGTGCCAGCCGCAAGAATGCGGCTGAAGCGCCCAAGCGCCGCGAAGAGATGGACAACTGAGGGCGGCAGAGAGCGGTGCGGAGCCGCTCAGTCATCCAGCGCGAATTTTTCGCGCAGCGCATCACCAAACTGGGCGGAGCCGGAAAGCGAGAGATTGACCGTGGTGCGTCCAGTGGCCGATGTCTGCAGTGTCAGCATGCCGGCCGCCTTGTCAAAGCGGGCGTTCAGCGGCTGGCCATCATCATCCTGGGCCTGCAGGTCATAGTCCCAGTCAAAGCCGTCTTCCACCGCACCCTGGCGGCCCGCAAACTTCTGGCTGGCCCAGCTCAGCAGGGTTTCAATTTCTGCGGCCAGTGCAGGTACGCGCTCTGCCTTGACACTGGCCATGGCATCCCAGGTGCCCGTGCCTTCTTCATCTTCGCTGTAGTCAAATTCCAAATAATCCAGAGTCATGGCATATTGCGCTTCTTCAAGGGGACGCCATTGTGCCTGCAGCGGTGATATATGCCTGCCAGCAGGTGTTTAGCGAAATCAGCCTTAAACGCATACTGAAAAAGGGTTGGTAGCTATGAAAATTGAGGTTGACGATCACTGTGTCACACCCTGTATGGCACAGGCCCTGCAGGTGAGCTTTGGTTATCCGGGGCTGATGGTGGCTCGTGAGGTGTCGCATTGCTGGACAGCCGGACTGTGCTTGCTGCAAGGCGATGAAGGCAGCGGCAAAACCAGCTGGCTCAAGGCACTTGCTGGCCAACTGGCATTGAGCCGCGGGATGCTGCACTACCCGTTTTCGGAAGACGGCAGCCTGAGGGCCAGTGCCTGCTTTTGGAAGGACCCGCGCCAGCCGCTTGGTGAGGCGTATGGGCACATGACCGTGACGAGCTGGGTGGCACTGCAAAGCGCGTTTTACCCCAAATGGTCGTCTCAGCAGTTTCAGCTGCATGTGCAGGGCTTCGGGCTGGAGCCGCATGGGTATAAGCCGCTGCAGGCGCTTTCCAGCGGCACGCTGCGCAAGCTGTGGATGGCCGCAGGCTGGGCCAGTGGCGCTGAGTTGGTGTTGATCGATGAGCCACTGGCGGCATTAGACAAGTCTTCGCAGTGCTATGTGCAGCAGGCGCTGGCAGCCATGGCGCAAGACTTGAAACGGCCCGAGCAGCCACGCTGCGTGATTGTGGCCCACTGGGATGCGATGGACGGGGTGGACTGGGACAATGTCATGCAACTGACGGCAATGGCTTGAGTGGCATAAACAGCATCAAAAAACGCCATGAATTCCATGGCGTTTTTTGATGCTGTGAAGAATCCCTTGTTCGTCAGTCTTTTTTCAGGCATTCGCTCATGAAGGCCTTGCGCTCATCGCCCTTTTTGCCGGTGGCATCGGCGTTGCAGCTTTTCATGCGTTCTTGCTGGCGCTTTTTGCCGTCGGACAGACAGGCTTTCATGAACTCCTTGCGTTCATCGCCTTTTTTGCCAGTGGCTTCGGTGTTGCAAGTGCCCATGAGCTGCTGCTGGGCGGTTTTAGGCTTGTCGCCAGCTGCCATGCTCATGCTGCAAGCCAGGGACACGACAGCCAAGACTACAAATTTTTTCATGATGGTGTGTTTTTTGAAAAAACGCCGACAGCCGACGCGCATCCATTGCAGCACAGCTTGGAGGTCTTGCCCACGACGGACAAGCATGTCTTGTAAAAGTTTGCGATTGTCTGGCGATTCGCGCCGTGAAAGGGTCTTGCGGCCGTGAGAGCGAAAGTGACGAGCGGATAATGGGCGGCTTTGTTTCAACCCTGCATCCAAAGGACGTTTCGAGTGGATACTTTATTGCTGGTCAAGGCCGCCATCATGGGCATTGTGGAGGGGCTGACCGAGTTCCTGCCCATCTCTTCCACAGGTCACCTGATCCTGGCGGGCTCGCTGATGGGCTTTGTCGGAGGCAAGGCCAAGGTGTTTGAGATCGCCATTCAGACCGGCGCCATCTTTGCCGTAATGCTGGTGTACTGGCAAAAGATTCGCAGCACCTTGGTGGAGCTTCCCAGCAGCCGCCAGGCCCAGAAGTTCGCACTCAACGTCATCATCGGCTTTTTGCCTGCGGTAGTGCTGGCACTTTTGTTCGGCAAATACGTGCAGGAGCATTTGTTCACGCCCGTCATCGTGGCAACCACCTTTATTTTGGGTGGCTTCGTGATTCTCTGGGCCGAGAACCGTCCCGCAGCCGCCACCCGCGTGCAGTTGGTGGACGATATGACGGCACTTGATGCGCTCAAGGTCGGCATTGTTCAGTGTTTTGCCCTGGTGCCCGGCACCAGCCGCAGCGGCTCCACCATCATCGGCGGCATGCTGATGGGGCTGTCGCGCAAGGCCGCCACGGATTTCTCCTTCTTTCTGGCCATGCCCACGCTGATCGGTGCGGGTGTCTATAGCCTCTACAAAGAGCGTCACATGCTCAGCCTGGCCGATGTGCCGCTGTTCCTGGTGGGCCTGTTTTTCGCTTTCATCAGCGCCTGGCTGTGCGTGCGCTGGCTGCTGCGCTTTATCTCGACCAACAGCTTTGTGCCCTTTGCCTGGTACCGCATCGTCTTCGGCGTTATCGTGCTGGTGACGGCCTATACCGGCGTGGTGGATTGGCACCATTAAGAGCCGCCAGCACAGCCCTTGAGAAGTCGTTGCTTCGCCTTGTCGTACAGTTTGTACTGCCTGCGGCTTAGCGACTCGTCTCAACCGCAAATCTTCGATTTGCTGGGCGGTGCTAGCTGCTCTAAGTGATTCACCGAGCTTTCGATAAAAGCCACTTGTGCAATAGCAAGTGGCTTTTTTTATAGCTTCCAGCGCTCGTCGAATATGGATTTGAGTGTGATTAGGGCTTGAAATCGTTCAGCTGCAAGCCCCTCAAGCTCTTAAAGCATGAGCAAGAGAGGTCTGGCCACTGGAGTCCTGCTTTTGCAAGATGCTCTGCTCCATGTTCAGCAGTGACGCCTCGATGGCTGCCGCCGTGGCCTGTGGGCGCTCCATGGGGAACAGGTGGCCGCCGTCCAGCATCATGATGCGGCCCTTGGTCATGCGCTGCGTCATCTCCATGCCCACTTGGCGCATTTCCACGGAAGAGCGCCCGCCGATAAAGGCCACGGGGCAGCGCAGCGGGCTGCGCCTGAGCTGGTTGTTCAGGTTGCTGGGCAGGGTGTTGTAGATGGCGGTTTCCACCTCGCGGGTGAACAGCAGGCTGCGCTTGCCGTTGGCGTCGTCCACCAGACCGTGCTCCACATAGTCCTGCAGCACCTGTGGGTGCCATTGGGCAAAGGTTTTCTTGCTGCGAAAGTGCTGCAGCGCTTCCTCATTGCTGGCCCAGGTCGTGCGCCTGCGCTGGCTGATTTTGCCTGGAGAGACGGAGGCCACGATGGGCGTGCGCTTGGCCAGATCGACGGCATTGGCCTTCCAGCCGCCTAGCAGGGGCGAGTCGATCAGCAGTACGCCCCGAGCCAGGTCGGGGCGTTTGGTGGCAGCCTGAAAGCTCAGAATTCCGCCCAGAGAATGGCCAACCAGATACAGGGGCTGGCCGTGTTGCTGCACTTTTTGCTCGGCAAACTCAATCAGCTCATCGACCAGATGCGGCCAGTGGTTGGTGACGGGGCGTGCCGGGTCATGGCCAAAGCGCTCCACGCCACTGGCTGCAATGCCGCGCTGGCGCAGCAGGGAAAACAGCATGCGGTAAGTGCCCAGCGGAAAACTGTTGGCGTGGGCGAACACAATAGGCAAGGTGTTCTCAGGGCTGGCACTGGCAGAGGTCTGGGGCATGGAAGGCACGCAGTGTGAAAGTCAGGCGGACAAGAGAGGAGCGCCCCCTGCTAGTCAGGGGGCTGCTGCAGTTTACCGGCTGGACAGTGAGACCTGCTTTTGCAGGCGCCCCTGCTCTTCCGCTGACTGCAGACGCTGATATTCGCTGGCCATGCTCAGGCCTGCTTGGGCTGGCACGACCGGCTGGCGCAGTGCCTGCGGCGGCATATGGCCTGAACCATTGCTGGGCTGGGTGGGTGCAGTCGGCGCACCCACCTTGGCCAGCGGGTGGGCGCGAGGGCTGTGCACACGAATCGGCGTGGCGGTCTGGCCGCCATCCCAGGCCGGGTCGTCGATGCTGTCGAACACATGGCGCAGCCGCTCGCCCCAGCTGTCGTGCAGCATGCGCAGATAGGGGTTGTCGGCATCCAGGCAGACAATGCGATCGGTGGCAAAGCGGTTGTTTTCGTAGACGATCAAATCCAGTGGCAGGCCCACCGAGAGGTTGGACTTGAGCGTGCTGTCCATGGATACCAGCGCGCATTTGGCGGCTTCGTCCAGCGGGGTTTCAGCAGTGATGACGCGGTCCAGCACGGGCTTGCCGTATTTGGACTCACCGATCTGGAAGTAAGGCGTCTCGCTGGTCGCCTCGATGAAGTTGCCGGCCGAGTACACCTGAAACAGGCGCATGCGCTCGCCCTGTATCTGGCCGCCAAAGATCATGGAGACATTGAAGTCAACGCCCGCGCGCTGCAAGGCAGCGGCCTCGCGATCGTACACATGGCGCACGGCCGCGCCCAGCACGCGTGCGGCATCGAACATGCTGCGCACATTCCAGATGGTCAGCATCTCGTCCGTGGTTGTGTCGTGCAGCTGAAAGCTCTCCAGCAACTCGCGCACCGACTGGGTGATGGCCAGATTCCCGGCGGACTGCAGCACCATGAAGCGCTCTCCGGGCTGCTCGTACAGCATGACTTTGCGAAAGGTGCTGATCTGGTCCAGTCCCGCGTTGGTGCGGGAGTCGGACAGAAACACCAGGCCGGCGTTGAGCTTGAGGGCGACGCAATAAGTCATGGCTGAAGGCAGTGCGTTAGAGAGGAAAGTGTAGTGGCTGTGCTTGAGCTTAGCTGTTGCGGCCCGCCACTTGCTTGAGCTGGTAGAGCGCTTCCAGCGCCTCGCGTGGACTCAATGCATCAGGATTGATAGCAGACAGCGCTTGCTCCAGTGGGCTAGGGGACGCAATATCGTCCGATAGTTCAGGCGCATCAAACAGATTGACCTGCAGATCGTTCTCGCCGGCCTGACTCTCCAGCGCTTCCAGCGCGTGGCGCGCATGGTTGAGCACACCGGCGGGCATGCCGGCCAGCTTGGCCACCTGAATCCCGTAGCTGCGGCTGGCGGGACCGGCTTGGATTTCGTGTAGAAACACGATGTCATTGCCGGACTCTGCTGCGCCCACGTGCACGTTGACGGCGGCCTTGGCCTTGGCGGGCAGCTCGGTCAGCTCGAAATAGTGGGTGGCAAACAGCGTGAAAGCCTTGGTCTTGTCATGCAGCTGGCTGGCAATGCCGCTGGCCAGGGCCAGACCGTCAAAGGTGCTGGTGCCGCGGCCGATTTCGTCCATCAGCACCAACGAGTGGGGCGTTGCCGCGTGCAGAATCTGCGCGGCCTCGGTCATCTCCATCATGAAGGTGGATTGGGCATTGGCCAGATCGTCAGCCGCGCCAATGCGGGTGTGAATGGCGTCAATCGGGCCCAGGCGGCAGGCGCTGGCGGGCACATAGCTGCCCATGCTGGCCAGCAGCACGATCAGCGCCACTTGGCGCATATAGGTCGATTTACCGCCCATGTTCGGGCCGGTAATGATCTGCATGCGCGTATTGAGGTTCATGCGCGTGTGGTTGGCGATAAAGCTGCCGCTGGAGGTCTCGGCCATGCGCGCCTCCACCACGGGGTGGCGACCGGCTTCGATCTCGATACAGGGCTGGCTGACGAACTGCGGCGCGGCCCAGTTCAGCGTCAGCGAGCGCTCGGCCAGCGTACACAGCACATCGAGTGCGGCAATCGCCTGCGCCACGCGCGTGAGCTGGGGCACATGGGGCTGCAGCTGGTCCAGCACCTGTTCGAACAAAAACTTCTCGCGCTGCAGGGCCCGCTCCTGGGCAGACAGGGCCTTGTCCTCAAAGGCCTTGAGCTCGGGCGTGATGAAACGCTCGGCGTTCTTGAGGGTCTGGCGACGGCGAAAACGCTCGGGCACCGCATCCTTGTAGCTGTTGGTGACTTCGATGTAGAAGCCGTGCACCTTGTTGAACTGCACGCGCAGATTGGGAATGCCGGTGAGCAGCTTTTCCTTGGCTTCCAGCTCCAGCAAAAACTCGTCACAGTTGGTCTGAATGGCGCGCAGCTCGTCCAGCTCTGCATCAAAGCCCGTGGCAATCACACCGCCGTCGCGCACCAGCGCGGCGGGCTCTTCCATGATGGCCTGGGCCAGCAACTCGGCACAGCCTTCGGGTGGAATCAGGTCGCTGAAAATTTGGGTCAAATAGGCCGATGGCGCTTGCCCAGACTGCGCGAGCAGCTTCGCTTTTTCTAGCGTTTTGGACAGACCTACCAGCTCACGCGGGCGCACTTGGCGCAAGGCGGTGCGGGCGGTAATGCGCTCCACATCGCTCACGCCCTTGAGCTCGGCACGCAGCGCCTGCCATGGCGCCATGCCCGCGCCAGCACCGCGCAGCACGCCAATAGCGTCCAGGCGCTCCATGGCGGACTTGCGATTACGCTCGGGCTCCAGCAGCCAGGTCTTGAGCAAGCGGCTGCCCATACCGGTCATGCAGGTGTCCAGCAGCGAAAACAGCGTGGGCGAATCCTCGCCGCGCAGCGTCTTGACCAACTCCAGATTGCGACGCGTAGCCAGCGGCAGAGCGATCAGATCATCGTCGCGCTGCACAGCAATGGCGTGGATATGAGTGAGGTTGCGGCCCTGCGTGTGCTCGGCATACGAGAGCAATGCAGCGCTGGCGCCATGGGCCAGCGGCAGGTCTTCGGCCTCCCAGGCTTTGAGGCTGGCAGCGCCCAGAAGTTCGAGCAGCTTGCGCTCGCCCAGGCCCGAGTCGAACTGCCAGTCGGGGCGGGGCGACAGCGGGCAGGTGATGGCACCGCTGTGCTTGACGGCAAACAGGGCTTGTTCAAAACGCTCGGTCACGCCAGCGCTGTAAATCACTTCGCTGGGCGCGATGCGTGACAGCCAGCTGCCCACCTCATCAGCCGCGCATTCAGCCATATGAATGCGGCCCTGTGTCACAGCCATCCAGGCCAGGCCCACGCGTTGGCGGCCAGCGGTGTGCAGCGCCACCAAAATGGCTTCGCTCTTGTCCGAAAGCAGTTCGCTGTCGGTGAGTGTGCCGGGGGTGACCACGCGCACCACCTTGCGCTCGACCGGGCCCTTGCCCACGCCAATCTCGCCCACTTGCTCGCAAATCGCTACCGATTCGCCCATTTTGATGAGGCGGCCCAGATAGTTTTCCAGCGCATGAAAAGGCACGCCCGCCATTGGAATAGGGATGCCTGCCGTCTGGCCGCGAGAGGTCAGCGTGATATCCAGCAGGCGCGTGACCTTTTCAGCATCGCCAAAGAACAGCTCGTAAAAATCGCCCATGCGATAGAAAACGAGGGTGTCCAGGTAGTCTTTTTTGATTGACAGGTATTGCGCCATCATTGGCGTGTGACCTGTCAAATCGTTCATATCAGGAAATGGGGCCGGCGACGGGGTATCGGTGCTTGTCTGGGTCATCGCTTCAGCGTTATGCAAAACAGGGGGCGCTGCGCCAGAGTCTGGGGCGCCAAACCGGTCATTATCCGTGAAGCCCAATAGCAGGGTGCTTTGCCGCTTTTTGCCGACTTGAACAGCATGGCCAGTACGCATGGCGTGCCACATCAGCGGTGCCGTTATCTTCTTTTGCTCTCGCAGGTTGGCTGTCTGCTTCTAAAGAGAAGCTTCCTGGCCGAGCTTGCTGGATAAGACTTTGCGGGGTAGTCAGGTAGCACCCGATGTGGGTATCGGTTTGGGATCGCTCAGATATCTGCTTGAGGGCTGGTGCGTAATGAAGGGCTAGGAGTCAATAAAAAAGGCCAGGCTCACATGAGCCTGGCCTTTTCGCAGTCGTGGGGCGACCGCCTTTTTTATTCAGCGTCTTTCTTGGTTTCTTCTGCAGCAGCCTCAGCACCTTCTTCGGCCACTTCTTCGAATTCACCGGTCTTCACGGCTTGGCGCACAGTGGCCTTTTCGCCAGCGCTGGCAAATTTGCTGTACTTGCCCAGCACGGGGATCAGCGAGCCATAGATGCGCGGGTTGGCAGCCAGAATTTCCTTTTGTTCGAGGAAGTCGGCTTCGCCCGTGAAGTTGCCCACCAGACCACCGGCTTCGCTGACCAGCAGCGAACCCGCTGCCACGTCCCAGATGGACAGACCGGACTCAAAGAAGCCATCGGCAAAACCTGCAGCTACATAGGCCAGATCCAGCGCGGCAGAGCCGGGGCGGCGCACGCCAGCGGTGCGCTGCATGACTTCGCCCAGCATCAGCATGTATTGCTTGAAGTTGTCGCCACGGCGGAAGGGGAAGCCGGTGGAGATCAGGCAGTCACGCAACTGAGTGCGCTTGGAGACGCGGATGCGGCGCTCGTTCAGATAGGCACCACGGCCCTTGGTCGCAGTGAACAGGTCGTTGCGGCTGGGGTCATAGATCACGGCATGCTCGATCTTGCCCTTGTAGGCCAGAGCGATGCTCACGCAGTACACGGGGAAGCCGTGGATGAAGTTGGTGGTGCCGTCCAGAGGGTCGATGATCCAGACATGGTCGGAGTTCTTGGAGCCGTGCTCGCTGCCCGATTCTTCGGCCAGGATGGAGTGCTGGGGGTAGGCGTTGAGCAGCGTCTCGATGATGATGCGCTCGGCGGCCTGGTCTACCTCGGTCACAAAGTCGTTCACCTGCTTTTGCGCAACGCGCACCGATTCCACATCCAGGGCGGCACGGTTGATGAGGGCGCCAGCGGCGCGGGCAGCCTTGATGGCCACGTTAAGCATGGGGTGCAGGGAGTTCGACATAAATTGTGAGTGCGTTGGCGGCTGCAGCCCGGCAAAGGCGGGCTGAACTACGCGGGTAAGAACGTCAAAAGCCGCGACCGGCGATGCGGGGCGGCGACAATAGTGGCAATTCTACCCAGCCTTCGTTTTTTTTGCTTGTGCAGCCCAGTGAGTCATGGGCTTTTTTGTCTGGCTTGCTCTGCAGGCCACAGCGAAGAAACGACAGGCCTGACCTGTTTTGTCAAGGCCACCAATGAGGCCTTTTGTATTGATTCTGCGCTGATGAAAACCCGATTCGTACTGATTGAAACCAGCCATGCTGGCAATGTGGGCGCGGCTGCCCGAGCACTCAAGACCATGGGTTTTGATGACTTGGTGCTGGTGCGCCCGCGCTACAAGAATGTGCTGCGCAAGGAAGAGACCATTCAGCGTGCCAGTGGCGCCCTGGATGTGCTGGACAAGGCCCGTATCGTGGACACGCTGGAGGAGGCGCTGGATGGCATCAGTCACATGTGTGCCACGGCCATGACTCCGCGTGATTTTGGTCCTCCCACGCGCACGCCGCGCCAGCATTTTGAGTTGCTCCTCAAAGGTGAGCTGGATGTGCGCTCTGAACCTGCAGTTGATGGCAATTTGACTGATAACACGCCCACGCCTGGCGCCGTCTGCAACCAGAAGGGCGTAGCCTTTTTGTTCGGTTGCGAGCGCTTTGGTATGAGCAATGACGATGTCTACCGCTGCGATGTGGCGCTGTCGATTCCGTCCAATCCTCAGTTCGGCTCGCTCAATCTGGCCTCGGCCATTCAGGTCATTGCCTATGACTGGCGCGAAGCGCTGGGCGGATTTCCCGTGGTGGAGCACACGCCCGAAGTGCACCGCGCCGATATGGCACAGGTACAGGGCATGCTGGGCCACTGGGAGCAGGCGCTGGCCCATATCGGCTTTTTGGACCCGGCTGCGCCCAAGAAGCTCATGCCCCGGCTTAACCAGCTTTTCAATCGCGCGCAGCTGACTGAAGAGGAAATCCATATTCTTCGCGGTGTTGCAAAAGCCATGCTCAAGAGCGAGCGGCCAACCCGCTAGACTTCGCAAGCTAACCATTTCCTCACGTTGATAATTTGATGCTTGATCGCCTGCGCTCCGACATCCAGTGCATTCTCGACCGCGACCCTGCGGCCCGCAGCACCTGGGAGGTCATCACCTGTTACCCCGGCCTGCATGCCATCTGGCTGCAGCGGCCGGCGCACTGGTGCTGGACGCATGGCTTCAAATGGCTGGGTCGCTTCATCTCGCACATGGGGCGCTGGCTCACCGGCATTGAAATTCATCCCGGTGCCGTGATCGGCAAGCAAGTCTTTATCGACCATGGCATGGGCGTCGTGATCGGCGAGACTGCAGTGGTCGGCGACGGCTGCACGATTTATCACGGCGTGACCTTGGGGGGAACCTCTCTGTATAAAGGCGCCAAGCGCCACCCCACGCTCGGCAAGAACGTGGTGGTCAGTGCTGGTGCCAAGGTGCTGGGCGGCTTCGAGGTGGGCGATGACGCCAAGATCGGCAGCAATGCCGTGGTCATCAAGCCCGTGCCCGCAGGTGCGACCGCAGTGGGCATTCCGGCGCGCATCATTCCCAGCAAGCGCGGGCAGAGCGCAGATGTGACCGAGCACGAAGCGGTGGCCAAGCCTGCGGCGAAGGCCGATGACAAACCCTCTGCTGTGCACGCGTCTGCAGTGGATGAAGACTGCGCCAAGCGCGGCTTTACGGCCTATGGCGTGACCTCGGAGGTCGACCCCGTGGCGCTGGCCATGCGCTCGCTGTCCGAAGGCGCTGCCGGTCATGAAAAGCAGATTGCGCTGCTGTGGGCTGCGATTGAGAAGCTGTCGATCCAGGGCAAGGTCGATGACTGCATGCCCTGCGAGTCAGAGCGTCCTGAGGCCTTCCAGAAGGACAAGATCGATCAAATAATGGGTAAATAAGCCTATTGTGCTTATGGGGTAAGCGCCTGAAGCTTCTGTTTTGATAGTGATCTGATCGAAAAGCCAGCCACCGTGCTGGCTTTTTTCATGGGGCTTGCCCGTAGTCGATCTGGAGGGAGAGAAGAAGAGGTCAGCGCGCCGAGACTGTTGTTCTCTGCGGGAGGCGCTGCTTGGAATGCATCACGTCTCCAGAGTGGCTCAGGGATATGTGATTAGCTTCTACACTGCAGTGCAGCATTTTTAGAAAGACAAAAGAGATGGACATTCGTCAAGCATTGCAGCAGCGCCGTTCGGTGCGTGCTTTTTTGCCCCAGACTGTGGATGGGGCCACGGTGCGCGAGCTGCTGGAGACCGCCTCGCAAGCCCCATCGGGCGGCAATATGCAGCCCTGGCGTGTAACTGCCGTGGGCGGGCAGGCACTCAAGGACTTGAGCGCTCGTGCCAAAGAAACCGAAGCCGTGCAGCGCCCCGGCCTGTCTTATCCGCCCGGCCTGTGGGAGCCTTACCGCAGCCGCCGCTTTGAAAACGGCGAAGACTTGTACCGCGCTCTCAATATCGGCCGTGAGGACAAGGCAGCACGTCTGGAGCAACTGGCCAAGAACGGCCAGATGTTTGGTGCGCCCGTGGGCATTTTTGTGGCCGTGGAGGAGCGCATGGGCTATGCCCAGTGGGTGGATCTGGGGATCTATCTGCAGTCCTTCATGTTGCTGGCCGTGGAAAAAGGCCTGGCTACTTGCGCACAAGGCTTCTGGCGCATGTACAACGACATGCTGATCGAGCAGCTATCCATGCCTGAGGGTTACCAGATCGCTTTTGGTATTGCGCTGGGCTATGAAGACAAGAGTGCGGCGATCAACCAGTGGCGCTCCAGCCGCGCGGCCAGCCATGAATGGCTGGCGTTGCAGGGCCTGGACTAAACGACGGAGCCTGCACTAGGGTTTGCCTGTGTGGCACTTCCTGGTGAGCGTGCAAATCCGGCCTATACTGAATCCAGCTCCGGGGTGTGCGAAAGCGCTGAGATGCGAAAGGTGGTTGCAAAACTGCTGATTAGCGAACCCGACGAACTTGATCCGGTTCATACCGGCGGAAGAAGAGCGGGACCCTGACGCAGGGCCAGTGACTTGAGACAACAGCTGGATTCAAACTCAGCGCCTCAAGTCACAGGCACAGCAAACCCCAGGCGCCTCGCGCACTGGGGTTTTGTCTTTTCTGGACGACTTGGCAGTGTGCGAGACGCGTTGAAATCCAAGGATTTCAAAGGCGCAGACGCAGCACCAGATAAAAGTGCAGTCAAAAAAGCCCGGGGATACATCAGAAACAGGGCCTGGCACTCCACGGAGCGATTGATGACCTTCAACCGCTTTTTGGAGACTGCGATGAATGCCCCTGATTTGATCTTTACGCCCGCCGCTGGCAATGCCCCCGACGCTACCCGCTTTGCCGAGTTGCTGGCCCAGTCGCGCCAGCCCTTTCCGGCTTCGACCAAGAGCTATCTGAGCGGCTCCATTCACCCCGAGTTGCGCGTGCCGGTACGCGATATCGCGCTGACCAATGGCGAGCAGGTCAGCGTCTACGACACCTCAGGCCCCTACACCGACTCGTCCGTCACCATCGATGTGCGCAGCGGCCTGCCCAGCATTCGCGGCAGCTGGATTGAAGCGCGTGGCGACAGCGAGTACTACGTGGGCCGCCAGCGTGTGGCCTTGGACGACGGCGGCAAGCGCGGTGAAGAAGATGCCCGCGTGGAGCAGCTGCGTGCCGAAGCCGCTGCGCTGCAGCGTCAGCCGCGTCGTGCCAAGAGCGGCCAGAATGTGACCCAGATGCACTACGCCAAGCGCGGCATCATCACGCCCGAGATGGAATATGTGGCCCTGCGCGAAAATGGTCGCCGTGAATGGATGGCGCAATACCAGCAAGATGCTGCGCGTGAAGCCCGTCTGGCCGGCAACAGCATGGGCGCGGCCACCCCCAAGATCATCACCCCCGAATTCGTGCGTGACGAAGTGGCCCGTGGTCGCGCCATCATCCCTGCCAATATCAACCACCCTGAAATCGAGCCCATGGCGATTGGCCGCAATTTCAAGGTCAAGATCAACGCCAACATTGGCAACTCGGCTGTGACTTCCAGCATCGAGGAAGAAGTCGAAAAGCTGGTCTGGGCCATCCGCTGGGGTGCGGACAACGTCATGGACTTGTCCACCGGCAAGAACATCCACACCACGCGCGACTGGATTGTGCGCAACTCGCCCGTGCCGATTGGTACCGTGCCCATCTATCAGGCGCTGGAAAAAGTCGGTGGCATTGCCGAAGACCTGACCTGGGAAATCTTCCGCGACACGCTGGTCGAGCAGGCCGAGCAGGGCGTGGACTACTTCACCATTCACGCCGGCGTGCGCCTGGCCTATATCCACCTCACGGCCCAGCGCCGCACCGGCATCGTCTCGCGCGGCGGCTCCATCATGGCCAAGTGGTGCATGGCCCACCACCGCGAGAGCTTCCTGTACGAGCACTTTGAAGACATCTGCGACATCATGAAGCAGTACGACGTGAGCTTCTCGCTGGGAGATGGGCTGCGCCCCGGTTGCGCATCGGACGCCAACGATGAAGCCCAGTTTGCCGAGCTGGCCACGCTGGGCGAGCTGACGCAAGTTGCCTGGAAGCACGATGTGCAGACCATGATCGAAGGCCCAGGCCATGTGCCCATGCACATGATTCAGGCGAACATGACCGAGCAGCTCAAGCACTGCCACGAAGCGCCGTTCTACACCCTGGGCCCGCTGACCATCGACATCGCCCCCGGCTACGACCACATCGCTTCGGCCATCGGTGCGGCCATGATTGGCTGGTTCGGCACGGCCATGCTGTGCTACGTCACGCCCAAGGAGCACCTGGGTCTGCCCGACCGCGACGACGTCAAGCAAGGCATCATCGCGTACAAGATTGCGGCTCATGCCGCCGATGTGGCCAAGGGACACCCCGGTGCCCGTTCGCGTGACGATGCGCTCTCGCAAGCGCGCTTTGACTTTCGCTGGCAGGACCAGTTCAACCTGGGTCTGGACCCCGATACGGCCCAGGCCTATCACGACGAAACCCTGCCCAAGGACAGTGCCAAGGTGGCGCACTTCTGCAGTATGTGCGGCCCCAAGTTCTGCTCCATGAAGATCACGCAGGAAGTGCGCGACTTTGCCAAGCAGCAAGGCGTGGCAGCCGAGCAGGGCATTGCTGTGGGCATGCAGGCCAAGGCCGAGGAGTTCAACAAGGCCGGCGGGGATTTTTACATTCCCATCGTCAATGCATCGACCGACACCACGGCGCGGTGATTTGATATGAAATAGGGCTGCAGCGCTTTACAGATAAGCGCTGGCAGCTATCAAAATAAAAAGGCAAGCGCTATGGCTTGCCTTCTTTGATGAAGATTCAGGCCCTGATGTATCCAGAAGGAGGATCGCAAGGCCTCTCTCTCAATCACTGCTTGGCGTTTTTCAGCTGGCTCTTGAGGTTGAGCATATGCTCGATATACACCGTCAACTCCTGCGTGGGCAGGCCTGGCTTGATGCGTGCGGCATAGGCGTCCAGCGCGGTTTGCAGAACAGCCTTGTTGTTTGGGGCAGCAAAGTAGGCAATATCGGCCAGTTGGCAGGCCAGGGCGGGGTCGCTTTTGCTCAGTTCGCGGATTTGTGCGCTGACATTGTCAACTCCGCCGCTCATAGCCACGATCTGCTGGCTGAAGGTCTGGCGGGAGGCAGGGTCCCACTCCGAGGGAATGCCATTCCACCAGCCGCCGTATTCCTTGATCACCATTTTGGCGACATCCTGGAAGCGCACATAGGTCTCCACCATGTCCTTGCGGCCACGCAATCTCTCGGGAAGCTGCACGGAGGCCACGATTTCATCGGGGCGCTTGTTGGCGTTCAGTCCAGTGATGACCTGGTCTACGGCAGAGCTCAGCATGTCGGCCGATGCCAGCAGTTTGTCCTGCACCTCGGCAGCACTGGTCAGCGCGGGGCCGTGCATGGGCAGCATCAGGGTGGCTTTGGTTGCGGCCATATCGCGCAAGGCCTGTGCCCATTCGGCGACATGGCGCTGGCGACGCTTGCCGTTGCCCGCATTGAGCAAGAAGGGCTGCCAGTAGTCTGCAGTGACCACGACCTGGCGTGTGGGCACATGCACCCATAGCTGGTCTGCAGACTCCCCACGGGCGTGAGTCAGCACAAACTCGTCATCGCCAATCTTCAGCGTCTTCTGGCCGGTAAAGGTCTCTGTGGGAAGGATTGCATCATCGAGCTTGCGGGGCACATCGCGTGGGTCCTGGCTGTTCAGGTGCACCATGGAGAAGTTGGCTGTGCGCGTATCCAGCGCCATCTCGTCCAGGTATTCCTTGGTGGTGATGATGCGGGGCTTCTCGCCCGCGTCCAGCAGCGACCAGGCACCAAAGCCGTGATCTGCATGGTGGTGGGTGATGATGATGGTGTTGACGGGCTTGTTGCTGATCTTGCGCAGCGTCTCCAGCAGAGCAGGGCCGGCGGGCGCATAGCCGGCATCCACCAGAACCAGGCCTTCCTTGGTCTCGAATACGGCGATATTGACGTAGGGCAGGCGCAGCAGCCAGGTGCCGGTGCCATGCGCCTCAACCTTCAGCTTGGCGCGGGCATCGGCAATGGCCTCGGCATTGGTGCGGCTGTACATGTGGTTGGCAATGGCGATGGACTGATCGCCGCCAAAGCCTGCATTGGCATTGCCGGCCAGAACATTGAGCACATTGGGGTATTGCTGCATCAATTCTTTGCGCAGCTCGAATTTTTGAATGGCCTGGGGGTTCGGCTTGCTGCCGTCGGTGGCTGCATTGATGGAACATGCAGACAAGGTAATACCTAATGTGAATGCGGCTTTTTTAAAAAAGCTTTGAATCACGGAGTCTTCCTTGAATGTTTTGTATTGCATTTATAGAGATTAAACAAAAGAAAAAAATGAATTTTTATTCTTCAATAAATAAGAAGTTTTTATTTAGTCCGTCGGGACTAGGGACTATCACTGTCGTAATAGTTTGTTTTAGGATTAAATGATTATTTGAAATTAATATTTTTATTCTATGTTGTTGATTTTAAATTAATTTATTAATTTTTAAGGGTTTTCATGGGGGATTTTTTTAATTGATTTGGCAAGTATTTTTTAGGGTGTGATAAATTTTCGCAAATAGTCCTAAAAGACGATGTGTGAACTTTCGAGCTGAAAAAAACTCGGATTTGTCATTTCCAAATATGTTGATGAATATATTTGTGTGACATAAAAGTAATTGTTTAATTTGTGTTTTAAATTCGGGGTTTTGAATGAAAAGAAAGTCAGGTTTAGGCGCAGTTTCGGCTTTGAGCACAGCAGTCTTGCTGGCGATTGGGGGAGTAGGGGCTGCCTGGGCCAAGGCAACGCCTGAAGAGTTGAGCAAGCTGGGCAACAGCCTGACTTGTACAGGGGGCGAAAAAGCGGGCACGGCAAGCGGCGTGCCTGAATTCACAGGCAAATGGCTGGGCGTGCCGGACGGCATGAAATATGAGCTGCATACAGGCCAGCACCCGATTGATCCTTATGCCAGTGAAAAGCCGGTGTTCACGATCACTGCAGAAAATCTGAGCAAATACGCAGAGCGTCTGACCGAAGGTCAGAAGGCCATGTTTGCCAGGTACCCCAAAACCTTCCGCATTCCCGTCTATCAAGGTCACAGGGATTTCCGTTACCCCGACTTTGTCTGCGCTTCTGCCAAGAAGAATGCAGAAAACGCCACATTGAATGCCGATGGCCTTGGGGTCAGCAATGCGGTCAAGGGTGCCATGCCTTTTCCCATTCCCAAGACCGGGCTGGAGCTGGCATTCAACAACCTGCTGCCTTTCCGCTCCTCCACAGAGCTCACCTTGCGTGACAGCGCCAACGTGCTGCCCGATGGCAGCATTGTCTGGGGCCGTGCTGAAAACAGCAGCATGAGCTTGCTTAATCGTCCCGATGTAGCAGGTCAGCCTTTGGTTGGCGCCATGGCGCAGGGCATGAACATGACCAAGCTGCCCGAGCGTGAAAAAGGAGGCGTCAGCGTCAGCATGGAGCCGGTGGACTTTGGCAAGGACAAGCGTCTGGGCTGGAGTTATGACCCCGGTACACGCCGCGTGCGCCAGATTCCAGAGTATGGCTTTGACCAGCCCATGGCCGGTACCGGCGGCAAGATGACGATTGACTCTGACCGTCTGTTCAATGGTTCGCCCGAGCGCTACAACTGGAAGATGCTGGGCAAGCGTGAAATTTATGTGCCTGCCAACGCCTACAAGGTGCATGGCAAGAATGTGAAATACGCGGATCTGATCAAGCCCAATCACGCCAACCCCGACTTCATGCGCTATGAGCCGCGCCGCGTCTGGGTGCTGGAAGCCAGTCTGAAAGATGGCTATCGCCACCTGTACTCCAAGCGTGTTCTGTACCTGGATGAGGACACAGGGCAGGCGCTGGTGGGCGACTACTTTGATGGCCGCGGTCAGCTCTGGCAGCATGCCTTCATCAACCATTACTACGCGTTTGATGCCAATGCCTGGCATGCAGGTACGGCCTTCTATCACGACCTGAACTCGGGTGGCTATCTGGCCTACAACCTGTTCCAGGAGCGTGAGAAAGGTCCGATCTTGAACAAGAACGACATGACGCCTGCCATGTTCACGCCTCAGGCGGCTCGCTCCGCTGGCAACTGAGAGTGCTAGCTTTGTGAAGGATGCGCTAGCATCTCCCACTATGAAAAAAAGGCTTGCCGCTGGGCAAGCCTTTTTGCGTTTAACCAGCGATCAACCTGTGATTTTCAGCGCCAGTACTGGCACTTGCTCTCTGCCTTGGTGGTCCAGATCTGGTCGGCAGGCAGCTTCTTGATGATCTTGTAATAGTCCCAGGTACCCTTGGATTCGGACGGCGACTTGACCTGCATCAGGTACATGTCGTGCACATAGCGGCCGTCTTCGAGGATATAGCCTTGGCCGAAGAAGTCGTCGATCTTCATGCTCTTCCAGGTGGCCATGACCTTGTCGGCATCCAGCGTGCCGGCTTTTTCAACGGCCTTGAGGTAGTTCATGGTGGCCGAGTAGTCGGCGGCCTGGATTTCGCTGGGGCGGCGCTGGGTCTTGGCCATGAACGCATCAGCAAACTTGCGCGATGCGTCATTCATGTCCCAGTACCAGGGCGCGGTGAACTGCATGCCTTCGGTGTTCTTCAGGCCCAGGCTGTGGATGTCCGAGAAGAAGACCAGCAGGCCGGCCAGCTTCATGTTCTTGGTCACACCAAACTCCTTGGCCGCCTTGATGGAGTTGATGGTGTCGCCGCCCGCATTGGCCAGGCCTAGGATCTGCGCCTTGCTGTTCTGGGCTTGCAGCATGAAGCTGGAGAAGTCGCTGGCGTTGAGCGGTGTCTTGACCGAGCCCAGCACCTTGCCGCCACGCGCCTCGATGATCTTGCTGGTGTCGGCCTCCAGGGCGTGGCCGAAGGCATAGTCGGCCGTCACGAAGAACCAGCTCTTGCCGCCCGTATCTACCACTGCGCCGCCCGTGCCCTTGGCCAGGGCCACGGTATCGAAGGCGTAGTGCACGGTGTAGGGGCTGCACTGTTCATTGGTCAGGGCTGAGCTGCCCGCGCCGTTGTCGATGAAGACGCGTTTTTTCTCCTGCGCGACCTTGGCCATGGCCAGAGCCGTGGCCGAGTTGGTGCCGCCAAACACCAGGCTGATACCTTGCGTATCAATCCACTCGCGCGCCTTGCTGGCCGCGATATCGGCCTTGTTCTGGTGGTCGGCCGTCAGCAGCTCGATGGGCTTGCCCAGCACCTTGCCACCAAAGTCGTCAATCGCCATCTGAATGGCGACGGCACCGTTCTTGCCTTCCACATCGGCATAAAGGCTGGACATATCGGTGATGAAGCCGATCTTGACTTTCTCCTGGGCCAGGGCAGGGGCCGCAAAGGCGGCGGCCAGAGTCAGCGAGAGCAAAGAGGCAGAGAGCGCAGACGGGGACGAGCGGTGCATGGAGTCTCCTGAAAATTTTGAAAATATGGAGAGAGCGTGCAGCGGGTGGCAGCGCGTGGCCGCTTTCGCTGCAGGGCAACAAACATGCTAGGACTGGCAAAGCCGCATGGCATCGGGGCAAGCACTTGCGGGAAATCCCACGCCAGCTATCAAATTAGATAGCTGGTTGCGCTTGATATTTATTGATTTCGCATGGATTCATCACTGAAATAAAGCAATGACAAGCGCCTCAAGCTTTGCATTTGATAGCAATAGCAGAGAAAACACAGGCTGTGCGCTGCCCGCTGCAGGCATGAAAAAAGCAGCCCAGGGGCTGCTTTTGTGACTGTGCTGGCGCTTTTGGCACCTTGAGCTTGCCGATGGATTGCGGCTTATGCAGTGCGCGGTGCGCGAATGGCGGTCTTGGGGCGGAAGGCCTTGCAGACCTCGTCATGCGTTTCAAGGTAGGGGCCGCCAATCAGGTCGATGCAGTAAGGCACAGCGGCAAAAATGCCGTTGACCTTTTGCTGGCCGTCGGCATCCTTCAAACCTTCCAGCGTTTCGGCAATCGCTTTGGGCTGACCGGGCAGGTTGATGATGAGGCTGCTGCCGCGAATCACCGCCACCTGGCGCGAGAGGATGGCTGTGGGCACAAAGCTCAGGCTGATCTGGCGCATCTGCTCGCCAAAGCCCGGCATTTCCTTGTCGGCCACGGCCAGCGTGGCCTCGGGCGTCACATCGCGCAGCGCAGGGCCGGTGCCGCCGGTGGTGAGAATCAGCGAGCAGCCAGCGTCCACCAGTTCGATCAGCGCGGCGCTGATGCCGGCCTGCTCATCGGGGATCAGGCGGGCTTCAAAGGTGACAGGATTCTTCAGCGCGCGGCTCAGCCACTCCTTGAGTGCGGGCAGGCCCTTGTCTGCATAGGTGCCGCTGCTGGCGCGGTCGCTGATGGAGACAATGCCGATTTTTACGGCGTCGTGCAGTATTGGCTCACTCATCGTCGTCATCTTCTGCATCTGCAGCGCCGGCCTTGCCTGCGTTTGCCAGTTGCTCGCGCACCAGCTGGAAGAGGTCGCGGTAGGCGCGGCCCTTGCTGATTTCCTTGGGCTCGGCGCCGGGGCTGGCAGCAGCCGCTGCGGCGGCAGCTTGCTCCTTGGCCTTTTCGATGTCCTTGCGGGACTGGCGGATCAGCGAGCGCAGCTGCTGCACATCGGTGTCGGGGAAGTGATCGAGCCAGATGGACAGGGCTGTTTCCTCAAGCACCAGACGGTCGCGCCATTGCTCGGCAATTTGCAGCGACATTTTTTCGCTGGGCGAGCCGTTGCGCTGCTCGTCCAGTGCCTGCTTGACGGCGGCGACCTGCTCTTCGGTCAGCTTGCGCATGAGCTTGCCGACATATTGGAACTGGCGGCGCTTGCCTTCAAAGTTGGTGATGCGCTTGGCTTCGGCCAGCGCGTCGACCAGCTGGTCGGGCAGTTGCAGGCGCTTGAACAGGTCGCTGCGCAGCGTGGTCAACTCCTTGCCCAGATCCTGCAGCGCATCCATCTCGCGCTTCAGGTCGGTCTTGGTGGAGTCGTAAGTGCCTTTGAGTTCGGCCTTGAGTTGCAGATCCAGCTCGCTGCCTTCGGCGACGAACTTTCCGCGAACAAAATAGCCTTTGGTGGGTTTGCGTGACATGGTAAGGGGGCAATATCGGTGGCAGCACAGAGGGCGCTGCAGTGGCGGCTATCATATCCGCCGCTATGAAAAAACCTCGCTCCAGCAATACAAGCACTTCCAGTGCAAAGGCCCAATCCACACCGCAAGCCGGTTTCAGCTTCAGCCAATCCTTTTTTGAAGGCCTGGTGGACCAGGCGCTCAAGCACGCCAAAAAGCTGGGTGCGACGGACGCGGGCGCCGAGGCTTCCGAAGGCTGCGGCCTCTCGGTCAGCGTGCGCAAGGGCCAGCTGGAGACCGTGGAGCGCAACCGCGACAAGTCGCTGGGCGTGACCGTGTATCTGGGCCAGCGCCGCGGCAATGCCAGCACTTCGGACTTCTCCGAAGCCGCCATCCAGCAAACTGTGCAGGCCGCTTACGACATCGCGCGCTTCACCGCCGAAGACCCGTTTGCCCGCCTGCCCGACAGCGCCGACATCGCGCTGCCCGGCACGCACCGTGATCTGGATCTGTTCCACCCCTGGGACATCACAAGCGAGCAGGCCGCCGAGATGGCGCTGCGCTGCGAGGAAGCCGCTTTCAAGACCCACCGCCGCGTGAGCAACAGCGAAGGAGCCGGTGTTTCGGCACAGCAGAGCCATTTCTTTTCGGCCCATACCAATGGCTTTCGCGGCGGCTATGCCAGCTCGCGCCACAGCCTGTCGGTGGCACCCATTGCCAAGCTGCCCGGCAAGAATGGCGAGATGCAGCGCGACTACTGGTACAGCTCCATGCGCAATGCGGCCGACCTGGCCTCGCCCGAGGCCGTGGGCCGCTACGCCGCAGAGCGCACGTTGAGCCGACTGGGCAGCCGCAAGATTCCTACCGTGGAATGCCCGGTGCTGTTCGAGTCACCCCTGGCAGCCGGTCTGCTGGGCGGCTTTGTGCAGGCCGTCAGCGGCGGTGCGCTCTACCGCAAGAGCACGTTCTTGCTGGACTCCATGGGCAAGCCCGTCTTCCCCAAGCACATCGATATCGAAGAAGACCCGTTCATCCTGGGTGGCAAGGGCAGCTCGCCGTTTGACGAAGAAGGCGTGCGCGTGCAGGCCCGCAAGGTGGTGGATGCTGGTCGCGTGGAAGGCTACTTCCTGTCCAGCTACTCGGCGCGCAAGCTGGGTATGAAGACCACGGGCAATGCTGGTGGCTCGCACAATCTGGTCATGACTTCGCGCCGCACCAAGGCGGGCGATGATCTGGACGCCATGCTCAAGAAGCTGGGCACGGGCCTGTTCGTGGTCGAGCTGATGGGCCAGGGCGTGAACTATGTGACCGGCGACTATTCGCGCGGCGCCAGCGGTTTCTGGGTGGAGAACGGCGAGATTGCCTTCCCCGTCGATGAAATCACCATCGCCGGCAATATGAAGGATATGTTCAAGGGCATCGAAGCCATCGGCGCGGATGCCTATAACTACGGCGCCAAGACCGTGGGCTCCATCCTCATCAACCGCATGAAGGTGGCGGGCAGCTAAGTCAGACGCTTTCGGTGGTTACAGCGGTAGCGGCGGTCATCAGGCCGCTGCAGGCGCGACATCAAAAAAGGCGAAGTGCAGAAGTACTTCGCCTTTTTTGTCGCTTGTAATGAGTTTTTTAATAGCTGCATGCCTGCGTCTTTAAAAGACTTCAGGCACTTTTTATGCTGAGATCAATGAGTGGCAAGCGGTATCAGCTATCAAAAAAGATCAGCGAAGAATATCAACGCTGGGCGGCGGCATCCACAATGCATTGCGAGAGCTTCTCAAAATGCCGGTGGGCGGCGGGACTGAGCTCGATCTGCTTGCGCCGTGCATCTTCGGTGTCGGCCAGCAGCACCCAGCCTTTTTGGCGCATGGATTTCAGGCGCGTGTGAATGGTGGCGGGCGAGCCCAGTTCACGCTGCGCCATCAGATCGCGCACACAAAGGCGCTGCTGGCGCGACCCTGCATTGGCGATCTGCGTGAGCAGTCGCTCTTCAAGCGGATCAAGGGCGGGCAGTACTGGCAGGTTGCGAATGGTGGCCGCCAACTCCAGAAAGCGCAGGTAGATGTCGGCAGACAGTGACGTTGACATGAAAAGACGATGACGTGTGGGAAGGTGCCGCAAAGCAGCGAACAACAGCGCTCATAATACTGCGCAGCCAATAAGCAGAGTCCGCGATAAAGCATGAAGAACCTTTTGACACAACTTGTGATGATGTTGATCACCATCACGTTGTTTCTGTTCATGCTGGTGCTCAACGAGTGGCTGTTCTCCTCGCTGGAGTTTGTCCGGGGCGTGAACTGGATCTATCTGCCTGCCGGAGTTCGGCTGCTGTGCACCTTGCTGTTTGCCGAGGCCGGTGCAGCAGGCTTGCTGATCGTCTCCTGGCTGGTCTGCTTTCTGTATTTCTTCCCCGATGACTGGATTCGATCCTTTGGCGGCGGCATTGTGGCAGCGCTCGCACCCTATGGGACGTTCTGTGCGGCGCGCCGTTATTTTGGGCTGGGTGCCTCGCTGGCCCAGCTCACCCCGCAGCGGCTGCTGTGGCTGAGCGTTGTTTATGCGCTGGCCAATGCCTTGCTTCACCTGGCCTGGTCCGTGTTGCGCGGCGATGGGCTGCCGATGGACAAGTTCGCCGTGATGATGCTGGGTGACTTCAGCGGAACCTTGATCGTTCTCTATGGCTTCAAGGCCTTGCTGATGCTGCCTGCCAAGCTCAATCGCTATGAGCTGAAATAGGCGCTGGCAGTCTTGACTGGGTACAGGCTGAGGTCTGCAAGGCGACAGTCTGGGTCCTCTTCTCGCTGAGCGGCAAGGATTGCAGCGTCATACTCTGGGGTTACATAAAAGCACTTGCCCCGACAATTCCTCCCATGAGCTCTCCTACACCATCCGCAGCCGGCATGAGCCGTCCCGACTGGATCAGCGCCCTTGTCGTCATCGTGGTCTGGGGGCTTAACTTCGTGGTGATGAAGTGGGGACTGGACACCCTGTCGCCTCTCCTGTTGTGTGCACTGCGCTTTGCGGCAGCCTCATTGCCGCTGCTGCTATTTGTGCGCAGGCCCCAAAACCTGAGCTGGGGGCTGCTGGCAGCCTATGGCCTGGTGCAGGGCGTAGGTCAGTTTGGCTTGCTGTTCACGGGCATGAAACTGGGCATGCCAGCGGGCATGGCATCGGTGGTGCTGCAGACGCAGGCCTTTATCACCTTGCTGATGGCGGCCGCCTTTTTGCAGGAAAAGCCGCAGCGCTGGCAGTGGCTGGGCTTGCTGATTGCTTTTGCAGGCCTGGTGCTGATTGGCGCTGCGCATGGCGAGGGCGCGACGGATATGACGCTGACAGGCTTTGTGCTGACGGTGGGTGCTGCGGCCATGTGGGCAGGCTCCAATTTGCTGACGCGCGTGGCAGCCAAGCAGGGCTCTTACGAGCCGGTGTCTTTTATTGTCTGGACTAGCATCTTTCCCATCATTCCCCTGCTGCTGCTGTCGTGGTGGATGGAGGGCGGCGACGCCATGCTCGTGCAACTGCAAGCCATGGGCTGGCGCGAGCTGGGTGTGATTGCCTATCTGGCCTTCTTGTCCACTTTGCTGGGCTATGGACTGTGGACGCGTCTGCTGCAGCGCTATGCCGCCAGCACGGTGGCACCTTTGTCACTGCTGGTGCCGGTGATTGGCCTGCTGTCAGCCATGGTGCTGTTGGGAGAGTCTCCCAACGGACTGCAGTGGCTGGGAACGGCAGGCGTGTTGCTGGGCATGATGGTCAACCAGTTTGGCGGCCACTGGATGAAGCGCGGCTAGCTATTCAGTGGCTCAGCCTCTGGCGCAGAGGCTGCTGAAGCCATCAAGAGGGACCTCTGGCCTAGCCTTTTTAGCCGGAGAGCCCACGCTGCAGCTGTGCAGCGGGCGGGGCTCGCTCAGCCTTCATGGAGGCTGTTCATTTTTCAGACGACCTCTTCAAACAGATGCTGTGCGAGCCGGCTGAGTGCTGGGCGGCTTGCGCATGCCCTGTGCAGCCTGAATGCAAAGATATTTTCTATCTTTTAATATTATATAAATATATATATCGTTTAATGAGGACACAGAAAGAGGTGAACCATGAAAACCAATGTAGGTGGGCTGGATAGGGCTGTGCGCGTAGCAGGCGGTTTGGCGCTGATGGTGCTGGCTGCGCTGGATGTGATTGGCGCATGGGGATGGCTGGGCGTGATTCCACTGCTGGCGGGGCTGTTTCGCTATTGCCCGCTGTACAGCCTGCTGGGCATCAGCAGCTGCTCTGGCAGCTGCAAGCGCTAAGCGCGAGTCATTTTTTTGCTGCGGTGCTGTCATGGCCCGAGCACCATGATTTCTGAAAGAAACTGAAAGTACACAACGATGAGCACTTTTGAACATGAGCATTTGACCCGTGACATCAATACGGCACTGACGCCGTTTCGCAAGTCACAAAGCGAAGTCATGAAGGGCTTTGCACAACTGGCCCAGGCCTCCATGGCGGAAGGCGTCATCAGTGCCAAGAACAAGGAGCTGATTGCGCTGGCGATTGGCGTGACGCAAAAATGCTCGGGCTGCATTGGCTTTCACACCAAGGCCTTATACAAGCTGGGTGCGACGCGTCTGGAGCTGGAGGAGATGCTGAATATCGCCCTCTTGATGGGCGGCGGACCGGCTTTGATGTATGCCTCTGAGGCGCTGGCCTACTGGGACAAGCTGAGCGCTCCCGAACAGGCCTGAGCGCCTGAGGCAGGCAGAGGCTGAGGCTGAAGCAATCACACCTTGCCCGCCTCCCGGCTGTTGCCGAATCTCCCCCCTCCGGCAGCTTGCATCCGAAACCAGGGCGCAAGCTGCCATTTTTTTGCCAACAGCCGCAGCAAGAAGTCAGCCTTGCGCCTGAGCCTTGGTGATGGCTGCTGCAATGGCCTCGCCCACCTGCGTGGTGTTGGCGCTGCCGCCCAGGTCGGGCGTCTTGGGGCCGGTTTTGATCACTTCCTCAATCGCGCTGACGATGGTGTCGTGCGCGGCGCGCCAGTCGCCTTCGCTGTGGCCCAGGAAGTCCAGCATCAGCGCGGCAGACCAGACCATGGCGATGGGGTTGGCGATGTTCTTGCCGTAAATGTCTGGCGCCGAGCCGTGCACGGGCTCGAACAGGCTGGGGAAGTTGCGTTCGGGGTTCAGGTTGGCCGAAGGTGCCAGGCCAATCGTGCCGGTGGTGGCAGGGCCCAGGTCGCTGAGAATGTCGCCAAACAGATTGGTGGCGGCCACCACATCAAAGCGGCCCGGCTGCAGCACAAAGCGCGCGGTCAGGATGTCGATGTGCTGCTTGTCCAGCGTGACTTCGGGATAGGCCTTGTGCATGGCGTCTGCCTGCTTGTCCCACCAGGGCATGCTGATGGCAATGCCGTTGGACTTGGTCGCCAGCGTCACATGCTTTTTGCTGCGGCTTTGGGCCAGGTCGAACGCGTATTTCAGCAGGCGCTCGGCACCGTGCTTGCTGTAGACCGATTCCTGGATGCAGATCTCGCGGTCCGAGCCTTCGAACATGATGCCGCCAAGAGAGGTGTACTCGCCCTCGGTGTTCTCGCGCACCACGTAGTAGTCGATATCGCCAGGCTTGCGGCCGGCCAAGGGGCAGGGCACGCCTTCAAACAGGCGCACGGGGCGCAGATTGATGTACTGGTCAAACTCGCGGCGGAACTTGAGCAGCGAGCCCCACAGCGACACATGGTCGGGCACGGTGGTAGGCCAGCCCACGGCGCCGAAGAAGATGGCGTCCATGCCTTGCAGCTGCGCCTTCCAGTCGTCCGGCATCATCTTGCCGTGTTCGGCGTAGTAGTCGCAGTGCGCCCAGTCGAAGTGGTGAAACTCCAGCGGCAGCTTGAAGCGCTTGGCTGCGGCTTCCAGTGCGCGCAGGCCTTCGGGCATGACTTCCTTGCCGATGCCGTCGCCGGCGATGACTGCGATTTTTTTGGGGCTGCTCATGGCGTGAACTCTCTTGGTGTGTGCGATAGCTGCCTATTTTGCAGTGCAGGCTGTTGCATACAATCGCCATATCGTGGCCTGATTGTTTACAGATCGTGCAGAAAATGCCCTCGCCCGAAGACCTGCGCGTCTTCATCACCGTGGTGCGCAAAGCCAGCTTTGGCGAAGCGGCAGCGGCGCTCCATGCTTCGCCCGCCTTCGTCAGCAAGCGCATTCGTTTGCTGGAGGAAGAACTGGGTGTGAAGCTGCTACACCGTACCACGCGCCGCGTGGCGGTGACGGAGCAGGGCGAGCGCATTTACCACTGGGCGCAGCGCATTCTGGATGAAGTCGAGCATTTGCTGCAGGAAGTCGATGTCACGCAGCGCCAGCCGCGCGGGCTGCTGCGCGTGTCCACCAGCTTTGGCTTTGGCCGCAATGTGGTCGCGCCCGCGCTGTCGCAGCTGATTGCGCAACACCCGGCGCTGCAGCTGCGGCTGGAGGTGTTTGACCGTATCGTCGATGTGGCGGCCGAAGGCTTTGATCTGGATGTGCGCGTGGGCGACGAGATTGCGCCGCATCTGATTGCAAGGCACTTGGCCGACAACCACCGCGTGCTGTGCGCCGCGCCCGCCTATTTGCAGCGGCGCGGCAGCCCGCGCACGCTCGATGAGCTGGCGGCGCACGACTGCCTGGTCATCAAGGAGCGCGACCACCCGTTTGGCGTGTGGAAGCTGCGCGCAGGCAGTCAGGAGCGCAGTGTGAAGGTAACCGGGCTACTATCCACCAACCACGGCGAGATGGCCGTGCAGTGGGCGCGCGATGGGCATGGCATTGTGCTGCGCTCGGTCTGGGATGTGGCTGCCGATCTGCAATCGGGCGCACTGGTTCAGGTGCTGCCAGAGTGGCGTCAGCCGGCCAATATCTGGGCGGTGTACCCGACACTGCTGGAGCGTAGCGCCAAGGTGCGCGTCTGCGTGGAATTTTTACAGCAGTTTTTTCAGAATCAACAGCCGATGAATCTGCGAAAGAGCTATTAAAAAAGAAGCTGCCAGCGCTTAATATCTGGCAGTTTCAGATGGATTAATCTCTAAAACCTAAGCAGATACTGCGCTAGCAGCTTCTTATTTGATTGCAGTTCTACTAATTAGCGCTGCAGTCTGGCGGGCAAATTATTGGCTCAGCGCAGCCTTCACAGCGGCAGACACCATGCTCATGTCGGCCTTGCCAGCCAGCTTGGACTTCACGGCGCCCATCACCTTGCCCATGTCGCCAGGGCCTGCGGCGCCGACTTCGGCCACGATGGCTTGCACAGCGGCGGTGATTTCGGCTTCGGACATGCGCTCGGGCAGGTAAACCTTGAGCACTTCCAGCTCGGCCTTTTCCACATCGGCCAGATCCTGGCGGTTGGCGGCTTCGTAGGCGGCGATGGAATCCTTGCGCTGCTTGATCAGCTTGTCCACGATGGCGACGATGGCCACGTCGTCCAGCTCCACGCGCTCGTCCACTTCCTTTTGCTTCATCGCGGCCTGCAGCAGGCGGATGGTGCCCAGGCGTGCGCTGTCCTTGGCACGCATGGCAGTTTTCATGTCTTCGGTAATCTGGGCTTTCAAGCTCATAACTCTCTCCTGGTGAAGGGCCAAGGCGAAATCGTGCGATGACTTTGTCGCCTGTGCTTGCCGTACTTGTTGTACTGTCTGCGCACAGGCTTCGCGTCCTCGCGCGATTGCGCCATGGCTTGAGCGGTCACTGCGCGATGGTGCGGCAGTGGCCAGAAAACAAAAAACCCGCGCTTGGCGTCCCTAGCGCGGGTTTGCGGCGTTTTTACGGCCGGCTCGTCCTAATCAAGAGATTAGTACAGCTTCTTAGGCAGTTGCATGCTGCGAACGCGCTTGTAGTGACGCTTCACGGCAGCAGCCTTCTTGCGCTTGCGCTCGGCTGTAGGCTTCTCGTAGAACTCACGAGCACGCAGATCGGTCAGCAGACCCAGCTTTTCGATGGTGCGCTTGAAGCGGCGCAGGGCAACTTCATAGGGCTCGTTTTCTTTGACGCGGATGGTAGTCATTTAATTTCCAGATATATCTGTGCTGACAGAGGGTTCTCGGGAAGATCGGGCCTGAGAGCCATGAACAGCGGTTTTCCCCGCCACTTTGTAACTAGTATGGCCGACGGGGTAATGCCAGCAAAGTCGAGCATTATAGCCTTATCTCAAACCCTCGCAATGCCACGCATGCGTGGCATAGGCGTCTCAGTTCGCGGCAAGGTCTGCGCAGGCACACATGGCCTGTGCGCAGGCGGCTGCACTGGCCCAGGCCCATTGAAAGTTGTAGCCGCCCAGCCAGCCGGTAATGTCCACCACCTCGCCAATGAAGTACAGGCCCGGCTGGGTCTTGCATTCCATGGTTTGCTGCGAAAGCACCTTGGTGTCCACGCCGCCCAGCGTGACCTCGGCTTTTTTATAGCCTTCGGTGCCTGTGGGCGTAATTTCCCAGCGCGTCAGCTGCTCGGCCAGCTTGGCCAGGGCCTTGTCGCTGGCTTCGTTGATGGGGCGCTGCAGCTCGGGCATGCGGCTGACCCAGGCGTCGGCCAGGCGAGCGGGCAGGTGCGCGGCCAGCTCGTTGGCCACCAGCTTGCGCGAGCTGAGCTTGGCCTGCGCCAGCAGCTCGGCCATGTCTACGCCGGGCAGTAGATTGATTTGCAGCGGCGTTCCAGGCTTCCAGTAACTGGAGATTTGCAGCACCGCCGGGCCGGACAGGCCACGGTGGGTGAAGAGCAAGTCTTCATGAAACGTCATGCGCTCTTTTTTGCTGCCGGTGCTGATCTCTACGGGCAGGGCCAGACCGGCCAGACTGGCATAGGGCTGCCAGCCTTCGCCGTCAAAGGTCATGGGCACCAGACCGGGTGTGCGTTCGATCAGCGGCAGATTGAACTGCTGGGCCAGGCGGTAGCCAAAGTCGGTCGCGCCGATCTTGGGAATGCTCAGGCCGCCGGTGGCAATCACCAGATTGGGCGCTTGCACCAGTCCGCGATCTGTCTCAATTTGATAGCTGCGGGCGCTTGATACATCTGCGTTAGCGGCTGAAAATGCTATTTTTTTGACGCTGCAGGGTTGCCAGCGCTGCACACCGCCCGCAGCGCACTCGGACAGCAGCATGGCGATGATGTCTTCGGCCGAGCGGTCGGCAAACAACTGGCCCTTGTGCTTTTCGTGGTGGGCAATGCCGTGCTTGTCCATCAGTGCGATGAAGTCGGCGGGCGTGAAGCGTGAGAGGGCCGAGCGGCAGAACTGCGGGTTCTGACCGACAAAATGCTTGTGCGGCGCGCGCACGTCCAGATCGCGGTTGGTGAAGTTGCAGCGGCCGCCGCCCGAGATACGGATTTTCTCGGCCACTTTCTCGGCGTGATCAATCAACAGCACCTTGAGCCCGCGCTGGCCAGCCTGGGCGGCGCAGAACAGGCCGGCGGCACCGGCGCCGATGATGATGGCATCAAAAAGCTGGGGAGAAACCTGGGTAGAGGAGGACACGGCGGGCAGTCATGGAGAGCGGGAACAAGGCGGCGATTGTCCCAGATGGCTCAAATTTCCTGCTCGTCCACGACAAAGCCCCAGAAGGACTCATCGCAGTAAATGCAGTGCGCGGTAAAGCTGCGCATGTCGCGGGCGTGGAACCAGGCCAGACCCGCCAACTCGTCGCACAAGGCATCGGCCTGCTCGGCCAGACTCAGCGCGGCGATGTGCTCCAGCTCCATATCGGCGAGAAATTCCTGCAGGTCTTGCGCACCGGCAAACAGGTCGTGATCGAGGCTGGCGATCTTACCCTTGTGCTGGCCGTGCAGCACTTCGACAAAGGGGTTGCCTGCCGGGTCGCAGCCGATGTTGAAAAACCAGTTGGCCAGTAAGAATTCGGCCTGTTCGGACTCCAGATCGTAATAGGGGTCTTGCGCAGCAAAGCTATGGAGTGCCCGCAGATTGGCATGACGCTCCTCGCTTTGATGCGGACTGGGACGAGTGTGTGTAGTGATGTCGCCGGACTGCTCCATTGCCAGTATGGAAAAGCCGTTTTGCGTGCGCAGAAAATCGGCATAGGCATCTGAAAAGCCGATATGGGCCTGCAAGGCAAGAAGCTCTGCCTCAGAGGGGGCATGGGCGCCAAAGGGGTTGGGAAACAGGATTTGCATGGCAGGAGTGGTAGCGGGAAGTTCTGGTCTGAATGAGGGTTGTGGCGGGTGGCCTATCAAGCTAGCAGGGTATGCGCATTGACGCAGCGAAAGCCTATGATCGCTCCTAGAATCGCGCCCCATGAATACACCATCCCACCAGCTGAGCATGACCGTGCTCATGTCGCCCGACATGGCCAATTTTTCGGGCAATGTGCATGGCGGCGCCATTCTGAAATTGCTGGATCAGGTTGCCTATGCCTGCGCCAGTCGCTATGCCGGTCGCTATGTGGTGACGCTGAGCGTGGATCAGGTGATGTTTTTGCAGCCCATTCATGTGGGTGAGCTGGTGACCTTTCTGGCCAGTGTGAACCACACGGGCAAGTCGTCCATGGAAATCGGCATCAAGGTGATTGCCGAGGAGATTCGCAGCCAGGTGGTGCGCCATGTGAACAGCTGCTTTTTCACCATGGTGGCCGTCGATGACGACAAAAAAGCAGTCCCGGTGCCACAGCTGCAACTGGAGACGGATGAGGAAAAGCGCCGCTGGGATGCGGCCATCATCCGCAAGGAGCTGCGCAAGGAACTGGCGGAGCGTTTTGCGAAGACTAGGACCACCCCCTGAGGCGCTACGCGCCTTCCCCCTCTCTGCTTCGCAGAGGGGGACGACAGCTTCGCTGCGCGGCGGCGCTTGCTCGCTGTCTCTAAAGTGGGGCATGCCTGTTTTAGGATTTGTCTGATAAATAAAAGGCCGCAAATGCGGCTTTTTGCTGGGGCTGTTTTTTTAGGCAACCCGGCGCAGGGCTTCTTCGGCTTGCCATGCAGCAATGCCTTGCACCACGTCGCCGACGACGATGATGCTGGGGCTGCCCAGTTTTTCATCGGCAATGCACTGCGGTAAATCTTTCAAAAATGTGAGCGCATGGCGCTGATGGGGCAAGCTCGCGTGCTGAATAATGGCCACAGGTGTGCTGCCGGGCAGGCCGGTCAGCAACTCGTCGCGGATGCGTTGCACGCCGCTGACGCCCATATAGATCACCAGTGTCAATTTGGCGGCATGGGCGGTGGTGGCAATCAGGCGCCAGTCCGGGCCGCTGTCGCCGGGCTTGGCGTGGCCGGTCATGAAGAGCACACCATGGGCGCGATCGCGGTGGGTCAGTGGTGCGCCCAGGCTGGTCAGACCGGCAAGGCCTGAGGTGATGCCGTTGATGACGTCAACCTCTATGCCTGCCTCGCGCAGATGCTCAACTTCTTCACCGCCACGGCCAAAGATAAAGGGGTCGCCGCCTTTGAGACGCACCACATGCTCGCCCTCATGCACGGCGGCAATCATCAGCTTTTCGATAAAAGCCTGAGGCGTGCTTTTGCAACCGCCGCGCTTGCCCACGTAGACGATGCGTGCAGAGGGGCTGGCATGGCTCATCACGCCATCGCTGACCAAGTCATCCACAAACAGCACGCTGGCCGCCGCAATCGCCTTGACCGCTTTGAGAGTCAGTAGTTCGGGGTCACCGGGGCCCGCGCCGACCAGGGTGCAAGAGCCGCGTTGCGGAAAGGGCTGAGGAAGAGCTGTCATGGCAGGGTCTCAATCGGAGCTGCGGTTAAAGGCTTGCAGCGCTGCGCGATGGGTGGCTGCGCCAGCCTTGCTGGCCTTCATGGCTTGGTGCAGGGCTTGTATTTGTGCGACTTGCTGTGCAATCGGCGCAGGTATGGGCCGCTGGCCGTTCAGAATTTCCAGCGTGAGCTGTGCTGTTTGCAGAACATTCAAATCTTGCTCAACAATGCTTTTCTCTTGGCCAGTACTGAGCTGGCTGCTATGAATGGGGGAGCGCTCAAAGCAAACTTCACCGGCAATCAGGCCCATGCTGGCAGGTTCGCGATGAGGGGCGGCGACGGGTTCGCCTTCTGTTCCTCGCATCAGCAAGGCGCTGGTTTCACGCAAAGCCAGGGTCTGGGCCATGGGCTGCAGATAAGCAGGATGGGTATAGCTGGCCAGCACCAGACCGGATTGGGCGGTGCCAGTGCCATGAATAGGGTCCAGCAGCTTGACGATGGTGTGTGCCGGGTTGCGCAACCCCATCTGGCGGCGCACTTGCAAGAGACGATCCAGAGGTGGCAGCAGATGGCGGGTTGCCATCCAGACCTTGTCGCCAGCCTTTAACGCAGTGGGTTGGGTAAGGCTTGACCAGCCGAGTTGCTGCCAAATCTCCGCAGTACCCAGGCGCTTGTCATCAGTGTTGCTGCCGTGCACCAGAACGGGCAGGCCTTGGTGTGCCAGCAGGCCAGCCAGCAAGGGCGTGAGGTTGGCCAGCTTGCGTGCGCCGTTATAGCTGGGGATGACCACGACGGGCAGCGCTTGTTCAGCTTGGGGCCAGGCCGGCAGGCGCTGCTGGGTAGCATCGAGAAAGCCTGCCAGTTCTTCGGCGCTTTCACCCTTGAAGCGCATGGCAATGCAAAAGCCGCCCAGCTCCAGATCGCTGACCTTGCCATCGAGTACCAGCCCCATCAAGTCGCAAGCCTGTGCACGCGATAAAGAGCGCGCGCCCTTGGTGCCGCGACCGATTTCCTTGATGTAGTGGCTGATGCTCATGGTGAGCTTATTGTCGTTATAAAAGACTCATCTCATAAGACGATTTGGTTATATGTAAATCGCAATGAATCAGTCTGACCGGGGTGGTGCAGGGATGGGAAAACTTGGTGAGATGCTGACCATTGATCACATTGTCTTCAGCCTGATCCGCGTACCATGTGCACTGTTTTTCAGGAGTAATCGACATGAGCACTAACGCATCTTTGACAGACGAACTGATGGGCCAGCTGAAGGGCGCCCCCTTGCAAGGTCTGGCCCAGCAGCTGGGGATTGACTCTGTGCAGGCGGAGCAGGCCGTGGGCGTGGCCCTGCCCATGCTGTTTGGTGCGCTGGGGCAGAACGCGGCTCAGCCTCAAGGCGCAGCTGACTTGTTGGGCGCACTGCAGCGTGATCACAGCAGTGCCAATGGTGCGCTGGATCTGGGTGGACTGCTGGGCGGCCTGCTCGGTGGTGCGAGTGGTGCGGGTGCCGGTGCCGGAGCAGCAGGGGGACTAGGCGGCTTGGGCAGCATTCTGGGCTCGGTGCTGGGCGCAGGCTCTGCAGCGGGTGGCTCGCAGCTAGATGCGGGCGCCATTTTGGGCAATATCTTTGGTGGCCAGCAGCAACAGGCTGAATCCAAGCTGGGTCAGGCCACCGGACTGGGTAGCAATGCTGGTCAGTTGCTGGCCATGCTGGCTCCGTTGGTCATGTCTTTCCTGGCCAAGCGCGTACAGGCGCAGGGCATGGGGGCCAATGACCTGGGTAACGCTCTGGGCCAGGAGCGTAGCCAGATTCAATCGCAAGGTGGCATGGCTGGCGGCATTCTGGGCAGCTTGCTGGACCAGAACGGCGATGGCAAGCTGGATGCGGGCGATCTGTTCAAGCTGGGCGCAGGTTTGCTGGGCGGCAAGCGATAAGTCCGTTAGCCCGTTGTGACGGCATCAAGGCAGCGCAAGCTGCCTTTTTTGTTTTTGTCTACGGGCATAGCCTGATTGCCGCAATGCAGCATGTTTCTCACACTGGAGATGTCGTCATGCACTTTGCATGGCTGGCCAGTCCAGAAAGGAGAACCTGATGACTACCGTCGCCGACATTCTGCGCGCCAAAGGCAATAGCACCATCTACAGCGTCTCTCCCTCCGACACCATGCTTGCGGCGTTGCAGCTGATGGCGGACAAAGGCATAGGCGCATTGCTGGTGCTGGAAGCGGGTGAGATTGCGGGCATCGTGACCGAGCGCGACTATGCCCGCAAAATTGCGCTGCAAGGGCGCAGCTCTGCCAATACCCGGGTCGATGAAGTCATGACGCGCAAGGTGCACTGCGTGCTGCCGCACCAGACTAGCGAGGAGTGCATGTCGCTGATGACCAGTAATCGCATGCGTCACTTGCCGGTCCTCAACGAAACGCAGAAGCTTCAGGGCTTGATTTCCATTGGCGATATCGTCAAGGAAATCATCTCGGCCCAGCAGTTCACCATTGAGCAGCTGGAGCACTATATTTCCGGTACACCCAGCGCCCATCAAGCGCTATAAGCTATCAATTGAATAGTGAAGGCGGACAGGGCTAATGTCCGCCTTTTCTGCGTTTGGTGGCGGCAAGTTCTACACTTGCGGCCATGAGTTTGCTGATCCTCGGAATCGAATCCTCTTGCGATGAAACTGGTGTGGCCCTGGTGCGCACTTCAGATGCCCAAGGCGTGCCTACCTTGCTGAGCCATGCGCTGCACAGCCAGATCGAGATGCATCGCGCCTATGGTGGTGTGGTGCCTGAGCTGGCCAGTCGCGACCATATTCGCCGTGTGCTGCCGCTGACGGAAAAAGTGCTGGCCGATTCCGGGCAAACGCTGGACAACGTGGATGTGGTTGCCTTTACCCGCGGCCCAGGTCTTGCGGGTGCTTTGCTGGTCGGCTCTGGCGCAGCTTGCGCCATGGCGGCCGCGCTGGACAAGCCCGTGCTGGGCGTGCACCACCTCGAAGGCCATTTGCTCTCGCCCTTTCTCAGCGAAGATCCACCGGAGTTTCCGTTCATCGCCTTGCTGGTCTCGGGCGGCCATACCCAGTTGATGCGGGTTGATGGCGTGGGTGAATACGAAATTCTCGGCGAAACCATCGACGATGCGGCGGGTGAGGCGTTTGACAAGTCCGCCAAACTCATGGGCTTGCCTTATCCCGGCGGTCCCGTGCTCTCCAAACTGGCCGAGGGCGGTGACGCCGAGGCCTTCAAGCTGCCGCGCCCCTTGCTGCATTCGGGCGATCTGGACTTCTCCTTTGCCGGCCTCAAGACGGCGGTGCTGACCCAGGCCAAAAAGCTGGGCGATGAGCTGGAGGCGCGTAAGGCCGATCTGGCCGCCAGCACGCAGGCCGCGATTGTGGATGTGCTGGTCAAAAAGACCATGAATGCGCTCAAGCAAACCGGCATGAAGCGGGTGGTGGTGGCCGGAGGCGTGGGCGCGAACAAACTGCTGCGCGAGCAGCTCAATGCCGCTTGTGCCAAGCACAAGATTCGCGTGCACTACCCCGAGCTGCATCTGTGCACCGACAACGGCGCCATGATTGCCATGGCCGCGGCCATGCGCATACAGGCAGGGCGTGAGCAGGCCCAGCATGAATACGCGTTTGACGTGAAGCCGCGCTGGCCGCTGGACTCGTTGAAATAACGCCATCTCCAGAGCTCTTGGAGCCGCTTTTCAGGCAGCGGGGACTCCAGAGCAAACTCAAAACAATAGCGCTTGGCGCTGGTCAATACTTCACTTCAGGTCGTTTTGTATCTGAAGTCAAGGAAGGGCCAGCGCCAAGCGCTCTTTTTATTGATAAAAGCCCGCAATGCTTGCGCACTGCGGGCTTGGGGGGGGTGTCGATCTGCCCTTTGCTAAGAGGAGAAGGAAGAAAGGGTAGGGCAGACCGACAAAAACGGATGGCTTGGTGGCGCTTACTCGATGCTCAGCGTCACGGCCTTGCTCTGGGGTTCGAGCTTGGCCAGTGTCAGCGTCAGCACACCATGCTCAAGGTGGGCCTTGCTAGCTGCGGCATCAATTTCATGGTCCAGCTCCCAGGCGCGCTTGACCTGACGGGCTGCACCTTCGACGCTTTCGAGCTTGACGAGGGCGCCTTCGATGGAGAGCTTGAGCTGCTCGCGGGACAGACCGGGAACGTCAATGCTCAGAGTGGTGGCCTGGTCGTCGCGCTTAACTTGAACTTGTTGCTGCACAGGGGCTACAGCACCCAGGGTGCCTTGCAGAAAACGCTGCAAAGTCAGATCGGCAGCGCGAGGGGAGACAAATGCATTGCGGCTCATCACAGGGGCGAAGATCATGGTTTAACTCCTATCAACGGTGCGGCTTGCAATGTTGCCGCTTGGTTCATAGGTAGGTAGCCGCAAGCGCATTTCAAGAGTTTTTTGGAAAGAATAAATTTTGCGCTAATGCCTTGAATTACCTGTAATTGGCATTATTTTGCGTGCCGTTTGCAGTAGCTGGCGCATGGTCTCCAAGCTTTTTAAAGACTATTGAATTCATAGCTGATGACGCTTTCCCAATAAGCGCCCTGACCCTTTTTCTTTAATTTCTGGCAGCAAGTGCGGCTTGACTGGCCAGAAAGGCATCGTGCACTTCACGGCCCAGTTCAATGACCGAAAGCGCATAAAAAGCCGACCAGTTGTAGCGCGTGATGGCGTAGAAGTTCTCGGTGCCGGCGATGTACTCGGTGGGGCCGGAGCTGCCGTTTTTCAGTTCGATCAAGGCTAGCGGACGCTCGTAATGATCGCCGCCCAGCACGCGTACATTGTGCTCGGCCATTTGCGCTGCGGTGAATGTGGGGTTGATATCGGGGGCCAGCAATGTGGCCAGATTTTCGCCTTGGGCACGCATCTCTACCGTGAAGGCCGTGGGCAGGCCCGGTTTCCAGCCGTGGCCGATGAAGTAGTTGGCTACCGAGCCTATGGCGTCGGCGGCGCTGTTGAACAGGTCGATGCGGCCGTCGCCATCAAAGTCGATGGCGAACTTGTCCCAGCTGGTGGGCATGAACTGGCCCAGGCCCATGGCCCCGGCATAGCTGCCGCGCAGTGCAAATGGGTCGGCGCCTGTGCGGTGGGCGGTGACCAAGACCTGCTCCAGTTCGCCGCGGAAGTAATCGGTGCGGGCTTGCGCGCGGGGGTGGGATTGGGGAAAGTCCAGCGCCAGCGTGGCCAGTGCATCCATCACGCGGAAGTTGCCCATGTTGCGACCGTAGATAGTTTCCACGCCGATGATGCCGACGATGATCTCGGCGGGCACGCCGAACTGCTGCTCGGCACGCTCCAATGCACGGCGGTTGGCTTGCCAGAACTGCACACCCGCGCGGATGCGCACCGGGTCGATAAAGCGGCTGCGGTACACCGTCCAGTTCTTCACAAAGGTCTTGCCGGCGGGCGTCATCAAGCGGGTGACCACGGGCAGGTTCTTGGCTTCACCTAGCTGCGCACGCACCCAGTCAGCGGGCAGGTCACGGCGCGCGGCAATATCGTCGGCCAGCAGCATGGCATCGCCCCGGCTGGCGTAGGCCACGGCAGCGGCAGCGGCAGTGCTGGCGGCTACAGCCGGTGCTGCCTTGCGGACTGTCTTTTTGGCAGGCGCGGCGATGGCGGTGGCTGTGAGCAGGCACAGAGCCAGGGTGCTCAGTGTTTTTGCCTTGAAGTGCTTGCTGTATTTAGAGTGAATGCTCATGTTTTTGATTTTTCTGAGACGAGGCAAGAGGCCAGCGCTGCTTTTTGAGAGCAAGCCAGCGCTGGCGCATTTTTTTCAATTCCAGGCTTTCTTGGCTGTTCGATGGGGCGTAGCGTAGCCGCTCCATGTCCAGCAGCCAGTCGGATAAGGCCGAGGCCTGTGGGGTGCAATCTTGGCTCCAGCGCTTTTGCACGCTATGAGCGAGGCTGCGTGGGGACTGGCTGGCGCTGCTTTCAATGCCTGTGCGCTGCAAATATTGTCGGGCACTGTGCATGAGCTGATTCCAGCCATCGCGCTGCGGGCGTGTGACACGGGCCCAGACCAGCCAGAGCAGGGCCAGTGCACTCAGACTGACGCCCAGCAGGCGCAGCAAATCGGTCCAGCTGGGTGATTCAAAGCCCAGGCTTTGCAGCAGATTGAGCTGGCGGCTTTGTGTGTAGTTGATGACCCACTGGTTCCAGCGGTTGTTGACGGCCTCCCATACGGCCCGCAGTTGTTGCAGCGTGCTGGGGCTCATGAAATTGCCAACAGCGCTGGCAAAGGCACCGGCGGGGGCGCTCAGGCGCTGGAACTGACCGACCCGGCCGGGAGAGACCGCTCCTGTGGGGTCAATGCGGACCCAGCCCTGATCGGCGATCCAGATTTCTGTCCAGGCATGGGCGTCGCTGTTGCGCACGGTCCAGTAGTTGTCCACGCTATTGCGGTCGCCGCCCTGGTAGCCGGTAACAATGCGGGCGGGCACGCCCATGCCGCGCATGAGAACGGCGAAAGCCGAGGCGATGTGCTCGCAAAAACCTTGTTTGCTGTCAAACCAGAAGTCGTCTGCGGTGTGAGTGCTGTTCACCACGCCAGGCTCCAGCGTGTAGGTGTAGCCGCCGCTTTTCAGGCGCAGCAAGGCGGCGGCGATCAGGTCGTGCGTGTTGATGTCGGTATGGGGCGGGCTGCGCAATTCGGCCAGCAATTGCTCACCCAGCGCTTGTGTGCGCGGGTTGCTGCCTGTTGGTAGTTGCAGATAGCGTTTGAGGTCGGGCGTGGCCTGCAAAGGGCCGTGGCTGAACTCTGTATGGCTTTGCGCATCGACGCGCAAAACATCGGTGATGGGGCGCCAGCTCAGCCACTGCAGGCTGGACGTCATGCGCAGGCGGCCTACCGACGCGCCGGGAGGAATTTGCGGCTCTGTCTTGACGGCATCGAGCAGCGTCAGCCAGCGGCGCTTGCTGGGCTCGATCAGCATCTGGTAGCGAATGGGCTCACCGCTCACGCGCAACTGCGGCAGGGTCAGAGCATCCAGCGTAGGGTCGGCCTGCCAGTTGCGCCCGTCGAAATGGCTGAGCACCGGGCCGCGAAAATACAGCTGGCTGGCGGGTGGCTCTTTGCCGCCGGGCGTATCAAAGCGGATGCGCAGGGCGACGCTATCGTCCATGGCCAGTGAGGCGACTTCGCCCACGCGCATGTTTTCGGACAGGCCTGATCGCCCCGCCATATCGTCGGCAGGCACGCCCCACAGCGGAGCCATGCGAGGGAAAAAGAGAAACAAGGCCACCATGACAGGCACACCCCAGAGTGCCAGCTTGGCCGCAGTGCGCAGCGCTTGCCTCAAAGGTGGCTTGCCAGCCGTCATGTGTGCATTAACCAAAGCCGTGAGCAGGCCCATCAGCCCCAGCACCATGGCTGCTGCCGTGGGCAGCGATTGTGAATAGAAGAAGTTGCTGAGCAGTACGAAAAAGCCCAGAAAAAACACCACCATGGCATCGCGCCGGGCGCGTAGCTCCAGTGTCTTGAGGGCCAGCAGCATGACCACCAAGGTCACGCCCGCGTCGCGGCCCACAATGGTTTTGTGACTGGCCCAGGTCGCGCCAATCGCAACAGCCAGCGCACCGGCCAGAACCCAGCGGCTGGGCAATGCCGCGCCGGACAGTGCAAGACGTCCGCGCCAGAGTAAAAGAATGGCGACAAAGGTACTGCACCACCAGGGGGTGTGTTGCACCTGCGGCAGCATGATCCAGGCAATGACGGCCAGTAGGAACAAGGTGTCCCGCGCATCGCGGGGCAGGGCGTCCAGTGACTTGAACCCGCTGGGGGCAGGCGTAGATGTGGTGGTGCTGCTCATGATGCGGCCAAGGCCTCCAGACAGCGTGTGACATGCGGTGCACCGTTGGCCGGGGCAATTTCCTGGCCGTTTGGCAGGCGCAGGCCCCAGGTGCGGCCCTGTTGCTGCGCCATCAGTACCCAGGCGGTGAGGCGGGAAAGACGGGCCTCATGATCTGCCAGGCCGGTATGGCGCGCATCAAGCCAGAGGCGGTGGTGAAAAGCCGTGGGGCGGTCACGGCTGACGAGCTGGTGGCTGCCTGCTGCAAAGGCTTGGGCTGCTTTTTTCCAGATCACAAGCTTGAGCGGGTCGCCTGTTTGATAGGCGCGTACGCCATCAAACTCTTCGCCACTGCGCACTTGAGCGCTGCTATGGCCACCCGCTTCGGGGCTGGCGGCAGGTAGCGGGGGCGCATGGGGCTCGGGGGCAGGATAGACCCAGACTTTGGTTGCCGGGCGCCACAAGGCCCAGACGCGAAAAGCACCCAGCGGATAGCGCGTGAGGATGGAGATCACGGGCAGCTCTTGCTGGCCGCGTTGTGTGGGCACAAAGCTCAGCTCCACAGTGGTGCTGCCTTGCTCGGATACATCGACCCAGGTCCAGACATCTGCGTGCTTGGCATTGTTCCGGGGCTGCTGCAATGTCAGGCCTATGCCCCAGCGGCGTGAGCGGCGGGCATTGTGCAGGCTGATATGCAGAGGGCAGGGGGCATGGGCAAAGCAGCCGCTGGAGCTTGCATGCTGTGCACCCGCTTTGACAAGACCGATCTGCAGGCCGCGCAGATTGCCATGGCCCACGATCATGCTGGCCGCAGCACTGCCAGCCAGTAAAAAAGTGAGCAGATAGCCGAGGTTGAGCTGGTAATTGATAGCCGCAATCAGCAGCACGAGCAATGTAGCTAGCATGGCCCAGCCAGCACGCGAGGGCAGTATGTAGACATTGCCCTGGGTCAGCGTGAGCTGATCGCGGCGCGGCAGGCGCGAGAGCATCCAGTCGCGGACTTTGGAGCGTAGTGGCAGTGTTGGCAAAATTTTGAATGATTTCGGCTTGTAGCCCTTTATTGGTAAGGGCTGTGTGCTATTGGTTTTGTATGCTTACTAGTCCTGGGCTCAAGGCAAAGGGATGGCCTGCATCATGGCGCGCACCTGCTCTACGGCACCGCGCCCGGCTTGGCCCACAGGTACAAGCCGGTGAGCCATCACTTGCGGCAATATGGCCTGCACGTCATCGGGGGCCACATAGTCACGCCCTTCCATCAGCGCAATCGTCTTGGCGGCACGCAGCAGCGCGATGCCGGCGCGGGGAGACAGGCCTTGCACAAACCACTGGCCGTTGCGTGTAGCGGCAATCAGGTCCTGCACGTAGTTGAGCAGGGCATCGCTGGCGTGCACCGCCAAAGCCGCATCCTGCAGCTGCTGTAATTCTTGCTGTGAGATGACGGGCAGCAGCGCATCGGCCGCTGCGCGGCGGCCATTGCCTGCGAGCAGCTTGCGCTCTGCTTCGCGCGAGGGGTAGCCCAGGCTGATGCGCATCAAAAAGCGGTCCAGCTGGCTCTCGGGCAGCGCAAAGGTGCCCAGTTGCTCCAGCGGGTTCTGTGTGGCAATCACAAAGAAGGGGGCAGGCAGGCTGTGGGTCTTTCCCTCGGTGGTGACCTGTCGCTCCTCCATGGCTTCGAGCAGCGCACTCTGGGTCTTGGGGCTGGCGCGGTTGATCTCGTCCGCCAGCAGAACCTGGGCAAATACCGGCCCGGGGTGGAATACAAAAGCCTCTTGGCCGCGGTCGTAGATGGACACGCCGGTGAGGTCGCTGGGCATGAGGTCGGCGGTGAACTGCACGCGTGAGAACTGCAGACCAAAACTGCGGGCCAGCGCATGGGCCAGCGTGGTCTTGCCCACACCAGGCACGTCCTCAATCAGCAAGTGACCGCCCGCAATCAAGCAGGCCACTCCGTCTCTGACCTGATCCGGCTTGCCCTCCATCACCGTGTTAAGCTGATTCAAAAGCGCATTAATTGTGTTCTGTGCATGCATGGCAGAAACATATCCTAAATAAGCGATAGCGGAGACATGGCTGTGGGCAAGACAGGTTATTTCACCCACCGGGATTGCTGGTTGCATGAGATGGGGCCGGGCCATCCAGAGTGCCCGGCGCGGCTCGATGCGATTGAGGACCGGCTACTGATAACTGGGGTGGGCGATGCATTGGAGCGCTGCGAGGTTCCTGAGGCTTCACTGGATGAGGTCGAACTCGCCCATGACCCTATGTATGTGGCGGCGCTGCGAGGGTTGACCGACCGACTGGAGCAGGAACAGGTTGCAGGCGGCCCCGAGTACCGGCAGATGGATACGGACACCTCCATCAATCGCCATACCTTGAAAGCGGCTCTGCGCTCTGCCGGGGCCGCGATGGCGGCAACCGATGCCGTTCTGGCCGGAGAGCTGGAGAACGCCTTTTGCGCCGTTCGCCCGCCGGGCCACCATGCCACACGCAACCAGGCCATGGGCTTTTGCTTTTTCAACAACGTGGCCATTGCCGCCAAGTATGCGCTGGAGCGCCATCAGCTCAAGCGCGTGGCAGTGATCGACTTTGATGTGCATCACGGCAATGGCACGGAAGATATCTTGGCGGGAGATGAGCGTGTGCTGATGTGCGGCATCTTTCAGCATCCTTTCTACCCGTTCAGCGGTGACAAGGAACCAGCCCCCAATATGCTCAACGTGCCCGTGGCGGCCTACACCAAGGGCATGGATATCCGCGAGATTGTCGAGATGATGTGGGTTCCTCGGCTTGAGTCTTTCAAGCCCGAGATGATCTTCATCAGTGCCGGCTTTGATGCACACCGCGAAGACGATATGGGCCAGCTGGGAATGACGGAAAACGACTTTGCCTGGATCACGACACGCATCAAGGATATTGCGCGGCGTTTTTCCCAAGGGCGCATTGTCTCCTGTCTTGAAGGCGGCTATGTGATGGAGCCGCTGGCGCGCAGCGTGGAGGCGCATCTGCGTGTGTTGGCCGATATCTAGTCTGAAAGCAGGGTGACAGTGATGAGCGAACCGTTAGTGCAAAGCAATCTGGACGAGCGTGGCGTGGTGCGTATTACGCTGACGGACCCGCAGCGCTTCAATGCCTTGAGCGCTGAAATGCTTGCAGCCTTGCAAGCGGCGCTGGATACGGTGGCGAAAGATGAGCAGGCCCGTGTCGTGGTGCTGGCTGCCGAGGGCAAGGCCTTTTGTGCGGGCCACAATCTCAAGGACATGGCAGCCCATACAGAGCTGGCCTATTACCAGCAGTTGTTTGCTCAGTGCAGCCGCATGATGCTATCGCTTCAGAAGCTGCCTGTGCCAGTCATTGCAAGGGTTCAGGGCATTGCGACGGCTGCGGGCTGTCAACTGGTGGCGCAGTGTGATCTGGCCGTAGCCAGCAGCGAGGCGCGCTTTGCCACCAGCGGCATTCAATATGGTTTGTTCTGCTCCACGCCCAGCGTTCCGTTGGTGCGCAACATGCCCATAAAGCAATCCATGGAGATGTTGCTGACAGGAGAGTTCATCGACGCGCAGACGGCGCTGCACTATGGCTTGCTCAATCGTGTGGCTGAGCCTGAGCAGCTGGATGCGGCCGTGGAGGAGTTGGTGGCAGCCATTGTGAGCAAGCCCCGTGTGGCCATCAAGATGGGTAAGGAACTGGTTTATCGCCAGCGAGAAATGGGCCTGGAATCGGCTTATCAGCTGGCGGGCCAGACCATGGCCACCAATATGCTGGATGCCGATGCACAAGAAGGCGCTCAGGCTTTTGCGCAAAAACGCAAGCCGCAATGGCGCTGAAAATTCGCGCAAAGCGTGCGGGGCATCTGATGAAGGCAAAGGTCAGCCCGTCCATTTGAACGACGTGACGCCTGGCAGGCGGTGATACCGTGTGGGCTGACTGCCAGTTCGAGATAGATGTTTCTGCAAGTCTGACCTAGGTTTTACCCTGGGTTGAGCCGTGGAGAAGTCATCCCTTGATAGCAGTTATGCATAGAATTGAACGATCGTTCTTTTTTATGCCATGTCGCCTGACAAGGCTGAGCCACACATCTCCGGCAAGATTGTCTGGAATATTGTGCGGAGAGTGTTGCAGTGCCGCATAAAATGAATTCAGTTTACGTAAACGTCAATGCAGTAATCATTAAGGAGCCGCAGCAATGAAGGTATTGGTCCCTGTCAAGCGCGTGGTGGACTACAACGTGAAAGTCCGCGTCAAGTCGGACGGCACGGGTGTAGACATCGCCAACGTCAAGATGAGCATGAACCCCTTTGACGAAATCGCCGTCGAAGAAGCCGTGCGCCTCAAAGAAAAAGGCGTGGTGACGGAAGTCATCGCCGTCTCCTGCGGAGTCGCTCAGTGCCAGGAAACCCTGCGCACCGCCATGGCCATCGGTGCTGATCGTGGCATCCTGGTCGAAACAGACGTCGAACTGCAGCCTCTGGCTGTGGCCAAGCTGCTCAAGGCTTTGGTGGACAAGGAACAACCCGGTCTCGTGATCTGCGGCAAGCAGGCTATTGATGACGATGCCAACCAGACCGGCCAGATGCTGGCGGCTCTGGCCGACCTGCCCCAGGCCACTTTCGCGTCCAAGGTGGAAGTGGCCGGCGATAAGGTCAATGTGACGCGTGAAGTGGACGGCGGCCTGGAGACCGTGGCCCTGAATACACCTGCAGTCATTACCACCGACCTGCGCCTGAACGAGCCCCGCTACGTCACCTTGCCCAACATCATGAAGGCCAAGAAGAAGCAGCTGGACACCTTCAAGCCCGAAGATCTGGGTGTGGACGTCACGCCTCGCCTCAAGACCGTGAAGGTCTCCGAGCCCGCCAAGCGCGGTGCCGGCGTCAAGGTGGCCGATGTGGCCGCTCTGGTCGACAAGCTCAAGAACGAAGCGAAGGTTATCTAATCCCCTGAGTCGCCTGCGGCGCCATCCCCCAAGGGGGACGACGGCCTTGGCTGCGGGGCGGCCCTTGCTGGCCGTCCTTGTTGAGGCAGCGCTGTAGCGCAGGGCTGATAACTCTCTCGAACTACGCAAGAACGTAAAGAATTTTGGAGTTGAAATGACTTCTCTCGTAATCGCAGAACACGACAACGCTTCGATCAAGACGGCGACCCTGAACACCGTGACGGCTGCCGCTGCCTGCGGTGGTGATGTGCACGTGCTGGTGGCCGGTGAAGGCGCTGGCGCTGCTGCCGCTGCTGCAGCCCAGATCGCGGGTGTCTCCAAGGTCATCCACGCTGACGGCGCAAGCCTGAAGGACGGCCTGGCCGAAAACGTGGCCGCGCAAGTGTTGGCCATCGCTGGCAACTACAGCCATATCCTGTTTCCCTCGACCGCCTTCGGCAAGAACGTGGCTCCTCGCGTGGCCGCCAAGCTGGACGTGGCGCAGATCAGCGACATCACCAAGGTGGACTCCGCTGACACCTTCGAGCGCCCCATCTATGCCGGCAACGCCATTGCCACCGTGCAGTCTGCCGATGCCGTCAAGGTCATCACCGTGCGTACGACTGGTTTCGATGCCGCAGCAGCCACCGGTGGCTCCGCTGCTGTCGAAACCGTTGCTGCGGTGGCTGACTGCGGCAAGAGCACTTTTGTGGGCCGCGAAGTGACCAAGAGCGAGCGTCCCGAGCTCACCGCCGCCAAGATCATCGTCTCCGGTGGTCGCGCACTGGGTTCGGCCGAGAAGTTCACCGAAGTGATGAGCCCTCTGGCCGACAAGCTGGGCGCTGCCATCGGTGCCTCGCGCGCTGCGGTGGACGCGGGCTACGCGCCCAATGACCTGCAAGTGGGTCAGACCGGCAAGATTGTGGCGCCTCAGCTGTACATCGCAGCCGGTATCTCGGGCGCTATCCAGCACCTGGCCGGCATGAAGGACTCCAAGGTGATCGTGGCGATCAACAAGGATCCTGAAGCACCGATCTTCTCGGTGGCCGATTACGGCCTGGAAGCAGACCTGTTCACGGCAGTGCCTGAGCTGGTCAACGCGCTGTAAACATTGGCGTAAATCAAAAGAGGGGCTACTAGCCCCTCTTTTTCCATGGGCGCTAGGCTCGCTCTGGCTAGGGCATCAACAATAATTCCGCAACGACATGAGCACTTGTAGCGCTCAGGGTATTGATGGAGAGGGAGACTCGGGATGAATCGCAAGCATTGGGTGTTGGCGCGTGCCGGTTTGGCCGCACTGTGTGCCGGGGCTGCTTTGGTGGCTCAGGCCTGGACTGTTGGGCAGGTTGCTCCCATGTCGGGGGCGGAGGCCAGTCAGGGGCGTGCTTATGCGCAAGGCATGCGTCTGTATTTTGATCAGGTCAACAAGGCCGGTGGCGTGCAAGGGCAGCCTGTGGAGCTGGTGGTGCTGGATGACGTCGGCCACCCGGACGAGACCGTTGCCAAGACCCGAAAGCTGTTGACGGAGTCCAAACCTGTCGTGCTGGCGGGCTATTTCGGTAACCGCAATCTCTCGGCCTTGCTCGAAAGCAAGACACTGGACGGCACGCAAATTCCACTGGTGGGCTATCAGAGTACGGATACCCGTGTACTGGCGTCGCCTCTGATGTTTTCCACGCGTGCAGGCTTGGCCGAGCAGGTGGCAAAAATTTCCACCCATCTGGCAACGGTGGGCATTACGCGTCTGGCACTGGTGTTTGAAGAACGCCCCGACGCGCAGGAGCTGAGCACGCTGGTGACTCAGGCCATTCAGCCCAGTGGAGCCAAGCTGATGGCGACGGCGATGATGAAGGGCAAGAGCGGATCGGACCAGGCGGTGCTGGATTTACAGGCCTCAAAGGCTTCGCCCCAGGCCATTTTGTTGGTGGCCTCCAGTCCTGCGACGGCTGCGTTTGTCGAGGCTTATCGCATGGATGGGGGGAATGCGCAGGTCTATGCCACGGCAGAAGCCGACATCGAGCAACTGGCCAAGCGCCTGCCGGTGGAGTACATGAGTGGCCTGTCCATCGCCCAGGTCGTTCCCAGTCCTTACAAAGTCTCAGGCAAGCTCAACAAGGAGTTTCGTGATGCGACGCTTGCCGCAGGAAAGACGCTGCAAGTGCCTGTGAGCTTTGCCATGATGGAAGGCTATGTGAATGCCAAAGTCATTGTAGAGGCCATGCGCCGCAGCCAGCCGGTGACGCCGGAAAAGGTGAGCGGGGCCTTGCGTGGGCTGGAGTCTTATGACCTTGGGGGATATTGGGTGAACTTCAAGCCCGGGCAGGTGGGGTCCAAATATGTGGACTTGTCCATCGTCAACGCTGCAGGGCGTGTGACACAGTAAGCAGCCAAGGCCTGACGCACTTTGTGTTCAGGCCTTTTTTGTATCCGGAGACTATGCGCCGCATGAGGGCGATGCCGGACTTCAAAACTGTTGCCCATGGGACATGGAATTTATAGGCGAAACGGTAAAACTGGAGGCTTTTGTGCTTGGCTGCAAGTTTTGGATGCTTCTGAAATAAGAGCTGCTTGCGCAATTGCAGTAAGGGCTGGGGCCATTTTTTATAGATAAAACGAAGAAGGAGACCTGAAATGTCAAAACTGCCTAAAGCCCTTCAAGGCCTGGCTTTGCCCGTCATCGGCTCACCGCTGTTCATCATCAGCAATCCCAAGCTGGTCATAGAGCAGTGCAAGGCGGGCATTGTGGGATCCATGCCGTCATTGAACGCCCGGCCGGCAGAGCAGCTGGAGGACTGGCTGGCCGAGATCACCGAGACTTTGGCCGCCTGGGACAAAGCCCATCCTGATCAGCCTTCGGCTCCGTTTGCCATCAACCAGATCGTTCACAAGAGCAATGACCGGCTGGAGCACGATATGCAGGTCTGCGCCAAGTACAAAGTGCCCATCGTTATCACTTCGCTGGGGGCGCGCGAGGACGTGAACCAGGCCGTTCGCAGCTGGGGCGGGGTGGTGCTGCACGACATCATCAACAACAAGTTTGCGCGCAAAGCGATTGAAAAAGGGGCTGATGGTCTGATTGCCGTCGCAGCTGGAGCGGGAGGCCATGCGGGTGTAAAGAGCCCGTTTGCACTGGTGCAGGAAATTCGCCAGTGGTTTGATGGCCCACTGGCTCTGTCTGGTGCGATTGCCACAGGTGGCTCGATTCTGGCAGCCCAAGCCATGGGGGCGGATTTCGCCTATATCGGCTCGGCCTTTATTGCCACGGACGAAGCACGCGCCGTGGACGCTTACAAGCAGGCCATTGTCGATGGTGACTCCGACGATGTGATCTACAGCAATCTGTTTACCGGCGTGCATGGCAACTACTTGGCACCGTCGATTCGTGCCGCAGGGCTGGACCCCGATAACTTGCCGGAATCCGATCCCAGCAAGATGAATTTTGGCGGTGGTGCGCAAAAAGCTTGGAAGGATATATGGGGCTGCGGCCAGGGCATTGGTGCGGTGGACAAGGTGCAATCCACGGCGGAGCTGGTGGCTCGACTCAAACATGAATATGCACAGGCGAGGTCTAGGCTGATGGTGGTCTAAGGTCGACCTAACGCCGGCCTGAACTGTGCAACGGCGCCTTGGGGCGCCGTTTTTGATGGAGCAAAGAGCGACTTTCTGCAGGCTTGACGTTGCTCAATAGCGACGAGGCCTGGTATTAACCCTTGATTTCCTGACAGAGATTTGATGCGGGTCAATGTGAGCCAAGTCCTGCGATTGGCTTTTACCTCTCGAGTCATGATGATGATCAAAAGACAGGTACTATTCTGTTAATTTCAGTAATTACTGAAAATTGGTAAATGAAAAAAGCATCTTCCATCGTGAACGCCACTCAAGCTACTGCTGGTAACTCAGCCGTGGCTGATGCTGTTCGCCGTCCGGGCGCGGGAGCCGTGTGGCAGTTGTTGGCTGGCCTGATCTGGCTGCCACAGGCGGCCTTGCTGGCCTGGGCTGTACAGCGCATGGCGGAGGGGCAAGGAGTTGCCGCAATCTGGCCCATGGCGGCAGCTGTGTTGGTCCTGGGCTTGCTCAAGGCCTGGGTGGATGGTCATGGGGGCTTGTTGGCCAATCGCGCGGCGCGTGCGCAGCTGAGCCAATTAAGAGCGCAGGTGCTCAAGGCCTTGGCACAGGCTTCGCCACTGGATAAGCGGCGTGCACCATCAGGGCAGGCTGCCAGTGCGGTGGCAGAGCAGGCTGAGGCCATTGTTCCCTGGCTTTCTCGCTATCAGAGCGCTATGTGGCGTGTGCGTCTGATTCCATTGGTCATTGTGCTTGCAGTGTTTTTGCAGTCTTGGGTGGCAGCTCTTATTTTGATAGTGGCAGCGCCTCTGATTCCTTTGTTCATGGCCATTGTGGGCTGGCGTGCCAAGTCGGCCAGCGAAGAGCAGATGCTGCAACTGGGGCAAATGAATGCCTTTTTGCTGGACCGCCTGCGTGGCCTTAGCACCTTGCGTGCTTTGCATGCAGTCGAGCTGACGGGCCAGCGCCTGCGCGATCATGCCGAAGGGCTGCGCACCCGCACCATGCGCGTGCTGCGGATTGCCTTTTTATCGTCTGCGGTGTTGGAGCTTTTCTCTGCACTGGGCGTGGCCATGGTGGCCGTCTACATCGGTTTTCATCTGCTGGGCACGCTGAACTTTGGCGCCTGGGGTGACAAGCTCAGCCTGGGGCAGGCCATGTTTGTGTTGCTGTTGGCGCCCGCTTTCTTTGAGCCGCTGCGCGATCTGTCTGCTGTCTGGCATGACAAGGCCTCTGGTGAGGCCGCTTTGCAGACTTTGCAAGATATGCAGCAGCAGTCCGTGGCTCTTGTTGGTGCGCAGACAGGAGAAGAGGTGCTGACTGCACAAGCGGGACAGCCAGTGTCGGTTGCCATCTTTGATCTGGAGGTTCAGGCTCCCGGCGCGGAAGCGCGCCTGGTTCCTGTGAGTCTGCATGTGCAGGCCGGAGAGCATGTCGCTCTGTGGAGTCCCAGCGGCAGCGGCAAGTCCTTGCTGTTGGCTCAGATCGCAGGGCTGCTGCCCGTGCAGCAAGGGCGTATAGAAATTGACCAGCAATTGCTGGATGAGCACAATGCCGCTCAGCTGCGCCAGCGCATGGGATGGCTGGGCCAGCAGCCCCACGTTTTTGCCGGTTCTGTTGCCCGCAACATCGCTTTGGGACGTAAGTCAGTGGGTGCCGAGAAATTGGCGCAGGTCACACAGCAAGCAGCGCTTGAAGATGTCTTGGCGCAGCGCCCGGGCATGAGCCTGGGTGAAGGCGGAGTGGGCTTGTCGGGCGGTGAAGTGGTGCGACTGGCACTGGCGCGCATGGCTGCACAAGCCGATGCCGGCCTGCTGCTGGTGGATGAGCCTACTGCGCATCTGGACCCCGGTACCGCAGCGCAGATTGCACAGTCTTTGAGGCAATTGGCCAAGGGGCGCACCATGCTGGTGGCCACCCATGATGCGCAGCTGGCACAGGCCATGGATCGCGTGATCGAGTTGCCTTTGCAGGACTTGGATGAGCAGCCTGAGCAAGGAGCACAGGCATGAAAAAACAAGAAAGCTCCGTGCGCACCATGCTGAAGTTACTTGCTCAGATGGCACCCCGCAAGCTCTGGCTGGGCGGGGCGGCACTGGCGGCCTTGACCGTGCTGATGGGTATGGCTTTGCTGGGATTGTCTGGCTGGTTTATCACCGCCACAGCACTGGCTGGGCTGCTGCCCGCGACGGCGCTGGTGTTTGATGTCTTTATGCCCTCTGCGGGCATTCGTTTGCTGGCCGTCGGACGTACCGGTGCACGTTATGCAGAGCGACTGGTGACCCACGATGCCACGCTGGCGGTTCTGGCCGCCTTGCGCCAGAAGCTGTTTCTGAGCTGGGCCAGACCAGAGGCTGCCCGCGCTTTACTGCAGCGCCCGGCACGTCTTTTGCAGCGTCTGACTTCCGATGTGGATGCGCTGGACAATCTTTATCTGCGCCTGCTGGTCCCCGCTGTATCTGCGCTGGGCGCGGCTTTGCTGCTGGCTGTGGCTTATGGCTTCATGCGTTGGTGGCTGGGTGCGCTGGCCTTGCTGTGGCTGATTTTGACCGGATGGGGAATTGCGCTGTGGCATGGCCTGCGCAGCCGTAAGGCGGCGATACGCCGTGCAATGGCGCTGGAGTCCATGCGCTCACAGACGGTGGACTTGGTCGCTGGGCAGGTGGATTTGCTGATGGCCGGGCGTTTGCAGGCCCAGGTTGAGCAGGTTCTGCACAGCGATGCGCGTGGTGCGCAGGCTGATGAGCAGCTTTACGGCTCAGAATCGGCTGCAACCAAGGCATACGGCGCGGTGTCTGCTATTACTTTGAGTGCGTCTGTGGTGCTGATGGCTTGGCTGGTGGAGCGAGGTCATATCAATGCCCCAGTCGCTGCGCTAGGGATTTTGCTGGCTTTGTCGGCGATGGAGCCTTTTGCGGCCTTGCGCCGTGGGGCGGAGCAGGCCGGGCGCACCTGGCTGGCGGCGCGCCGCTTGGCACCCGCGCTGGCCTCTCAAGAGTCATTGGAGCAAAGTCTGGCGCAGCCGCAGAAGCCTGAGCTGGCTGTCAGCCTGAATGGGGTACGACTGCGCCAACAAGGGCCGTTCACGCTGGATGTGCGCAAAGGTGAGCGCGTGGCACTGATTGGCAGCAGCGGCGCAGGCAAGAGCACGCTGCTGCATTTGATTGCGGGTGAGTTGCAGGCGGAGGCTGGCCTTGTGCATGCATGCCGCAGCAGCTGGATGACGCAAAGAACAGAGTTGTTTCAGGACAGTTTGCGCGATAACCTGAGGCTGGCCGATGCACAGGCAGGTGACGAGAGGCTGTGGCAGGTGCTGGATGCGGCTGGTCTGAGTGCCGATGTCATGGCCTTGCCACAGGAGCTGGACACCATGCTGGGAGAGGGCGGGCTGGGCCTGTCGGGCGGGCAGTCACGCCGTCTGGCACTGGCCCGGCTGCTGCTGAGTCCGGATGCCTGCTGGCTGCTGGATGAAGTCAGTGAGGGGCTGGATGCGACCACGGCGGCAGATGTGTTGCAGCGCTTGCAGCAAGTGGCGCAAGTGGGCGGCAAGACCGTGATTTTTGCCACGCACTGGCAGCGAGAAGCGCGTATGGCCGATCGCATCGTGCAGTTACAGGCAGGGCAGGTGATAGCGCAGGCGATACGTGATACGCCCGAGTTCGAGCAGTTGATTTCCAGGCTGCGGCCCGATGGGCAAGGTGCCCAGGTGTCGTCAGCCAACCGTTTTTTCGATTGATTTTTTGAAGTACCGAGAAAGGACCAGACCATGGACCTCGATATCGTCGATTTATCGCGACTGCAGTTTGCGATAACGGCGCTCTACCACTTTCTGTTCGTGCCCCTGACGCTGGGCCTGTCCATACTCGTCGCCATCATGGAGACGGTGTATGTGATGACAGGTCGGACGATCTGGCGCGACATGACCAAGTTCTGGGGCGTTTTGTTTGGCATCAACTTTGCCATGGGCGTTGCCACTGGCGTGGTGATGGAGTTCCAGTTCGGCATGAACTGGAGCTACTACAGCCACTATGTGGGTGACATCTTTGGAGCACCTCTGGCGATTGAAGGTCTGATGGCCTTCTTCCTGGAGGCCACCTTTGTCGGTCTGTTCTTCTTTGGCTGGGACCGCATGAGCAAGGTCAGCCACCTGATTGCGACCTGGCTGGTGGCCATTGGCTCCAACTTCTCGGCACTGTGGATTCTGATTGCCAACGGCTGGATGCAAAACCCCGTCGGCGCCGCTTTCAATCCCCAGACCATGCGCATGGAGGTCTCTGACTTCTTTGCCGTGCTTACCAACCCCGTTGCGCAAGCCAAGTTTGTGCACACTGTGTCGGCAGGTTATGTGACTGCAGCCATCTTTGTGCTGGGTGTCTCTGCCTGGTATCTGCTCAAGGGCCGTCATATCCATTTGGCAAAGCGCTCCATGACCGTGGCTGCCTCGTTTGGTCTCGCGGCTTCTCTGTCGGTGGTGGTGCTGGGTGATGAATCTGGCTATCTGTCGTCAGAGCATCAGAAGATGAAGCTGGCCTCCATCGAAGCCATGTGGGAGACCGAGCCCGCACCGGCCTCTTTCACGGCCTTTGGTTTCCCTGATCGTGAAGCGCGAGAAACCCACTTCGCCGTGCATATCCCATGGGTCATGGGTCTGATCGGTACCCGTTCGCTGACCACGGAGATTCCCGGCATCAATGATCTGGTCAAGAGTGCTGAAGGCAATATCCGTAACGGTATTGACGCCTATGACGCCTTGCAGACCATTCGCCAGGCCAAGACGGATGCAGAGATCCCTGCAGAAGCTCGCCTGCGCTTTGAAAACAATGGCGTGCATCTGGGCTATGCCCTGCTGCTGATGCGCTACGTGGATGATCCCCGCAAGGCGACCGAAGAGCAAATCAAGCTGGCTGCCATGGACACGGTTCCCCCTGTCGGCCCGCTGTTTTGGAGCTTCCGCATCATGGTCGCTTTAGGCATGTTCTTCATCGCTCTGACTGCCACTTTCTTCTGGCTGTCTGCCCGTCACAAACTCGACGCCTACCCTTGGTTGCTCAAGGTGGCCGTGCTCTCCATTCCTCTGCCCTGGATTGCTGCCGAGTGCGGCTGGATTGTGGCCGAGCTGGGTCGCCAGCCATGGATCATCGAAGGTGTCTTGCCCACGGTGATGGCGGTATCCAACCTGGGAGCCACTACGCTGCTGCTGACGATTGCAGGCTTCATCCTGATCTACACCGTGCTGTTCATCATCGAGATGAAGCTGATGGTTCGCGCCATCAAGAAGGGGCCGGAGCATGTGAGCGAACCGCATCTGAGCATGTATGAACCCATGATCAAGAAGCTGGCGCGCGGCCAAAGCTGAGAGGAGCAAAGCAATGATCTTGCATGAACTGATTTCGTATGACGTGCTGCGTGTCATCTGGTGGCTGCTGCTGGGCATCTTGCTCACTGGCTTTGCCGTGATGGATGGCTTTGACCTGGGCGCCGCCGCCTTGCTGCGTGCCACGGCCAAGACAGACGTGGAACGACGCACCGTCATCAACTCCATTGGCCCGGTCTGGGAAGGCAACCAGGTGTGGCTGATTCTGGGGGGCGGAGCCATCTTCGCCGCCTGGCCTCAGCTCTACGCCGTGTCCTTCTCCGGCTTTTATCTGGCCATGTTTGCCATCCTGGTGGCCCTCATCCTGCGCCCAGTGGCTTTCAAGTTCCGCAGCAAGCGTGAGGAGCCGGGCTGGCGCAATGCCTGGGACTGGGTGCTGTGCATTTCCGGCATCGTACCTGCGCTGATCTTTGGCGTGGCCATGGGCAATGTGCTGCTGGGTGTTCCTTTCCGTCTCGGCGATGACCTGCGTATTTACTACGAAGGCACCTTCTTTGGCCTGCTGACGCCATTTGCTCTGCTGTGCGGACTGGTTTCTGTCGCCATGCTCGTCATGCATGGCGCAGCCTGGCTGGTCTTCAAGACGGAAGCCGATGTGCAGGCGCGCTCCGCCCGCTATGGCTCTCTGGCTGCTGTGGCAACAACGATCTTGTTTGCTCTGGCTGGTGTGTGGCTTGCCACGGGAATCAATGGCTATGAGATCACCAGCGCCGTGAGCACCACCGGTCCGTCCAACCCCTTGTTCAAGACAGCTGCTGTGGCTCCCGGTGCCTGGATGGCAAACTTCAAGGCTCAACCCCTGCTGTGGCTGCTGCCTGGTCTGGGCCTGTTGCTGCCTCTGGTCACTGCCGCTGGCCTGCGTGGCCGCAAGGAATGGCTGGCGCTGCTGAGCAGTGGCTTGTCCATTGCCTGCATCATCTTGACCGTGGGCGCTGCCATGTTCCCCATGATCCTGCCTTCGTCGCTGGACCCTCGTTTCAGTCTGACGGTCTGGGACTCCTCGTCCAGCCATGTGACGCTGTTCATCATGCTGGTCTGCGCGCTGATCTTCATGCCCATCATCCTGGCCTATACGACCTGGGTGTATCGCATTCTGCGCGGCAAGGTGAACGTGACCGCGATTGCGACGGGTCAGGGTCACTCGTACTAATCAAGAAAGAAAGGACTGTATATGTGGTACTTCGCCTGGTTGCTGGGCCTGCCTCTGGCAGCTGCTTTCGCCGTTCTCAATGCCATGTGGTTTGAGCTGACGGAAGATGAGGTGACGCGACGTCGCCTGCTCGAAAAAGCCAACACACTGCCAGACGCCTGAGCAGACTGAGAAATGAAAAAGCCCGACGGATCTGCATCCGCCGGGCTTTTTTAATGGGAGATAGGGCCAAAGACAAAGATGCCTTGATGAGGCTATGGCGCTTCTTTGCTGCCCTTGCCGGTAATCTTGTCTTTGAGGTCCAGCAACCGGGTGACGGCCGACCCCATGCCCATGAGCTGCATGGCAGTTTCGGGCGACAGGCGCTGCACGTCATCAAACCAGCTCATGAGTTTGTCGATGAGTTCGTGCATATCACGCATACGTTGCTGAGCGTAGCGCTCTTCGTCGCTGCTGGCCTCTTCCATCATGGCCGCGCGCAGCATGGACTGGGTGGGTTCGATTTCGCGGCGGCGGCGCTCTTCGGCCAGACGCTTGAAAATTTCCCAGACATCTTCAGGAGCCTGGAAGTATTCGCGTCGGTCGCCGGGCTGGTGACGCAGCTGAACCAGCCGCCATGCTTGCAGCTCTTTGAGGCCCATGCTCACGTTGGAGCGTGAAAACTCCAGCGTATCGGCAATCTGATCGGCATTCAGAGGCGCTGGAGAAATAAACAGCAGGGCATAGATTTGACCCACGGTGCGATTAATGCCCCAGCGGCTGCCCATTTCGCCGAAATGCGAAACAAATTGTCGGCTCAGCTCCGACAGTGGTTTGGCTTGCGTCATGGTCGCCATTGTGCCTTTGCAGGGAAATTGCAGTGAGGCTAGGGAATCAAGCCGCAGTGCTGCAGCCTTGTTTTTCAAGCGCTCTGGCTGTGCAACGGTATGAAGCTGTTTCGTAAAACTTGCAACGCTGTCAGCAAATTGTCGGGAATCGGCGCAAAATCGCCACCCTGTTTTACGTCACCTTTTTTACTTTGCCTGTCGCCGGGCAAAACTCACTTTGTTGCTGTGCAGCCCGTAGCTGTCAGTGGCCGTGATGCTATGGCCTCCCATTTGTCCTCTACCCACACTTTTCATGCACGCAGCGCTTTGATCGATTGCAGCAAAGGGCTGGCCTGTGCCGCCATTGTTTGGCATCACCTGGCTTTTTACGGGCCCATGTCGGACGTGGCACATCCTGCCATGCCTGATTTGCTGGACTGGCTGTATGAGTACGCCCGCATGGCAGTGCAGATCTTTCTGGTGATCGGTGGCTTTCTGGCTGCAGCCAGCCTGGCACCGCAGGGGCTGGCGCGCTTTGACTCGCCATGGGCCAAGATTGGCAAGCGCTTTGTGCGCCTGGTTGTGCCCTATGCCGTGGCGCTGATGGTGACGATTGTGGTTTCGGCAGCCATTCGCCCCTGGTTTGATCACGAATCGGTCTCTGCCGACCCGGATCTATGGCAACTGCTGGCGCATGCCTTGCTGCTTCAAGGCATTGCGGGTGAGGAGTCTTTGTCGGCAGGTGTCTGGTACGTGTCGATTGACTTTCAGCTCTTTGCTGGCACTGTGCTCTTGCTTGCCGGAGTGCGCTGGGTCAAGCAACTGGCGTTGTCTCGTTGGGGGGCCCAAGCTGTGGAGCACTGGTGGCCATGGGCTGTAACAGGCATGCAGGCGCTGGTTGTGCTGTGTGCCGGCCTATCGTTGCTGAACTTCAATCTGGATGCAGATCTGGATGTCTGGGCCATTTATTTCATGGGGGCCTATGGCCTTGGCATGATGGCTTATTGGGCCGTGGCTGCAGACAAACGCTTGACGGCCTGGAGTTGGGCCTTGCTGATTGCGGCGCTGGTGATAGGTGCCTTGGTCTATGAATGGCGCGACCGCATTTTCCTGGCAGGAGTGACGGCCGTCCTGCTGGTGATGGCTATGCGCACCCAAGCCATTGCCAGCTGGCGAGGCTTTGCACCTTTGCGTCGCCTGGGTGAAATTTCTTATTCAGTGTTTCTCATCCACTTCTCTATCTGCCTGCTGGTCAATGCGGTAGTTAATCATTTCTGGCATGACTCGGTTGCCGCCGCCGTAGTGGGGATTCCTTTTGCCTTTGTTCTTTCTTTGGTCGCCGGTTATGCGCTGTATGAACTGGTGGAGCGCCATGTCTCTTCATGGGGTCAGGCGCTGCGCTGGCAAGCTGGGTTGATAGGGGCAGGGTTGCTGACCACGTTGCTGGCGGGCCTGCGCTGATAGGCGAAGTGGACAATAAAAAAGCAGCTCTTAGGGAGCTGCTTTTTGGTGGAAGCTGTGCTGGCTTAGCGATGCAGCTCACCCGAGCTTTCGGGCTGGAAGTCGATGGCGTCAACGCGCACGGTTACCTGGCCCGTGGGGCTGGGCATTTTGAACTCATCGCCGACGGTCAGGCCCAGCAGGGCAATGCCCACGGGGGCAAAGATGGAGACCTTGTCGGTGCTGCCGTCCATGTCCTTGGGATAGACCAGGGTCAGTGTGTTGGACTTGTTGATCTCCAGCATGGTGAAGCGCACCGTGGAATTCATGGTCACCACATTGGCAGGCATTTCAGCGGGGTCGAGCACATCCGCGCGATCCAGCTCTGCTTCCAGTGCTTCGCGGCCAGGAAACTGTGCATTGTTCTTTTCCAGCAGCGATTCAATGCGGTCCAAGTCCAAGGAGGACAAAGTGATATTGGGCTTGCGCTCCATGATGTAGCTCCCTTGCGAGATGGTGTAATTGGCGCTTTGACGTGGCGCAAACGGACAAAGCCCGGGCAAGGGTGTTGTCCGGGCCGATGTGTTCGAAGATAGCACCAAGTTGGTGCGATGCCCTCAATTTTCGGTGGAGCGGCGTGAACAGCCAAGCCATCTCGCACTCCCTCAGTGCGGATTGCTATCGAGTTTGCCTTTGTGGATGGGGCGTGTTAGCTGTGCGGTAGCAAAGGTGGGGATGCTGGAAAGATTCAAAGCCAATCAATGCATGAACTAAGATGGATATTCATTAGAAATTCATGAATATTTCTCTTCAATGATTGAGCGCATTCATTTGTCCATCGTCCGGGAGGTTGAAAAGCAAGGCACTTTGACGGCTGCTGCCGATGTTCTTTGCCTTACGCAATCAGCTCTGAGTCACAGTATGCGCAAGCTGGAAGCCCAGCTGGGCACCGATATCTGGCTGCGCGAGGGGCGCAGCTTGCGCTTGACCCAGGCCGGGCAGTATTTGCTGGCGGTGGCCAACCGTGTGCTGCCTCAGCTTGATCTGGCTGAAGCCCGCTTGCAGCAGTTTGCCCAAGGGGAGCGCGGTACCTTGCGCATAGGCATGGAGTGCCATCCCTGCTATCAGTGGCTGCTGAAAATCGTCTCTCCTTATCTGGCAGCCTGGCCCGATGTGGATGTAGACGTGAAACAGAAGTTTCAGTTCGGTGGCATTGGGGCGCTGTTCGGCTACGAGATTGACATGCTGGTCACGCCGGACCCCTTGTTCAAGCCCGGCCTGTACTTTGAGCCGGTGTTTGACTATGAGCAGGTTTTGGTGGTTGCTGCCGATCATGCGCTGGCGCAGGCTGAATATGCCAGGCCAGCAGACTTGGCGCATGAGGTGCTCATTACCTATCCCGTAGCGGTGGACAGGCTGGATGTCTACACCCAGTTTTTGCTGCCCAAAGGGGTGGCACCGCGCCGCCACAAAACCATTGAGACCACAGACATCATGATGCAGATGGTGGCCAGCGGCCGCGGCGTTGCGGCCTTGCCGCGCTGGCTGGCACTTGAATATGCCGAGCGAATGGCCGTTGTTCCCGTCAAGCTGGGAGCCAAGGGAATTGCCAAGCAAATCTATCTGGGCGCGCGTGAGGCAGAGTTGCACACCGACTACCTGCAAGCCTTTATCGCGCTGGCGCGTTCGCCGCAACCGATGCCCTCTGTCCAGAGTGTTTTGTAGAGGCTGATAAATAGATAGCTGACTTCCATTGCTCTGTAAGGGCTGGAGGCTGTTTTTGCTATAAATTTGATGAGCTCAAGGTCGGGCTGGGCTGGCTTGTCGCCCCGCCTGAACGCCCCATAGCCACATGGCAGCGCCTGCGACCAGCGTCAGTACAAAGGACTGTTGTGCTCCCCAGTGGTCTATCAACCAGCCCGCCGCAGCGGCTCCAAGTGCGACGCCACTGGCCAGACCGGTCAGCAGCCAGGTCATGCCCTCGGTCAGGCGCTGGGCGGGGACCTGTTGCTCGACCAGGCTCATGGCCACGGTAATCGTCGGACCAAAGGTGATACCGGCGAGCAGAACTGCAAGCGTCAGTGCGGTCAGATTGCTGGCCAGCAGCAAGGGCAGAGCGGAGATGGCGACGGATGCGCCCACCCACACAATCTGGCGACTCAGTGGCATCGACAGGCGCAGCGTGCCAAACAGCAGTCCCATGGCGCAGGATCCCAAGGCATAAAAGGACAGCACCACACTGGCCATGCCGGGCTGACCCTGGGCTGTGGCAAAGGCTACGCTGGCCACATCAATCACACCGACGATAACGCCTTGCGCCAGCATGAACAGCGCCAAGGTACGCACAACGGGCTGGCGCAGCATGGACGGTGCACTGTGCTTTGGGGAGTGAGCGAGCGGGTTGACCGCGGGCTCAGTGCGACGCTGCATCACAAACAGACTTACGCCCACGATGAGAAACAATGCCGCAGCCAAGGGGCCGGCCTCGGGAAACAGCATCATGCTCAGCCCCACGGAAAAGGGAGGGCCCACGATAAACGCGAGATCGTCCAGTACGGCCTCCAGGGCAAACGCTGTCTGTAACTGCGGCGTACCGCTGTAAATGGCTGTCCAGCGGGCGCGCACCATGGCCGGCATGCTGGGCAGGCTGCCCACGGCGGCGGCCAGCACCAGCAGCAGCCAGTCCGGACCTTCCCAGTGAGCGCAAGCCAGCAGCGCCAGCATGGACAGCGCGCTGCTGGCCGCAGCAAACGGCAGCACCCTGGATTGGCCGTAGCGGTCCACCAGAGCTGAAATACGGGGGGCCAATATGGCAATCGACAGGGCAAAGCAGGCAGACACCATGCCCGCCAGCGTATAGGCACCGCGCTGCTGCGACAGCATGGTGATCAGGCCAATTCCCGTCATGGAGAGTGGCAGGCGAGCCAGCAGGCCCGCGAGAACAAAGCCTGTGCTGCCTGGCGCTGTAAACAGGCTGCGATACGCATTCAACATGAAAACCTCGGGCAGATTAATGCATCAATTCACTTGCATACATCGTGTATGTGAATGGCATTCTATAGAGTGCCTGGCGTGGCGTCGTATGATTGGCATACGCCTTGTATGTGTTTTTTCTGGAGCTTTCTGTGACCCAAGTTCGCCAAAGCCGCAGCAGCATGATTGAAGCCACTCGAGCCAAATTGATTGCCGCAGCACGCTCTGCGTTTGCCCGGCATGGCTATGCGCAGGCGTCCATGGATGAACTGACCGCACAGGCGGGTTTGACGCGTGGCGCGCTTTATCACCACTTTGGCGGCAAGCCTGGGCTGCTGGCGGCTGTGTTTGCACAGATCGATGCGGAAATGGATGCGCGGCTGGAGCAGGTGTTGCGCAACCATGGCGATCTTTGGGAGGGCTTTCTGGCCTACTGCCGCGCCTACCTGGCCATGGCGCAAGAGCCGGAGATACGCCGCATCGTGCTGCAGGATGCGCGAGCCGTTCTCACCGGTACCGAGCAGGGGGCGCAATACCAGCAGTGTGTGCAGTTCATGGCGGCGTATTTGCAGGAGTTGATGGATCAGGGCGTGATTGTGCGCTCCAGTCCTCAGGCTATGGCCCACCTGCTCAATGGCAGTCTGATTGAAGCGGCAATCTGGATTGCGCAGGAGGGGGCGTCCGACGAGCGGCTGGATGAAGCGCTGCAGGCACTGGAGCTCATGCTGGCAGGCTGGAAGGCGGCGTGAGTCGACCTTTCCCTTTTTCCGCTGCTAAACCACTGCTGCACTGAGGGTCAGGCGCTGGCAACGCCAGAATCCATGCGGCAGTGGCAGCCTCCCCCAGGTCATTGGTCATGAGCAGGGAGTTTTCGTGCCCCGAGCACCGCGCCCCTCCAGCAGATGACGTCGCCTAGCTTCATCATAGGCGCGTGTGATGGTGGTCAGATCGGCATTCAGCGCAGCAGCCAGCCGACGCTGTGGCGGCAGGCGCTCGCCAGGAGTCAAGGATCCGTCTGTCACAGCGACCTGCAGGGCATCGGCAATCTGCAACAAACAAGGGCCGCCCTGGGTGCTTAATCGCCGCAACCAGATGGGCAGCGAATCATCTTGCATGGATCGAGGCTAGGACATTTTGTCCGCATGTATGGAAATTGCTTTTAAGTAGTATCTCCCTGAGCGCAAGGCAATACCAGGTTTGTATGGAAATTGCCGGCGTTCGCTTCGCTCACGCCTGCTGGTGCAGAGTGTTTCGCGATTGATAGTGCCAAGTCATTGGCTGGAAATTCTCAAAATGATCGACTGGGTCCCTGTAGTCTTTGTGGTGTTCAAAGCGCTGATCTTCGGCGCGTGCATGTTCTTTGCCATCAAGTGGCATTACGACCAAGGCAAGAAGAAGGGGGCGGACACGCGTACCTTGCTGCTCTCGATCGGCAAGATCGCGGTCGTTTTTGTGCTGGGGCTGCTGTTTGTGCTGGGCTTTACCTTCGGCCTTGCCGGCATGCTGGGCATGGACTTGCGCCTTCCATAAGCGCAATGCCTGGCGCAGCCGGTCTGGGCTGCTCGCTCTGAGGTCAGAGCAGGGTCACGGTCTGTGGTCCTTAACTATCCACTCTCAAAAAAATAGCGTGCAGTGCTTGATGGGTAAGCGCTGCACGCTATTTTGTTTAAATCTGGGTTAAAGCTTATTTGTACTTTTGCTCCAGCCCATCCCAGAAGTCCTTGTTCACCAGGCGCTGGCGCTCCAGGAAGGGGGCGACGATGGCGGGATCTTCATCCACCTTGTGGTCGTCACGCAGCAGGGTCAGGCACTTTTGCATGCCAGCGACCGCGCCTTGCAGGGCGGCGTTGGCGTACAGCACAAAGCCAAAGCCCAGCTGGCCCAATTCATCGGCGTTGAAGATCGGGGTCTTGCCGCCAATGACCATGTTCATGAGTTGGGGGGCTTGCAGGCGCTGTGGCAGGGCGCGGACTTCTTCTTCCTTGGTCACGGCTTCGACAAACAGGATGTCGGCACCAGCTTCCTGAAACTGCTGCGCACGCTCGATGGCGGCTTCAAAGCCGTGGACGGCTGCCGCGTCGGTGCGGGCCATGATGAGGGTGCCGCTGTCGCGGCGCGCATCGACGGCGGCTTTGATCTTGCCCAGCATTTCGCTGGTTTCAATGACTTGCTTGCCATTGAAGTGGCCGCAGCGCTTGGGCGAGACCTGGTCTTCGAGCTGAATGCAGTCGGCCCCGGCACGCTCGAGCGTGCGCACGGCATGGTAGGTGTTGACGGCATTGCCAAAGCCGGTGTCGGCATCGACCAGCAGCGGCACCTCCACGGCGTCGCGGATGCGGGCGGTGTGGTCGGCGATATCGGTCAGGCCCATAAAGCCCTGATCGGGCATGCCAAGCCACATATTGGTGACACCGGCACCGGTGACGTAAATGGCTTCAAAGCCCAGATCGGCAATCAGGCGGGCCGACATGGCGTTGAACGCACCGGGGACGATGACGCCGCGGCGTGCATCGGCCAGGGCTTTGAGTTGTTGCTTTGAATTCATGATTGATCTCTTGTTTTGATAGCTGCAAGCGCTTTGCCAGAAAGCGCTTGCAGCCTGTTTTGATGCTTATTTGGCGTTCGGCACTTCGCCGGGCACGCGAATCCAGCCTTCCATGAGAATGCGGGCGCTGCGGCTCATCAGGGCTTTGGTGACCTGCCATTGATCGCCCACCAGCCGGGCCTCGGCCCCTACGCGCAGCGTGCCGCTGGGGTGGCCAAAGCGCACGGCATGGCGCTCGCCGCCACCGGCCGCCTGGTTGACCAGCGTGCCGGGGATGGCGGCAGCCGTGCCAATGGCCACGGCTGCCGTGCCCATCATGGCGTGGTGCAGCTTGCCCATGGACAGCGCCCGCACGACGAGGTCAATGCTGTCGGCCTCAATCGCCTTGCCGCTGGAGGCGGTATAGCTTTGGGCCGGTGCCACAAAGGCAATCTTGGGCGTGTGCTGGCGAGTGGCAGCTTCGCTCAGATCCTTGATGAGGCCCATGTGAATTGCACCGTATGCGCGGATAGTCTCGAACTTGGCCAGCGCTTCAGTGTCATTGTTGATGGCGTCTTGCAGTTCGCACCCCGTATAGCCAATGTCTTTGGCATTCAAAAAGATGGTGGGAATGCCTGCATTGATCATGGTGGCGGCAAAGCTGCCAATGCCGGGTACATCCAGGCGATCGACCAAGTTGCCCGTGGGGAACATGGCGCCTCCATCCTCGCCATCGTCGGCGGGGTCCAGAAACTCCAGCGGCACCTCGGCGGCTGGGAAGGTCACGCCGTCGAGTTCGAAGTCGCCGGTTTCCTGCACCTGGCCGTCGGTGATGGGCACATGGGCCACGATGGTCTTGCCAATATTGGCTTGCCAGATGCGGATGCTGACCACGCCGTTGTGAGGAATGCGCTCGGCAGCTATCAGCCCCATGTGAATGGCGCAGGGGCCGACGGCAGCGCTGAGGTTGCCGCAGTTGCCGCTCCAGTCCACAAAGGCCTTGTCGATGGCGACCTGACCGAAGAGGTAGTCCACATCGTGGTCCGGGCGGCTGCTCTTGGAGAGGATTACGCTCTTGCTGGTCGAGGACGACGCATTGCCCATGCCATCAATCTGTTTGCCATAGGGGTCAGGGCTGCCCAGTGCGCGCAGCAAGATGGCGTCGCGCACGGCGCCGGGCTGCTGGGCCGCCGCTGGCAAGTCTTGCAGCTTGAAGAACACGCCCTTGCTGGTGCCGCCACGCAAATAGGTGGCGGGGATTTTGATTTGCGGTGTGAAGTGATTCATGGTGATGCTGGCTATCAAAGAGTCCATCAAGCATCGATGGTGTGTTGAAGAGCGTGGGGCGGCTCATCGGCGGGATGCCGAGCAAGGGCCGCCCCGCAGCGAGGGCATCGTCCCCCTCCGGCGCCTAGCGCCAGAGAGGGGGAAGCGGCGAAGCCGCTCAGGGGGTGATTACTGATTAGCCAGGAAGTCCTGGGCAAAGCGCTGCAGCACGCCGCCAGCTTCGTAGATGGAAACTTCTTCTGCGGTATCCAGGCGGCAGGTCACAGGCACTTCGGTGCGTGCGCCGGTGCTGCGGTAGATATGCAGCGTCAGCTCGGCGCGAGGCTTGCGCTTGCCGATGACATCAAAGGTTTCCGTGCCATCGAGCGCCAGCGTGTGGCGGGTGGTGCCGGGCAAAAACTCCAGCGGCAGCACACCCATGCCAATCAGATTGGTGCGGTGAATGCGCTCAAAGCCTTCGGCCACAATGGCCTCCACCCCTGCCAGACGCACGCCCTTGGCGGCCCAGTCGCGACTCGATCCCTGGCCGTAGTCGGCACCGGCGATGATGATCAGCGGCTGTTTGCGCTCCATGTAGGTCTCGATGGCTTCCCACATGCGCATGACCTTGCCTTCGGGTTCCACGCGGGCGAGGGAGCCTTGCTGGGTTTGTCCCTTGTCGTCCACCACCATTTCGTTGAACAGCTTGGGGTTGGCAAAGGTGGCACGCTGGGCCGTCAGGTGGTCGCCGCGATGGGTGGCGTAGGAGTTGAAGTCCTCCTCGGGCAGGCCCATTTTGTGCAGGTACTCACCGGCAGCCGAGTCCATCAGGATCGCGTTGGAGGGCGAGAGGTGGTCGGTGGTGATGTTGTCCGGCAGGATGGCCAGAGGGCGCATGCCGCGCAGCGTGCGCTCGCCAGCCAGCGCCCCTTCCCAGTAAGGGGGGCGGCGGATATAGGTCGACTGAGGGCGCCAGTTGTACAGGGGCTCTTCCGCTGCGCCGGTGTCTGCATGGATGGCAAACATGGGCTCGTAGACCGAGCGGAACTGCTCGGGCTTGACGGCGGCCTTGGCCACGCGGTCAATCTCGTCGTCGCTGGGCCAGATGTCCTTGAGGCGGATTTCACGGCCTTGGAAGACGCCCAGTACATCGTTTTCGATGTCGAAGCGGATGGTGCCTGCGATGGCGTAGGCCACCACCAGCGGGGGCGATGCCAGGAAGGCCTGCTTGGCGTGGGGGTGAATGCGCCCGTCAAAGTTGCGGTTGCCCGAAAGCACGGCCGTGGTGTAGAGGTCGCGGTCCTTGATCTCCTGCTCAATGACGGGATCGAGCGCGCCGCTCATGCCGTTGCAGGTGGTGCAGGCAAAGGCCACGACACCAAAGCCCAGGTCTTCCAGGTCACGCAGCAGACCGGCTTGCTGCAGGTACAGCGGCACGGTCTTGGAGCCGGGAGCCAGCGAAGTCTTGACCCAGGGCTTGCGCGTGAGGCCCAGATTGCGGGCATTGCGTGCCAGCAAACCGGCAGCAATCACATTGCGGGGGTTGCTGGTGTTGGTGCAACTGGTGATGGCCGCAATGATGACCGCTCCATCGGGCATCTGGCCCTCTTGCTCCTGCCATTCACCGGCAATGCCCTTGGCAGCCAGATCTGCCGTGGCGACGCGGGCATGTGGGTTGGAGGGGCCGGCCATATTGCGCACCACGGTGGACAGATCGAACTGCAGTGTGCGCTCGTACACGGCGTTTTCCAGGGCATCTGCCCACAGGCCTGCCTGCTTGGCGTAGGTTTCGACCAGCTGCACTTGGGCGGGCTCGCGGCCTGTGAGGCGCAGGTAGTCTATGGTCTGCTCGTCAATGGCAAACATGGCGGCTGTGGCCCCATACTCGGGCGCCATATTGGAGATGGTGGCGCGGTCGCCGATGGAGAGGCTGCGAGCGCCTTCACCGTAAAACTCCAGATAGGCTCCCACCACTTTTTGCTGGCGCAGAAACTGGGTCAGCGCCAAGACGATGTCGGTGGCGGTAATGCCGTTCTGGCGTTTGCCGGTGAGTTTCACGCCAATGATTTCGGGCAGGCGCATCCATGAGGCACGGCCCAGCATGACGTTTTCAGCTTCGAGTCCGCCCACGCCGACAGCGATCACGCCCAGTGCGTCCACGTGCGGCGTATGGCTGTCCGTGCCGACCAGCGTATCTGGGTATGCCTCACCATCGATAGCATGGATCACAGGACTCATACGCTCCAGATTGATCTGGTGCATGATGCCGTTGCCTGGTGGGATCACCTCCACATTCTTGAACGAGCGCTTGCACCAGTCGATGAAGTGAAAGCGGTCTTCGTTACGGCGATCTTCGATGGCACGGTTCTTCTCAAAGGCGTCGGGGTCGAATCCGCCGCACTCTACGGCCAGCGAGTGGTCCACGATCAATTGCACGGGCACCACAGGGTTGACGGCGGCAGGGTCACCGCCCTGGTCGGCAATCGCATCGCGCAGGCCCGCCAGGTCGACCAGCGCCGTCTGGCCCAGGATGTCATGGCAGACCACGCGCGCCGGGAACCAGGGAAAGTCGCGCTCGCGCTTGCGCTCAATGATTTGCGTCAGGCATTCGGTGAGGATGGCGGGCTCGCAACGGCGCACCAGGTTTTCAGCATGCACGCGGCTGGTGTAGGGCAAGCCGGCCCAGGCGCCGGGCTGGATGGCTTCGACGGCGGCTTGCGCATCGAAATAGTGCAGGGCGGTGCCGGGCAGGGGCTTGCGATAGCGGTGGAGATTGTGGGGCATTGTCTCGGGCAATTCTTGTGGGGATCAGTGGGTCAGAGCGGCCATGGCCGATGGGGTCTTCATGCCTGCGGTGTGGCTGTGATGCGCAGTCTGAGATTGAGACTGAGAGTGGGACTGAGAGTGGGACTGAGGCAGGCAGGCTGCGGTGCTGCTGGCGCTGCTCTCTTCAAAGGATGCAGAGCCCAGGGCCAGCTGCAGCCTTGCCTGCGACACACGCAGCAACTGCTCGCCCAGCTGGGTGCAAGGCGCGTGGGTCTGGCGCTGCAGGCTCAGGTGCTCGCTGAGCAAGGCGCACAGCAAGCGTGCCTCGTTGACCTGAGCGGCACTCAGGCGCGTGACCGTCATGCCGCGGCGCGGCTGGGCGGTCAGCAGGCCTTCGTGGCACAGCAGCTTCATGGCCTCTCGCACAGGGGTGCGACTGACGCCATATTCCTGCGCCAGCGCACCGTCATTGATATCGGAGCCGGGAGGCAACTGATGGCTCAAGATGCGTTCGCGCAGTTTGTCGGCGATGGCAATGCACAGGGAGTGGGCTTGCATGGGCTGGGCAGTCATGGCGTGTCGGTGATTACTGGCGGGCTTCGATGGGAACGAACTTCAGATCGTCCGGACCCACGTAGTTGGCGCTGGGGCGAATGATCTTGTTGTCCTGGCGCTGCTCGATGATGTGGGCCGCCCAGCCGCTGGTGCGGGCGATCACGAACAAAGGCGTGAACATGGCGGTGGGCACGCCCATCATGTGGTAGCTGACGGCGCTGAACCAGTCGAGGTTGGGGAACATGTTCTTCACTTCCCACATCACTGACTCCAGGCGTGCGGCAATGTCGTACATCTTGGTGCTGCCTGCTTCGTCGGAGAGCTTCTTGGCCACGCCCTTGATGACCACGTTGCGCGGGTCACTGACGGTGTAGACGGGGTGACCAAAGCCGATCACGACTTCCTTGGCTTCCACGCGGCGGCGGATGTCGGCTTCGGCCTCGGCGGGGTTGTCATAGCGTTTCTGGATCTCGAATGCCACTTCGTTGGCGCCGCCGTGCTTGGGGCCGCGCAGTGCGCCGATGGCACCGGTGATGGCAGAGTACATGTCGCTGCCGGTACCGGCCACCACGCGCGCCGTGAAGGTGGAGGCATTGAACTCGTGCTCTGCATACAGGTTCAAAGAGGTGTGCATGGCGCGCACCCAGCTCTCGGCAGGTTTGGCGCCGTGCAGCAGATGCAGGAAGTGGCCGCCGATGGAGTCGTCATCGGTTTCCACCTCGATGCGGCGGCCCGAGTTACTGAAGTGGTACCAGTACAGCAGCATGGAACCCAGCGAAGCCATCAGGCGGTCGGCGATGTCGCGGGCGCCTGGCAGGTTGTGGTCGTCCTTCTCGGGCAGGGCGCAGCCCATGGCGGAGACGCCGGTGCGCATCACATCCATGGGGTGGCTGGCGGCTGGCAGTTGCTCCAGCGCGGTCTTGACGCTGGTCGGCAGGCCGCGCAGGGCTTTGAGCTTGGTCTTGTAGGCCTTGAGTTCGGAATGTGTGGGCAGCTTGCCATGCACCAGCAGGTGGGCGATTTCTTCAAACTCGCAGACTTCGGCAATGTCCAGAATGTCATAGCCGCGGTAGTGCAGATCATTGCCGGTTTTGCCCACGGTGCACAGCGCGGTATTGCCTGCGGTCACGCCGGAGAGCGCGACGGATTTCTTGGGTTTGAAGGTGGCGGCGGTGGTGGCCAGAATCTGATTGCTGGCGTTGGTTGTGGCGGCGGCTGCCGTGGCGGTCGTGCTCATGGGTGTCTCCTTGAAGTTGTGAACTCAGACGCTGTTGGGTCTGCGATACTTCGCAATCTACGCATTCACATTTCAATCGTATAGGGCTGAATTGGTGAATGATTGCGAAGAAGAAATCAAGAATTTGCGAAGTTTGCAAATATTGGCGGGCTTGAATTGGAGGCATGGCAATGGCCAAGACATTCATGGGCGTGCGTCTGCGCAGCTTGCGCGCCGAGCGAGGTATGACGCAGGCGGCACTGGCGCAGGCACTGGAGCTGTCGCCCAGCTATCTGAATCAGATCGAGCAGGATCAGCGCCCGCTCACGGTGGCGGTGCTGCTCAAGATTCACAAGGTGCTGGGTGTGGACATCCAGCAGTTTTCAGAAGATGAAGAAGCTCGTTTGCTGGCGCAACTGCGCGATGCCGTGGCGGCGATGCCCCAACCCGAAGGGGCTGTGCCCTTGCCTGAGTTGCGCGAGGTGGCGGCCAAGCTGCCCCAGCTGGCGCAGATGCTGCTGCTCATGCACCAAAGACAGCTGGCCGATGCAGAACGTCTGGAAGCGTTGAGTGCCCGGCTGGGGGATGGCAGAGCAGAGCAAGATGGCGGGGGCTTGCAGGAAAGTGGGTCTGCTGGCCATGGCGTGACAGGTCTTCTGGCGGAGTCGCCACGTCAAATGCCTTTTGAAGCGGTACGTGACTTTTTCTTTGCACATCGCAACTACTTTGATGGGCTGGATCGTGCGGCCGAGGCGCTGGCCCGGCAGGCCGCAGAGCAAGGAGGCAGCTTGCAAGAGTGGTTGCAGTACCGGCTGCAGGTGCGCCATGGTGTGCAGGTCTTGCGCGTAGGCGAGGACAGAGAGGGCAAGGCTGCAAGCCACCGCCGCTATGACGCAGTCACCCGAACGCTGTACATCGCACCACAGTTGCGACCCATGCAGCAGGCCTTTCAGCTGGCAACCCAGCTGGCGCTGCTGGAGTTTGATGCATTGATTGCCACGGAGCTGCAAAGCGCGCAGTGGCAGGACGAGGGCACGCGCCGCCTGGCGCGCATGGGGCTGGCCAACTATGTGGCAGGTGCTTTTGTGTTGCCTTATGGTGAGTTTTTGCGTGCGGCGGAAAGCCTGCAGTACGACATCGACTTGTTGGCCCAGCGTTTTGGCGTGGGCTTTGAGACCGTGTGTCACCGCCTCTCCACGCTGCAGCGCAGCGATGCGCCGGGCGTGCCCTTTTTCTTCATCCGAGTGGACAGGGCTGGCAACATCAGCAAACGCCAGTCGGCCACGCATTTTCACTTTTCCAAGACCGGGGGAACCTGCCCTCTGTGGGGGGTGTACGAGGCGTTTACCCAACCGGGTCGCATTGTCCCTCAGCTCGCCAGCATGCCCGATGGGCGTGTGTATCTCTGGATTGCCCGCACTATCAGCCATGCGGGCCAGGGCTGGGGTGCACCGGGAAAAACTTTCTCCATTGGCCTGGGGTGTGACTTGCAGCACGCAGCAAGACTGGTGTATTCCCAAGGCATGGATTTGCGCAATGTGGCTGCGGCCACACCCATTGGCATGGGCTGCAAGGTGTGCGAGCGTGCGGCCTGTCCGCAGCGTGCTTTTCCGTATGTGGCCAAGCCGCTCAAGGTCAATGAAAACGAAAGTGGCTTTGTGCCTTACGGTGGCTAAGCGCGTGTTGACGATCTTGAAGTGGTTCTGCTCCATTCAATAAGAGGAGCTTTTAGCGCTCAGTAGTATTGAGTTTCAGATGGTTTAATGCCTGAAATCAAGAGCTGACAAGCGCTACAAGCTCCTTTTTTGAATGTTTCTGTGCATGTCTGCATGCAGGCCTGTATTCCTGCCCAGCTCGTGCAGAGAGCGCAAACAGGCTCTGACAAAGTGGCCTGTGCTGCGCCTTGATCAGCGATAGCCGGTTTGCGTGGAAAGTCTGATGGGTGAAAACCCTTGCCTGCATTCCGTGGGGAAAGTGATTTTCCTCAGGCCTGCTAAGCGGTTACGGCGATCTTGCAGGCCTGGATATCGATTTTTCGAATTTGCTTAGTCTTGTTGGACGATGGTCTGACGCCGCTTTTTTTCTACGCTTGACTCCAAATTTTGATTGCCAATCAACAAGGAGACATGAATGCGTTTAGCAGGAAAAGTGGCCGTGGTCACAGGTGCAGGTCAGGGCATGGGCCGCGCCATTGCACAGCGTTTTGCGGATGAAGGCGCCACCGTCGTGGCCGTGGACCTGAACGAAGAAGCTGCCAAGCAGACGCTGGAAGGCAAGGCTGGCAAGCACCTGGCGCGCTCCGTCAACGTGGCCGACAGCGCTGCCGTGGACAAGCTGTTTGCCGAAGTGCGTGAAACCCTGGGTGCCGTTGAGGTGTTGGTGAACAACGCCGGCGTGGGCTCGGTCGATCAGTTTGCCGATATCCCTGATGCCACCTGGGAGCGCGTGATTGGCGTGAACCTGAACGGCGCTTTCTACTGCGCTCGCGCCGCTGTCAAGCAGATGCAAGAAGGCAAGGGCGGTGCCATCGTCAACATCTCCAGCACCTCGGCTGTCAGCGGCGACGGCCCAGCGCACTACTGCGCCTCCAAGGCCGCCATCATGGGCCTGACCCGTGGCATGGCCAAGGAGCTGGCACCCAAGAAGATCCGTGTGAACACGCTGGTTCCCGGCCCCACCAACACCCCCATGATGCAAGGCATTCCCCAGGAATGGGCCGACGCGATCATCGCCGGCGTGCCCATGGGTCGCATGGCCGAACCCGATGACATCGCCAAGGTGGCGGTGTTCCTGGCCAGCGATGACAGCGGTTTTGTGACCGGTCAGAACGTGGCGGTCAACGGCGGCAGCGCCTTCCTGTAAGGAGAGAGAAAAATGAGCAAGCGTCTGGAAGGCAAGATTGCATTTGTGACGGGTGGTGGCTCCGGTATCGGTGCTGCAACGGCCGAGCGTTTCGCACAGGAAGGTGCGACGGTGGTGATCTGCGGTCGCCGCAAGGAGCCGCTGGATGAGGTCGTGGCCAAGATCAAGGCAGCAGGTGGCAGCGCCGAGGCCATCGTGGCTGACGTGGGCAATGAAGCCCAGTTTGTCGGTGCGCTGGAGCAGACTGCCAAGAAGCATGGCAGCCTGGACATTCTGGTCAATAACGCCATGGCCTACACCTGGGGTGGCATCGAGGCCATGACCACGGCGGACTGGCATGCCAACTTCAGCACCTCGGTGGACGGCACCTTCTGGGGTACACGCACGGCGCTGAAGCTGATGGCCGGTAAGGGCGGCTCCATCGTCAATATCGGCTCCATCTGCGGCACGCTGGGCACGCCCTATATGTCGGGTTACTCGGCAGCCAAGGCCGCCATCCTCAACTTCTCGCGCGCTGCAGCGGCCGAAGGTGCTCCTGCCGGAGTGCGTGTGAACGTGGTGATCCCCGCTGTGGTGGAAACACCTGCCACGGCCGGCATGCTGGCCGACGAGGCATCGCGCAAGAACACCGAAAAGCTCATCCCCATGGGCCGTGTCGGTCAGTCCAACGAGTTGGCCAATGCCGTGCTGTTCCTGGCCAGCGATGAAGCCAGCTATGTGACCGGTGCTGCACTGCCCGTGGATGGCGGTCGCTCCGCTGTTCTGGTGACTGCGCTGTAAGAGAGAGCTAGAGAGATGAGTGAACCCGTGAATCAGTGGCCGCAAACGCTGGACGAGCGTATCGACAGACTGGAGTCGCTGGATGCGATTCGCCAGCTGGCTGGCAAGTACTCCTTGTCGCTGGACATGCGTGACATGGATGCCCATGTGAACCTGTTTGCACCCGATATCAAGGTGGGCAAGGAGAAGGTGGGGCGCGCGCACTTTATGGCCTGGCAGGACAGCACTCTGCGTGACCAGTTCACGGGCACCTCTCACCATCTGGGACAGCACATCATCGAGTTCGTGGACAAGGATCACGCCACCGGCGTGGTCTATTCCAAGAACGAGCATGAGTGTGGTGCCGAGTGGGTCATCATGCAGATGCTGTACTGGGATGACTATGAGCGCATCGACGGTCAGTGGTTCTTCCGCCGCCGCCTGCCCTGCTACTGGTATGCCACCGACCTGAACAAGCCGCCGATTGGTGACATGAAGATGCGCTGGCCCGGTCGTGAGCCCTACCACGGCGCTTTCCACGACCTGTTCCCGAGCTGGAAGGAGTTCTGGGCGAACCGTCCCGACAAGGATGAGCTGCCTCAGGTAGCTGCCCCTGCGCCGCTGGAACAGTTTCTCAAAACCATGCGCCGTGGCACGCCCGCGCCGCGCATGCGTGTGCGCTAAGGCGAAGGAGTTGGCATGAGTCAAACATTGTTTACCCCTGTTCAACTGGGCAAGCTTGCGCTGCAAAACCGCGTGGTCATGGCTCCCATGACGCGCAATCGTGCAGAGGTCGATGGCACGCCCACGGACATCATGGCCGAGCACTATGGTCAGCGCGGCGATGCTGGACTGATCGTGGCTGAGGGGGCATGGCCTGAAGTCACGGGCCAGGCCTACTGCCGCCAGCCCGGCATCGAGACTGCCGAGCATGTGCGTGGCTGGCGCAAGGTGACGGATGCCGTGCATGCGCGCGGCGGCTCCATCGTGCTGCAGATCATGCATTCAGGGCGCATTGGCAGCAGCTATATCAAGCCCGCAGGCGTGCGCTCGGTGTCGGCATCGGCCATTCAGGCGCAGGGCAAGATCTGGACGGATGCCGCAGGCATGCAGGACTTCGATGTGCCCCAGGCTTTGACCACCCAAGAGGTGCGCCAGGCTATTGCCGAGCATGCTGCTGCGGCCAAGCGCGCAATCGATGCGGGCTTTGACGGTGTGGAACTGCATGGCACCAGCGGTTATCTGAGCTTGCAGTTTTTGCACTCCAGCACCAATCAGCGCACTGATGAATATGGTGGCAATGCGGCCAGCCGTGCACGCTTTGCGATGGAGTGCCTGGGCGCCATGGGAGAGGCCATCGGTGTGGATCGCGTGGGTCTGCGCCTGAACCCGGGCAACACCTTTAACGACACCTCGGACGAAAACTCGGCGGCTACGCATGCTGAGCTGATGCGCCAGGCATCCAGACTGGGCATTGCCTACCTGCATGTGATGCGTTCGGTTTTCGATCCATCTATCGACGCCTTCAAGCTGGCGCGTGAGAACTTTGGCGAGAACCTGATTCTCAACGACGGCTTTGATGCCCAAAGCGCTGAAGCGGCGCTGCAGGCAGGTGAAGGCAAGGCTGTGTCGTTTGCGCGGCACTTTATTGCCAACCCGGATCTGGTGCAACGCATGCGCCAGGGCCTGCCTCTGTCCAAGTTTGATCGCAACACGCTCTACACCCCGGGTGCCAAGGGCTACAACGACTATGCATCCGCAACCGAGGTACAGACGGCCTGATCCGCGGCCATTAGTCAAAAACTGAGTTCATCGTGTTGGCCGCATTCCCTTTTGGGGTGCGGCCTTTTTTTGTGGGTCGTGATGAGGGTTTCCGAGGGTGTCGCCAGGGTGTCGTGCTTGGCTACTGCAAATGGCTGAAAGAAAGGTCTTTACATGCCCCAATTGCTTTCTGATGCTGGGGAGAGTGCTATGGATTTTGCTAGCAAAAGCTGCGAATCGTTAGTCTCAATGGACGATGTTTGTAAAGGCTCTCCTCTCCAAAATCATCAGCATCACTACAAAAGATTTGGGTTGGAGGCCCCGACATCATGATGGAAATACGTGGACTTGCGTACGTTGTCGCCGAGAGCTCTGATTTGGATCGCTGGGTCAGCTATGCACGTGATGTGCTTGGCATGATGCCCAGCATCACAGCCGGTGGCGATCTGCTGATCAAGATGGATGAACGTCAGTTCCGCTTCCAGGTTCAGCCTGGCAGCAATGACAAGTACACCGCATCGGGCTGGGAAGTGGCCAACAAGGATGCCTTTGAGCAGGCGCTCGCAGCGCTGAAGGCGGCCGATGTGCATTACGAGCTGGGCAGCGCCGAGCTGTGTGCCAAGCGTCATGTGCAGCAACTGGCTGTGGTGATGGATCCTTCGGGCAACCGCCACGAAATCGTCTGGGGCTTCAAATCCGACTTCGCCCACTTTGCATCGCCTCAGGGGGTCTCGCGCTTCATTACAGGTGACTATGGCTTGGGACATACCGTTCTGCCTGCCCCTGACTTTGACAAAACCGTGACCTTTGTGCGCGATGTCATGGGCTTTGGCCTCTCGGATATCTACAACTTCAAGCCCGCTGGCGACGAAGGTCCCACGGTGCGCATTCACTTCTTCCACTGCGCCAACGGCCGTCACCACAGCCTGGCACTGGCCGAGTTCCCTTCGCCATCGGGCTGCGTGCACGTGATGGTCGAGGTGGACAACATGCCTGAAGTGGGCCGTGCCATGGACCGCATGCAAAAGAGCCAGACCAAGCTGTCGGCCACGCTGGGTCAGCACACCAACGACAAGATGATCTCGTTCTACATGAAGACGCCCTCGAACTTCGACCTGGAGTTCGGCTATGGCGGCGCCATCATCGACTGGGATCACCACATCACGCACGAATTCACGACAGTCAGCCTCTGGGGGCATGACTTCAGCGTGGGCCGCCCCGAAAACAACTAATAGGAGGCTTGAGAGATGGCCAATAAATTGATGACAGCAAAGGACGTTGTGGCATCCATCAAGGATGGCATGACGATTGGTATTGGTGGCTGGGGGCCACGCCGCAAGCCCATGGCTTTGGTGCGTGAGCTGCTGCGCAGCGACGTCAAGGACCTCACCGTGGTGGCCTATGGCGGCGCCGATGTGGGCATGCTGTGCGCCGCAGGCAAGGTCAAGAAGCTGATCTTCGCCTTTGTGTCGCTGGACTTCATCCCACTGGAGCCTTATTTCCGCAAGGCCCGCCAGAACGGTGAGATCGAAGTCATGGAAATTGACGAAGGTCACATGGTGCTGGGCCTGAAGGCTTCTGCCATGCGTATTCCCTACATCCCGACCCGCGTGGGCCTGGGTACCGATGTGCTCAAGCACAACAGCGATATCAAGCTGATCGAGTCGCCCTACGACGGCAAGGAATGGGTGGCCATGCCTGCCATCCAGCTGGATGTGGCGCTGCTGCACGTGGACCGTGCTGATGCACGCGGTGTCTGCCAGATTGCAGGTCCCGACATCTACATGGATGACCTGTTTGCCCGCGCTGCTACCAACACCTATGTGAGCTGCGACGAGCTGGTTGAAGCCAGCAGCTTCGAGTCGGCAGAGGCCGCTCGCCTGGTGTTCTGGGAGCGTTCCGAGACCACGGGCGTGGTGCATCTGCCAGGCGGAGCGCACCCCACCTCCTGCGCACCTCAGTATGGCTTTGACGTCAAGCACTTCAAGGAATACGTGGCCAGCAGCAAAGAAGAGGGCGGCTGGGACAACTACCAGCAAAAGTACGTGCAGTGCACGGAGCAGGAATATCTGGAAAAAGTGGGTGGTATGGACGCAATCAAGCGCCTGCCCTTGCCCGTGTTCTGAGGAGGCAGGAAGATGAGTGAAATTGCATTGGTAGATCGCGTCATCTGCGCCGCGGCACGTGCCTGGGAAAATGATGGTGAGGTGCTGGCTACGGGTATTGGCCTGGTGCCTCGTCTGGCCGCATCGGTGTGCATGAAGTCCATCAACACGGACTTGATCATGACTGACTCCGAAGCCTGGGTGGTCAACGAACCTGTGCCAGTGGGCCCACGTGGTGACTATCAGATCAAGCGCGAAAGCTGGATGGGCTTTGGCCGCATCTTCGATAACGTTTGGGGTGGCAAGCGCCACGCCATGGTGGGCCCCGTGCAGGTGGACCGCTTTGGTCAGGGCAATATCTCCATGGTGGGCAGTGACTACGCCAAGCCCAAGTCCATGATGCTGGGCGTGCGCGGCTTCCCCGGCAACTCCATCAATCACGCCAACTCCTTCTTTGTGCCTAACCATAGCCCGAAGGTGTTTGTGTCGGGCGAGGTGGATGTGGTTGGCTCCGTGGGCTACAACCCCGCACGTCTGGCCAAGGGCTGGACGCTGGAGGAGACCACGGACATCCGTTTCATCTTCACCAATCTGTGCGTGTTTGACTTTGGTGGCCCCGACTATCAGGTGCGTTTGGTGTCTTTGCATCCGGGCGTGACCGTGGGTCAGGTGCAGGAGGCAACAGGCTTCCCCATCTATGTCCCTGCTGAAGTGGGTGTGACGCCTGATCCCACGCCTGAGCAGCTGGCTTTGCTGGCTCAGCTCGATCCGCACAACCTGCGCGCTACAGTCATGGGAGCCTGACATGGATGCAGCATCCAGCGAATTTGTGACACGCGAAGACAAGGCCGTCTACGAAACCGATGAGCCTGTGCTCTACAGCGTGGACAACGGCATTGCCACGGTCACCATGAATCGGCCCACGTTCAACAACGTGCAGAACTCGCAGATGACCTATGCGCTGGATGCTGCCTTCCGCAAGGCGACCGATGACGACAGCGTCAAGGTCATCGTGCTGCGCGGCGAGGGCAAGCACTTCAGTGCAGGTCACGATATCGGTACTCCCGGGCGTGACATCAACAAGCCCTTTGACCGCGTGCATCTGTGGTGGGATCACACCAACAAGCCCGGTGGCGAGCAACTCTTTGCCCGCGAGCAAGAGGTGTATCTGGGCATGTGCCGCCGCTGGCGTGACATTCCTAAGCCCATGATTGCCATGGTGCAGGGCGCTTGCGTGGCCGGCGGCCTGATGCTGGCCTGGGTCTGCGACCTGATCGTGGCCAGCGATGACGCCTTCTTCCAGGATCCCGTGGTACGCATGGGCATCCCCGGCGTCGAATACTTTGCCCATGCTCACGAGCTGCACCCACGTATCGCCAAAGAATTTTTGCTGCTGGGCGATCGCATGGGAGCTGATCGTGCCTATCAGATGGGCATGGTCAACCGCGTTGTGCCGCGCGCCGAGCTGCAGGAGCAGGTCTATGCGATGGCGCAGCGCATGGCGGCCCAGCCCCGTCTGGGCCTGGCGCTGACCAAGATGGTCGTGAACAAGGCAGAAGAGCTGCAAGGTCTGCGCTCCACCATGGATATGGCCTTTGGTTATCACCACTTTGCCCACGCCCACAGCCAGGCCATGGGCATGGGGCAACTCGGCGGACAGGATGCCAAGTCCATGGTCAAGGCCAACAAAGAAGAGTCAAAGGCATGAGCAATATGAACGACATGGGCAGCCTGCATACCCCTATCTGTGACCTGCTGGGGTGCCGCTACCCCATTATTCAGACTGCCATGGGCTATGTGGCCGGGGCGGATCTGGTGATTGGAACGACCAATGCGGGTGGTTTTGGCTTCCTGGCCGGTGCCACCATTCCTGCCGACAAGATCGAAGCAGAGATTCTGCGCGTCAAGCGCGAGACCGACGATCAGCCTTTCGGTCTGAACTTTCACATGTTCCAGCCCAACGCACAGCAATTGCTGGACCTGGCTGTGAAATACCGTCTGCGTGCCGTGAGCTATGGCCGCGGCCCGGACAAGAAGGTAATTGGCCGTCTGCGTGATGCAGGTATCGTCTGCATGCCCACGGTGGGAGCCCTGAAGCATGCGCAAAAAGCCATCGAGATGGGGGCCAATGCCATCACGGTGCAAGGCGGTGAGGGCGGCGGCCATACCGGCAGCGTGCCGACCACGGTGCTGCTGCCCCAGGTAGTGGATGCGGTGCAGGTTCCCGTGATTGCAGCTGGCGGCTTCTACGACGGCCGAGGTCTGCTGGCCGCTCTGGCCTACGGTGCATCGGGTATCGCCATGGGCACACGCTTTTTGATGACCAGCGACTCCAAGGTGCCTGAAGCCACGCTGCAGCGTTATCTGGCGACCAAAGACGCAGAAAAGATTGCGGTATCTCACCTGGTCGACGGCATGCCGCAGCGCATGATTCCCAACGAATACCTGGCGATGCTGGAAAAAGCCAGCCCCATGAAGCGCTTGCGCATCGCCCTGAGCCTGGCGTTGCAATGGAAGGCCGAGACCGGCATGACCACCGCTCAGGCCATCAGCATTTTCATGAAGGCGGTGCGCGAGGACTCGTCCTCCGTGGCCCAGACCGTGATGGCGGCCAATGCTCCCATGCTGCTGCAGCGCTCCATGGTGGACGGCAACCCGGCCGAAGGCGTGATGTCGGCCGGTCAGGTGGCTGCGCTGATCGGCAAGCTCGACAGCTGCGAAGACGTGATCAGCGGCATTGTTCGCCAGGCCATGGAACGCCGCACCGCATTGAATGCAATGACTCCCGCATAACAACAAGCCAAAGAGGCTGGATATGTCCAATCAACAATTTCATTCCACTATTCATGACAATGGTGTGGCGGAGCTGGTCATTGACCGTGCCCCCGTCAACGCTCTGAACGCAGCCGGCTGGAATGGCCTGGCGCGTGAAATCCAGTCACTGGGCGACAAGCCCGAAGTGCGGGTCATCGTGATTCGCGCCGAGAACCGGGGCTTTTGCGCCGGGGTCGATATCAAGGAGCTGGCCTCCAACGACAAGCTCATCGTCGATGTGAATGCCGGCAACTACGCGACTTTCAAGGCGGTGCACCTGAACAAGGTGCCCGTGATTGCTGCCGTGCACGGCTTTGTTCTGGGCGGCGGTATCGGTATCTGCGGTGCATCGGACATCGTGATCGCCGCTGAAGATGCGACTTTCGGCCTGCCCGAGGTGGACCGTGGCGCCATGGGCGGTGCTGCTCACCTGCAGCGCATGTTCGGTGTGCAAAAGACGCGCTATCTGTTCTTCACGGGCGAGATGATTGGTGCGCAGGAAGCATTCCGTCTGGGCGCTATTGAGCGCGTGGTGCCGCGTGAGCAGCTGCGTGACACCGCCATGGACATCGCCAACAAGATTGCCGCCAAGAGCCCCGCCATGATCCGCATCGCCAAGGAAGCGCTGACCGGTATCGAAGACGGCAACCTGGAAGACAAATACCGCTGGGAGCAGGGCTTCACCCTGCAGGCCTACATGAGCCCTGATTCCGCCGAGACGCGCAGCGCCTTCGTGGAAAAGCGCGACGCCAAATTCTGAGCACCGAAGAGCGCAGAGGAGACAACACATGGATTTGACCTATACCCCCGCTCAGAAAGCCTTCCGTGCGCAAGTGCGCGAGTGGCTCAAGAACAATGTGCCCAAGCAGCGCCTGCAGAGCTACGACACCCGCGAAGGTTTTGAGCAGCACCGCCAATGGGAAGCCAAGCTGGCCGACGCGGGCTACAGTGCCGTGACCTGGCCCAAGGACCTGGGCGGCAGCGGCTGCGACCTGACCGAGTGGCTGATTTTTGAAGAGGAATACTGGGCCGCCGATGCCCCCGCCCGCGTGAACCAGAACGGCATTTTGCTGCTGGGCTCCACGCTGATGGAGTTCGGAACGCCCGAGCAGAAGGCCCGTTTTCTGCCCCGCATGGCCCGCTGCGACGATATGTGGGCCCAGGGCTGGTCCGAGCCCAATGCCGGCTCCGACATGGCGGCCATCAGCAGCCGTGCCATCCGCAAGGGTGACAAGTACGTTCTGAATGGTCAGAAGATCTGGTCCACCCGCGCTGTGTTTGCCGACTGGGTGTTTGGCCTGTTCCGCAGCGACCCTACTTCGAGCCGCCACCACGGCCTGAGCTACATCCTCGTGCCGCTGAACACGCCCGGCATCACTGTGCGCCCCATTCGCGCCATCAACGGTCGTGAGCACTTTGCCGAAATCTTCTTCGACGATGTGGAAGTGCCCGTCGAGAACCTGCTGGGTGCCGAAGGCAAGGGCTGGCATGTGGCCATGGCCACGGCTGGCTTTGAGCGTGGCCTGCTGCTGCGCTCTCCTGCTCGCTATCAGCGCAGCGCGCAGAAGCTGGTGGATCTTTATCTGCGCAACCAGGTCGATGCAGATCGCGACCACTCCATCCGTGATGCCGTGCTGCGCGCCTGGCAGGGTGCCGAGGCGTACACGCTGTCTTCGTATCACACGGTGGGTCGCCTGAACAAGGGTGCGCAGATCGGCGCCGAGGCCAGCACCAACAAGATTGTCTGGTCCGAGCTGGACATTCTGATCAACGAAACCGCCATGCGCATTCTGGGCTCGCGTGCCGAGCTGGCTGACGATGTGGAAGCCAACGACTGGCTGGAAGGTTTCCTGTTCTCGCAGGCCGGCCCTATCTACGCCGGCAGCAACGAAATTCAGCGCAACATCATTGCCCAGCGCATGCTGGGTCTGCCCAAATCCTGATCGGCAGGGAGACAACCATGGACTTCACCTTTACCGAAGATCAAATCGCATTCCGTGACTCCATCAGCCGCTTTCTGATGACCGAGGCGGCTCCCGAGTTGCTGCGCGATATCTGGGAAACCAAGAGCGGTCGCAGCCCTGAGCTGTGGTCCAAGATTGCCGAGCAGGGCCTGATGGGCCTGTCGGCCCCAGAAGCCGATGGCGGCATGGGCATGGCCGATGTGGACTGGGCACTGCTGCTGCAGGAAGTGGGCTATTACGCCTTGCCCGACTCGCTGACCGACACAGCCTATGTGGCGGTGGGCATGTTGTCCGCCTTGCCTGAAGGCAACAAGAGCCGTGCCTGGTTGAGCAAGATTGCCGAAGGCAGCTGCCGTGTGGCCGTGGGCCACCCCGTCAACCCCACGGTGGCAGATGCTGAACTGGCTGACTTGCTGCTGCTGCCCCATGCGACGGCTACGGGCCTGGAGCTGCACCTGCTGATGCCTGAGCAGTGCGAGATCACGCCGCTCAAGAGCATTGACTCTTCGCGCCGCCTCTCCAAAGTGAACTGGAAGGCTTCGGATGCGACCCGTGTGCTCGATGGCGCTCAGGGGCAGAAGGTCTGGGAAACCGCTGGTGAGCGCGGCGCTCTGGCCGCTGCGGCCCAGATGGTGGGCTTGGCTCAGCGCATGCTGGATCTGTCCGTGGACTATGCGGCACAGCGCAAGCAGTTCGACAAGGTCATCGGCAGCTTCCAGGCGGTTCAGCACCACCTGGCAGACATCGTCACCAAGATCGAATTTGCCAAGCCCGTGCTCTACCGCGCTTTCTATGCGTTGCAGCAGGGCGAGACCGATCTGGCCGTGCGCATCTCCCACGCCAAGCTGCAGTGCAGCGAAGCGAGCTGGTTTGCTGCCCGCAACAGCCTGCAGGTGCATGGCGCCATGGGCTACACCTGGGAAGTCGATCTGCAGATGTTCATGAAGCGGGCGTGGGTGCTGGATGCCGCCTGGGGCGACAAGGGCTACCACTCTGCGCGTCTGACACAAGGTTTGCTGAGCAGCCCCAATGCCCCCGTTGGGCCTGGTGCGACTTTTGATCGTGAAAGTGCTTTCTCCGGCTCCTGCTCTGTGCAGGCTGCTATCAAAAATATTGCTGAAGAGGTGGCTGCATGAGCGCCCAAGCCTATATCGTTGACGCACTGCGCTCGCCCACTGGCAAGCGCAAAGGCTCTCTGGCCACGGTGCATGGTGCCGACCTTGGCGCCCATGTCATCAAGGCCCTGGTCGAACGCAATGACATACCCGCTGCTGATTACGACGATGTGATCTTTGGCTGCGTGGACACCATTGGTGCACTGGCGGGCGACATAGCCCGTACTTCCTGGCTGGCAGCGGGCATGCCTTTGAACGTGCCCGGCACCACGATCGATCGCCAGTGCGGCTCGTCCCAGCAGGCCATCCACTTTGCGGCTCAGGCCGTGATGAGCGGTACGCAGGACGTGATTCTGGCCGGCGGTGTGCAGACCATGACAGCCATTCCGATTTCCTCGGCCATGCTGGCTGGTCAGCCCCTGGGCTTTACCACGCCGTTTGCTGAGAGCAAGGGGTGGCAGGCGCGTTTTGGCGATGCGCCTGTCAACCAGTTCTATGCGGCTCAGCGCATCGCCGACCACTGGGGCGTGAGCCGTGCCGACATGGAAGTGTTTGCCAAGGAAAGCCATGACCGCGCGTTGAAGGCGATTGCCGAAGGCCGCTTCGACCGCGAAATCGTGCCTTTCGGTGATTTCAAGATGGATGAAACCGCCCGTCTGAGCACATTGGAGAAGATGGCCACGCTGGAGCCGGTGGATCCGACTTACCCATCGATTACGGCAGCGGTCTCCAGCTCTACCTGCGATGCGGCAGCAGCCGTGCTCGTGGTGTCCGAGGCAGCGCTCAAGCGCTACAACCTCAAGCCGCGTGCCCGCATCCACCATATCAGCGTGCGCGCCGATGACCCCATCTGGCATCTAACGGCACCGATTCCTGCCACCGAGTACGCACTCAAGAAGGCTGGCATGACCATGGCCGACATTGATCTGGTCGAAATCAACGAAGCCTTCGCGTCGGTGGTCATGGCCTGGCTCAAGGAAACCGGCTACGACCACGCCAAGACCAACGTCAACGGTGGCGCTATTGCACTGGGCCATCCGCTGGGTGCATCGGGCGCCAAACTCATGACCACCTTGCTGCATGAGCTCGAGCGCACGGGCGGACGCTATGGCCTGCAGACCATGTGCGAAGGTGGCGGTCAGGCCAACGTGACCATCATCGAGCGTCTCTGATAGCGAGCAATACAGGCACTCAAGGAGTGCCTGTATGCCGTTGAACACTTCATAACGGTCACAAAAGTTAGCTGTTTCGCAAGTCACCCCATAAAAAATCAACGGAGACAAAGACATGCAAGACAACGCGACAGACACGGATCGCAGAACATTTCTCATGGGTGCAGCAGCGACTGCTGCGGCAGCTGCGGCAGCTGCATTGCCGGCTGCCCAAGCACAGACCAAGGTTGCAGTACAAAGCAACACTCCTGCAGACGCCATCAATCTGGCAGAGCAGCTGCGCAAGGGCGAAGTCACGCCGCTGGAGTTGCTGGACGCCACGATTGCCAAAGTCGAAGCCTTGCCCGGCCTCAATGCCGTGGTCATCAAGGACTACGAACAAGCACGTGCTCATGCCAAAAATCTCTCGGGACTGAGTGCAGCCCAGCGTAAGAGCGCTACAGCGCAGGCCGCCTTGTGGGGTGTTCCCTTTGTGCTCAAGGATCTGGGTGTGAGCATGGCTGGCACCGTGACCTCGCAGGGCTGCGCCTTCTTCAAGGATGCGGTCGCCGCACATGACTCCACACTGGTGCAGCGCTACAAGGCGGCAGGCCTGAATATCTTTGGCAAGACGGCCTCTCCAGAATTCGGCATGACCACCACCACGGAGTCCAAGCTCTATGGCGTCACCCGCAACCCCTGGAGCGCCAGCCATACGACCGGAGGCTCCTCCGGTGGCACGGCTGCGGTAGTGGCTGCAGGTATCTTGCCCGTGGGGCATGCCAGCGATGGCGGTGGCTCCATCCGCATTCCGGCCGCGCATTGCGGCCTGTTTGGCCTCAAGCCCAGTCGTGGCCGTGTGCCGGCAGGGCCTGACTCTCTGGATGGCGCCATTGGCCTGTCTGCCAACCACGTTATCAGCCGCTCGGTGCGCGACAGCGCCTTGCTGCTGGATCTGAGTGCGGGTCCTGAGCATGGCTCTCGCGTGCGCCCCGGCAGCGATGTGCAGGGCAGCTACCTGAAGGCTTTGAATCAGCCGCCCGAGAAGAAGCTACGCATTGCAGTCTGGCGCAAAAACTACTTTGGCTCTCCCGTGCACCCCGAATGTCTGGCAGCCGTGGACAAGGCCGCCAAGGCCTGTGAGGCCATGGGCCATATCGTCGAAGAAGCCATGCCCGAGCTGCCTGTGGCAGAAATCTTTGCCGGCATGGGGCCTGGCATGTCTGCAGGCTTGCTCAGTGCCATCGACTACCGTGAAAAGCAACTGGGCCGTGCCGTGCGCGAAGACGAGCTGGAGCCACTGAACTGGGCTGCCTTGCAGGGCGCGAAAAAAGCCTCTGCACTGGATCTATATCGCGGACGCGCCGGTTTTGACAAGGCAGGGCGCCTGATCGATGCCTTCTTGTCTCAATACGACCTGATTCTGACGCCCACCACGGCGGTGCCTGCGCAGAAGATTGGCGCTTTGAGGTTGGATCAGCCTTATGAGAGCTATGCCGCTGAGGCCATGAATTCCTCGGCTTTCACGTCGCTGTTCAACATCAGCGGACACCCCGCCATGTCCGTGCCTTTGCACTGGACTGCAGATGGCCTTCCCGTGGGCTCGCACTTTGTGGCGGCTTTTGGTGGCGAAGGGCGCTTGCTGCGCCTGGCGGCCCAGCTGGAGCAGGCCATGCCCTGGGCGCAGCGTATGCCCGATCTGTCTGCCTTCAAGGCTTAAAGGAGAGCTGGTTGATGGATAGACGCAACTTCATTCAAGGCGCTGGGGCCGCGGTTGCAGCGGCAGCGCTGCCTTCTGGAGCGAAAACGCAGACTGCGAGCCAGTCAGCAGATCAAGGAGCAGGCATGGACGGATACGCGTGGGCCGAGCAGATTCGCAGCGGCGATGTGACCCCCCTGGAGGCGCTGGATGCCGCCATTGCGCGTGTCGAGGCCTTGCCCAAGCTCAATGCCGTGGTCATCAAGGACTATGAGCTGGCGCGCCAACAGGCCCGGAGCATGTCTGCGCTGGGGGCGGCAGCACGCGAGCAGGCCACGCAAAAGGCGGCAATGTGGGGCGTACCGTTTCTGATCAAGGATCTGAACCAGTACATGAAGGGCACGGTCACCACCAATGGCTGCCGCTTCTACAAAGGCGCTGTGGCCGACTACGACAGTACTTTGGTGGCACGCTACAAGGCGGCCGGCCTCAATATCTTTGGCAAGACGGCATCGCCCGAGTTTGGCCAGACGGCCACGACCGAGTCCTTGCTCTACGGTCAGACACTCAACCCCTGGAACAGCAAGCACAGCGCTGGCGGATCCTCCGGCGGTGCGGCGGCCGTGGTCGCCGCTGGCATCTTGCCCGTGGTGCATGCCAGTGATGGCGGCGGCTCCATTCGCATTCCGGCCTCGGCCTGCGGCGTGTTCGGGCTCAAACCCAGCCGTGGACGCCTGCCTGCAGGACCGGTCAACATGGAAGGCTGGATGGGCTTGTCCATGAACCATGTGGTCAGCCGTACGGTGCGTGACAGCGCGCATCTGCTGGATTTGACACGTGGCCCTGAAGATGGCTCTCGGGTAATCCCTCCACGCGATGTGGAAGGCAGTTATCTGCAAGCGCTGGCTCAGCCTGAGAAGAAGCTGCGCATTGCCGTATGGCAGAAAAACTATTTCGGCGTGCCGGTGCATCCCGATTGCCAGGCAGCACTCGACAAGGCCATCAAGGCGTGCCTGGCACTTGGTCATGAAGTCGTAGAGGCCATGCCCGAGCTGCCGGTGGCCGAGATGTTCACCGGCATGGGTGTGATGACTTCGGTGGGCATGATGGTCACGATCAGCCAGCGTGAAAAGCTGCTGGGCCGGGCTGTGCGCGAGGATGAGCTGGAGCCGCTGGACTGGCAGACTCTGCAAAAAGCCAGGACTTACACGGCCGAGCAGATGTTTCTGGCGCGCGGCAGCTTTGATACGGGCGGGCGCATTCTCGATCAGTTCCTGAACCAGTACGACCTGATCCTGACGCCCACCACGGCGGCACCTTCACCGCTGCTGGGCAAGCTTTCGCTTAATCAGCCGTACGAGTCCTTCATGGGAGAGGCGATGAAGTCCTCTCCCTATACGGCGCTGTTCAACATGAGTGGTCAGCCTGCCATGTCCGTGCCCATGCACTGGACGGCAGACAACGTGCCGGTGGGCGCGCATTTTGCGGCCCGCTTTGGCCGTGAAGGTCGCCTGCTGCGCTTGGCTGCCCAGCTTGAGCAAACCGTTCCATGGGCAGGCCGCATGCCGGATCTGTCCGTTTTCAAAGCGTAATTTCAAGAAGGCAGGGCCGGCATGACCGCCGCCCTGCATAGCAAGCAAAAGGGGAAAGAAATGGGTATTTGCAACCAGAGAACCGTCGTCATCACCGGTGCAGGCGGTGGCCTGGGCCGCGCTTACGCGCTGGCCTTCGCGCAAGAAGGTGCAAATGTGGTGGTCAACGACATCCGTGCCGAAGCTGCTGCGGCCGTGGCCGATGAGGTCAAGGCCGCAGGCGGTCAGGCCATTGCCAACACGGGCGACATCACCACAGTGGCCGGTGCGCAATCGATTCTGGATGCCACGCTGGCTGCTTTTGGCGATGTGAACGTCATCGTCAACAACGCTGGCGTGCTGCGCGACCGCATGTTCCTGAGCCTGACTGAAGAAGACTGGGACATGGTCATGCGCGTGCACCTGCGCGGCCACTTCTGCATGGCCAAGGTGTTCGGCGGCTACTGGCGCGATCAGAAGAAGGCGGGCAAGGATGTGGATGCTCGCATCATCAACACCAGCTCCGGCGCGGGCCTGCAAGGCTCCATCGGACAGAGCAACTACGCTGCAGCCAAGGCCGGTATCGCCGGCCTGACGCTGGTGCAGGCCGCCGAGCTGTCGCGCTACGGCATTACGGTCAACTGCCTGGCACCTGCTGCGCGCACCTCCATGACAGAAGGTGCCATGCCCGATATGGTCAAGAAGCCCGAGTCCGGCTTTGACGTCTGGGATCCCATGAACGTCGCCTCCATCGTCGTGTGGCTGGGCAGCAGCCAGTCCAGGCATGTGACGGGCCGTTGCTTTGAAGCCAAGGGCGGCGAGCTGTCCGTGGCCGACGGCTGGTTCACCGGCAAGATCAAGGACAAGCAAGGCCGCTGGGAGCCTTCCGAGCTGACCGCCGTGGTCGATCAGCTGATTGCCGAAAGCAAGACCCCGCAGAAAGTCTACGGCACCTGATGCCTGGAGCCGGGTCACAGTGCCCGGCTTTTTCCCCTTTGATGAAGAACTCAGGACGCGAGCCATCATGGATTTAAGTCTGAACGAAGAACAAAAAATGATCGCCGAAAGCGCGGCGGTGTTTTTGCAGGAAAAAAGCAGCTCGGCGCAAGTGCGCAAAGTCTCTGAAACCGAGGGCGGTCTGGACCGCGCTCTGTGGCAAGAGGTGGTGGAGATGGGCTGGTGTAGCGTGGCCTTGCCTGAAGCCGCTGGCGGCATGGGCCTGGGCTTGCGCGAGCTGGTGCTGCTGCAGGAGAAGATGGGCTACCACTTGGCTTGCGTGCCCTTTTTTGATGCGGTGGTGGCCGTGACTCCGCTGTGGCAGGCCTTGAGCCAGACCGAAGCCGGACTGCCCGTGGTCGAGCGCCTGGCGGCATCCGGCCAGATTTGCGTGCTGGGCATGACGGTGCGCGGCGAGTTGCCCGCAGCGGCGACGGTCAAGGTTGAAGGCGCTACAGGCGATCAGTTGGTGCTGAACGGCCAGTGGGGCCAGATCGGCTCGGGTGCGCACGCCGATGTGTTCCTGCTGCCCGCCACGCTGCCTTGCGGCTCGCTGGGCTTGCTGGAGGTCAGCGCCAAGGCTGAAGGCCTGAGCGTGCAAGCCCTCAAGACCATGGATGCCACGCGCAGCAGCGCCAATGTGACGGCGACCAATGTGAAGCTGACAGGCGCGGCCGTTCTTATCCATGGCGAAGCGCTGACCAAGCTGTGGGCGCAAACTCGCAATGTCGCGGCCATTGGGTTGGCAGCCGAGCAGGTCGGCGTGGCCGAGCGGGCACTGGACCTGGCTGTGGAATACACCAAGGAACGCCAGCAGTTCGGCAAGGCCGTGGGTAGTTTTCAGGGCGTCAAGCACCGCGCAGCGCAGATGCTGGTGAAGGTGGAGACCGCACGCTCTGCCGTTTATGCTGCAGCTTTCATAGCTGATAGCGCTGGCGAATCAACAGATCTGACTTACTTTGCAGCGCAAGCCCGTACAGATGCTACGGAGGCTGCTCTCTTTTCTACGCGTGAAAGCATTCAGCTGCACGGTGGAGTGGGCTTTACCTGGGAGTTCGATCCTCACCTGTTCTTCCGCCGCGCGCAGGCATCCAGCCAGCGCATGGGCACAGTGGAGCAGTGGCGCGAGCAGATTGCAGCGCGTCTGCTGGATCAAGCACAAGAAGATCAGATGGCGGAGGCAGCATGAATATGCAGGAATCGGAAATCAACGAAGCCTTTCGCGCCGAGGTGCGTGAATGGATGACTCAGCACCTGACGGGCAAGTTTGCGCCGCTCAAGCATGCGGCGGGATTGGGCTCTGATGGTTATGACGCGCAACTGGCCAAGGAGTGGGAACAAGAGCTGGCCAAGGGCGGCTGGACCGGCCTTGGCTGGGATGTGCAATACGGCGGGCGCAATCTGCCGCTGGCACAGCAGGTCATCTTCCACGAAGAGTATGTACGCTGCGGCGGTCCCGGCCGTATCGGCCATATTGGCGAAACGCTGCTGGCGCCCACGCTGATGGCCTTTGGCACACCCGAGCAAAAGCAGCGCTTTCTGCCTGGCATTCTGGCCGGTACTGACTACTGGGCTCAGGGCTATTCCGAACCCGGCGCGGGCTCTGACCTGGCCGCGATTCGCACCAAGGCGCGCCGCGATGAGGCGACGGGCGAGTGGGTGATCGACGGCCAGAAGGTCTGGACATCGTGGGCGCATGAGTCCGAATGGATTTTTGTGCTGGCGCGTACCGAAGAGGGCAGCACCCGCCACTCGGGCCTGAGCCTGCTGCTGGTGCCCATCAAGCAGCCCGGCGTGGAAGTGCGAGCCATTCGTCAGATCACCGGTGGTTCGGAGTTCAACGAAGTCTTTTTCGACGGAGCTCGTACCGAAGGCGCGCTGCATCTGGGACCCGTGGGTGAGGGCTGGAAAGTGGCCATGTACCTGCTGGGGTGCGAGCGTGGAGCATCGACGCTGGGCCAGCAGGCGCATTTCCGCCATGAGCTGGATCTGATCATTGCCCTGGCCAAGCGCAATGGCACGGCGCGCGACCCGCTGATTCGCCAGCGCCTGGCCAAGGCTGATATGGGCCTGCAGACGCTGCGCGCCCATGCGCTGCGCTCCAGCGACGAAAACACGCCGTTCCGCGTGGCTTCGGTCTCCAAATATGCCTGGTCCAACTGGCACCGCGATCTGGGCGAGCTGGCCATGGATGTGCTGGGCGAGCAGGGCGAGCTGGCGCTGAGCGATCCGGCCTTGGCACCGCTGCAGCAGCTGTGGCTGGTCAGCCGTGCGGACACGATCTATGCAGGCACCAATGAAATTCAGATGAACCTCATGGCCGAGCGCGCTTTGGGCATGCCGCGTTGATAGCAGGGACGACTTGATCGGAGAGCAGAGTACTCCGGTTGGCATAGAAAAAATGCTGCAAACCAAGGGTTTTTACTCATGGTTTGCAGCATTTTTACGTTTCGAATGTCGGTCTGGCGACATTAGGGAATGACCTATCGTCCAAAGTGACGATGCTGCAATGCAGCGAGGACCTGAAGATCAAGCTAACTACCTTCTGAATGACACATGATTAGCGCTCCCTCCTACGTTGCCCCCCACGGTCTGCTCAAAGACAAAACTGTGCTCGTTACCGCTGCTGCTGGCGCCGGTATTGGCTTCTCTGCTGCCAAACGTGCAGCAGAAGAGGGCTGCAAAGCCTTGTATATCTCGGATGTTCACGAGCGTCGTCTGGCAGAGGCCGTGGAGCAAATCAAGAAAGATACGGGTTTGACCCAGGTCTTTGGCAAGCTCTGCGACGTGAGCAAGGAAGAGCAGGTTCAGGCACTGATCACCGAAGCCGACCAGGCCATGGGCGGCATCGACGTGCTGATCAACAACGCAGGCCTGGGCACCAGCTGCAAGGTTGTCGACATGAGCGACGACGAGTGGGGTAAGGTCATCGACATCACCCTGACCGGTACCTTCCGCATGACGCGCGCCGCGCTCAAGGTCATGCAGCCTCGCGGCAAGGGCGTGATTGTGAACAACGCCTCCGTGCTGGGCTGGCGCGCTCAGACCGAGCAGGCCCACTACGCAGCGGCCAAGGCAGGCGTGATGGCTTTCACACGCTGCTCGGCGCTGGAAGCGGCCGAATTCGGCATCCGCATCAACGCAGTGGCTCCTTCGATTGCCATTCACGCCTTCCTCAAGAAGTCGGCCTCTGAAGAGCTGCTGGCCAAGCTGTCCGAAAAGGAAGCCTTTGGCCGCGGTGCCGAGCCTTGGGAGGTGGCCAACGTCATGATTTTCCTGGCCAGCGACTACTCCTCATACATGACGGGCGAAGTGGTTTCCGTCAGCTCGCAAAGGGCTTGATTCATGAGCGAAGTTGCAGAAAAAGTCTTGTTTGACTCGGCCGCATCGGTGCTGGCCGCAGTGGGCCGCCAACTGGGCGAGACCGAGTGGATGCAGATCAGCCAGGAGCGCATCAATCAGTTTGCCGATGCCACAGGCGATCACCAGTGGATTCACGTCGATCCCGAGCAGGCCAAGAACGGCCCCTTCGGTGCCTGCGTGGCCCATGGCTATCTGACGCTGTCTCTGGCCAATTTGTTCTTGCCCCAGCTGGTGGCCTATAGCGGGCTGAAGATGGGGGTGAACTACGGCTGCGAGAAGGTGCGCTTTCCCGCACCCGTACTGGTGAATAGCTTTGTGCGCGGTAGTGGTGAAGTCGTGGCTGCAACACCGATTGGTGAGGATGGCGTGCAGGTCACGATCCGCATCACGGTGCAGGTGAAAGATCAGGATAAACCCGGATGTGTGGTGGAAACCATCAGCCGACTGTTTTTCAGCCCTGAGAATTGAGTGTGTGCCAGTGCCCGCATACGCAGGCATTGGCATTTTTTGAGAAGAGGTAAGAGCTACCAAAAGAGTGGCCAGCCTCTAAAGGGCAGCACAACTGCCCAAGGCGCGACGAAGAGAAAGTTAGGAGACAGATCATGAAAGACGCAGTCATTGTTTCGACCGCACGTACCCCCATCGGCAAGGCTTATCGTGGAGCCTTCAACGACACCGAAGCACCGGTGCTGGGCGGACATGTCATTCGTGCAGCCTTGAACAAGGTCAATGTGGCTGGCGCCGATGTGGACGATGTCATTTTGGGCATTGCCGCGCAGCAAGGCACACAGGGCTACAACCTGGGACGTCTGTGCGGCTACACCGCCGGTCTGCCGGAGTCTGTGGGAGGCATGGTCATTGACCGCATGTGTGCCTCTGGCCTGATGAGCATTGCCACCGCTGCCAAGGGTGTGATGACGGGCGAAATGAACATCGCCGTCGCTGGTGGTCTGGAATCAATTTCTTTGGTGCAGAACAAGTACAAGAATTCGTACCGTGCCCAGTCCAAGGCAGTGCTGGCTGCAGAGCCCACGGCCTACATCCAGATGATCGAGACAGCCGAGCTGGTCAGCCAGCGCTACGGCATCAGCCGCGAAGCGCAGGATGAGTACTCGTTGCGCAGCCAGCAGCGCGTGGCAGCGGCTCAGGCCAAGGGCTTGTTCGACGACGAAATCGTTCCTCTGACGACGACCAAGCAGCTGTTCGACAAGGAAGGCAATGTCACCGGTAGCGAAGAAGTCACACTGACCCGCGACGAAGGCAACCGCGCCGAAACCACGCTGGAAAGCCTGGCCAAGCTCAAGCCCGTGTGGAAGAACGGCCAGTGGGTGCCGGAAGGCCAGTTCATCACGGCAGGCAATGCCTCGCAGCTGTCCGACGGTGCCAGCGCCTGCGTGGTGATGAGTGCTGACGAAGCCAAGGCCCGTGGCCTGGCTGCTCTGGGCACCTATCGCGGCGTGGCCGTGGCAGGCTGCCGTGCCGACGAAATGGGTATCGGTCCTGTCTACGCTATTCCAAAGCTGCTCAAGCAGCATGGTTTGACCGTGGGTGACATTGGCCTGTGGGAAATCAACGAGGCGTTTGCCTGCCAGGTGATCTACAGCCGCGATCAGCTGGGAATTCCCGATGATCGTCTGAACGTCAACGGCGGTGCCATCTCCATTGGCCACCCCTTCGGCATGTCTGGTGCGCGTCTGGTGGGCCATGCCCTGTTGGAAGGTCGCCGCCGCGGTGTTCGTTTTGTGGTGGTGAGCATGTGTATTGGCGGCGGCATGGGCGCTGCTGGCCTGTTTGAACTGAACTAATCTGTCTGTAGTCGATTTCAACCAGGAGTTGAACATGATGGACAGCGCTTTCGCCAAAATGGGCTTCTTCAGCTACTCACCAAGCTCTATTGCTTGTGTGATGAAGGATGTTCCCGTATTCGACACCCCGGCCCCGGTTCGCTCAGTGCCGACCGATGTGCCTTTTGTAAGCGCCGAGCAGCTCAGTGCGCTGATCAGTCAGCTCTATGACGCGGCCATGGACCCCGAAGGCTGGAAGCCTTTTCTGGAATCCTTGCGTCTGCAACTGGGCGGCAACTATGCTTCGCTGATCGTGCGCCCTGGCACGGCCGACGATGTGGGTCTGATCGTCTCAGCCGCTGGCGACCGCCGCGACCTGATGCCGAACTGCCCCAAGATCAGCATGAGCCCGTTTCGTGGCATGCCCACCGACCGCATTGTGACTGTCGGTGATGTCATGCCCGAGTCGGAGTGGAGGGCTTCGAGCTACTACCACGACTGGTGCAAGTCTTTGCAGGTCTTCCATGTCATGGCGGCCGACATCGTCACCAAAGACAGCTGCGTTTATGGGCTGCGCATCACGCGTCCCGAAGGTGCTCCGGCTTTCACCAAGCAAGAGCGTGCCTTTGGCTCCATGATGCTGCCGCACATCAAACGTGCGCTGAACCTGCACCTTTCCGTGAACCAGGACAGACAGGTCATCTCTCTGTACAGCAAGGCCACGGCCCAGCTGATGGTGGGGGTGGTCATCCTGGATCAGAACGGCAATGTACTGGAATGCAACCCGGCTGCGACCAGCATTCTGGACATGCAGGATGGCTTGAAGATCTCCGGCGGCATGCTGGAGGCCAACTACGCCAACGACAACCGCAAGCTGCAGCGCTTGATCAAGGATGCACTCATGCATACCCAGGTCTCGCGTCTGTCCATGACTGAGGGTATGTCTGTCAGCCGCCAATCGGGTCAGCTCAACTGGGGCGTGGTGGTGCAAAGCATCTCCCCCGATGAGTGGACCGAAGGCAAGCAGCGCCCCAGCGTTGCCGTCTTTGTGCGTGACACCGGCGGCAAGGCCGATCCACCCGTGAAGCTGGCTCAGCAGCTGTTTCAGCTGACCCCGGCCGAAACTTCGCTGGCGATCCAGCTGGCCAATGGCCTGTCGCTGGAAGAAGCTGCCGAGGCTTTGAACATTCGCCGCAACACGGCGCGTGCTCATCTGCGCTCCATCTTTTCCAAGACGGGCGTGCGTCGTCAGACCGAGCTGGTGCGTATTTTCCTCAACAGCGTGGCTTGGTTGGGCAACAAGTAAACGCTTTCTGGAACGAGCATCAAAAAACGGGCCTAGGCCCGTTTTTTGTTATCTGCCCACTGCCTGTGATTGAGAGAGTGATGCGCGAGGTGTGCGCATGGAGCCAGACATGAAGATGGCGAGACCGATAAAGCACAGCACCAGCAGCATGGCGCCGCGCAGCCCAAAGGTTTGACCGACAAATCCCAATATCGGTGGGCCAACAAGCAGGGCGACATAGCCAATAGTGGCCACGGCTTTGACGCGTTCGGCCATCTGGCCGCCGCCCTCTGCTGCTGCGGACAAAGCCACCGGAAATCCCAGTGCCGCGCCCAGGCCCCAGCACATGACAGCCAAGCCTGCCAGAGTCTGGTTGTGGCCCAGTGCGATAAAGGCTACGCCAGCGGCCGCCAGCATGATGCTTGCGCGCACCACCACCAGGCGACCAAAGCGCTTGAGCAAAAAGCTGCCGCCAAAGCGGCCCAGCGTCATCATGGCGGCAAACACCACAAAGATCATGGAGCCCAGCGCCGCGCTGAAGCCATGCTCATCGACCAGCAAGATAGGCAGCCAGTCATAGGCCGCGCCCTCGGTCAAAGCCATGGCAAAAACCACCAAGCCAATCATCAGCACGCGTGTGTCGCGCCATACCGAAGTGGGGGCAGTGGCTGTTGTGGCAGAGCCTTTCTCCTCAGAGTCCTTTATGCCAAGACCCGCAGGAATATGGGCAGAAAAGCGCCACAGCAGCAGGCTGATGACGACAAAAGTGCCGCTCAGGTGAGCGATCACGGGGATATGAATGGCATTGGCAGCCAGCCCCAGCAGGGCTCCCAGCAGCGTGCCCAGGCTGAAGCAGCCGTGCAAGATATGCATGACATGCTGGCCGGATTCGTGCTCCACAACGGCTGCATCCATATTGATGGAGATCTCTGCCGTGCCCATGCCCCAGCCAAAAAATGCCATGCCCAGTCCCACCAGAGGCTGCAGCCCGGTGACGACGCCAGCGCCCATGGTGAGCAAGGAAAGACATACCATCGACAGTCCCAGCATCATGGTGAAGCGCGTACCGCGCTTTTGAATGATGCGGCCCGCCAAGAGTACGCCGCACATGGAGCCGACGGAAAGACCCGCCAGCACCATGCCCATCTGGGCAATGGATGCGCCAATGGCATCGCGAATGGCAGGGGTGCGCGTGACCCAGGAGGCCAGAGCCAGACCGGGAATGAAGAAGTAGACGAAGAGCGCAATCTTTCTGCGTTGCAGAGGCGTTGGCATGAAATGCTCGAAATGTTGTACAAACGTACATTATATGTACGGATGTACTATCACTGTGATTTTTGATCGGAATAAGAGACAGCAAGGGATATGAACAGCACAACAAAAAGGCGCTATGACCCGGAGCGGCGCGACCGGATCATTGAGGCTGCGCTGGAGGTGATTGCTACGCATGGCGTGGCGGGCACCACGCACCGGCGCGTGGCCGAGGTGGCCGATGTGCCGCTGGGGGCAATGACCTATTACTTCCAGGGCATGGAGCAGCTGCTGCATGAAGCCTTCAGCAAGCTGGCAGACGATATGTCGCGCCAGATGCTGAGCAGGTTGGAGCTGGCGGCGAGCAAGGACGAGGCGTGCCAGGCCATCATTGACCTGATATGCAATGAACTCTGGACCTGCGAGCGCAACTGGGTGCTGGTCTTCGAGATGTCTGCCTATGCAGCCAGAACGCCCAGCGGACGGCCGCTGCTGCAGCGCTGGATGGGCTGGACGGAGGGCTATATGAGTCGTTACTTCGACCTCAGCACGGCCAAGATTCTGGATGCGTTTATTGACGGCGTAGTCATGCACAACCTGGTGACCAAGAACCACATCAGCCGTGAAGAAGTCACGGAGTTCGTGCGCCGGATCACGGTCTGATGCCTAAAGCCGTGGGTAATCTTGCTATTGAATAAAGAGCTTATAGCGCCTATCTGCTATTGATTTCATATAAGAATTGATCGGAAAATCAATTACAGAAAGCGCTAGCAGCTCTTATTCTTGAAGGTTTGCTGAAATGAGGGCTGTGAAAGCTTGTCCAGCAAAAGCCCTTAGATGGCAAAAACGCTCTTGGCCTCAGGCGCAAGCCTTGGCTTGGCGCAGCGCAGCAATATCGGTTTCGGCATAGCCCACGCTGGCAAGCAGGGCGTCCGTATCCTGACCGATGCGCGTGCCGGGCACTGGCTGGCGTGCCGGCGTGCGTGAAAAGCGCGGTGCGGGCGCGGGCTGGCGCTGGGTTTGGCCGTCGACCTCCAGATCCACAAACATCTGACGCTCGGCGTTGTGGGGGTGGCTGGGCGCATCGGCCAGGCTCAGCACCGGGGCAAAACAGACATCGCTTCCTTCCAGTGCTTCGCACCACTGGGCCTGCGTCTTGCCACGCAAAATATCGGCCACGCGGGCTTTGACTTCGGGCCAATCGGCGGTTTTGTACTGGCGCTTGGGGTCCACATCAGTCAATCCCAGTTTTTGCAGCAGCAGCGCGTAGAACTGCGGCTCGATGGCTCCCAGTGTGATGTGCTTGCCATCAGCGCACTCAAACACTTCGTAGAAGGGCGAGGTGTTGAGAAAGTGATTGTGGGCCGGGTCGTCCTGCCAGTAGTTCATGGCGCGCATCTGGTGCATGAGCCCGCTCATGGCGGCTACGCCGTCGATCATCGCGGCATCTACCACCTGCCCCTTGCCGGACTGGCGCGCCTCGTGCAGGGCGCACATGATGCCGAACAACAAAAACATGGCGCCGCCTGCCATGTCGCCCACGATGGTTGGAGGCAGCACGGGGGCCTGGCCGGGACGCATGGAGGTGGACATTGCCCCGGTCAGCGCCACATAGTTGATGTCATGGCCGGCTGCCTGCGCCAAGGGGCCAGTCTGGCCCCAGCCGGTAACGCGGCCAAAGACCAGGCGCGGAGCGCGCTTGGCGACCTCTTGCGGGCTGAAGCCCAGGCGCTCCATCACGCCGGGGCGAAAGCCTTCAATCAGGGCGTCGGCCGATTCAATCAGCTTCCACGCGGCTGCGCGTCCCGCTTCGGATTTGAGGTCTAGCGCGATGGATTTCTTGCCCCGGTTCTGCGCCATGCGCGGGTAATGCGAGGCGGTGGCATGGTCGGCGCTGCGCTCGATCAGGATGACCTCGGCGCCCATGTCGGCCAGCATCATGCCGGCAAACGGAGCCGGGCCAATGCCGGCAAATTCGATGACGCGCAGACCGCTCAAAGGGCCTGTGCTGCTGCTTTTGTTGTGATGTTCTGTGCTCATTCTTGTCTCCTGCGGGGCTTCAATGCGTTCACTTTTGCCCAGCTCAGGCGCTCTGACCCCGTCCGTTTGAAGTATGTAGCGACCCCAGGTGTGGCCAACACTGCAGGCTTGTGAGTCATTATCTGGGGACAAGAACAATGTTCAGATTAGACGGAAAAGTGGCGCTGGTCAGCGGTGCCGGTCGCGGCATGGGCTTTGGTATTGCGCAGGCACTGGCGACGCAGGGCGCGCATGTGGTGGTCAATGACTTTCACGCCGACCGAGCCGAGAGCGCAGCGCGCCAGTTGCAGGAGATGGGTTTGAAGGCCTCGGCGCAGGCAGCCGATCTGACCGACCGCGCAGCCATTTTTGCCATGGTTGATCGCATCAAGGCCGAGGTAGGCACGGTCGATATCTTTGTGCACAACGCTGGCATTCCGGCACAGGGCTGGGGCTACACGCCGTTTCTGCAGTCTCCGGAGTCCGAGTGGAATGCCTGGCTGCAGCTCAATCTGCACGGCCTGATGCATGCCTGCCAGGCGTTGCTGCCCGCCATGCAGGAAAAGGGCTGGGGCCGTATCGTGGCCATCAACTCTGATGCCGCACGCACGGCCACGGGCATGGGCCTGTGCGCTTACGGCGCGGCCAAGGCGGCGGCCATTGGCTTTATCCGCAACCTGTCGGGCGAAGTTGGCCCGCATGGCGTGACGGCCAATGCATTGTCCCTGGGCACCATGAATAACTGGGAAGGCTCGGAGAAGATCGCCAAGCGCGGCACGTCCGTGGGCCGTGCAGGCTCGCCTCAGGATGTGGGCGCGGCGGTGACTTATCTGGCTTCCAAGGAAGCTGAATGGGTGAACGGCCAGGTGCTGCCGGTCAACGGTGGCGGCTTGGTGTCCTGATCCACTGAAGGCGCAAACCCACGCTGAAGTCTTGACTCCAAAGCCTTCCAGTCTCGCAAGAGCTGGAAGGCTTTTTTCATGGGGCCTGGCGGCGAAGAGATGCGCTATGGGCCTGCTGATCAGGCTAGCAGGGCTCAGCCTGAGGTCTTGATGCTGTTCATTATTTTGATAGCAAAAAACACCGCATCTACAGCCATTTCAGGCGTCTTTTCTCATAGTCTGCACCTAGTCTGAATCAAGTAGGTTTGCGCAAAATCCGTATGGCAATCTGAAAAAGAACTCGACAACTAGCGATGTGAGGAAAGCAGATGGAGGCATTGATCTTTGACCATGTCCGCACCCCCCGGGGCAAGGGCAAACCGGACGGCGCTTTGCATGAGGTGACGCCCGTGTGGCTGGCAGCCCAGCCTCTGGTGGCGCTGCGTGAGCGCAACCAGCTCGACACCAGCGTGGTGGACGACGTGGTCATGGGCTGTGTGGTGCCCGTGGGCGAGCAGGGCGGCAACGTGGGTCGCATGGCCGTGCTGCAGGCCGACTATGCGCAAAGCGTGGCGGGTGTGCAGCTCAACCGCTACTGCGGCTCGGGTCTGGAGGCGGTGAGTTTTGCCGCCGCCAAAGTCATGGCCGGCCAGGCAGACATGACGATTGGTGCCGGTGTGGAGATGATGTCCCGCGTGCCCATGGGCTCGGACGGCGGTGCCTGGGCGCAGGATCCGCAGCTGGCCAACAAGACCTATTTTGTGATGCAGGGCATCTCGGCGGACTTGCTGGCATCGCTGCGCGGCCACAGCCGCCGTGATCTGGACGCGTACTCGGCCGAGAGCCATCAACGTGCGGCCAAGGCCTGGGCCGAAGGGCGTTTTGACAAGTCTGTTGTGCCCGTTAAAGATTTTCTGGGTATGACGCTGCTGGAAAAGGACGAGACCATTCGCCCCGAGACCACAGCCGATTCGCTGGCTGCTCTCAAGCCCGCCTTCACCGAGATGGGGCAGAAATACGGCTACGACAGCGTGGCGCTGCAGCGCTATCCGCAGGTCGAGCAGATTCACCACCATCACCATGCCGGCAATAGCTCGGGCATTGTCGATGGCGCAGCAGCCGTGCTGATCGGCACGGCAGAGGCTGGAGCCCGCCAGGGCATGAAGCCGCGCGCCCGCATTCGCAGCTTTGCCAGCATTGGCTCCGAGCCGACCTTGATGCTGGACGGCCCCAGCTATGCGGCCCGCAAGGCACTGGAGCGTGCACGCATGCAGGCATCCGACATTGACCTGTGGGAGCTGAACGAGGCGTTTGCCACCGTGGTGCTGACCATGATGGAGGAGCTGAACATTCCTCATGACCGCATGAACGTCAACGGTGGTGCGATTGCCATGGGCCATCCGCTGGGCGCCACGGGGGCCATGATTTTGGGCACGGTGCTGGATGAGCTGGAACGCACAGGCAAACGTACGGCGCTGATCAGCCTGTGCGTGGCCGCAGGCATGGGCTCGGCCATGATTATCGAACGCGTGTGAGTGAGGGAGAAGAAGTCATGACAACGGAAATCATTCGCTACGCGGTCGATACGGACGGCATTGCCACGCTGACGCTGGACTATCCCGGCAAGACCATGAATGTGATCGACCAGGCTTTCATGGACAGTCTGGACGCCTGCATTGAGCGCATCAAGAGCGATGAAAAAGTGCGCGGCGCCATCATCACCTCGGGCAAGGACAGCTTTGTGGCCGGTGCCGACCTGATGGGCATGGAAGCCAATATCGACGCCATGGCCGATATGCCGATCGAGGAGCTGTTCGAGTCCTGCGCCTCGCTGTCCAAGCTGCTGCGCAAGCTCGAAACCCTGGGCAAGCCGCTGGTGGCCGCCATTAACGGCATGGCACTGGGCGGCGGCTATGAAATCTGCCTGGCTTGCCACCACCGCATTGCGGCCGATGCACCCACGGCGATGGTGGGCTTGCCAGAGGCACAAGTTGGCCTGCTGCCCGGTGCTGGCGGCACGCAGCGCCTGCCGCGCATGATTGGCATTTTGGCTGCCATGCCTTTCCTCATGGAGGGCAAGCAGCTGCAGGCCGTGAAGGCCAAGGAAGCCGGTCTGGTCAACGAAGTCGTGGCACCCGAGCAATTGCTGAGCGCCGCCAAGGCCTGGTTGATGGCCAACCCTACGGCCCAGCAGCCATGGGATGTCAAAGGCTTTCGCATTCCCGGCGGCGGCCCGCTGGTCCCGCGCGTGGCCCCGGCCTTTGTGGTGGGCAACACCATGCTGCAGGCCAAGACCTATCACAACATGCCAGCGCCGCTGTGCATTCAGAGCTGCATCTACGAAGGCTGCCAGCTGCCTATCGACAAGGGCCTGCGCGTGGAAAGCAAGTACATGGCGGTGCTCTCGCGCAGCCCTGTGGCACGCGGCATGATTCGCACCCTGTTCGTCAACAAGACCAAGGCCGAGAAGGGCATGCACCGGCCCGCAGGTTTTGAGCCTTTCCAATGCCGCAAGCTGGGCATGATTGGTGCGGGCATGATGGGCGCCGGCATTGCGCTGGTGGCGGCGCAGCGCGGCATTGACGTGGTACTGATCGACCGTGAGCAGGCGGCTTCCGAGAAGGGTAAGCAGCACGCTGAAAAAGCGCTGGCCAAGCTGGTGGACAAGGGCCGCCAGACCCGCGAAAAGGCCGATGCCATCTTGGCACGCATCACGCCCAGCACCGATTACGAGCTGCTGCGCGACGCCGACATGGTGGTCGAAGCCGTGTTTGAAGACCGTGCCATCAAGGCCGAAGTCACGAAGAAGCTGGATGCCGTGCTGCCGCCCACCTGTGTGCTGGCCAGCAATACCTCGGCACTGCCCATCAGTTTGCTGGCGCAGGCCAGTGTGCGGCCCGAGCGCTTTATCGGTCTGCACTTCTTCTCGCCTGCCGACAAGATGCCGCTGGTGGAAGTCATTCGCGGCCAACAGACCTCGGACGCCACGCTGGCGCAGGCGCTGGACTTTGTGGCCCAGCTCAAGAAGACGCCCATCGTCGTCAACGACAAGCGTGGCTTCTTCACCAGCCGCTTTATCGGTGCGTTTGTCGATGACGCCATCGGCATGGTGGCCGAGGGCATCGCTCCCGCGTTGATCGAGAACTGCGCCAAGCATGCGGGCATGCCCGTGGGGCCGCTGGCGATTACCGATGAGCTGTCCATCGACCTGTCCAAGCACGCCGGTGAATCGCAGGCCAAGGAGTTCCCTGACGAGTACAAGCAGGGCCGCTCGGTGCCGGTGATCAACAAGCTGTTCGACCTGGGTCGTCTGGGCCGCAAGGTAGGCAAGGGCTTCTACGACTATGACCCGAGTGAATGCGGTAGTGGCAAGCGCATCTGGCCCGGTCTGGCGGGGCACTACCCGCTCAAGAGCGAGCAGCCCAGCGCGCACGACCTCAAGCAGCGCATTCTCTATGTGCAGGCCGTAGAGGGCGCGCGCGCCATGGAGGAAGGCGTGCTGCTGGCGCCGGCCGATGGCGATATTGGCTCGATTCTGGGGGTGGGGTTCCCGGCGTATACGGGCGGGCCGTTCTGCTTTATCGACGGCATTGGTCTGCCGCAGTTTGTCGCCGAGGCCGACCGTCTGGCCGACCTGTTTGGCGAGCAACTGCGCCCGCCGCAGCTGCTGCGCGATATGGCGGCCAAGGGCCAGACCTTCTACGGCAAGACCGCCCGCGCCTGATCAGGCATCGAGCACGGATGGGTAGGCGCGCCCGTCCGTGACTCGACTCAGAGCAATCACTCATCCGATATCCGATAACTAAACGAATGGAGACAAGCCATGGATGAAGTCTTTGATTACATCGTCATTGGTGCAGGTTCTGCGGGCGGCACTCTGGCCGCAAGGCTCAGCGAAAGCGGACAGCACAAGGTGCTGCTGCTGGAAGGGGGGGCAAGCCACAAGGATTTGCTGGTCTCCATGCCCTCGGGCTGGGGCCAGATGATCAACAGCCCCAAGTATTCCTGGGGGCACGAAACCGAGCCCGAGAAGTACGCGGCCAACCGCCGCATCAGCCTGCCGCGTGGCAAGCGCCTGGGAGGCTCTTCGTCCATCAACGGCATGATTTATGTCCGTGGCGACCGTGCAGACTTTGACAGCTGGGCGGCGCAAGGGGCCAAGGGCTGGAGCTATGAAGAGCTGCTGCCGCACTTTGTGCGTACCGAAGACCAACAGCGCAGCGAAGAAGAGTTCACCCAGCCTTGGCATGGCCGGGGCGGGCCGCTGACGGCCAACAATCTGCACAATCCGCATCCTGTGTCTCTGGCCATGGTGCAGGCCGCGGTTCAGGCCGGAATGCCAGCGTGCAAGGATTTCAATAACGGCCACCCCGATGGTGCGGGCCTGTTCCAGGTCAATCTGAAAAACGGCCAGCGTTCATCGGTAGCCAGGAATGCCATCGAGCCGGCCATGCAGCGCAGCAATCTGGATGTGCGCATGCAGGTATTGGTGACCCGCATCGGTCTGGAAGGCCAGCGCGCGAGCACGGTGCACTGGAAGGACAAGGCGGGGGGCAGTCATAGCGCCCGTGCCAACAAAGAGATTTTGCTGTGCGCTGGCGCGCTGCAGTCGCCGCAATTGCTGATGCTCTCCGGTATTGGTCCGGCGCAGCATCTGCGCGAGCTGGGCATTGAGGTCAAGGTCGATCTGCCCGGTGTGGGGGCCAATTTGCAGGATCACGCCATCGTGCCCATGTCATGGCGCATGAAGGCCGATACGCCCAGCCTCAACCAATCGCTGCGCGGCATGGGGATTGCCGCGTCGCTGTTCAAGTACATGCTGACCAAGCAGGGGGCGATGGCCATGCCTGCCTCTGAATTCGCGGCCTGGTTCAGCAGCGATGCCAGCCTGCCCTACAACGATATTCAGATCCACGGCCTGCCGGTCACTGGCGATATCGAGGGCTATATGCAAAACGGCAAAAACTATCGCACCGAAGCCTTTCCCGGCATGACCATGGCGCCTTACCAAGTGCGGCCGTATTCGCGTGGGCAGTTGAAGCTCAAGAGCGCCAAGCCCGAAGAGCTGGCCAGCATTCGAATGAATTTTCTGCACGACGAGCGTGACCGCAAGGCCCTGCTGTATGGCGTGCGCATGGCCAGCAAAATTGCCCAGCAGCCGGCGCTGGCACATTTGGTGGAGACACAGACCCGTCCTGCTCCGAATCTGCAAAGCGATGACGAGCTGCTGGACTGGATTGGCATGTATATGGGCTCGGGCCACCACGCCAGCGGCAGCTGCCGCATGGGCGATGCGCTGGACCCGCTGACCGTTGTTACCCCCGACCTCAAGGTCAAAGGCGTGCAAGGTCTGCGCGTCATCGATGCCTCGGTCATGCCGCACCTGGTGTCGGGCAATACGAATGCGGCGTCGGTGGTGATCGGCGACAAGGGGGCTGATCTGGTGCTGGGCCTGCCTGCGCGGGATGCTCTTTCACCGGTTCGCGAGACCAAGAGTTTTACGGAGGCGCAAGAGCAGCGGCGGCCCCAAGGAGTGGCCGCATGAGCGATGGCGCACGCTACGACTATGTGATTGTGGGCGCGGGCTCGGCAGGCGGTACGCTGGCTGCCGGGCTTAGCGAAGACTGCAGGCACAGCGTTTTGCTGCTGGAGGCCGGGGACAGCACGCACCGCTCCCTGTTTGTCACCATGCCTGCGGGCTGGGCAGCCACCACATACAACCCGCGCTATTCATGGATGCATGAGACCGAGCCTGAAGCCTATGCCGGTGGGCGCCGTCTGATGATGCCGCGTGGCAAGCTGGTGGGCGGCTCTTCCTCGATCAACGGCATGATCTATATACGAGGTCATAGCCAGGATTACGACGACTGGGCTGCGGCTGGTGCCACGGGTTGGTCGTGGCAGGAGATGCTGCCTTACTTTGTGGCCACCGAAGATCAGCAGCATTCGGCCAGCGCTCTGCATGGCAAGAATGGCGTACTACCGGCCTATGACCTGCCCAGCCCACATCCCACCACGCGTGCGCTGATGGAGGCCGCCGTACAGGCAGGGTTGCCGCGCAGCAGTGATTTCAACGATGGCCAGGCCCAAGGGGTGGGCTTGTTTCAGTTCAATATCCGCAAGGGCCAGCGCTCTTCGGTGGCGCATAACGCTATCGAGCCGGCGCTGGCGCGCAAGAACTTCACGCTGCGCTCGCGCTGCGCAGTGCAGCGCGTCGTGCTGGAGGGCAGGCGGGCCACGGGTGTGGAGTACCGGGATCACCGCGGCGGCCTGCACCGGGTTCAGGCCGCCAAAGAGGTGCTGCTGTGCGCGGGTGCCATTCAGTCGCCGCAACTGCTCATGCTCTCCGGTATAGGGCCGGCGCAAGAGCTGCAGCAGCTGGGCATACCGGTGGTCAGCCACGCGCCGGGCGTCGGGCAGAACCTGCAGGATCATTGCACGGCACCGCTGTCATGGAGGCTCAAAAGCGCAGACCAGAGCATGAACCGCTCGTTTACCGGTATGCGCATGCTGTGGTCTCTGCTGCGCTATGGCCTGAGACGCCAGGGGCCGCTGACCACGCCGCCAGCAGAGCTCGGCATGTATCTCAAGACCGATCCATCGCTGCCCTATCAGGATGTGCAGGTGTTTGGCCTGCCCATGAGTGCCGACCCCCGCAGCCGCAAGCACAGCAGCGCTGCAATGAAGCCCGATATCTTTGGCGGCATGACGCTGGCGCCCTATCAGGTGCGCCCTTACTCGCGTGGCAGCATTACTTTGAAGACACCCCATGCAGCCGATCACCCGGCCATCCGGATGAACTACCTGCATGACGAGCGCGATCGCCGGACGCTGATTCATGCGCTGCGTTTTCTGCGCACCGTGAGCCAGCAGCCCGCGCTGGCCGGCTTGGTGGAGCAGGAAGCTCAGCCAGGGCTGGAGGTTCAAAGCGATGCGCAGTGGCTGGACTGGATTGCTCCTCAGCTGGCCACTGGCTACCACCCGGTAGGAAGCTGCCGCATGGGCGCGGCAGACGATGAGATGGCCGTGTGCACACCAGACTTGAAAGTCAAGGGCATACAAGGGCTGCGGGTGATTGATGCCTCCCTCATGCCCAACTTGATTTGCGGCAATACCAATGCAGCCGCGGTTGCGATAGGGGCCAAAGGCGCAGACCTGGTGCTGGGCAAGCCACCCTTGCTGCCGGTGGCCTGAGCCGCCTCAACACGGAAAACTAGAACGGAGACAGAGAAATGAATTTCGATTTCAGTGACGACCAAAATGCCTTGCGTAACGAGATACGCAAATTTCTGACCAAGGAATCCCCGCTGACCAAAGCGCGTGCCTTGCTGGAAGGCGAGGGTTGCTACGACCAGGGCGTGTGGAGCGGCATGGCGCAGCTGGGCGTGACGGGTCTGATGCTGCCCGAAGACTGCGGCGGCATTGGCTTGGGGGCGATGGAAATGTGCGTTGTGGCCGAAGAGGTGGGCCGCCAGCTCAGCCCCGTGCCGCTGGCCTCCACCATGTATCTGGCCGTGCAGGCTTTGCTGCTATCGACAAAAGAGCATTCTGCGCAACGCCAGCAATGGCTGCTGCCAGTTTCGGGTGGAAGTATTGGTTGCCTTGCGGCTCCGACTGACGGACAAAAGTCGCTGGCTGATCTGCCCGTGTTTGACGGCCAGACCCTGAAGGGCGAGTGCCCGCTGGTCGCAGATGGCATGGCTGCGCAATGGGGCGTTGCGCTGGCGGTGGATGCGGCAGCTCAGCCACTGCTGGTGGCTTTCAAGACCGATGAGACGGTACAGCGCAAGGCGCTCAAGACGCTGGACCCCTCCAAGTCTTATGCGGCGCTGCGCTTTGATGGCACGGCAGCAGAGCGGCTGGACGGAGCGCGCAGCGCAGACGATGTGCTGCGCCGTGTGCGCCATCGCGCTGCGGTGATGCTGGCCTTTGAGCAACTGGGCGCTGCCGATGCTGCGTTGGAGATGGCAGCCAGCTACGCCAAGGAGCGCAAGGCCTTTGGTCGTGCCATTGGCTCCTACCAGGGCATCAAGCACAAGCTGGCCAACCTCTACACCAACAACCAGCTGGCCCGTGCCCACTGCTACTACGGTGCATGGGCGCTGACGGCAGACATGGCAGCGGCGGATGGCGCACCAGAGTTCGCGGAGCTTGCAGGCGCTGCCGCAGCGGCCCGGGTCAGCAGCACGCAGGCCCTGTCCGATACGGCGCAGGAAAACCTGCACACCCACGGCGGCATGGGCTACACATGGGAGCTGGACTGCCATCTGTTCTATCGCCGTGCGCGCCAGCAGGCCGTGGAGCTGGGCAATATCCACGCCTGGCGCGAGCAGGTCGCGGCCGAGCTGCAAAAGCGTCTGGACCAGCCTGCATCGCCAGCAGCTGCCAAGAGCGCTGCTGGCGCAGACAGCCAGTCCATGGACTTTGAAGACACGCCCGAAGAGGCGGCATTCCGCGCCGAATGCCTGGCATGGTTGCAGGCCAATGCCCAGCCAAAAAACAGCGCCGATGACTATTACGGCCGCGATATGACTGCCGAGCAGCGCATGAACGATGCGCGCGTCTGGCAGGGCAAGAAGGCGGCGGCAGGCTTTGGTGCCATCACCTGGCCCAAGGTGCTGGGCGGGCGTGGTGGCACGCCCATGCAGGAGCTGATCTGGCGCCAGGAAGAGGGCAAGTTCAAAGTGCCCACCGGCATGTTCAATGTGAGTCTGGGCATGGTGCTGCCGTCTGTCATGGCCCATGCTAGCCCTGAAGTACTGGGCCAGCATGTGGCACCCGCACTGGGCGGCAAGAACCTCTGGTGCCAGTTGCTCAGCGAGCCTGGTGCTGGGTCGGATTTGGGCATGGTGCGCACGCGGGCCGAGCGCGCCACCGATGGCCGCGAGGGCTGGATCATCAATGGCCAGAAGGTCTGGACCTCGCTGGCGCAGTTTGCCCAGTTTGGCCTGGTGCTCACGCGTACCAACCCGCAGGCCAGCAAGTTCGAGGGTCTGAGCACCTTCTTCCTTGATATGAAGTCGCCCGGCATCACGATCCGCCCCATCCGCCAGGCCGGTGGCGAGTCGGAGTTCAACGAGGTCTTTTTCGAGGACGTGTTTGTGCCCGACAGCCAGCTGGTGGGCAAGCTAGGCGGCGGCTGGAAGGTCACCCTGACGGGGCTGATGGCCGAGCGCCTGGCCATTGGCGGTGTGATGCCGGCCGAGCTGTGGCGCACTACGGCGGGCTTGCTGGCCGATCATGAATTTGAAGGCAAGCCTGCGCTGCAGGACGGGCGCTTGCGCGAGCGCTGGGCCGATCTATATCTGAAAGAGCAGGCGCTGTGGCTGCTGCAATGCCGCGCATTGACGGCGCTGAGCAAGGGCCGCCAGCCCGGTCCCGAGATGAGTGGCGCCAAGAACGTGGCGGCGGCGGCGCTGCAGTCGTTCAGCTACTTCGCCATCGACCTGCTGGGGCAGCGCGGCGTGCTGGCGGCCAGCGAGCTGGCGGATTGCGGCTTGGGAGAGCGCTTTGCCATGGTCGAGCGCCTGTGGTTTGGCGCAGCTGGTATGCGCATTGCGGGCGGCACCGACGAGGTGGTGCTCAACAGCATTGGCGAGCGTGTGCTGGGCCTGGCTCCCGAGCCACGCACGGATAAGGATGTGCCTTTCAGCGAACTGCTTGCCTAGGCTTGGGCGCGGCACAGTCCCGTGTGCCGCGTCCTTTTTTACGTACGAAATTTCATCCATGCAGCGTGACGGAGATTGCGCTTTCTGAGGAGACAGGAAATGAGTGCATCTGCTGCGGCCCAAGTGCCGCAATCCTTGCCGCCAGGCGCTTCGGTCAAGGCTCGCCCGACCAGCAACGTCACGGGCTGGCGACGCCATTACCTGCTGTTTGTGTTGTTGCTCGTCTATGGCATGAGCATGATCGACCGCCAGATCATGGGTGTTCTGATTGAGCCCATCAAAGCGGAGATGGGCGTGTCTGACAGCGCCATGGGACTGCTGACCGGGCTGGCTTTTGCCCTGTTCTACAGCATTCTGGCCGTGCCGTTTGGCCGCTTTGCGGACCGCACCAACCGCCGCAACCTGATCGCCTGGTGCTGCGGCGGCTGGAGCATCGCCACGGGCCTGTGCGGCCTGGCCGTGGGCTTCTGGAGTCTGACGGCTGCGCGAGTCGGCGTGGCCGTGGGCGAGGCCGGCAGCACGGCGGCATCGACCACCATGATTGCCGACGTTTATCCGTCCGAGCAGCGCAGCCGTGCCATGAGCGTGTTCAGCCTGGGCCCGCATCTGGGCTCGCTGGTGGGGCTGGGTGTGGGGGCCTGGATTGCCCAGCACTACGGTTGGCGCGCAGCGTTTTTGTGGCTGGCCGTGCCAGGCGTGCTGATTGCGCTGGTGCTGCGCCTGACTTGCCGCGAACCCGTGCGCGGCGCGCAGGAGGGACGTGTCATGGCGCAGGCTGCCGCAGAAAAGTTCAGCGTGGTGATGGCGGCCTTGCTGCGTAACAAGGCCTTTATCGGCCTGGGTCTGGCCGGGATGCTGATGGCGTTTTCCGGCTATGCCATTGGCATGTGGAACACGGCGTTTCTGGTGCGCTCTCACGGCCTGCAGCTCAAGGAGGCGGGCGCCATCATGGGCTTTATCGGCGGGCCTGCGGCCATCGTCGGGGCCTTGCTCAGCGGCTGGATCACCGATGTGATGGCGCGGCGCGACACGCGCTGGCAGGTGGGTGTGCCCCTGCTGGGCACGCTGATCTCCATTCCTCTGGGCCTGGCCTTCTACCTCAACACCTCGGTGCAAAGCTGGGAACTGGCCGGGCTGAAGATTCCCCATGCCGTGGGCTATTACGGCGTGTTTGCCATCTTCTCCAGCTTCTGGGCGGCCCCGGCGTTTGCGGCATTGACCAATGTGATTGCCGCGACCCGTCTGGCGACATCGCTGTCCATCTACAACCTGCTGCTCACCGCCGTGGGCGGGGGGCTGGGGCCGCTGACCGTGGGCTTGCTCAGCGACGTGTTCACGGCGCAGGCCGCTCAGGAGTCGCTGCGCTGGGCGCTGGTCTGCATGCTGGCGTTTTATGGAGTTGCCGTGCTGATCTATGGCTGGGTCATTCGGCCTTATGCGGCACAAGTCAATGCAAAAAACATAGCTTGAGGGGCTTTTCCAGTAAAGCGTTGAGCCTGATTTGGCTTGATTTTTTGTCTGTTCAAGGCATGGCGTTCGCCCAGGAAAACCGAGGGTCTGCCCTCAGTTCAAGCGGACGATGAGACAAAGCGCGGGTCTGGCCACCATGGCGGGGCTTGCAGGAAATGTGGATTCGAAAACGGAAGACGGAGACAAGAAGATGACACGGACCTTCAATCTGGCAGATATTTTTGAGCTGGTGGTGCAAGCTGTGCCAGATCGCACAGCCTTTGGCTGTGGCGAGCAAAAGCTCACCTTCAAACAGCTCGATGAGCGCGCCAACCAGCTGGGCAATGCACTGCGTGCGCGCGGCATTGGCCGCGGCGACAACGTAGGCATTCAGCTCTACAACTGCGCCGAATATCTGGAGGCCTTTTTTGCCTGCTGCAAGATAGGAGCCATCCCTGTCAATGTGAACTACCGCTATGTGAGCGAGGAGCTGCAGGGGCTGTTCAACAGCCTGGATCTACGCGCGCTGGTATATGGGGCGGATTTTGATACGTCGGTGCTGGAAGTCATCCCTCAGGTTCCCACCCTACGCCTGGCGCTGCGCGTGGGCGAAGAGCGAGCAGCTTTGCACAAGACCGTGCAGGCTTACGAGCGCGTGCTGGCTGAAGGCGACAAGACCTTGGTGGATGATGGCCGCAGCGATGACGACATCTTCATGCTCTGCACTGGAGGTACCACCGGTTTGCCCAAGGGCGTGATGTGGCCGCACAAGTCGCTGTTCATGGGCGCTCTGGGTGGTGGTGGCTACTATTTCCGTCGCCCGCCCATCGAGACACCCGAAGAGCTGCTGCAGCTGGTTCCTAACAGCCCGCCACTGGCGTATCTGGCCGCGGCGCCGCTCATGCATGGCGCTGCCATGTGGTCCACGCTGATCAGTCTGTTTTCCGGCCATCCGGTCTATGTGAATGACCGCAAGAGCTTCGATCCGGCACATATGCTGGACTTGATCGAGCGCAATAGCATCAATGTCGTGGCCGTGGTGGGGGACGCCATGGCGCTACCCATTATTCAGGCACTGGAGAACCACCCTGGGCGCTGGCCGCTGAAGTCTTTGATGATCTTTGGCAATGGCGGCGCAGTGTTCTCGCGCCACTTGCAAGAGCGCCTGCTGGTGCAGGTGCCGCACCTGATCCTCAACAACGGCATGGCCAGCTCGGAGTCAGGCGTGCTGGGTGGAGGGGAGAAAACGCCCGATGGCGAAGGCTTTATGCGCATTGCGCCGCGCCCGGACCTGAGCGTCATCTCGGAAGACCTGCGCATCCTGACCCAGCCCGGTGAAGAGGGCATTTTGTCGCGCCGTGGTCACACGCCGCTGGGCTATTACGGTGATGCCAAGAAGACGGCGGAAACCTTTGTGGTGATTGATGGCAGCCGCTGGGTGCTAACCGGTGACCGCGCCCGCATCGATGTCACGGGGGAATATGTGGTGCTGGGCCGTGGCTCGCAATGCATCAACACCGGAGGCGAGAAAGTTTACACGGAAGAGGTGGAGGAGGCAGTGCGCCGTTACCTGCCGGTGCAGGATGTGGTGGTGGTGGGCATTCCCGATGAGCGCTGGGGCAACAAGGTCGTGGCCGTGGTGCAGGTGCAGGCTGGCCATGAGTTTGATCTGCAGGCCTTTGACCAGGTCTGCCGCGCCAATCTCTCGGGCTACAAGGTACCGCGTGCCGTATATGTGGCACCAGAGATCAAGCGCAGCCCGGCAGGCAAGGCTGACTATCGCTGGGCCAAGGCTTTTGCCACCGACAACGCGCCGCTGGCGGCGGCGACTGCGGCTGTGGCCTGAGAAGCAAGCGTAATCACGAATCAGAGCAGCGGGCTGTAAAGCCACGCCAGAAATACCCTGTTCGTCGCGCCTGACGAGGGGACTTTGAAGGAGGCTACGGCCTCCTTTTTTTTGTCCGGCGCAGTGTCTTGAGGCTGCTTTGGGTCGCTGCCAGTTTTGCCTGCGGCGCAGACCAAACTGGCGTGGGCTCAGGGAATATGGCAGCCAGTTCTCAGGTCTGGTCGCTGCGCCTGACCAGGCGACCCGGCAGTGCTTTGGTGGCTACGCCATCGCGATAGGTGATGTGGCCGGACTTGATGGTGTAGCGATAGCCTTCGGCGTTTTGCAATAAGCGTTTGCCGCCGGCCGGCAGGTCTTTGACGATATAGGGCGACAGTATCTTCAGGGCGCTCAGGTCGATGATGTTGATGTCGGCCAGCAGGCCTGCTTTCAGGCATCCCCGGTCGCGAAAGCCGTAAAGAGAGGCCGGACGCTGCGTCAGCAGGTGCACGGCCTGCTCCAGCCCCAGCACACCGCGCTCGCGCACCCATTCGGTCAGCAAGAAGGTGGTGGCGCTGCCGTCGCAGATGGTGCCCACATGCGCGCCGCCATCGCCCAGGGCGGGGACGGTGTGCGGGTGCTCCAGCAACTCGCGCAAGGTGCTGCTGTCATGGTTGAGGTAGTTGGCCATGGGCAGATACACCAGCGCCTGCCCGTTCTGGCCCAGCATGAAGTCGTACAGCCATTCCAAAGGCGCTACGCCTGCGGCATCGGCCAGCACCTGTACCGAGTCGTCAGCCTGGGGCAGGTAGTTGGGCTGCTCATCACGCCAGGGGTACATGCCGGCGTAGTTCTTGCCGAAGTACTCCATGAAAAGATGGGGCTTGTCGTCCGCCTCACTGAGGATGGCGCTGCGCGTGGCTGGCTGGGCCAGAGCCTTGATGCGCTCTGCGGAGGGCAGTGCAGCCAGTGCCAGATAACTGGGCTTGCAGGAAAAAGGGTTGAGGCTGCACTCAAAGCCCATCAGCACGCCCACCGGTCTGCCCAGCACTTGGGCGGTGATGCGCTGGCCACAGGCATTCGCCTGCTCTATGCGCTGCAGCAACTCGCGGTGCAGCTGTGGGCGGTGCGGGTATTGCAGCACGGTCAAGGTGCTGGTGCAGCCCGCCCGCTGGCTGACGGTTTGCAAGATGTTGAACTCGTCCTCGGTCTGATCAAAGTCCGAAATCATCTGGAACACGCTGTTGGGATGATTCTGGAGTGCCAGACCCAGGGCCAGCAACTCGTCGCTCACGGCCCGGTACATGGGCGTGAAGTCACCCGACTTGGAGCGGTGCGCCATGGTGCGCGAGGTGGACAGGCCTACGGCACCAGCGGCCAGTCCTTGCTGCACCAGCTCCTGCATGAGTTGCAGATCCTGCGCAGTCGCGGCTTCCCGGCGCACGGCACGCTCGCCCATGGCATAGACGCGCAGCGGTGCATGGGGCAGCAGGGCGGCGATGTCTATGTCGTAGCTACGCTCGCTGAGCGCCTGCAGATATTCGGGAAAGCTCTCCCAGTTCCAGGGCAGACCTTCGTGCAGGGCGGTGTTGGGAATGTCCTCCACTCCCTCCATCAGCGCAATCAAGGTGTGGCGGTCTTCGGGGCGGCAAGGCGCAAAGCCTACGCCGCAGTTGCCCATGACCGCCGTGGTCACGCCTTGCTGTGAGGTGGGCCAGAGGCGAGAGTCCCAGGTGGCCTGGCCATCAAAGTGCGTGTGTACATCCACAAAGCCGGGTGTGACGATCAGGCCGCTGGCATCAATGGTCTGGGCGGCGCTGCCCAGGTGGTGGCCGATGGCGGCAATGCGCCCGTTGCGAACGCCGATGTCGGCGTTGTATGCGGGGGCGCCAGTGCCGTCCACCACGCAGCCGTTGCGAATCAGCAAGTCCAGTTGCTGCATGTCTGTCTCCTTGATGTTCTGGTTCTGGCTGGCGATGCAGCCGCAAAACATTAGGAGGCAAAGCGCTGGCAATGCCTATCGGGGTTAGGGAATCGTCCGTTGAGACGATGTAAGCCCCGCAAGGCTTGACCACGATGATCGAGCCTGCTGGCTGGGAGAGCTGGTGGCGCCGCGAGTGAAAAAACCAGGACAACAATGAACGAAAAAAACGATCAAAACAAATCAAGAGTGTATGTACTGGTGCTGTTGACGGCTCTGTCTGCGCTGACCTTTATGGACCGCCAGATACTGGCTGTCTTGCTGCAGCCCATCAAGCAGGAATTTGGTTTTTCCGATCTGCAGATCGGCCTGATTACCGGGCTGGGCTTTGCCCTCACCTTCGGGGTGCTGGGCATCCCGCTGGGGCGTCTGGCAGACAAGCATGAGCGGCGCAGCCTCATCGCCTGGTGCCGTGGGCTGGGTGGTTGCGTGGCCGCAGCCGGGGCGCTGGCCACAGGTGCAGGTGGGCTGACGGCCTCGCGGGCCGGTGCGGCGCTGGGCGATGCCGGCGGCGGGGCCGCTTCCATGTCGATTCTGGCCGACCTCTACAAGCCGCATGAGCGCTCGCGTGCCATGAGTGTGTTTGGCGTGGGCGGAGCGATTGGGGCCTTGCTGGCGCTGCTGCTGGGGCCTGTGTTTGCCCAGTGGTGGGGCTGGCGCGTGACCATGGTCATCATCGGCGTTGCCACGCTGGTGCTGTCGCTGGTGCTGCGCCTGAGCGTGAAGGAGCCGCAGCGGGTGCTGACCCAGCTGGCGGCTTCGGCCCATGCCAAACCGGCCGAGAGCGAGAAGAAATCTGCCGTACTTTTGATATGGAATGAGCCTGTAACCCGCTTCCTGATTATGGGGGCTGCTTGCGCATTGATAGCGGGTTTGTCCATCGGAGCGTGGAATGTGGCGCTGCTGGCGCGGCGCTTTGAGCTCAGTTTGCAGCAGGCGGGCTGGTTGTCGGCCGTGGCGGCGTTTCTGTCGGTCTCCGGCAGCTTGTTTTCGGGCTGGCTCACCGACCGCATGGCCCGGCGCGACGTGCGCTGGCAGATCCGGGTGCCCGTCATCGGCGTGGCGCTGGCCGTGGCCTTCGGCCTGGCCTATTTGCTGGTGGGCGACCACTTGTTCGAGTTGTCGGTGGGCTGCATGTTGGTCTATTCCTTTTTCACGGCCTGGTGGGCGCCGGCAACCTATGCCGCGTTAAGTCTGGTGGTGCCGGTCCAGCGCCGTGCCACGGCCAGCGCCATGGTGCTGATGGCCGGGGCCTTGCTGGGCAATGGCGTGGGGCCGATTGTGGCGGGCTGGCTCAGCGATGTGCTCAATGCCATCACCCAGGGCCAGGGCCTGCGCTATGCGCTGCTGGCGATGATGTGCATGCTGCTGCCGGGGCTGTGGGCCTTTGCCAAGGCGCTGTCGCATTACCCGCAGGCCTATCACCGTGCGCACCCGCCAGCGGGGGCCGCAGTTGGAGAGTAAGGCCTGGCTTTGAGTAGAGCCAGGAAAGAAGATGAAAAGAGAAGATGCTTTGGCTGTTTGGAAGATGATTTATCTGGCGCGGCGCAACCCGGCGCTGGCGGCCGAGGACTTTCCTCAGGCCTGGCGTGAGCACTCGGCGCTGGGGCGCCAGTGCAAGAACGTGGGCCAGCGCGTCAAGGCCGTGGCGCAATGCTCGCGCATGCTGAACGTGCAAGGAGCGGAGGTTTCTGGTGCTCTGAGTCAGGACTATGACGGCGTCAACCTGATGGTGCTGGCCGACCGCGAGGCAGGCAGCGTGATCTGGAATGATCCGGAAACGCTGGCCGTGATGCGCCCCGACGAGCCGCGTGTATTTGCCGACTATGTGCGCAATTTTTCGGTACTGGCGCGTCAGCAACTGCTGTTCAGTCGCTTGCCACAGAAGGACTTCTCTCAGCAGGTCTTGCCGCAGAAAGAACAGGTCATGCTGATCGGCTTTTTGCAGCGCAATGATGAATGGCAGGGCGCAGCGGCAGAGCTTTCAGCCTGCCCACCGCAGTGGCAAGCCGGAGGTCTTGGCAAGGCCAGCCGCATTGTCTGCAATCTGCTGGACGAAGAGGCGCCCACAGGCTACGGCTTTCGCTATGTGGTGGAGTGGTGGTTTGACACGTCCCAGCAGGCGATTGCCGCCGCGCAGGGCTTGCGCACCGATGCAGCAGCCTGCGCAGGTGAGTGGGGTTGGGGCGAGCATGTGTTCATGCTGACTGAGGTGACGCACGCCAGACCCTGACCTTGAGCGGGTTCGGAAGCGTGGATTTCATGGTTCTAAAACAATAGCTGGCAGCGCTCGCCTTACTTGGTATTCATAGAGTTATCTATTTGAAATCAAAGATAGGCGTGCGCTGCCAGCTATCTTTTTATGTGATTATGGCGTGCGTCGTGCATATAAAAAAAGGCCCATGGTTTCCCATGGGCCTTTGAACTTGGAGTAACCCTTGAATTACGCAGTGGCTTCTTCCGCTTCCTGCGTGTAGGCAACCATGCCGCGTGGGATGTACTTGCCTTCGCACTGCTCCAGATACTCGGAAGCCTTGCTGCGGGGGTTGTAGAACTGCTTGTACCAGATGCGAGCCTTGAGGAAGGCGCCATCGCTGGGGATGAACAGCGGGTTCAGGCAAGGAGCCTTTTGCGACCAGACTTCGAAGTCCTGGGCAAAGGCCAGACGGCTGGCTTCCTGGAACTGCTTGGCGGCGACCACATCGGCCTTGCCGGGTAGACCGCCGTGGGCGGTCTTGACCAGCAGGTTGTGCCAGACCTTGATCTTGCCGTCCTCAATGGGGGTATGCATGATCATCATGAACGAGTTGAACATGCCGCTGACCTTGGAGACCAGAATGGCAGGACCGTGGTACCAGGTGTCGGTGTGCAGCAGCTCGCTGGCGCCGCCTTCGCCCACCAGGGTGCGGTGGCCGCCGCACTGGCGCTGAATCGCGTTGTGGCCCTTGAACTCGTTCTCGAAACGCTCCACGGTAGAGCCGTGAATGGGGCTGAGGTGACCGTAGTCGGCAATATTGTCCACCACTTCCATGGGGTGCTGGTTCAGCTCGCCCAGGTAGTCCCACTCGCCGTTGACAAAGGTTTCGTCGAACCAGTCGCCAAAGACGGGCAGCTCATAGTCGGGCTCGCCACCTTCGGGATCGAACCAGACCCAGATGGCGCCGTACTGCTCGACTACGGTCCAGCTCTTGACAGCTGCAGCGGCGGGAATGGCTCCGTCGTGATAGGGGATGTCGTTGCACTTGCCGTCCGCGCCAAAGCGCCAGCCGTGGTAAGGGCAACGAATGTTGTCACCTTCCACATTGCTGCCGCCGCCGTCGATCACCACATAGCTGGTGGTGTTGGGTGCAGCCAGGTGGGTCTTCATGTGGGGGCAGTACGCGTCCAGCAGAATCACCTTGCCGCTTTCGCGGCCACGGTACAGCGCGAAGTCCTGGCCGAAGAAGCGCACGGCCACGGGCTTGTGGGTGTCGAGCGCCTTGGCCTCGGAAATCATGAACCAGCCACGTGGGTAGGTAAATTCACCGAGACGATAGTCCTTCGTGGTTGCCATTGCAGGGGTCTCCATATTTAGTTTTGGACCCTTGAATCTTCGACCAAGGCCTGACGCTGCGCATACTCTGTTTGGACGAGTGAGAGCGTGGCTTTGATCTGGCGCAAACCGCTCAGGGTTTGCACTAGATCGTATGTTGGTACACGCTTACGGAATCACTCAGCGACTGCGGCCACGCGCTCTTTGTACAGGGGCTGCAGATCGATCATGGTGTAGCTCTTGGCCAGCGGCAGCGCATCCTCTTCGGTGCCCAGCCAGAACAGCGCAGCGGCGATTTCCTCAGGGGTGGATGCACCGTAGCGCTGGGCCAGCACACCGTCGTCGCCCAGGGTGGCCTTGACGGCTTCCGTGGTCACCACACCGGGGTTGACGCTGAAGGAGCGCACGCCTTGGGTTTTGTACTCGGTGTTGATGCAGCCCGCGAGACGCGCGATCGCAGCCTTGGAGGCGCCGTATGCAAAGCCCCAGCCGCCCTTGTCGGCGGGCACCGGAGGGTTGTACTGGCCGGCTGCCGAGCAGACATTGATGATGCGCCCGCCGCCCTGGGCCACCATGGCCGGCAGCAGGCGCTGCGCCAGATGGAAGGGAGCAATCACATTGCCCAGCATGGAGCGCTGCAGGGCGTCGGCCGTGATCTCGGGGATCAGGTGGTTGACTTCGCGGTTCTGGTAGACGGCGTTGTTGATCAGCAGGTCCACGCGGCCAAAGCGCTCGAGCACGGCATCGGCGGCCTTGTCCAGACTGGGCAGGTCCATCAGGTCCATGACATGGGCGAATACCTTGCCGCCAGCGGCTTCAATGGCCTGCGCGGTGGACTCCAGACTGCCGCTGAGCAACTGGCCATTGGGCAGGCGCAGCTGGTTTTCCATTTGCGCGCCTTCGCTCAGCGTGCGGGCGGTGATGGCAACGCGCCAGCCACGGCTGGCAAAAAAGACGGCGGTGGCAGCGCCGATGCCGCGGCTGGCACCGGTGATGAGAACGACGGGTTGAGTCATGAGGAAGTATCTCCAGAAATTCTTGTTATGAACAAAGCTCAGGCAGCTGCGCTGCGCAGCTGCTGCAGACGCTGGCGGTAGGGTGAGACTGCCAGTGCAAAGAAAAACACGGTGAGCAGGAACATGCAGGTCACGCCGGATAGTGCCCAGCGCAGGCCTTCCGTGCCATGCGTGCGTGCAAAGTAGTCAGAGAGTACGCCGGTGACCACAGGGCCGATGCCAACGCCCAGCAAAGTGATGAAGAGGTTGAGCAGTGCGGCGGCCACACTGCGCTCGCTGGCGCTGACCATCTGGCTGACCGCGCTGTATGACAGCGTGGCAAACCAGGCACCAAAGAAGCCAAAGATCAGCGCAAAAGCCATGGCATAGGGCACTTTGATGCTACCGAGCATCCAGAAATCGGCCGCGGGCCAGAAGAACACACCAAGACCTGCAGGCACGGCGCAGAAGGTGCCAATGGCCGCCAGGCGCAGCTGCCAGCGCGCATCACGCTGGCTGAGCTTGTCGGACAGCCAGCCGCAGAACATGGCACCTATCACAGCGCCGCAGCCGCTGGCCAGGCCAAACACCAGGCCTGCGTGAGACAGGCTCATGCCGTGGATACGGATGAAAAAGCTCGGAGCCCAGACGCCATACCCATAACCGGCAATACCGGCCATGCCGCAAGCCAGGCAGACATAGCGCAAAGGCTTCATGCCCAGCAGACGCCAGACTTGCTTCATCATGGGCTCGCGCGGTGTGTTGACCGGAGCTGCTGCGCGGGGCGCTTCATAAGCGCCGCGCACAGGCTCCTTGACCCAGAAATACACGATCAGGCTCAGGATGACGCCCGGAATGCCAAAGGCCAGAAACACCGAGCGCCAGCCGTAGTACTGGGCCACCACACCACCGATGACCAGGCCCAGCAAGGTGCCCAGATTGGGGCCCATCATGAACAGGCTGATGGCAAACGAGCGCATCTTGGGCGGGTAGGAGTCAGAGACAATGGAGATCGACGGGGCCATGCCGCCCGCTTCCCCCACGGCCACGGTCATGCGGGCCACCAGCATGTGCCAGTACTGCGTGGCAAAGCCGCAGGCGGCGGTGGCCAGGCTCCAGATGCCGCAGCACAAGGCAACGATGTTGCGGCGGTTGTGCGTATCGGCCAGGCGGCCGACCGGAATCCCCAGCAAGGCATAGATCAGACCAAAAGCCAGACCGGTCAGAAGGCCCATCTGGGTGTCTGAAGCACCAAACTCCTGCTTGATGGGCTCCAGCAGAATCGACAGAACCTGCCGGTCAATGAACGAGAAAATATAGACCAGCGCCAGTAGCGCAAGGCTGAGGTGAGTGCGCCAGTTGACGACTGGTGGCGGTGTTTGTGGGGTATGCATGCGCAGCATCGTGCGGGGCACCTAGGGGTTGTGCCATCGTCCCTTTGGACGAAGCACGGGTAATCCTGAGGTCTGAGCATCGGTGCTGTTTCGCGTGGTGTTCTTAGGAAAATAAGCAAGGAGACAATATGAGCCAAGTTAACCCGTCCATAGGCATTCGCCAGTTGCTGGACATGCAAAAACAAGCCTTTATCGAAGAGGGTGCCGTCAGTGCCGAAGTGCGCGTGCAGCGCATTCAGCAGGTCATTGATCTGCTGGTCGAAAACAAGGATGCGCTGTGCCAGGCCATGGGCGAAGACTTTGGTGGTCGCCCTGCGGTTTTTTCGCTGGCCAACGACATCCTCGGCTCGCTGTCCTCACTCAAGCATGCGCGCGACCACCTCAAGGACTGGCTGGGTGATTCCACACGTCCCACGGTCAAGCCTTTTGACATGTTTGGTGCTTCTGCCTGGGTCAAGTACCAGCCCAAGGGTGTGATCGGCATCATCGGCACCTGGAATGCGCCGCTGTTTACGCTGCTGTCGCCCCTGGCCTGTGCATTTGCAGCAGGCAACCGCGCCGTGCTCAAGCCATCCGAAATTGCACCCCGCACCGCGCAGGTGCTGGCCGATGCCGTGGCCAAGCGCTTTGATCCGCAGGTGCTTGCTGTGGTGCAGGGCGGCCCCGAAGTGGCGGCAGCATTCTCCGAGCAGCCCTGGAATCATCTGGTCTTCACCGGCTCGACCAGCGTGGGCAAGCTCATCATGGCGGCTGCCGCCAAGAATCTGGTGCCGGTGACACTGGAGCTGGGCGGCAAGTCGCCCGTGCTGGTGGGTGACTCCGCCGACATTGGCAATGTGGCCGAGCGCATTGCCGTGGGCAAGTCGCTCAATTCCGGTCAGCTGTGCGTTTCGCCCGATGTGGTCTGGGTGCATGAATCGCGCCTGCAGGCACTGGCCGACGGTATTGCGGCTCAGTACCAGTCGCTGTATCCAACGGTCACCGGCAATGCCGATATGACGCCGTTGGTCAACGAGCGCCACCACGCGCGTGTCAGCGCCTATGTGCAGGACGCCAAGCAGCGCGGCGTGCAAGTGGTGGAAGTGGGCGCAGCCGATGCCGGCGTTGACCGCCGCCTGCCGCTGGCGCTGGTCATCAACCCACCAGCGGAAGCTGAAATCTCGCAGCACGAAATCTTTGGCCCTGCCGTGGTGCTGCGCAGCTTCCAGAACATCCGCGATGCTGTGGCGCAAATCAACGCAGGCGAGCGCCCGCTGGCGCTGTACTACTTTGGCAGCGATGAGGCCGAGCAGAACTGGGTGCTGGACAACACTTTGTCGGGCGGCGTATCCATCAACGATGTGGTCATGCACCCGGCGCTGGAAGATGCGCCGTTCGGCGGCGTGGGCGCATCGGGAATGGGTCACTACCACGGCCGTGAAGGCTTCCTCGAATTCAGCCATGCCCGCTCGGTCTACAAGGCTGGCAACCACGACCCGCGTCGTGAGTGGGGCATGCTGCCGCCGTACAACCCTCAGTTCCAGCAGATGCTGGAACAAGCTGTAACCCCCTGAGGCTCTGCGCGCCTTCCCCCCTTTCTCTAAGCGCTGCGCGCTAGGGAAGGGGGACGACAGCATCGCTGCGGGGCGGCCCTTGTTTGCTGTACCGCGTTCGAGTGGTGCTAGATCGGAGTTTTGCGTACTGACGTAAGCGCTTGGACAGCACCATGGGGCTTGTCCCATGGTCCGTTTGGCGGATGTTACAAAAACGATTCATACAGAGTATGAGTGGGTCAGAGCGCAATAAGAGGAAGAGACATGAACGAGATTTTTCGCCAGTTTTCGCTGGAAGGTCAGGTGGCCGTGGTCACGGGCGCCGGCAAGGGCATTGGCCGCGCCTGTGCGATCACGCTGGCAAAGGCGGGTGCAGACGTGGCACTGTTTGCCCGTACCGAGGCAGACCTGAAGGCCGTGCAGGCCGAGATTGTGGAAATGGGCCGCCGCGCCATCATCGTGCCCGGTAATGTGAATGAAGAAGCCGACCTGCAAAACCTGATCGACCGCACCGTGGCCGAGCTGGGCAAGATCACTGTCCTGATCAACAACGTCGGTGGCGGTGGACCCAACGATCCGCGCAAGGTTGCAGGCAAGGCCGTGGGCGACATGCTGGCCTTTAACGTGGTGCCTGCATACACGCTGATCCAGAAGGCTGCCATTGCCATGGAAGCCGCAGGCGGTGGTGCCGTGGTCAATATCTCCTCCACGGCGGCGCGCTATTCGCAAAAGCATTTCAGTGCCTATGGTGCGGCCAAGGCTGCTCTGAACCAGATGACACGTTGCCTGGCCCAGGATTTTGGCCCCAAGGTGCGTATCAATGCCATCGAGCCCGGCACCATCATGACCGATGCGCTGGCACCCTTCCTCACGCCTGAGCGCAAGGAGCGCATGGAAAAAACCACCCCCATGGCGCGCATGGGCCAGCCCGAAGACATCGCCAAGGCTGCGCTGTTTCTGGTCAGCCCCGCCGCAAGCTGGATCACCGGCAAGGTGCTGGGCGTGGACGGTGGCGTAGAAGCGCCGAACTTCTGAGCCTGATTGCATAAATCAAGCTGGACTGACCATCACCAAAAAGAAAAGGGAGCCTTGGCTCCCTTTTTCTATGAGTGCAGATGCTGGGCCCGCCAGCAGCCGAGTCGTGAATGGCGGTGTTCGACCCCTAGCAGCCCTTCGATGGCTGAAGCTTAACGATCTCCAAATGACCATTCTCTGCAGCAGCTTGAAGGGCACTCCAGCCTAGAGCGTCCACTGCATTTGGGTTGGCTTTCTCTGACAATAGCCTTCGTGCGACTTAAGTTCGTCCAAGCGATGCCCAATACACGATTGCGGGCGCTTCAATTGCTCCCTGTGGAACAGAGCTGGCTTCTGATTGAGTCATAGTGAAAACCATTGACAGAGAAAGAGCTAGCGGCCTGAGCATATGAGCCCCAAATAGATTTAGACGACAAATCAAGCGCTGCTGTTGTTCCGACGTCTTCGCACATTTGAATAGCATTTGGACTTGAGAGCAAATTTGGACGACTGCTTCTGGTAGAGGCTGTGTGGAAAC